>CAMEDD010000026.1 GCA_945913285.1 Candidatus Sulfopaludibacter sp. SbA3
CTCAAGGGTCAGGTCCGCCACAACCTCCTTCAGGTCACGCATCTCACGCTTCAGGCCTGTCACTTCGCCCGACGTCGCCTGGCGCTCCGTGTCGCCCGACAGCCGCTTCTTGCCGGCTTCGAGGAACTCCTTCGACCAGGTGTAATACAGCCCCTGGGCGATTCCCTCGCGCCGGCACAGCTCGGCAATCGAGTACTCGCCGCGTAGACCTTCAAGGACAATCCGGATCTTCTCCTCGGCTGAAAACTTCCGCCGGGTCTGACGCTTGATTGCCTGTACATGCTTCTCGGCCGAAGACTCTTTCGGCCCGGATTTCTGTCTCATCTTCACTCCTCGTATCAGTTACGATGAGCCAGAAATCCTCCTCAAGCAATTTGGCCGATCTGTCTCACAGTCGCTGACGGGGAACAGTAGCCCGCATAGGCATCAACCTGCAGTGTTCCGGTGAACCCATTCAGGAACGCCTCGGCATGCTTTCCGCCCCGGCCATCAGCGTAGAAGTAAACCACGCCCGGCGGACCCGTCCCGCCCCAGCCGCGCTCGTCCCGGGCCAGCGCCCAGAGATAACCGCTCTTGGTCCTGCCTTGCCCCGGATCGAGCACCGGACATCGGGTTTCATCCATGAACAGGTGGCCTGAGGTTTTGAGGATTTCCGCAAGCCGCCGCACCAGCGGCGCAAGATGATAGCCCGCGGCCCCGCTCCAGCCCGCGAGGGTCGAACGATCAAGCTGGACACCAGACCGGGCAAAGATCTGCGCCTGCCGGTAAAGAGGAAGATGATCGCCGTATTTGGAGACGAGGACCTGCGCGATCAGCGCTTCGGTCGGCAGACCGCTTTCGATCAGGTGCGCCGGGGCCGGCGCCTGCGTCACGCCAGCCTCGCAGGTCCGGCAGGCATATTTGGGACGTACCGTGACGATCACCCGAAGCTTCGCAGGTACGCAGTCGAGCCGCTCCGTGCGGTCCTCGCCGATCCTCACCATCTCGCCGCACCCGCACGGGCACTGGAGGCTCTCTGGCTCGATCACGCGTTCGATCCGCTCAAGATGGTCCGGCAGGCGGCCGATATTGCGCCGGGAAGGCTCACGCGCCGAGCGCCCGCGACTGCGCGCTTCGCTTTCTTCCTCAGCCTGTGCAACCGCCGTCTCGAGATCTTCAAGCAACAGGTCCAGCTGGTCCGGATCAAGGCGCTCGGATTTCTTGCCGTAGAGCGCGCGGCGCAGTTCCTTCACCAGATACTCAAGCCGTTCGTTCCGGGCTTTGATTTCTCCGATCTCGTCGGCGATGGCGGCGGCGCTCTCTTCAGCCGCAGCGGCCTTTTTTTCAGCAGCGGCAGCTTTCTGTTCGTGCGCCGCGATCTGTTCTGCACGCGCCTCAATCAACTCCGCCTGCGCCGCCAGAACCGCCCGCACCTTCGGCGGAAGTCCGGCAAGTTCTGAAGCAGTGAGCGTCTCGGGCATAAGCCATATTATACACTGCTTCGTTCGCGGTGACTCGCTTATTCGACAAGGTTCGGACGGCGAACATTCACCGCGCGTACCTTGCGCCAGTCGAGACCTTCAAATAGCGCGCCGAACTGCGCCGCGGAGAGCTTCATCACCCCGTCCCGGATCGGCGGCCAGGCAAAGCTGCCCTGTTCCAGCCGCTTATAGGCGAGCACCAGCCCGCCCCCGTCCCAGGTCAGCACCTTGATCCGGTCGGCCCGCTTCGAACGGAACACGACGATGATCCCCGAATGAGGATCGAGGCCCAGCTCCGACTGCACCACCGCCGCAAGGCCGTCATGGCCTTTGCGGAAGTCCACAGGCTTCACCGCCACGACCACCCTCAGGCCCTGTCCGGTCAGGATCATGTGATGCGCAGGACGCGGACAATGTCGCCAAGACGGGCCGCGCTGATATCCGCCGGCACCCGAACGACGATCCCGCCCGTCTCAATGCTGATCGACCCGCACCTGCATTGGTCATCATGCTCGGCCGTGCGGGGATCGCCCACGACCAGATGGGCAAAGGGTTCTTCGCCAGCCGATGGTAGTATCAGTCGCCCCTCGCGCGCCGCCCGGCGCCATCCGGTTAGATGCTGCGGCGTCAGGCCGTGGCGATGCGCAACCGCGCTCACCTTCACGCCCGGCTCGAAGCTTTCGGCAACGATCTGCGCTTTGACCTCATCGGGCCAATTGCGACGCCCCGTCGGACCCTCGAGAACCTCAAGCCGGCTTATGTTGCTCCCAGCCGAAGCCAACAAATGTTGCACCGTTTGTTCCAACGCTTTGCTCCAAACCAAAACGCAAAGCTCGCTGAAAAGCCGCCGCCGGAAAACCCATCATATGGGTGGGGCGCACGCACCGCTTACCGTGAGCCGGTTCCTCGGGCCGCAGTTCAGCGCGGCGGCGCGTGTGCCCAGGCTGCGCTGGCGGATGCGGTTTGCAACACCGCTTCACCGGTACACGGCTACCGCCGGAGGGGCGCCCACCCCTATCGCTTACGCTGTTTCCTAGTCGATCAGCCGGGTCCCGTCCCCGCCCGGTTGTCCGCCAGTCGGGCCGACCCCGTTCGGGACAGGTACGTCGCTGCCATCATAGTCAGCATTGATACGGATCCTCGCGGAGCCCGTCGTCTTGACCTGCTTTGCAACAATCACCGTCCAGTCGCTGTCCGAAGCCGCAACGCCGTTGCCGTTGACTTCAAGGAATCCGATGCGAACATAGACGACCCCGAGAAGCTGCTCGACGATGCTTCCTGGCAGGCTGATATTGGGCTGATTGCCGGCAATGGTCGCCATGACCATTCCAGCATAGGGGCCGCTCTTGCGGCCTGAAAGGTTGACCCTTGCATTCGGAGCATTCAATAGCGGATCCGACCCGTGGTCGAAAAAAAGGAACACGTTCTCTCCGGTCAGGCGGGCCGGCCCCTGCAGCTGCAAGTTCTTCCGGAAGAAATGATCGCCGGGTTCCAGCACGAGTGTCGCGTTGCTTTTGACGACGATTGGGCGACAATGGATCCCGGGCGGGAGAAAGTATGTTCCGTGCGGCCCGTAATTGACGGGGTTAGCTTGTCCGTTCCCGGAGAAAGGGCACGAATTCGTGCTCGGGAAAGTCATGGAGGCGAAGGGGTCTTTGATCTCGGTGGCGCCGATCCCGGCAGCCGGCGTCATCGTCCCGCCGGTTGCGGTCAGCACCGCCTGGATCCTGCGGCCCGTGATCTGCGCCGGCTTCTCGAGAACAATGTCCGCGTTTGAATGCACTCCGCAGTCCGGGGCTTCGATGACGGATGTGTCCGCAAGATTAATACTAGTTGTCTGGCCACTGCTGCCGCTCGCAAGGACACAGAGGGGCGTTTTGCCGACGGGGGCCGCGGTTGCTTCGCCCCGGAATTTCCACCCGCCCTCGGGAAGTTTGCTGGAGAAGAATGAGGGACGGTTGCCGCTCAGGAGCACCCGGATAGCGTTCTGTCCGTTCCAGTCTACAATCTCATAAGTGGCCTGATAGGCCGGCGCGTCGCTCCACCCGGCGAACTGCGCCTCTACGAATGAAGCGGTCCGCTCTTTGATGACCTTCGGATCAACGGCCAGGCTCAGATGCTGGGCCCCTTCAAGGGCGGCGGCGTCGGCTATGCTTTGGACCCGGCTTCCTGAGGCGCTCACGGCAACAAGTTCAACCGTGGCGATGGACACAAGCGAGAGGGCAGGTACGGCCACGGCCGCCAGCTGTGCAATCGAGCCCCGGGTGCTGGACCAGAGCCGTTTTACCGTTAACGAGGCCAGGTTTATGATCTGCGCCGGAAAGTCCATGCTCACGCTTTTTTTTTCTGCGCGGCGTAGCGAAGATCGGCTTCGGCTCTTGAGGCGCGAATAATGAACCGGATCTGATATGAAAGCAGCCGCCAGTTCAGGGGCTTTGTCACGAAAGACGTCGCGCCGAGGCGGAATGCCTCGTCAATGGCGGCGACATCCTCTCTGCCGGTTTGCACGATTACGGCCAGATGCTCGCATCGCGCATCGTTACGAACATGAACCAGGGTATCGAAGCCGTTCAGCACGGGCATTTCCAGATCGAGAAGCATGGCGTCGTAATCGCCGGCCTCAAGGAGGTCCAGGGCTTCGCGTCCGTTAAAGGCCAGGTCCACGCACACTGTGGGCGATGACAGGTTGACCTGCGCGAACTCCCGCAGAATAGGATCATCGTCGACGAAGAGTATTCGCGCATCCTGATTGAGCACATACTCGAAGCCGGGCATAAAACGTTCCTTGATCCAATTCGGGCTCGTTCGTATTACACTGTATTCATTTGAGTTTAGATTAAGAGACCGACCGAAATCAGGGTCAGTTAGTTCATGGCGCGGCAATGAGCGCCTGCCCGGGCCGGGCGGCAAATGGGACTCAGGACGCTTTTCCTAAGGTCGCGCCTTGATCAGAGCCCGGCCTGGACCCGTAAGACCTCATTAAAAATGCGTGAAACCCATGCTGTCCACACGGCCCGGAAAGGCGCCTCCCCGGCGGTGCCAGGTCGCTGGCAGGGTTGTCCGGCCAACCGGGATGGGCGGTGCATCTGCCTTTATCCCGGCTCCTGGCAAGTCCGTGAATTTGCCCGGGGCCCCGTACAGGTAGCCCTGGATAAAATGAACGCCGGCTATTCGCACTATCTTAGCCTGCGCCTCGGTTTCCACGCCTTCGGCAACGAGCTTCATCCCCAGCGCCCTGCCGACCCCAATGACCGCCAGAATGATCGCCGCTGAGGCGGAGTCCTGCGCGCAATGGGTAACAAAACTCCGGTCAATCTTCAGGGTCGAAAAGCGCAGCCGGCGAAGGGCGTGAAGGCTGGTATAGCCGGCGCCGAAATCATCGAGTGCAACCCGCACGCCGAGCGCCTGAAGGCGTTCGAGCGTCTTTTCGGCCAATTCCTGGTTCAGGACAGCGGTCTCGGTTATTTCGATTTCGAGACGTTCAAGCGGAAAGGCCGTGAGGCGGGCGACGTCGGCAATCCGGTCAGGGAAATCACGCTGCTGGAATTCGGTGGCGGATGCATTGACCGAGATGTGGAGATCGTCCCTCGCCAGCGCCTCACGCATCGCCCGTTCCAGGACGAAGTCCGTCAGCCTCGAGATCACTCCATTCGCCTCGAGCGCGGGTATGAACTCATCGGGAGGCCTGAGACCCCTCTCGGGGCAATTCCAGCTTACCAGAGCCTCCGCCTTGCCGGCGAACTCGCCGTTACGGTCCATGATCGGCTGGTAGCGAAGGCTTAGATGGCCTGCGGCGATTGCCTGAGCAAGGTCGGCGCCGATGTCCTTGTATGCACCGGCGGCCTCTGGCGCGGCTCGCTCCCCGGCGGCTGCCGCCAGGGTCCGGTCAAGGATCTCCGAAATCATCGCAGGATCAATCCCCCGCGTTTCACCTGTTCTCGCAGCCATCTCGGCGCTTGCGGCAGCCCTGGCTACCGCTGAGGCACCAAGGCTCAGGCTCATTGACTTAAGGGCGTGGGCAGCCTGCGCGCAGGCTTCAAGGTCGCCCGCCGAAAGCGCGGTCCTGAGGTCCTGGAGGCGGGCTGGCGCATTCGCCGCATAGAGCGCCTCGACCCTGGCGACAAAGTTAGGCCGGCCATTGAGGCTCATGGCGGCCAGCTCGGCCCGGATGGCGGGATCAAACAGCGCCTTGTCCGCCCCGTCATGCGGCGATGAGGCAGGGCCGGCCGGTTCAAGCGGCTGGCTGGCGAGATGTCCGCAATATGTATCAAGGGCCTTTGCGATATCGCTTATGGTAAACGGCTTATAGATGACCCCATCCATGCCTGCGCCGCGCCAGGCGTCAGATGCCGAGCCGACGACATGTGCAGTGAGCGCAAGGATCGGTGTGCGCCTCTGGCCCCGGCCAGCCTCCTCCTGGCGAATGATGGCCGCGGCTTCGAAGCCGTCCATGACAGGCATGGAGCCGTCCATGAAAACGAGGTCAAAGGCTTCGGCGCGAAGGCGCTCGACAGCTTCGGCGCCGTTCTGCGCGACCGACGCAATGACGCCCAGTTGCTGCAGGGCTTCGCAGGCCACTTCCCGGTTGAGCTCCGCGTCGTCGACAACCAGAACGCGCGCGCCCGGGAACTGGACAGCAAGGAAGGCAGCGGCGGCGGCCTCACGCAGGGCGAGGGGCACGCCGGCGTGGATCTGGGCTGCCAGGGTCATCACGTCGCAGCGCCGGACCGGCCTTTGCAGGACACAGGCACCGGTGTCTTCATCGCTGTCTTCATCGCTGTCTGGCGTCCCGACCAGGACGGTTGGAATGGGTGCTGCCGGCAAGTCCGCCGCCCGCCCCGCCCCCCGGCCCGCCCCCCGGAATGTGGCGGCGAGCCCCGACTGCGAACTGGAAACCGAAATCCCGAAGGCCTGAAGATAGCCGGTCAGCGCCCGCCCGGTCATGCAGCCAACGCCTTCTATGGAGACCGCTCGCTCAGATGAGCCGGCGTTGAAGGACACAGGCTCGCCAGCCGGGCTGAGGGCCGCTTCAAACGCAAACGTTGAACCCTCGCCGATGATGCTCGACAGCCGCCACTCGCCGTTCATGGCGCGCACCAGGCGATCACATATCGTCAGGCCGAGTCCGGTGCCGCCATGTTTTCGGGTTGTGGATGAATCGACCTGGGAAAAGGCCTCGAACAGCGTGGGAAGCTTATCTTCCGGAATACCGCATCCGGTATCTGTCACACTGAAGAGAACGCTGCCGGGTCCCGCCCGGCCGGGCTCTATGGCAATCAGCACGCCGCCGGTTTCTGTGAACTTGATCGCATTGTTCGCGAGGTTGCTGAGCACCTGGCGCAGTCTGGTGGGGTCAGCCTTCACGGGCGGGATCCGCGGATCTACGAAGACCGCCAGGTCCAGACCCTTCTCCTTTGCACGCTCTGCGAACAGGCTGGCCACGTCCTCGGCGATTTCGGCAAGATCGACCTCAACGGCCTCAAGTTCAAGCTTGCCTGCCTCGACCTTGGAGAAGTCGAGAATGTCATTGATGATGCCCAGAAGGGACTTTCCGGACTTGGCAATGACGGTGGCATAACGGCGCTGGCGCGGTGGCAGGTTCGCGCTCGCCAGCAGTTCGCTGAGCGCCAGGATGCCGTTCATCGGCGTCCTGATTTCGTGGCTCATCATTGCCAGGAACTCTGACTTGGCCGATGTTGCCTCCTCGGCTGCGATCTTGGCGATCGACAGCTCTGCAGTTCGCTCCGATACCTGCTCTTCCAGGCCCGCCACCTGCGCCGCGATCCGCTCATCCCTGGCCTTGATACCGCTCATCATCGACTGAAAGCTTGCAACCAGGCCCCCAACCTCGCCGTCGGCGACGATGTCTGCCTTGAGCGCATAGTCGCCGGACTCACCGACTGCGACGGTGAAGGCGGCCAGTTCTGTAATCGGGCGGCTGATGCGGCGCGCCATGCGAAGCGCGATGAAGAGCCCGAGCATCAGGGCGACGCCTACCCCTGCCAGGCTGGTCAGAACCGCGCTGAATATGCGGGCCTTGAGCCCCGGCGTCTCACTGAGCAGGGTGATCTCGCCGACTGTTTCCCCCTCGCTCATTACGGGCGCGGAGACCATCAGCGTGCCGCTGTTGAACACCGACCATAGAGGGGCCGAAGCGCCCCCGGCCAGATATGTGTCAGAGTTGAGGCGCACACCTGCGCCGGTTTCGGCCAGAAGCTCGCCTTCAGCGCTCTCGATCCGGGCGTAGATGATGTCCGGCATCTGGCTGATGGACCGGACGGCCAGGAACGCGCCGGCGCTTTCGCCGCGGCGGACGGGGTCTGCAGCAAGGGATCCAATGACGCGTGCCGTCTGCAGAAGACGCTCGGTTTCCAGCGCCGTTTGCCGCCGGGCATCGATCCAGCCGGAAATCGTCGCCGTCACCACGCCGGTGGCGATGAGAGATATCAAAACCAGGCCAAAGAGCTTCTGGCCTATCGAAGAGCCGTGAAACAAAGCCATTTGAATCTCTCGCAAGCCCCTCACAGATCAGCGGCCAATAAGTTGAATGGCTTTCCATTTAGAACCTGTAGTGATAATATTTCATTGAGGTACAACCCTGAAATTCGTTTAGAAATAAACACATTCCGTAGAGGAAAAGGACGCACGGACGCAGAGCTGGGTAACGTCCATTCGGCTGGTGTAGATTCCTGACGGAGCGCTTAGGGCGCGAGAACCGCTCCTCTTCCTCGAATGACAGCTCGTGTCTCCGCACAGCGGGCTCCCGGATGCCCCCTGAGGCGGAAAGCAGGATTGATACCAGCCCGGAATCGCTGGACCTTGCATTGTCGGATATCGACCTTTTGGCGGCGTTCAGGGCGCGACTGCGTCGCGCGGCTTTTGCGGTTCACACCCGTTTTTTGGCTCTTCGGCGCCCGTTTTTCGGTATCTAGGCACCCGTTTTTGGGGTACTTGTCCGGTCGATTCTGTATGGAGGCCGTATGTATCCGCGTTTCATCGAGCCTGGCATCCGCGAGGCGCTCAAGGATACCCGCGTGGTGGCGGTCTCGGGCCCGCGCCAGTCGGGTAAGTCCACGCTGGTGCGCGCGATTGCCGGGGCGGGGGCGACGTTTCTGAGCCTCGATGAAGACGTAACGCGGCGGGCGGCGGCAGATGACCCGACCGGTTTCATCCGCCGCACCAAAGGGCTGACCATCATAGACGAGATCCAGCGCGTGCCGGACCTGATGCTGGCCATAAAGCTGGCCGTGGATGAGGACCCTGCGCCGGGACGGTTCCTGATCACCGGCTCCGCTGATATCCGCACACTGGCCTCGATCCAGGACTCGCTCGCCGGCCGGATAGAAGTGTTCGAGCTTCTGCCGCTCGCGCAGGACGAGATTGCAGGCCGGCCCTCGCAGTTTATCGCCGAAGTGTTTCAGGGCCGCGTGCCGGACGGCGGCGTGCTCGACCCCGGCGACCTGCCGAAACGGATTGCGGCGGGCGGCTTTCCCGAGGCGCTGGCCAGAGCGGGCGCCGGCCGGCGCCGCAACTGGTTTGGCGCCTATGCCCGCGCGCTGATCGAGCAGGACGTTGCAGACATCGCGCAGCTCGACCGGCGCCGCGACCTGCCGCGCCTCGTCGAGCTTCTGGCGCAGCATTGCGGCGAGATGGTCAATCTCACCCAGCTTGGCGCGCAGTTGTCGATGGACCGCAAGACCGTCGACCGACATGTCGGTATACTCGAGCAGATGTTCCTTGTGCGGCGTGTTCGGCCCTGGTTTCGCAATGAGCTGAAGCGCCTTGCCAGGATGCCGAAACTGCATTTTGTGGACTCAGGCCTCGCCGCCGCGATGCGCCGTCTCGATCCGGAATCGCTTGGGCCTGACCGCGTCTCGCTCGGGCCGCTGGCCGAGACCTTCGTCTATTCCGAGCTTGCCAAACAGGCTGGCCGGAGCACAGACGGGATCTCGATCCATCACTACCGCGACCATGATGGCGGCGAGATCGACTTCATACTCGAAAACTGGAACCGGGAGATCGTCGCCATCGAAGTCAAAGCGGGCGCAACTGTAAGGCCAGAAGCGTTTGCGCCAATGCGCAAATTGGCCAGCGCTCTGGGCGACAAGTTTGTCGCTGGTATCGTGCTCTATGATGGCCGCCAGCGATTTCGCTACGGGGATAAGCTATGGGCGGCGCCGATCGCGTCGCTGTGGGCTTGAGGGCAGAGTTGTCGAGGGCCGGTGCATGCAGTGGTTGGCATTTGTGCTCTCCAGGATCCAGCTGCCCAGCCCGACGCTAGGCGGTTTTCAGCTGAGACCATCGTCGAGACGATAGAGCTGGGTGCGTGGAATGACGAACTTGCGTAAGGGCGCGCAGCGTTGAGTGCAGCTCTCCGGCACTGGCTCGCCGGTAGCGTCCCATCACGTGGTGTAATTCGTGCACGCCGTCTCGGCTACGGTGATGGTTTCAGTTGCCCGCGCCGGGCAGACTGAGAACAGAGTTATCAACGATCCTCGCGAGACTTTCCAGTGACATGTATCGCCGGGCTTTAACATCGACAGGCTCGCCTCCGTCACGCTTAGCGGACTTTGTGCAGCAAATCGTGTAGCAAAATGTGCAGCAGATCAAGTTCGGGCGTGTGCTACGTGGTGCAAAGTACCGCAAAAATTTAAGCAATTTCAGTGGGTTATTGCTAGATCTGTCTGGGGAGTCTGGCGGAGAGACAGGGATTCGAACCCTGGAGACGCGTTAACGTCTACACACTTTCCAGGCGTGCGCCATCGACCACTCGGCCACCTCTCCAACCCTGCCCACCGGGCAGAGCGGAGCCAGATACCGGATGACCGCCCCCGTCGCAAGCTTGTGATTGCCGCGGCTGCAAACCATGCCCATATCCGGGGTCAAACCAAGGGAAACCCGCCCATGTTCTTCTCTCGCAAGCCTGCCGCCCTGCCGACGCGCGATACCGCCCTGCCCGGCCGCACCAAGCCCATCCCGACGGCCGCCGCCCATTTCGTCAATGGCCGACCGATCCAGGCCGAAGCCCCAGCCGGTTACGAGACCGCAGTCTTTGGCCTCGGCTGCTTCTGGGGCGCCGAGCGCATCTTCTGGAAAACCAGAGGCGTCTGGCTGACCCGCGTCGGCTATGCCGGCGGCATCACGCCCAACCCGACATATGACGAAGTCTGCTCCGGCCAGACCGGCCATACAGAGATCGTCGAGGTCATCTTCAACCCCGCCGAAGTCTCCTTCGCGGACCTGATGAAGCTCTTTCTCGAGAGCCATGACCCGACCCAGGGCATGCGCCAGGGCAATGATGTCGGAACGCAGTACCGCTCAGCCCTCTATTTCACGACGCCCGAGCAGGAACGCACCGCGCGCGAGATGATTACCGCCTACAATGCCGAACTCTCCGCCAACGGCCACCGCGCACCGGTCACGACAGAGGTCGGCCCACGTCCCGGCGTCTTCCTTGCCGAAGACTACCACCAGCAATACCTGGCCAAGAACCCCAACGGCTATTGCGGCATCGGCGGCACGGGCGTTAGCTGCCCGCTCCCCCCGGTGCAGGCAGGTTGAACATATTCGCACCCCCCGCTTGCGGGGAGGGCCAGGGTGGGGGCTGCCTTTGGGATGCGAAGGAGCGGCTAAGACCCGAAATTCAGCGAAAACCGCTTGCGCGATTCAATCATCGCTTGCGCCTTGAACAAGGCGTCGGAGGCTGACTGCGCCCGCTGGATCGTCGGATCGCTACGCAAGCCTTCAACGGCCTGCGCGAGGTGGCTGATGGCTTCCTTCACCACCGCCTGGTCGAACTGTTTCTCGGCCCGCACGATCAGGGCGCGGCCAAGTTCGAGTTTGGCCTGGATGATGCGCCCTGTATCGGCCGCGAGCGAGGCCGCCTCGAGATGGCGCCGCCGCACCTGGATCACCTTTTCGAGGGGGCCGAGCTCGCCCATTTCTTCAGCCACACGGATACCGGCCGAGCAGAAGTCCGCCTCAACCTCATTGCGAAGTGCCTGCGACACTGGAAGATCCTGTGCGAGTACGCTGTCCAGTTCGGCCGCGAGTTCACGCATCTTCTCGGCGCGAAAGGCCTGCGGATCGCTGAGCGCCGGTTGCAGGTGTTTCGCGATCAGGTAGGCCGCCACACGCGCGGCGGACCCGGTCTGCGCCTTGCGCGCGCTTGGCAGCGCGATGCTGAACAGGCGCGCGTCCGCCGCGGTCAGTCCGCCGCCCCGGCTCAGACCATGCACTTCAAGGCCCCGCTCGCCCTTGTTCTGGCGGCTGGACCACACGAACAGGTCGGCGTCCGCGGTTGCCATGCGCTTGCGGGCCTTGGCCACCGCCGCGGTGGCAAGGCCGCCCCGGATCGGGCCCATCGGCACCAGCGAAAACGGCGCGCCAAACGAAAAAACCGGCAAGTCGCGCTCGAGCGCGCCGCTGAGCCAACGGGCATTGCGGGCGGACGCTGCGCCCACCGGGCGGGCCATCAGGATGCGGAAACCCGGCGTTTTGCTCGCTTTTGCGCGGGCTGCGCGGCTTGAATTGGCGATGGCGCTGGCCAGGCGCTGCAGCGCGACCATCAACCGGAAAAACAGCCAGAGGCAGGTCAGCACGAGCATGAGGGCGCCGAACAGGGCAAGCCATTCGGCGCCTGGTACGTAGGTTTTCAGCCACGTGTCAGCGGTTTCGAGCCAACCGGCAATCAACATCTAAGCTACCTTCAAATGCTCCAAGGCGATACGTTTCATACCAAATCCGTGCAACAGGGAAACTCTCTATTCTCAGGACACTGCCCCTGCTGCGCACCCGCTTTGCCCCTTCCCCAACCGGACGCCTGCATCTTGGGCATGCCGCCTCGGCCTTTGCTGTCTGGGACGCTGCTGCGATGCTCGGCGCCGAAGTGATCCTCCGCATCGAGAATATCGACGAAACCCGCTGCCGCCCGGCCTTCGAAGCCGCCATTCCGGACGACCTGGCCTGGCTCGGCCTTACCTGGCGCGGCCCCCTCCGCCGCCAGTGCGATCACATGGGCGAATATGAAGCCGCCCTCAATGCCCTTCGCGCAAGGGGCCTCGTCTATCGCTGCTTTCTCACCCGGCGCGAGATTTCCGCCCGCCTGCCGGCCGGGGCCGATCCGGACGAGGCCGGCTTCGTCAGCGGCCCGCTGCCGGAAACCGAGGAAGCGCGCCGCCTCACGCAGAACGCGCCCTTCGCCTGGCGCCTGTCGCTCTGCGCCGCCAGGCAAGCGCTCGGTCCCCGCTTCGACCAGCTGACCGTAACCGAATGGACCGCCGATGGCCCGCGCCTCCGGCCCGCCCGGCCGGAGGCGTTTGGGGACGTCGTGGTCGCCCGCAAGGACATGCCCACCAGCTACCACCTCGCCTGCTGCCACGATGACGCCTTGCAGGGCATCACGCATGTCGTGCGCGGCGAAGACCTGCGCGCCGTGACGGCCATTCACGCGCTCCTGCAAGCCCTGATGCACTGGCCGTCCCCGATCTACCGCTTCCATCCGCTCATCCGCGGCCCCGACGGCAAGAAGCTGTCGAAGCGCTTAGGCAGCAAATCTTTGGCAGACTACCGCGAAGAAGGGATGACGCCGGACGATATCCGCGCGATGACCCGGGACTGATGACAAATGCCGTTGCCCCGCCTCGTCCCGTGACCCAGCCGCGCCCCTGGCTTGGGCCGCTGATGGTGCTCGGCGGCGGCATCGCGCTCGGCTTTGCGCCGATTGGCCTGCGTTTGGGGTTGGACGAACTCGGCCCGCAGGCGATTGCCTTCTGGCGATACCTGTTCGCCGTGCCAATGCTGTTTACTCTGGTTCTCCTCGTGGATAGGCGGCTGCCGGGCAAACCGAACCCGGCCATCTTCGTCGCCGCCATGTTCTTCACGCTCGACATGGCGCTCTGGCATTGGAGCCTGACGATGACGAGCGTCTCGAATGCCACCTTTATCGTCAATCTCGGAAACGTTCTCGTCGGCCTCGCCGCCTGGGCCGTCCTGAAGGAGCGCCCGGGCCTCAACTGGGCCCTGGCCGCGATCCTCGCCATCCTCGGCGCTGCCGCCCTTGCGCTCGGCGGAAACGAACTGAGCGAAGGCGCGCTGCGCGGCGACCTCTTCGCCTTGCTCGCAGCCGTGTTCGTTTCCGGATACATGCTGTTCTCGAAACTCGCCCGGCGCACCTTGGGCGGTCTCGAGGCGATGTTCTGGCTGAGCGTGTTCGAAACCGCGATGGCCTTCTGCGTCGTCGCGGCTTCCGGCGAATCCTTCCTGCCCGAGACCCTTGCGGGATTTGGCGCGCCGCTTGCGCTCGCCATCATCGTGCAGGTGGCGGGGCAAGGCCTGATCATCTCCGGCCTCGGCTCCACCGACACCGCCGTTGCCGGCATCCTCGTGCTCGCGCAGCCTGTCGTGGCCGCCGCCATCTCGTGGTCGCTGTTCAAGGAACCGCTGACCGTCATCCAGTGCGCCGGCGCCGGCGCCATCCTCGTCGCCGTCTGGCTCGCCCAGCAAAAACGGCAAAGCCGGCCCGCCGCCTCCGTCTGAGGGTCGAAACCGTCACAAAGCTGGGCTACAGGGGATATGCCCTTTCCCGACCGGAGACTTTGTCGATGCGCTTCGCCCTCACCGCCCTCACCGCCAGCCTTGCCGTCCTTGCCGCCTGCGCCAGCGCGCCCGAGGCTACCGACACAGCCGCGGCGCGCGCCGTTGCCACGCCGAAACAGTCCACCGACGCGTATTATGTGAGCGCCGCGGCGGCCGTAGACGAACGCATCACCGAGCGCGGCATCAAGCCGGCCAAGAACGTCATCCTCTTCGTCGGCGACGGCATGGGCATTTCCACCATCACGGCTGCCCGCATCTATGCGGGTCAGTCGAAAGGCCTAGACGGCGAAAGCTACCACCTTGCGATGGACGACCTGCCGTATTCGGCGCTTTCGAAAACCTACAGCCACAATTTCCAGATCTCCGACTCGGCCGGCACCGCGACCGCGATGGTCAGCGGCGTGAAAACCCTCTCCGGCGTGCTCGGCGTCACCAGTGCCGCCAGCTACGGCAACTGCGCCACCGTTGCGGGCAATGAAACCGACACGCTGTTCGAACTCGCCGCCCGCGCGGGCCTCTCGGCCGGTCTCGTCTCCACCGCGCGCATCACGCACGCCACACCGGGCGCCACCTACGCAAAAGTGCCCCTGCGCGACTGGGAAGCCGACGCCAATATGCGCGGCGCTTCCTCCGACACCTGCAAGGACATTGCGCGCCAGCTGATCGAATGGCCGGCCGGCAATTTTGATATCGTCCTTGGCGGTGGCCGCTCGAAATTCCTCGCCAAAGATACGCCGGACCCGGAATATGCCGACCAGACCGGCGAGCGCGCTGATGGCCGCGACCTCACCAAGGAATGGACGGCGAAATCCGCCGATCACAAGGTTATCTTCGACAAGGCGGGCTTCGAAGCAACTGACTTCACAACCAGCGCCAAAGTCCTCGGCCTGTTCGAACCCTCGCACATGCAATACGAACTCGACCGCGAGCAGGACAAAGCCGGCGAGCCCCACATCGCCGACATGACGCGCGCCGCCATCACCCGCCTGTCGCAGGACAAGGACGGCTATATCCTGATGGTCGAAGGCGGCCGCATCGATCACGGCCATCATGGCGGCAACGCCATCCGTGCCCTCGAAGACGCAATGGCCTTTGACCTCGCGGTTGCCACCGCGCTGGAAATGACCGATCCAGAAGAGACGCTGATCATCGTCACCGCCGACCACTCGCACACCCTGACGATCAGCGGCTACGCGCAGCGCGGCAACCCGATCCTCGGCATCTCGGTCGCCGGCGCCGGCGGCGAAGGCGGCGCGATGGGCGCTGACGGCCTTCCGTACACGACGCTTTCCTATGCCAACGGCCCCGGCGCCTGCCGCGTCAATGGCACGGACAAGGACGGCAAGGACATCCTCGACTGCACCCGCCAGGACCTCACCAAAGTCGACACACTGGCGCCGGACTTCCGCCAGCCCGCCCTCGTTCCTCTAGGTTCGGAAACCCATGCCGGCGAAGACGTTGCCGCCTTCGCCTCCGGGCCCGGCGCCAATCTCATCTCCGGCGTGATCGAGCAGAACGAGATCTTCCACGTCATGGGCCGGGCGCTCGGCCTGATCCCGGCCCCGGCACCCGTGCTTGGCGCGGCGACTGCCCCCGCGAAGTAACGAACTCGCGGGCGCGGGCCATTTCGAAAGGATGGTGGCGAGGTCGAAAAACTCGCGCCATACGGTGATCAGCCCGTTCTCGACTTCCCAGACGCCTGCAACCGGCAACTCCACCCAGCCGGTCGCGAGGCGGTGGCGGTCAAACCGTTCGGTGAAGACCGTCTTGCCGTTCGTCAACTCCCGGAGGATGCGGAACTCGTTCTCCAGCGTGGGCGAGAAGAATGGCTCCAGCACGCCCCGCACCCCGGCCGGCCCGATCGCCTTTCCCATCGGCATGTTTTCATATTCACAGCCCGGCGTAATCAGCGTCATGGCGGCGTCATAGTCAAAAGCGGTGATGGCATTCAGGAAGGCGTGAACCGTCTCGGCGGCAGAAGTTTCGGTCGTCGTCACGGCAAGTCTCCGGTTGTGGAATGATCAGCGGGCAGATTTCAGGGCGCCGCTGGCGAGCAGCGGAATGAGAAGTAGGATGACGAGCACTGTGTTGGACACGGCATTGAGGGCAAAGCCGGTCATCACGGAAAAGGCGCTGTCGATCACGAACCAGATCATCATCGCTGCCACGAGCCCCCGCCAGGCCGGTGCGCCGGCGGCATGGATGGCCGGCAACAGGAACAGGATCGTGAAACCCCAGCCGAGCGTCACCGCGCCCATCAGCGCCACGGAGAAGCGCATGCCCGGCGGATCGAAATAGCTCGGCCCCACATCGGCGCCGCCGATCACGCTGAACGCCAGCCCGGCCATACCTTCGGTTGCCGGAAGTCCGGCAGTGGCGAGCACCGCGCCGAAGAGAATGACGCCCCAGCACCAGAGGGTGATCCAGGTCTTCCAAAGTCCGCTCACGTCTGTCTCCTGTCATTGGACGGCCCATCCTCGCCCCACCGAGGTAAGTCCCGCAATTACCGCGCAGGTCATGGACAGGCGCACCCGGCCTTGCGAAAATGATCCCATGAGCCTGCGTGCCCCCATCCTTCCCGTCGCCGAGGGCGATGCCTTCGCCGCCCTCCTGCGCCGGTTTCGCGCCGGCCGCCGGATGAGCCAGCTCGACCTTGCGCTCGACTGCAATGTCTCCGCCCGCCACCTCTCCTTCCTCGAAACCGGGCGCGCGAAGCCTAGTCGCGAGATGGTGCTTCAACTGTCCGAAGGTCTCGTCCTGCCGCTCGGCAGCCAGAACGCGCTGCTGCAGGCCGCAGGCTTCGCGCCGGTGTTCCCCGCTTCCCCGCTCGATTCCGAAGCGCTCGGGCCGTTTCGGGCCGTGCTTCAGGAAATTATGGACCGCCACGCGCCGTGGCCGGCCATCCTGTGCGACCGGCACTGGCGGATGCGGGACGCCAACGCCGTCGCCGCCGCCCTGCTTGCGCCCTTGCAAGGTGAGACCGACGAAACAAATCTTGTCCGCATGCTGACGGACAGCGTCGCCGCTCAGGCCTTCATCGCCAACCTGCCTGAAGTCATCCATGAAATGCGCGGACGCATCGCGCTCGAAGCGCTGGAAGCCGGCAACGATCCTGTGCTGCGGGAACTGCTGGACGCGCTCGACGCCGCCAGCCTCAAGCACCCCCTTCCCGGCGGCGCGCCGCGGCGCCCGCTTGTTCCGCTTATCGTCAATGTGCCCGGCGGGCAGTTGAGCTTCCTCTCCACCATCGCCCATTTCGGCACCAGTGAAGACGTGACCGTCCGCGACCTGCGCCTTGAGCTGCTCTTCCCGGCGGACGACGTCACCCGCACCGCCCTGAAGGCGATGGCGGGTTGACGCGTTCTGATCGATCGCAGCGAACCTAATATCGCCCTTGCAAAGCGCCTGTCCGTATTGAAAGGTGTCGCAGATGAGCCAGTTTGAATGCCACCTGGAACAGCCTGTTATTAGCGCAGGCGACTATTTGTTTCCTGTGCCGATCAACACCTTTGAGCAGAAGATCATGCAGGTGGCTTTTGAAGGCGCCGAACCGGTCGACATCCTTCAAAGTCTTGATGGCACCACGTCCGCCTATCGCTTCTCGCTACAGGCGGGCGGCACGCCCGCGGTGCGCATGACGTATGACGAAGCCGGGCCTGGTCTCAATGAAGATCATTTTATCCCTCGCAACAGCCGTTTTGAACGACCCTCGCAAGCCCTCGTCGAACAAGTCTGCCAGCAGTTTCCCGAGATGGACCTGCCACTCCGGATCCCGCGAATCATTCAGTTCATCGGTGACCACTTTGAATACGGGAAAAGAGAAATCGCCTTGGGCGACGATCTCGAGTCGATGCCCGCATTGGAATGCGGGCTGACCTCTGGCACGTGTGTTGACATGCACACCGTCGCAGTCGCTGCCTTGCGCGCTCTGGGGGTCGAGGCAGCCTATGTCATGGGCGGACACGTCGCGACTCCAAAGCCGAATTGGCCGACGGGTCATTGCTGGATCAACGTGCGCCATCCGGGAGTGGCGCATCACTGGGACATTTCTCATCACGTTCAATACGGCGTGAGAGACATCACGCCAGACCTCAACCCGAAGCCCGGCCGCCGGTTTGCGTTGAGCATTGGCCGGGGCCACATCTTCGGGGGTGCCGACGGCCAGGTGGAGTTTCCAGCCCTTTCCGGTTTTCATGCCTTAAGCGGCGAACAGAAGGGTCAAAAGCTCCGAACGATCGGTCACTTCAGCGCGTGAGTTTCGGTCGGCGCTTCCGGGCGGCAGGGCTCAATCTTCCCCCAACGTCACTCTGGTCAATTCCGCCGCCTTGCGAGACACTCCGCAAAACACAAAAACCGGGAGGAAACCAAGCCATGAAAGCTGCCGTGATGCGGGAGGCCAACAAGCCTCTGACGATTGAGGAAGTTACCATTTCGAAGCCCGGCCCGCGCGAAGTGCTCGTGCGCCTGAAGGCCTTCGGTGTCTGCCATTCCGACGTTCACTTCTGGGATGGCAATTTCCCAACCGAAATGCCGGTCATCCTCGGCCACGAAAGCGCAGGCATCGTCGAACAGGTCGGCTCGATGGTCACCGCCGTGAAGCCGGGCGACCATGTCATCTCGATCCTCTCGCCGTTCTGCGGCGTGTGCGAGCATTGCCTCACCGGCCACATGTCCGTCTGCCACACGGTCAACGGCGCCCAGTTCAAGCGCGGCCCGGAAGAAGCGCCGCGTCTCTCCATCGGCAAGGAAAAGGTCGGCCAGTTCCTGAACCTCTCGTCCTTCGCCGAGCAGATCCTCGTCCACGAGAACGCCCTCTGCACCATCGACAAGGACATGCCGCTCGACCGCGCCTGCCTCATTGGCTGCGGCGTCATTACCGGCGTCGGCTCGGTCTTCCATTCGGCCAAGGTCGAACCCGGCTCCACCGTTGCCGTCGTCGGTTGCGGCGGTGTCGGCCTTGCAGCTATCAACGGCGCGGCGATTGCTGGCGCGTCCCGCATCATCGCGGTCGACCTGTCGGACGAAAAACTGCAGCTTGCCGTCCGCTTCGGCGCGACCGACGTGGTCAATCCCGGCAAGGTCAACGCCGTCGAAGCCGTCAAGGAACTCACCAAGGGCGGCGTACATTACTCCTTCGAATGCGTCGGCCTCAAGCAAACCGCCGAACAGGCCTATCACATGCTCCGCCCGCGCGGTGTTGCCACCATCATCGGGATGATCTCGCCCGGCGTGAACATTGAGGTGCCGGGCATCGAACTCCTCGTCACAGAGAAGCGCCTGCAAGGCGCGGTGATGGGCTCGAACCGGTTCCGGATCGACTTCCCGCGCTTTGTCGATCTCTACCGGCAGGGCAAGTTGCACCTCGACGATCTGATCTCCGACAGGATCGGAATGGACGGCATCACAGGCGCCATGCAGAACCTGAAGGCAAACAAAGGCACCGTCGCCCGCCAGGTCGTGGTGCTCTGAGCTGAGCTAAAGGCCCTTGCCCGTTGCTTCGGCAATCGAGGCAAGGCCGTCGCGGCGGCGGCAGGCTTCGAGTTCATCGCCGATGCGGGCGGCGAGGCCCGGGCCTTCATAAACGAGCATCGAGTAAAGCTGAACGGCGTGGGCGCCGGCGCGGAGTTTTGCATAGGCGTCTGCGCCGGACGCGATGCCGCCCGCACCGATGAGGTCGAACTCGCCGCGCAGCGCGCGGGCGACCTCGGCCAGGACCGCTGTAGACGGATGAAACAGCGGCGCGCCGGAGAGGCCGCCGGCCTCGCCCCTGTCCGCGCTCGCCAGCGAGCCGGGCCGCGCCAGCGTGGTGTTCGAGACGATGAGGCCCGAGAGCCACGCCCCTTCCCCGCGCACCACACCGCAGATGTCCGCGATGGCGTCGCTGTCGAGATCCGGCGCTACCTTCAGGAAAACGGGCTTGCATTTCCGATCCGCCGCGCCGCACCGCGCGAGGAGGGCGGTGAGCGAAGCCTTGTCCTGCAAGCCGCGCAGGCCCGGGGTGTTGGGTGAGGAGATATTGATCGTGATGTAGTCGGCATATGGCGCGACCGCCTCGATGCCCGTGACGTAATCGCCGGCGCGGTCCTCGCTATCCTTGTTCGCGCCGACGTTCGCACCAATCGGCACGGCATGCGAGTAACGCGCGAGGCGGCGGACGAAATAGTCCAGCCCGAAATTGTTGAAGCCCATCCGGTTGATCACCGCGCGGTCTTCCTCCAGCCGGAAGAGGCGCGGCTTCGGGTTTCCCGCCTGCGGCTTCGGCGTCACGGTTCCGCACTCGACAAAACCGAAGCCGAAGCGCGCCACCGCGTCCGGCACTTCGCAATTCTTGTCGAACCCGGCCGCAAGCCCAACCGGCGAAGCGAACGTCAGCCCCGATTTCGGCAGCGTCACTTTCAGGCCCGGCGCAAGTTGAGGAGCCCGCCAGGGCACGCCCAGTCCCGTCGTCAGCAGGCGGAGGGTTGCATTATGAGCCGCTTCCGGCGGCAGGAGGCGGATGGCGCGGGCGCCGAAATCAGCCAGCATCACACATCCTCCGGAAATTGCGGTGCGCCGTCAGGCCCAGGCGTCAGCCACCAGGCCGCGTCGGCCTTCGAGATTTCGAGTGGGCCGTAAAGGTGCGGGAACATTTCTCCGCCCCGGCTTTTCTCCCAACGGATGTCGCCAAGCGCGGCGGGATCAAAACGGAGCAGCCGGACGCGCGGAATGCCGGAATAGTAACGCCGCGCCGTCTCACGCACCTGCGCGCCGGTCGACAGATGGACATAACCGTCGGCCATATCGAGCGCCGCCGCGGTGGCGCCCGCCGCTTCGGCAGCGGCCCAGTCGGCCTCAGTCAGCAGTTTGTAAACAGGTCCGCACGTCATGGCGAAGGCCTGTCGCAGGCTTTGGCGGGATGTGCAATCATGCGCGCACCCACGAGGAGACGGGCTTTGCAAAAAGCGTCAGCTGCCAATGACGAAGCCCTGCTGGACGTGCGCCTCGATAGCGGGCGAACGGCGAGAGAGGAACTGAAAGCGCTGCGCAAGCTGGCCAGATTGCTGGATTCCCGCTTTGAGGTTCTCGGCGTGAAGTTCGGCGTCGATGCGCTGGTTGGCCTCGTTCCGGTGGCCGGTGATGCCGTCACCTTTGTTACGGGAGCGACAGCGCTGTACACGTCGGTGCGGCTGCGATTGCCGTGGCATGTACATTCGCGGATTTTCCTGAATCTCATCACGGACGCAGGTATCGGCGCGGTCCCGGTTGCCGGCGACCTGTTCGATTTCTTTTTCCGCTCGCACAAACGCAATTTCGATCTCGTCGAACAGCACGTCCTGAAACGCGCTGCAAAACAGATCAAGGGCCCAGCCCGCCAGGCAGCCTTCTAGATCGGTGTGCCGAGCGTTGCCGAAGCCCGGGCCATCGTCCAGGTGCCATTGGCGCCTTCGCAGGCGGCGAACCGGCCACGCTCCTGACCCGGGAATGCGTAGCTGACATCCCGGCACATGACTTTCACATTCATGTCCACCGGCTGAAGGTAAGCGCGGGTGACCAGGTTATCCGGCTGCGATGAGTAGCTGATCGCGTTGAAGCTGGCTTTCATCGGATCGATCGATACGGTCCGCTCGAAATGGATGAGCAGAGGGCGCCCGTCCGGCGTGGTCAGCTGATGATGGGCGCCGTCCGCGCTCGTCTCTACGAGGCGCAAGAAATCGGACTTCAGCGCGTCGAGCGCGGCGACATCCAGCGCGCGGCCGGCCGTGTATTCCGTGCGCTCAGCGATAAAGTCATCGACCGGGCGCGGCAGGCCCGCCATCGCGCGCACTTCCGGCGCGGCGGGTGTCAGCGTCTGCGGTGCGCCGCGCACGACCGGACCGAGTCCGGTCCCGGCAGGAACGGCCACAGCAAGGACAACCGGCGGCGCCGGACGCGCCGGCTTCAGCGAGGCGCGGCCCGGCGGATCGCGCCAGACGCGAGGCGCAGGCGCAGCGGCAGGCGCCGCCGAAAGAGCCGCGACCTGAGCAAGGCGGCCGGCTTCGGCGTCGGCAAGGCGCCTGGCTTCAGCGTCTGCGAGGCGCCTCGCGTTCGCGGCGTCGGAAGCGCGCTTGGCTTCCAGCGCGGCGAGGCGTGTCGCTTCGGCCTGGGCGGCGCGTTTCGTTTCGATATCGGCAAGGCGTTTGGCTTCGGCGACCTGAGCCGCTTTCGCGGCCTCGGCATCTGCCAGGCGCCTGGCTTCGGCCTCGGCCGCTTTTTTCTTCGCGGCGAGATCGGCAAGGCGGGCGGCTTCCGCTTCAGCGGCGCGGGCCGCCTGCGCTTCGGCGATCCGCTGGCGCTCGGCGGCAGCGGCTGACGCGCGCGCGGCTTCTTCGGCGGCAATCCGGCCCGCTTCGACCCTGGCAGCAGCGGCGGCTTTCTCGGATTGGAGCTGCATGGCAGCAGTCGCGGCCGCGGCGCGGGCGGCCTCCTCGGCGGCGAGCCGGTCGCGGAGGCGGTTGTCAATGATGGCAGGGCCGGGCGGATTGGGGGGCGCTTCGGCAGCAACGCGGGCGGCCTCGGCATTGGCGATGGCGGCGGCCGCGGTGCGTTCGGCCTCAGCCGTTTCAAGGCGCGCGGCGGCTTGTTCCTGAGCGCGGATTTCCGCGACGCGGGCCTTCAGCATGTCGGCCGTGCCGCGATAGTCGAACCATGGCGTGGCAGCCGCCTCGACCGGCAAGGAGGCCTGGGACACGGCGGCGACTGAAACGTTCGATGAGCCGGCACTCGCGGTGGTCCGCGTAAGGTCAGGATCGGTATCATCCGTGTCCGCCTTGTTGCCGAGGGCGTTTTCGGCCGCCATCACCGAAAGGCCAGCCAGGCCGAGAACGGCGAGACCGGCAAAGGCGAACTGGGAGAAATTTCCCATCCGGCGGAACAGACCGCCGCGATCTTCAGCCATGTCGTCATCCCCGTCTCCGCCGCCGCCGGTCTGGCTGCCTTTCGGGATGACCGCGACAGCGCCAGCAGACGCGGCGACGGGCGTCTTTGCGGGCGGGCGAGGCGCAGGCGGTTTGCGAAGGGTGCGCACTTCGGAAATGGCGAGCGGCGTGACGGGGCCCGCGCTGACCGGGCCGGACTGGGTGAGGATCGACAGGGTCGGCTGCGGGCGCACCGCGTCCCGGGCGCGAAGTCGGGCGCGGAAGGGCATTGCGAGCTGGGCGCGCTCTTCAGCGGCGCGGCCGATGGCTTCGGCTTCGCGGACGGCCTGGTGAAGGCTTTCCGGCAAAACGGGCTTGGTGCCCGGGGCACGGTCCATGGGATCATTCAGCATGAAAGCCACCTTTTTCCAGCCTTTCCTGTATAGCGCCTGGGGAAGTTGGAAACCACAAGATTCGCCCGGCTGCGCTGCCTTGTCAGGCCGAAGACGGGACTTTAAGGCAACACTTTCCCCTCTCCGCCGAAAATAACGTCAGGACCCCCATGCCGAAGCCCCGTATCGCGCCCCGAAAGGTTGTTCTTGCCTATTCCGGCGGGCTCGACACCTCGATCATTCTCAAGTGGCTGCAGGTCGAATTCGGCTGCGAAGTCGTCACCTTCACCGCCGATCTTGGCCAGGGCGAGGAGCTCGAGCCGGCCCGGAAGAAGGCGCTGGCCGCTGGCGTTAAACCGGAGAACATCTTCATCGAGGACGTGCGCGAGGAATTCGTGCGCGATTTCGTCTTCCCGATGTTCCGCGCCAACGCCGTCTATGAAGGCGTCTATCTCCTCGGCACCTCGATTGCCCGGCCGCTGATCGCCAAGCGCCAGATCGAGATTGCCGACATGGTCGGCGCCGACGCCGTCTGCCACGGGGCGACCGGCAAGGGGAATGACCAGGTGCGGTTCGAGCTTGGCTATTATGGTCTGAGCCCGGACATCAAGGTGATTGCGCCCTGGCGGGACTGGGATTTCAAGTCGCGCACGGACCTTCTGAAATTTGCCGAGGAACACGGCATCGAGATTGCCAGGGACAAGCGGGGCGACGCGCCTTTCTCGGTGGATGCCAACCTGCTCCACTCCTCCTCCGAGGGCAAAGTGCTTGAGGACCCGGGGGAGCCGGCGCCGGAATTTGTGCATATGCGGACGATTGCGCCGGAAGACGCGCCCGACCAGGCGGAGATCATCAAGGTTGGCTTCGAGCGCGGCGACGCTGTCTCCATCAATGGCGAGGCGATGAGCCCGGCGACGCTGCTGACGGCGCTGAACGCTTACGGAAAAAAACACGGCATCGGGCGGCTGGACCTTCTGGAAAACCGGTTCGTCGGCATGAAGTCGCGCGGCATATACGAGACGCCGGGCGGGACGATCCTGCTGGTGGCGCACCGCGGCATCGAGCAGGCGACGCTCGACCGCGGCCAGAGCCATCTGAAAGACGAGCTTATGCCGCGTTATGCGGAGATGATTTACAATGGCTTCTGGTGGAGCCCGGAGCGGGAGATGCTGCAGGCGGCGATCGACCACTCGCAGCGCTGGGTGACCGGCGAAGTGACGATCAAGCTTTACAAGGGCACGGCGTATCTCATCGGGCGGTCGTCGCCGTACAGTCTGTACTCGGAGAAGATCGTGACCTTCGAGGATGACCATGGCGCGTATGACCAGAAGGATGCGGAAGGCTTCATCAAGCTGAACGCGCTGCGCCTGCGGCTGATGGCAGGACGCGACCGGAAGTTCGGGAAGAACTAGAGCGTTAACTGGCTGAGCGCTTTTGCTTCGGGAGGGGCGACAAAGTGGGTGTTCGGGCGCTTGATTGCGCCGAATTCCAGCTCTGCGGCGGGGCCAGCCAGATGTGCTACTTGATGTCCTTTGGTGCTTTCAGTCTGCGCTTGGTCTGGTGGGATTCGGCTTTGCCGCCTTCGGGAGTTTCGCCGCGCATGTAGTGGCGTTGCCAGCGTTCCTTCATGGCGTTTTCCTCGCGGCCCTTGAGGCGGGTGTTGAAGTCGGCGCGGCTGCCGCGCCAGGCTTCGTATTCCTTTACTAGCTCGGCATTGGTGCGCATCAGCTTGCGCTCGGGCTCGATCTCCTCGAGGCGCTTGTGTTCCATCAGGGTGATGAAGGCGAAGGGCTCGCCCTTGCGGAAGATGACTTCGCCGGGTCGGGTCATCTGCCAGTTCATCGTGAACGGAAAGGGCAGCCAGTCCGTCTCGACGAGGCCGGTGAGCGGGGCGATGCCATCCTTCGGCCAGTTCGGCGGGCCCGTGACCCAGACGCCCCAACCGGGCAGTGTACGGAACAGATGGCCGGTATGGAAGGTGACGATGCCGCGCTGGAAATGGCTGTCGGCGAAGCTGGCGATGGCGCGCAGGTCGCCGGTGGTTTTCAGCTCGATATCTTCGGTGCGCGGGCCGCCGTTCCAGATGACCTTGATATCCATCGGGCAGAGGATTTCCCAGCCCGTCGAGTTTGCCATGGTCAGCGGCAGGCAGCGGTAGGGATGGCGGTCGACGAAGACGTCCATCCAGACGCGGTCGGGCCGGCCAGGGACGATCTCGGGGGCGACGTCATAGATCTTGTAACAGTCGAGGCGCATGGGCGACTGGGCCTTTTTTGTTTCGCGGCGGTTTACCGAAAACCGGATCTCACGTTTCGGACCGCCGCTCGCAAGTGCTTGACGGAGCAGCAAAGTCTTGGCGAATGGGAGGCATGCATGCAAGCCCTGATGACCTGTTCGCCTATCTCGACGCGCTGGCAATTGCGCATTCAACCGTATGGCACGAGCCGCTGTTCACGGTGGACCAGTCGGCGGGCCTTAAGGCGCAGATGCCGGGCGCGCATACCAAGAACCTGTTCCTGAAGGACGGCGAGGGCGAGCTCGTGCTGATCGGGGCGGAGGCGCATAACCAGCTGAAGCTGAACCAGCTCCACAAGCTGATCGGCACGAAGCGGCTATCCTTCGGGCCCGCGGAGCTGATGACGCAAGTGCTCGGCGTTGTGCCGGGATCGGTGACGGCGTTTTCACTGATGAATGACCGCGCGGGGCGCGTGCGGTTCCTGGTGGACGCGGTGCTGGCCGGAGCCGAGACAGTGAACTTTCATCCGCTGGTGAATACCGGGACGACCGCGATCTCGGGAGGCGATTTCCGGCGCTTTGTCGAGGCGACGGGGCACGGGTTCGAGGTGGTTGATTTTTCGGTTTTGTGAGGAAGCCCCCCACTCGACCCCGCCCTTCGGGCCGGGCCGCCCTCTCCCGCCTTTGGCGGGAGAGGGATTAAAGGTCAGACCCGGGCCTTGGCCGATTCCGGTTTGACGATGCCGCGGTTGAGCAGTTCCTCGGCGATCTGGACAGCGTTGAGGGCGGCGCCCTTGCGCAGGTTGTCCGAGACGCACCAGAAGACGAGGCCGTTCTCGGTGCTGACATCCTTGCGGACGCGGCTGATGAAGGTGGCCCATTCGCCGACGCATTCCTTCGGCGTGACGTAAACGTCCTTGCCCGGCTCATCGAGCAGCATGATGCCGGGACTTTCGCGCAGGAGGGCCTGGGCTTCCTTGGCGCTCATCGGGCCGTTGAGCTCGACATGCACGGCTTCGGAGTGGCCGACGAAGACCGGCACGCGGACGCAGGTGACGGAGAGGTTGATCGCGGGATCGATCATCTTCTTCGTCTCGTTCCACATCTTGGCTTCTTCGTCCGTGTACCCGTCTGGCAGAAAGCTGCCGATCTTCGGGATCACATTGAAGGCGATCTCTTTCTCGAACACGGTGGGGGCAAGCTCCGCATTGACGAAGATGCCTTTGGTCTGGTTCCAGAGCTCGTCCATCGCTTCCTTGCCCGCGCCCGAGACGGACTGGTAGGTCGAGACGACGACGCGCTTGATGCCAACGGCGTCATGCAGGGGCTTCAGCGCCACGACCAGCTGGGCGGTGGAGCAGTTGGGGTTCGCGATGATGCGTTTCTTGGCATAGCCCATCACGGCATCGGCGTTCACTTCCGGCACCACGAGCGGCACATCCGGGTCCATCCGCCAGGCGGAGGAGTTGTCGATGACGATCGCGCCAGCGGCGGCGATCTTCGGGCACCATTCCTTCGAGACCTTGCCGCCAGCAGACATCAGCACGATGTCAACGCGCGAGAAGTCAAACTGCTCGAGATCATGGCATTTCAAGGTACGGTCGCCGAACGCGACTTCCTTGCCGATCGAGCGGCGGGAGGCGACGGCATAGACTTCGTCTGCCGGGAAGAGGCGCTCTTCGAGAATGTTGAAGAGCTCCCGCCCGACATTTCCCGTGGCGCCGACAACTGCGATGCGCGTACCCATGCTTGTCTCCGTCTTCAGAACTGGAGGCGGCTTATGGCTCAACTGTGGCAAAATCAAAAGCGGCTTGTGCAATTCGCTTGCCGCTGGCAGGAGACGGGGCGCCAGAAGAAGGGCCCGATTGCCATGCTGGACGAGATCATCCGCCGCTATATTGCCAGCTATAATGACCGGGATATCGACGCAATGCTGGCCTGCGTGACCGACGATGTCGTTTTCGAGAACATCTCGAATGCCGGCCAGTCCATGCGCCTCGATGGCAAACCGATGATGCGGCAGGTGGCGGAAGTGTCCGGCAACGCATTTTCCTACCGGCGCCAGCGGCTGATCAACCTCCTGACCGCGGGCGGCAAGGCGGCAGCCGAGATCGAATTCGAGGGCCGCGCGGCGGTGGACCTGCCGAATGGCATCAAGGCGGGCGAGACTGTCAAAGTGCGCGGGGCGAGCTTTTTCGAATTCCGAGGCCCCCTGCTCTGCCGGATCGCGGACTATAGCTGACGGCGCGGACGATGACCTTCGATGAGATCCGCGCCTCGGGGATGACGATGGTGAAGGTGGAGACCGGCGGCGACCCAGGGCATGACGCTTCGCGGGCGACCTGTGAGGCGGCACGTTGCGAACGTTGGCCCGCTGCGCGGTGTTTCAAGACGCTCTGACAGCGCCCTCCCCGGCGAGGCGCGCCTATTCCTTCGGCTTGAAGACGCCCGAATAGGTGATGCCGGCGAAGCTGACGAGGAATGTGCCGAGCAGGGCATAGATCGCCTTCGCCCAGGTCCAGAGAGCGCCTTCATTCAGCAGCAGGATGCCCGGGGCCGCCGGAAGCATGGGAAGGGCGCGCGTCAGTCCGGCGAGCGCAATGCCGGGAAAAAGACCGGGCTGGCCGACATCTGCGGGATCACACAGGGTCTCCTGGCGAAGGTCGATGATCGGAATGGCGGTATCGAGGGCGTAAAGCGCGGGTATGAGCGTGTTGCAGGCCTGCGGATCGCGCGGGTTTTCGAGGTTCACGAGGACATGCCGCGCCTGCATGGTCTGCGCGCCAAGCGTGCCGGCGATCCAGAACAGGATGAGGGTAATCGTTGCGCGCAGGGCCGAGAGGCCGAAGCCGAAGGGTACTTCTGCGAACAGCCAGACGAACGGCCGGATCCAGAGGGGCCGCGCGCGGTTCGCCTCGCGGTAGCCTTCGCGCTGGATGCGGCGCGCATCTCCATGGCGGCCCGACCGGGCAAACGCCACGGCGCACTCCTGCCAGGGGTGGGGCGAGACGATGCGCTGGCCCTTGGCGGTGCGGTCGGTGCTGCGCTGCAGCCAGCGCATCCGGGCCTGCCAGGCGACGCCGTCCGACGGGTCCACTTCGATCTGGCGCAGGCTGATACTGTCGAGCCGGATGCGGCGGGCGCCGCTCCAGGCCGAACCGGCGAAACTGCCGAGCGTGTCGATCCGGGCATTCGCCAGGTCGACGATGCCGTCGAGCGTGTTATCATGCGCGTACAATCCGCCGTCCACGGAGCATGCGCAGGCGTTGAGTGCGACACCGTCCGGCCGGGTGAAGCGGGCGCCCTGGCAGACGAAGTCTCCCGAGACCCGGGCCTTCCAGAAGGTGGTCGTGCCATCCGCTTCGAACTTGTGGTCGTTCATCGCGACCAGCCGGACATGGCCGCCGACGTTGCAGGCGCTGGCATCCAGCGCGTCGCCGTCCGGATGGCTCAAGGCGGCGCCGAAGAAGCTGAGCGACTTGCCGATGCTTGCATTGGACAGCCTGACTTCACCGGCAGATTCGAACCGGAATTCCTCATAGACATCAAAGATCGCGAGGCCGCCGATCTCGATCCCGGCGGCGGCGAGCGCAAGCCCGCCGGGATTGCTCAAGCGCGCGCCGTGACAGGCAAAGTCTCCGGCGACCCGGGCGTCCCAGAACAAGGACGCGCCCTCGGTTTCGAACCGGTGCCCGTCGATCGGCATGAGCTGGACATGGCCGCCGACGCTGCAGGCATTGGCGTCAAGCGCGTCGGCGCCGGGATTACGCAGGCAGGCGCCGAAAAAGCTGAGCGCCTTGCCGATGCTGGCATTCGCGAGCCGCACCTCGCCGTCGGCTTCAAAGCGCGCACCATCCGACACATCGAAGCTTGCCCGCCCGCCGACCTGGAGATTGCCGGCGGAGAGCGCGATGCGGCCGGGCGCCGACAGGCGGGCGCCGTTACATATAAAGTCGCCAGAGACTTTCGTGTCCCAGAAGACCGCCTGGCCCTCCGCCTCGAACCGGTGGCCGTTGGCGATGGTCAGGCGGAGGTGTCCGCCGATGGTGCTGGCGCTCACATCGAGGGCGTCTGCGTCCACATGCGAGAGGCTCGCGCCAAAGAAGCTGAGGGTCTTGCCGATACTGGCGTTTGAAACGCGCACTTCGCCTGTTGCGGTGAAGCGGCGATCGTCGAGCAGGTCGAAGGTTGCCTCGCCGCCGATGTTGACGCCCGCCGCATCAAGCGCGAGGCCGTCGCGGCCCGTGATTACGGCGCCGTCGAATGCCAGATCGCCGCCGATGAAGGCGCTCGACATGCGCACGTCGCCCTCGGCGACGAAGCCCATCTCGAACAGGGCGCTGCCTTCGATCCGGGCGAGCCAGAGGTTCAGGGCCGGGGGCACCATGGTGAGGCCGCGCGGCACTTCGGCGGGGCATTTCAGCACGGCCCCGCGCGCCCAGAGATCGCCGCCGATGCGGGCTGCCCTCAGGCGGATATAGGCCACGGCGTCATCTGTGGCGGGCAAAGGGACCGCGCCTCGGAAGTCGAAGTCTCCGCCGACCTTGACGCCTTCACCCCAGAGTTCGCGGAACCGGCTCTGGCGGATCGAGAAGCGGGAAAGCTCCGCGTTGGTGATGTCGATACGGCCAGTGAAATCGCATTGCTCAAGGGCGAGCACGCCGAAGCCGCCGCCGCCCGGCGCGGTGCAGTCTGCGAGGTCGAGATCGCCCTCAACCCGCACGCCGCGGATCCGCAGGCCCGAGGGCAGCCCGGCGACGCGGCTGTCGAGACCGAGCAGCATGTCCCGGAGGAACCGGGCATGCACGACCGGCTTCGTTTCGGGATCATAACCGGGCGCCTGTGTGAGATCGGCCCAGACACCGGCGCGCAGGGCCGCGATCAGCGCCTTCTCATCGGCCAGTGGCCCGGCTCCACCCCCGCTTTGCATCTCCAAGACCCCCGACTGAGCTTATGCACAGGATGGATAGGCGAGACGCCGGCTGAGGCAATAGCCGTTTGCCAGAACGCACGCAGTTGCCTGGGCCCGGGGCGTTCAGGCCGACTGCTGGAGTTTCGGGCGGCGGAGGTCTGCGGCGAGGCCCTCGCCCATCAGGTCGATGAAGTTTTCGGAGTAGAAGTTCGTGATCTGCGTGGGGGTGCAGCCTGTGAGTGTTTCATCGAAGCGTTTGAGCGGATTGCGGCCGCCTTCGACGTGGGGATAGTCTGACGAGAAGAGGCAGATCTCGTCGCCCGAGTTGCGAATAATCCAGCCGGCGTCTTCGTGGGGATAGGGCGCGGCGCGAAAGGAGCGGCGGACGATTTCGGAGGGTTTCGCAGAGAGCTTCTGCAGGCGCTCTTCGTTGCGAACGAAGGCATGGGCGGCGGAATCCATGGACCGCATCCAACCGGGCACCCAGGCCGCGCCAAGTTCGATGGCGCCCCATTTCAGGCGCGGGAACCGGTCGAACACGCCGTCGAAGATCAGGGTGGCGAGGGTCTGCATCGCCGATTGCGGGATAGGCATGTAGGAGACGGAGGTGAAGTTGTCGTCCCCGCCGTGGAAGTCCGGCACCGGCGGCAGGCCGTTCTGTTTGTACACGGTGTTCATTTTTTCCTCGCCGCCGACATGCAGGAGGATGGGAAGGCCCGCCTCTTCGGCGAGGCGCCAAACGGGGTCGAGGCCGATATGGCTGGGCGAATGCTTTTGTGGGCATACGGACGCCACCATAATGGCTTTCGCCCCAAGCTTGATGGCAAGGCGCGTCGCGGCCTCGGCGCGGGCGAAGTCTTCCAGCGGCACATAGGCGACGGCGAGGAGGCGGCGGTCGATGGAACAGAAGTCCGTCATCATGCGGTTGTGGGCATCGGCGGCGGCGTAGCAAAGTTCCATGTCTACTGACTGGTCGAGGCCGAAATTGCCGAGGCAGAAGGTAGTAAAGACAAGCTGGCTGGCGAAGCCGAGCCGGTCCATCGCGGCAGGGCGATCCTCTCGGCGGAATGATCCGAGCGCGGCGTAGTTCTTGTTGAGCAGCACCGCGTCTGCGGCGGCGGCGCGGTAGGCGGCGTCCTCATGCCGGGCCCGCTCCTCGTTCATCCAACCGGCGTGCGAGTGTTTCCATTTGTAGACGGGCAGGTCGTGGTAGCGCGCGAGGAGGTGTTTCTCAAAGTACGGGTCGAGAACGTCGGTCATCTCCATGAGATGGCTGTCGGCGTCGTGGATCAGGCGTCCAGCGGCGTATGACATGGTAACTTCCTCCCGGGCAGTCTTGTTTTCCGGGAGGATGTCACAACTAGGGGCGTTGTCAAAAGGGGCGTGCTTGTCGCCGTAAGGCGGGATGAAATCCCGCCAGCTTCGAGCCGCGGCGTTTGCATCGGCGGGATTTAATCGGCCCTACAATGCGGCGATGACCGCGTCGGCCATCTGCTTGGTGGTGAGCTCTGCGCCAAGGTCGCGGGTGCGGGCGCCGCGGTCGAGCGCCTTGCCGACGGCGGCGAGGAGCTGGTCGGCGGCCTTCTCCTTGCCGAGCGACCAGCGCAGGGACATCTCCAGCGAGAGGATTGCGGCGCAGGGGTTGGCGACGCCCTGCCCAGCAATATCGGGGGCAGAGCCGTGGACGGGTTCATAAAGGCCGGGAGCGCCGGGAGCGCCAAGGGAGGCAGAGGGCAGCATACCGATCGAACCGGTGAGCATCGCGGCTTCGTCCGAGAGCAGATCACCGAAGAGGTTGTCAGCGAGGATCACATCGAACTGCTTGGGCTGGCGGACGAGTTCCATCGCGCAGGCATCGGCATACATGTGGCTGAGCGCGACGCCGCCCCCGAATTCGGCATGCGCGAGCGTGACTTCCTGGCGCCAGAAGAGGCCGGATTCCATGACATTCGATTTCTCGACCGAGGTGACCTTGCCCGAACGCCCGCGCGCGATGTCGAAGGCGACCCGGGCGACGCGCTCGATCTCAGGATGGGTGTAGATCGCGGTGTCGTAGCCGCGGCGCAGACCGTGGGCTTCGTCAATGCCGCGGGGCGTGCCGAAATAAACGCCGCCGGTCAGTTCACGGACGATCATCAGGTCGAGGCCTTCGACACGGTCTCGCTTCAGGCTGGAGGCGTCGACGAGCGCGGGAAAGCAGAAAGCGGGGCGCAGGTTTGCAAATACGTCGAGGCCCTTGCGCAGAGCGAGGAGGCCCGCTTCCGGGCGCTTGTCCCGGGCGGCGCCCGCCCATTTCGGGCCGCCGACGGCGCCGAGCAGGACGGCGTGCGATTTGCGGGCACGGGCGAGGGTCTCTTCCGTAAGCGGGACGCCATGCGCATCAAGGCTCGCGCCGCCGACGAGGCCGGTCTCGATGATGATATCGGACACGAGGAGTTCGGCGATCCGCCGCGCCTCGGCGATGACTTCCGGACCGATGCCGTCACCCGGCAGGAGGAGGAGTGTCTTTTTCATGGGGTGCGGTCTCCGCGAACAGGCCTGACGGGCTGACTAGCGGCGCAGCGGGCAGCGCGCAACGGATCAGATGGGCTCGGGGTCGGCCTCGTAGAGGCGCAGCGAGCGGTCCGTCAGGCCGAGCTGCGGATAGAAGGCCCGCCAAGTGGTCATATGGGCCGTCTTGAAATGCGCCGCGAGCGCCTCGCGGCTCTCCCATTTCTCGATCACGCGCACGAGGCCGGGGTCGAGCACATCAATGCTGTAGGCGTACTCATGACAGCCGGGCTCGGCGCGGCTGGCGCGGATCATCTGCTCCATGACGGGACGCGCCTTCTCGACGTTCTCCGGCGGGACGCGGACGGTGCCTTCGATGACGATCATGGCTGGGCCTCCTCGGCTTTGGTTTCGGGCCCCGTCTTTTCAGGCGCATGCGGCTTTTCCGGGATCCGGACGCCTGGTACTTCGGGCTTCACGCCGAAGGGATCGGTGTTGCAGGCGGCGAGGCCGGCGATGAGGGCGAGCGCCAGGAGCAGGCGGGCGGCGCGGGACATGGGTCGGTTCTCCGGTAATGGCCCGCGCTGGATCAGCGGGCGGGTTCAAGCCAGGGCATGGCAAGGCGGCGGCCGGTCTCGAAGGCATCAATCTCCGGCGCGGCGTTGAGCGAGGCGCCGATCTCGTCGAGGCCCGCCATCAGGTTGGATTTACGGCCGGGGTCGATATCGAATTTGTGGGTCTCGCCGTCCGGGGTGGTGACGGTTTGAGTGGCGAGATCCACCGTGAAGATGTGGTTCGAGCCACCGGCAGCCTTGGCGAGCTTCTCGCAGACGTCCACGGGGAGGCGGACGGGCAAGATGGCGTTCTTGTAGCAGTTATTGTGGAAGATATCGGCGAAGCTCGGGGCGATGACGCAGGTGATGCCCTGGTCAAGCAGCGCCCAGGGGGCGTGTTCGCGCGAGGAGCCGCAGCCGAAATTCTCGCCCGCAATCAGGATCGAGGCTTTCGCATATTCGGGACGGTTCAGTACGAAGTCCGGATTGGGCGAGCCGTCCGCGTTGGTTTTCAGTTCGTGAAACAGGCCGGTGGCGAGGCCGGTGCGCGTTGTCGTTTTCAGGAACTGTTTCGGGATGATCATGTCGGTGTCGACATTGGGCATCGGTCTTCCCTTCTCGAGGAGGGGCGCGGCAGTTCCGGTGAGGGCGGTGAACGGGGTCATGGCACCAGTTTAATCGGCCCCGCCGGAAATGAACAGGGTGGGCACGTTCAGCGTGCCGTCGCGGACAGTGAAGACGCGGGTACCGGCGCGGCGGCCGGTGCGGACTTCGGAGACACTGAAACCCTGTCCGGCAAGGCGGTCATGCGCGGCCTCGATATCGCCGACGCGCCAGGTAAGTCCCCAGAACGCATCCGGCCCCGAGGCGTCTTCGGCCTGCACCAGCCGGTGTGCGATCTCGACGGTGAGCCCGCCGGTGCGCAAGAAGATGAGACGCACGCCCCACTCCGGCGCGGTGCGGTCCATCGCGGGTCGAAGGCCAAGCTTGGCGCCATAGAGCGCCATCGCACGGTCCGGGTTCGGCGTGTTGATCACGAGATGGTCCAGCGCGTGAACATGGCCGAGGGGGACTTCCGCAGGCTCGAGTGCGCCTTCGCCGGGCTCTACGAAGAACCAGCGGATGCCGGCGCTGTTTTCCCGCGGCGTGCGGAAGCTGCGCCAGGTGCGGCGGGTCTCGCGGCTGATGTCTTCGCTGAGGCGTTCCTCGATCGCAGTGGGCGCGAGGGCGAGGCGGGAGAGCGTGCGGTGGTCGCCGGCGATGTCGCTGCTTGCGAAAGCCAGCGATTTGAGGCCGGGGCCCTCTTCCTTGATGCGGGCGCGCAGGTGTTCAGCGCTCTCTCCGTGCCCGGAGGGAGCGACCAGTTCCAGCGACGTGTTGCCGAGCCGGAACAGCGCCGTCGCGGCGCCGCCATCGCTGACCGCGCGCCAGTCCGGCGCCCGGCCGAGGAGTGAGCCATAGACGGCGGCGCCCGTCTCGATCTCGGGCGCGAGGATCACGATGTGATCGACGCCGGTGATCATGCTGCGGCGCTGGCCTGCGGCAGGCAGTCGGTCACGCTCTTGAAGCCGGGCAGCGCTTCGACGCGGGCGAGCCAGGCGGCAAGGTTCGGGAAGGGCGCGAGGTCGATACCGGCCTGCGCGGAGTAGCCGGCAATGGCGTAGATATCGATATCGGCAATCGTCGGACTATTGCCGACGAGCCAGGTGCAGCCTTCGAGAAGGGTGTTGAGTTCCTTCAGTCCGGCGAGCGCGGTCTGGAGGTTTGCCTCGACGACCGCTTCCGGGAATTTGGCAAAGCCGAGCTTCGCGCCGCGCGTGCGGTAGATGCCGGTGGAGAGATTGCCTGCGCCCCAGAGTTGCCATTCACGGGCGCGCAGGCGCTCGGCGCGGGAAGCGCCGCCGAACTGGCCGGTTTCGTCGGCGAGATAATCCAGGATGACGCAGGACTGGCAAAGCACGAAGCCGGTCTGGCTGTCTTCGAGGGCGGGCACCTGGCCGAAGCGGTTGCGGGCGAGGAAGTCCGGCGCCTTGTGTGCGCCGCCGCGCAGATCGACGTGGACATAGTTGAACGGCGTGTTCGTCAGATTAAACATCAGGCCGACCCTGTAGGCCGGGCCGGAGGCGAAGATGCCGTGAAGGGTGTAGCGGGCCATGATGTTTCCTCAGGCTGGTTTTTCAACGGCCCTTATTCACCATGACCCGGGGCTTGGCGAGGCCTGCCGTGGCAGCCCAAAGGCAGAGCCTTGGGGATGGCGGGAGATCGCCGATAGAAGTCATTGATACCGCGCCGCCGCACGAGCGCTCGTGCCAAGCAATGTGTAGGGAATTCCACAACCGCCAGCTGTTCAAACGAACCGAGCTACCTCTCCCATCCAAGGCGGCGAGCAGCCTGGACCAAGCGATCAAAGCTGACAGAAGATCTTGCAAGGGATGCTCCAAAACGTGCTATAAAGCACCAATAGTATGATTTCTGCGCCCGAAGGAGCCCAGCCATGACCACCGTCCGAAAGACCATTACCCTCACCGATACGCAGAATGACTGGATCAAGGCGCAGATCGACAGCGGCGCTTACACGAACGACAGCGAGGTGTTGCGCGACCTGATCCGCAAGGCGCAGCAGGAAACTTCCGAGATCGAGGCCATTCGCGCAGCGCTCATCGAAGGTGAGAGAAGCGGCCTCAGCGCGCGCGGCCCCGAAGAGATTCGCGCAGCGGTGAAGAAGCGGAAGCCCCTGAATGGTTGATGGCCGCTATCATCTCACCCAGGCGGCCGATGCGGACCTCGAACGCTTGTACGAGTGGGGCATTGATCGCTTCGGCGCGAATGCGGCGGATGAATATTATGAGGGGCTGATCGCTCGCCTCGTGCAGATCGCGGTCACTCCGCAGCTATGGCAAGAGGTCGATCATATCCGCGCTGGCTATCGCCGCTCGGTGTATGTCGCGCATTCTATCTATTTTCGCGTCGAGGCCAGTGGCGTCTTGATCGTGCGCGTCCTCGGGCGCGAAAATCCGCAAACCAGTCTTCCGAACGACTAACCTATGATCAGGGCAGACCGGTCATCGGGATGCTACGCCGATATCAGGCCGGAGATCGCCGGTTCCAGCCTTAGGCGCCCATTGGCGAACGCCCGCGACCTCGCCCCCCCCGTTTCCGCACGCGAACAGTCACTTGATCAATCCTGGGGCGCGCGTGACCGAGATCTTCCTTTCCTTCAACCGCGAGGATCAGGTCGCCGGGAGTGTGGCGCCGGCAAAAATTGACATTTTTGCTTTTGTGGCATAAACACA
>CAMEDD010000027.1 GCA_945913285.1 Candidatus Sulfopaludibacter sp. SbA3
CGATCGTGACGCTACCTGCAGAGCAACCGGTGCCGGCTGCAATGTTGGCCACGGCCTGATCGATAACGGCAGCTGCCTGGCTCGTCAGATCCGAGCGATCCCACTCGAAGTACACGACGAACTGCTGGTTGAGTGGGATCGCTCGGATCTGACGAGCCAGGCAGCTGCCGTTATCGATCAGGCCGTGGCCAACATTGCAGCCGGCACCGGTTGCTCTGCAGGTAGCGTCACGATCGTCGGCCATACCGACACCTCGGGCGGCAACGCCTATAACGAGGCCCTGTCGGTCCGCCGCGCTGACATCGTTGCCGCCGCTCTTGCCGATCGCGGTATCACCGCAACGATCGACAAAGCCGGTAAAGGCGAGTCGGAACTGGCGAAAGCGACCAACGACGGCGTGCGCGAGCCGCTGAACCGTCGTTCGGAAGTCACGATCATCGTCCAGTAATCACTGGAAGACGGAAAAAAGAGACGGCCCGGCATTTTGCCGGGCCGTTTTTGTTTTGAGGTTTACCCTACGAGGCTTGCCGCCCCGATCCAGCTGTGAAACCAAGAGCCCATGACAGATCTTTCCATACTTTCCGCCGATGATGAAGCCGCGCGTGAGCGGCTGAATGCTGCCGCAGCCGGCATGCTGGCGCGCACCCGCACATGGTCGGGGCACAATACCGGCAGTCAGAACACGGACGGGCTGCGCCGGTTCGCACCGATGCTCGCCGAGGCCTTTGCCGCCCTGGAGGCAGACATTGCGCTGGTGGAAGGTCCCGGGTTCGAATTGATCGGCGCCGATGGCAAAGCCACCGAAACCCACACCGGCCCGATCGTCGAAATCTCGTCTCGTCCAGACGCGCCTGTTCAGGTCGTGATGTCTGGTCATTACGACACGGTCTTTGCGCCGGGCATCTTCGAATCAGTCACCGACCTCGGCGACGGCCGCATCAACGGTCCCGGCATGGCGGACATGAAGGGCGGCATCTGCGTTATGCTCGAGGCGCTGAAGGCCTTCGAAGCTGGCCGCCTGAAGGACAAGCTCGGATACCGGATTGTTCTGACACCTGACGAAGAGATCGGGAACTTCGCAAGCGGTGAATCCCTGCGGCGTGCGGCGTCTTCTGGCGCCGTGATCGGCATGACGTACGAGCCCGCGATGGAAACCGGCGCGATGGCTGGCGGGCGCAAAGGCTCGGCCGTGTTCGACATCGTGCTTCACGGCCGGGCAGCGCATGCCGGCCGTGCCAAGGAAGAAGGCCGCAGCGCCATCGAAGCCGCAGCCGAGCTTGTGCTCGGACTTGAAGCGCTCAACAACCAGTTCAATGGCGTCACCTTCAACGTGGGCTCGGTCGAAGGCGGCTCGCCCGTGAACATCGTGCCGGATCTCGCCATCGTCCGCTTCGGCGCCCGCGCACCGGATCAGCAGGCGGCGGAATGGGCGACGCAGCAAGTCCGGGCCCTGTTCGACCGCGCCTTGAGGCGCGACGGGATTCACGGTCACTTGCACGGTGGCTTTTATCGTCCTCCCAAGCCCCGCAACGCCGCTCAGCAGGCCTTGTTTGATGCGGTTCATGCAACCGGCCGGGCGATCGGGCTCGACATCGAGTTCGTGGACACAGGCGGCGTCTGCGAGGGCAACAACATTTTCGCGGCGGGCGTTCCAAACGTCGACACGCTCGGTGTGCGCGGCGGGCGCATTCATTCATCTGATGAATTCGTCATTACAGAGAGCTTTCCCGAACGCGCGCTTCTGTCCACGCTGATCCTCAACAGGCTCGCGGACGGGCGGATGGACGGGCGGCGCATCAAGGACCTGATGGGGCGCTGATATGGCGACGACCTATGTAATGCGGCCCTCGCGTCCCGACGATCTGGACGCCCTGATGCACCTTGCCGAATTGTCCGGACCTGGATTTACGAGCCTGCCGGTGGACGCGCCGATCCTGGCCGAACGGCTTGCGAAATCCGACCGCGCCTTCCATGGGCGTCAGAGGAATTTGCAATACGGTAAGTATCTGATGATGATGGAACACACAGCGACCGGTCAGGTCGTCGGCTGTTCTGCCGTCAAGGCTGGTACAGGGATCGATCAACCCTTCTTCAACTACCGCATCATCACGCTCGCTCAGGCCAGTCACGCGGCAGGCAATCTCCGCTTCGACATGGACGCCCTCGTGCTCACTAACGAGTATGTCGGCTACACCGAAGTCGGCACGCTGTTCCTGAAGCCGGACCATCGCGGAGGCGGAGCAGGGCGCCTGGCGGCACAATCGCGTTACCTGTTGATGGCCGCCGCGCCGGATCGGTTCAGTGACCGCGTCCTCGCAGAGTTGCGCGGCGTCGTGGACGATCAGGGTGTCTCTCCATTCTGGGAATGCCTTGGCCGTCATTTCTTCCGGATGGATTTCGCAGACGCTGACAAGCTGTCGGCCACAACCGACAACCAGTTCATCATGGACCTGATGCCGCGCTATCCCATTTATGTTGATGTGCTCCCGACCGAGGCGCGCGAAGTGATCGGGCGTTGCCACGCGGACGGCGTCGGGGCTTACAAACTGCTCCAGTGGGAGGGCTTTGAGTTTGATCGCACGGTCGACATCTTCGATGGCGGACCGCTTGTCGCGGCGCAGCGTCGTCACATCAAGACAATTCAGGAAAGCCGTCTGGTCACTGTCGAGGCCGGCGACACGGGCGGCGATCCCGAAGCGCGGCAAGGGCTTCTGTCGAGTAACCGCTTGCCGGATTTCCGGGTGACACTCGGCAAGTTCGCCCGGCGCGGTGAAGCGGGCGTTGCGGCGTCGCCGGACGTGCTCGACGCACTGAAGATCAAGGCGGGATCGCAGGCCCGGGTATGGATGCGGAGCAAATAATGTCCGACGGCGTTTACATTGATGGCCGCTGGCGCGCCGGGCGTGGCGCCCCTTTTTCAAAGACATGTCCGGCCACTGGAGAGGCGACCTGGCAAGGGGCGGGATCGGGCTCGGAGGATGTCGCCGATGCGGTCGCTTCTGCCCGGGCTGCATTTCGCGACTGGTCGCGGCGCCCGCTGGAAGCCCGTGTCGCTGTGCTTGAGAGGTATGCGGATGAACTCGGCAAACGCGCCGAAGCCATCGCCGAAGTCATCAGCCGCGACATGGGCAAGGCCTTGTGGGATTCGCGCGCCGAAGCGGCGACGATGAAGGCCAAGATCGGCGTGTCGATCGCCGCGCAGATCGAGCGCGCAGGCGAGAAGACCGAAGCGGCCGCCTTCGGATCCGCCCGGCTGACGCACCGGCCGCACGGTGTAATGGCCGTGTTTGGCCCATTCAATTTTCCCGGTCATTTGCCGAATGGTCACATCGTGCCGGCACTCCTCGCCGGCAATACTTGTGTTTTCAAGCCTTCGGAGCTCGCGCCGGGCGTTGCGGCACTCATGGCAGAGTGCTTCGCGGCGGCGGGCTTGCCGCCAGGCTGTCTCAACATTGTTCAGGGTGGCCGCGATACCGGCGCCGCCTTGATCAGTGAACCAATCAACGGCCTTCTGTTCACGGGTTCGGCTGCGACGGGTGTGTTCTTCCACCGCCACTTTGCAGGACGTCCCGACGTGATCCTTGCGCTTGAAATGGGCGGCAACAATCCGCTTATCATCTGGGAGCCCGCCAGCATCGAGGCCGCCGCGGATATCGCTGCGCAGTCGTCCTATCTCACGACTGGCCAGCGCTGTTCCTGCGCCCGCCGGATCATCCTGCCGGAAGGCAGTTTTGGGGATGCGGTCGTCGAGGCGATCGTCGCCCGCGCCAAAGCAATCTGCATCGGCGCCTGGAACGAACCCGGCATCTTCATGGGACCGCTTGTGTCAGAGCGCGCCCGGGATCAGGCGCTTGAATTCCAGGCCATGCTCGCGGGCCATGGGGCCCACATCCTCGTGCCCCTGTCTGGCATGGAACGCGGGAGAGGGTTCGCGACCCCGGGGGTCGTGGATGTGACCAGCGCGTCCGACGTGCCGGATGAAGAATTGTTCGGCCCGCTTATGCAGATCGTCCGGGTAAAGACCTTCGATGACGCCATTACGCGCGCCAATGCCTCGAAGTATGGGCTGTCCGGAGGGCTCGTTTGCGATGACGATGCGAAGTGGGAGGCTGCCTGCAGCGAAATGCGTGCGGGCGTCCTCAACCGGAATCGACCGACGGCCGGCGCCAGTGGTTCGATGCCATTTGGCGGCCCTGGCCTGTCCGGAAACTTCCGGCCCGGGGCCTATTACGCAGCCGATTACAGCGCTTGGCCGCAGGCCAGTCAGATTGCGCCGTCTGCAGTGCGTTTGACTGCACCCGGCTTTCCGGCCTGAAGGAAACCTATGGATAACACGGCTCAGATTGACTACTGGAACGGCGCGGCCGGTCAAAAATGGGTGAAAGAAGCGGATGGGCTGGATGCCATGCTGCTCCCTTTTGCCCACGCTGTGCTGGACGCTGCTCAGCCAGGACCGGGCGAACGGGTTATCGATATTGGCTGCGGCGCCGGCGCCTTGACTTTGCTCGTAGCCGAGAACGGGGCGGAGCCCATCGGAGTGGACGTTTCCTCTCCCCTGATCGATCTCGCGCGGCGCAGAGCCGCCGCAACCGGTTCAAACGCGACATTCCAAGTCGGTGACGCGTCAGCTTGGACGCCGCCGGAGAAGTTGGATCTCGCCATTTCGCGCTTTGGCGTGATGTTCTTCGCCGACCCTGTTCAAGCATTCTCAGGAATGCGTGCGGGGATGAAACCAGGCGGGCGCCTCGCGTTCGCCTGCTGGAGGCCGTTGCTCGAAAACGAGTGGGCGCTCGCGCCCATGGTTGCTGCCATGGCCTTGCTGAAGGCGCCGCCCGCGCCGCCTCCGCCGGGTTCGCCAGGACCGTTCAGCTTTGGGGACGCAGATCATGTAAAGCGCGTGCTGACTGAAAGTGGATGGTCGAACGCTCGCCTTGCAGCTTGGGATGGCAAGATCGAAATGCCAGGCCTGAATGAGGATGAGACAGCCGAGTTCATGTTGGACATTGGCCCGTTGTCGCGTGCAATTGCCGAGCAGGAACTTGACCGTTCGGCCGTCAAGTCGGCGATTGCGAAAAGGGTCCGCGAACTTTCCGATGAGAAAGGACGTACGCGCCTCAAAGCCGCCGTATGGATCGTTGAGGCGTCTGCATGACCGACGCTTTCGAAGTCAACTTTGATGGCCTCATCGGCCCGAGCCACAACTATGGCGGCCTGTCAGACGGCAACCTTGCGAGCGCCCGCAACGCCGGTGATGTCTCCAATCCGCGCGAAGCGGCGGTTCAGGGCCTGGAGAAGATGCGCAAGCTGGTACGCGCAGGGCTGGTGCAGGGTATCCTGCCTCCGCTCGCCCGGCCAAACTTTGACCTCCTTGCGTCCGCCGGCTTTGGCGGTTCGGATGCGCAGATGATCGAAGCCGCAGCTGCCACCGCGCCGCGGCTGCTGAAGGTTGCCTATTCGGCCAGCAGCATGTGGACCGCCAACGCCGCCACGGTTTCGCCGTCTGCCGACACCGCAGACGGACGTCTGCATTTCACACCCGCCAATCTCTCGGCCATGCTTCACCGCAGCCTGGAACATCCGGACACAACGGCGAGCCTCGTGTCCATCTTCGCCGGCGAGGATCACTTCGCGGTCCACAGCGCCCTTCCGGCGCATTCGGATTTCGCGGATGAAGGCGCGGCCAATCATGTCCGTCTTTGCGCAGAGCATGGCGCGCCCGGTGCCGAGTTGTTTGTTTACGGACGGGAATCCGGTGATCAGGTAACAGGCGCGTTTCCCGCCCGGCAAACATTGCTCGCCGCGCAATCGGTCGCGCGGGCGCACATGCTTGATCCGGCGCGCACGGTCTTCGCGCGCCAGTCCCGGCGCGCGATCGACGCCGGCGCCTTTCACAATGACGTTGTGTGCGTTGGCGCCTTGGGCACATTGTTCTTCCATGAGTTCGCTTTTGAAGACATGGTCGCAACACTGGCCGCCTTGCGTGCTGCAGCTTCGGGCCGGTTCGAGTTGTCTCCCGTTATGGTGCCGGATGCTGACGTGCCGCTGGCAGATGCCATCTCGTCCTACCTGTTCAACTCCCAACTCCTTCAGGTGCCGGGCGAAGACCGGCTGGTTCTGGTCGCGCCCGGCGAGACCCAGGAGACGAAATCGACGCGGGCCTTCTGCGAGAGACTGGTGCAATCGAACGGACCGATCGGCCGTGTCGAGTTTGTCGATGTGCGCCAGTCGATGCGCAATGGCGGCGGCCCGGCCTGTCTGCGCTTGCGTGTTGTGATGACCGAGGACGAACTCGCCGCCTGTCACCAGGGCGCGCTGCTCGACGAGGAACAGATCGACGAACTGCAGGCCTGCGTCCGTGCAACTTACCGGGACCGCCTGTCACCTGCCGACCTTGCAGATCCGGCTTTTGCCGAGGAATGCCGACTTGCCCGCGAAGCCCTCCTGGACATTCTTGAACTCGGAGACCTCGCATGATCCGGCTTTATGACTACCGGTTCTCATCGGCAGCCTACCGGGTCCGTATCGCGCTCAACATCAAAGGTGCATCATACGAGGCAGTGAGCATCAACATAGCTCCGGGAGCGGACGAACAGCTGTCCGAAGCCTACCGGCTGGTCAACCCGCAGATGCGCGTACCCGCCATTGAAGTCGATGGAAAACTAGGCGTGCAATCTATGGCCATCCTGGAGTGGATCGACGAAACCTTGCCGGGCCCTGCGCTCTTGCCATCAGATCCCTGGACGCGGCTGCGCGTTCGGGCGTTCGCAGACACGATTGCCTGCGATATTCACCCGTTGAATAATCTGAGCCCCCGCGCCTACCTGCGCAACCAGCTTGGCAGGTCGGAAGAAGAAATGAGGCGCTGGTATGCCCACTGGATCACGGTTGGCTTCACGGCGCTGGAAACCGAAGCCAATGACCTGCCAAGGCAGGACTTCCTGTTCGGCGCAGTCCCGACGATCGCGGAAATCGCCCTCGTGCCCCAGATGGCCAACGCGCGCCGGTTTAATGTGAATGTGTCCAGCTTTCCCCGGCTCCTCGAGATCGACGCGGCCTGCCGCGCACTGGAGCCGTTTCGCCGCGCCGCGCCCGAGCATCAATCCGAATAAGGTTTATTCCGGTTCCGGCGGCTTCTGGATTTCAATGATTTCGATCTCCTCGAGATCACCCAGCGGTTCGGCAAGCTTCGATGCATTGTCCCGCAACCAGCCCACAAACCCTCCAGTCAGGGCCTCGGCGCCGCTCATCTGATAACGTTCCCCGGAACGGCGCAGTTCGACCGCGACCACGCAGCCTTGCCCCGCATCGAACCTGCGGGAACACAGGCCCGAGGCATAAGACTGGAGCGTCATCCCGCCATCCGGTTCGTCGCCGTACATGAGCACGCCCCCGAACCGGTCACGCAGCAGAGCGTCCGCATCAAATACACTTACAAGTGTGGCGGGCAGGGGTGCGTCGGTTGCAATGATGAAGGCGCGCCCACGATTGTCCGTAGACAGATACTCCGTCACAGCCGCCGTGAGGTCGCTGTCAAAGCTATCCGCCCTCAGGAACGGCGCATAGACCGGACCAATTGCGCCAAACGCCCCCGCGAGCCTTGCGATGTCTTCATCCGCCTTCCGGCTTTGCTTTTCCAGTTCCTCTGCGTCGCCGGTTTCCAGCGACTCACTGCGCGCGAGCACCAAGATGTCGATTTCCCAGTCCGTCTCCCAAACAGCGGGCGGTGAAATCTCTGGCTTCACCGACCAGCTGGCCGGCGACGCATAGTCAAAATCTGGCAAGGCGGGGTCGGTCAGATTGGGCCTCGCACGCGTTGACCAGATGACTGCGCCGATTGCGATTGCAATCAATCCCGTGACCAGGACGGCTAGAAAGGTCTTGTTCATGACAGGCGCCTTCGGGTCTCAGCGGGTTGCGGTCTTGAGGCCCGAATAACCCGGCTGGTCGACAGACAATTGCGCAATTGTGGTCGATTTGAGATGTGCCAGCAGGCCGCTTGTGGAAAGGTTGACTTCACCGGACCGGATGGCTTCGCAAAGGTCGCGGTTAAGTGCGCCCGCCGTTTCGGCAGTCTTCCCCAGCAGGGTTTCGAGCCTTGCCTTTTCGGCGGCCTCCGCCTGAGGGCGGATCTCCAGTTCGCGCAGCACGGTGGCCAGTGCGTTCGATGCGACACGCGCGTGGAAGGCCGCATGCCCGGTGAGTTGCGGCGCCGCCGTCTTGTCGATGAAGGCTTTCACCGCTTCGATGAGTTCCTTGGCAGATGGGGCATCATGCATGGCGGCCCAGTCCTTCGAACAGGTTGATCAGGTCGATCTCGTTTTCTGACACACGCCGGCCAATGGCGGCACGTTCGACGCTGGGGTCGGCGCCGGTCTTGTAGGCGGAGTACATGATCATGCACATCACGCCCCATTTCAGGCTGCCGAGGATTTCCCACCAGTCGATATCGGCGGGGGCAATCTTCGCGCCGCCTGCCGCGTGGTATGCATCAAGAAGTTCCGGAACGTCGCCAAACCCGCCCACGCGTTTTTCGCTATGGCCGAACCGCCAGGAGTTCACGCATAGCCAGGCAATGTCCTCCCGCGGGTCGCCGATGTGCGCCAGTTCCCAGTCCAGCACCGCGCCGAGCCCGCCTGGGTCCACGATCAGGTTTCCGAGCCGGAAGTCGCCGTGCACCAGCACGGGCGGCGCCGGCGCCGGCGCGTTCGCTTTCAGCCAGGCAAAGGCCAGCTCAAGCACGGGGCGGGGCATGTCAAAGCCCCGGTAGATCGCTTCGTACTTCGCAATCTGGTCCTCGCCGAGACTGCGCGGCAGGTCCGGCAAGCCCGCAACCGGAACGGCATGAATGCGGGCCAGCGCCTCGCCGCAATCGCGGGTGAGCGTCGTGCGGGCATGCGCGAATTCATCGTCCCGCAGGATCTTCCGGCCGAGCGTTTCTCCGGCCACGCGCCGCATGATGAAGGCTTCACCGATTGCGCTGCCCGGCGGCGAGACATGCAGCACGGCCGGCACCCGCACGCCCGAGGCTGATGTCGCGCCCAGCAATGCGGCTTCGGTTGCAAGCGATACCGCTTCAGAGCTGCGCGCAGCCGCCACGCCGCCCGGCGCCCGGCGCAAAATCAGAGGATGCGGGCCATCCGCTGCCAATACGTCAAAAGCCCACGTCTCCTGGCTTGCGCCGCCCGAAAGACGCTTCAACGCCTCCAGCCGGGCGCCCGCACCAAAGTGCGCCGCCGCCCAGGCCGCCAAAGGCATTTCAATCTCGCTTCCCGTTCCCATGATCCGCACAATTGCGCGGAAGACGGCAGTCGCCAAGCGGTAACGCTGAGTAAGCCTCTGCCCGGCCTGATCGGGGCTTGGTGCGCTTTAAGAGCGCGCCCGCGAGATCGGGAAATACATGCCGTTCGCTTGGAAGCCTTCAGCGGCCGGCCCATTCGAATGTTTGCTGCCGATGATCCTCGCAGGCAAAGACTGCACTCATCGTCCAGCGGGGCCCGAACGCGGGCTCTGTCCTGCGCGACTGCGGCTGTTCCGGTTTGATCCGTATCCAGACATACCCTGGCAAAAGCGCATCCCCCGCCGCAGGAAAAACGTGCGCTCGTTAACCAATTTTGTCCAAACACGGGTCTGGATGCCCTGTAACGGCGAGGGCCGTTAGCAGGTTCTTAAGCATCTCGTAGGAATTTGGAGATCAGCATCAAGCACGAAGCTTACCAAAATCGTTTGTCCGGCGCCGCGCGTTTGGGCTCACGAAACTGGCATGGCAGTTCGCGCAAGAGGCTGGCACCCCGCGAACACTTTTGGAGAACCACCATGTCGCAAACTACTTATCTGGTTTCGTGCGAAGTCCTGTGCGGCGAGGGAAGCGATGGCGCCCTTGAAGGCATGGAGCGTGCATTCTTGATCGTCGGCGTCAACGCCGCAAGCGAAGACGAAGCGATGAGCAGAATTGAAGAGTCCTTCGAAGAAGAAGGCTACGCATTCGCTGATGTCGAGTGGATCTCGGTCGCGTCCGAAGTTGAGTGGGAAGATGCAGACAGCGAAGCTGAGGGCACGGACATTCTCGCACGCCTCGCCACCGTTCCGGAAGAAGTCGTCTACGGCGTTCTGTTTGCCTCGGCCGGGGAAGGTGTCAGCGTCGCTGCCTGACTCGCGCACACACATCTAGAATTTAGCGGATACTTGCGGCCACTCCAGGAGTGGCCGCATTTTTTTGTACCCCGTGCACGGGGCATGTTGCACTCAGGATTTCACATCGGTATCGGGCGTATTGAGTTTGGGCGTGAGCAGTTCCCTTGCCAGCCGCAGCGCGTTGGCGCGGGCGCCCGAGAGCGCCGGATCGGCGGCCATCACCGATTCTGAATCCTTTGCGGCAATTTCAAGAAAAGCGGCATGGCGCCCGGTATCCAGCACTCGGTAGTCTGTTGCCCCCGCCTGGCGCACGCCCAGTACATCTCCTGCGCCGCGCAGCCTGAAGTCTGCTTCGGCGATCGCAAATCCATCTTCGGTTCGCCGCAAGGTATCCAGCCGTTCGCGCGCCGTTTCGCCAAGTGGAGGGCGGTAGAGCAGGATACAGAAGGACGCCCGTTCGCCCCGGCCGACGCGGCCGCGCAGCTGGTGAAGTTGAGCAAGGCCAAACCCTTCGGCGCGTTCGATCACCATGATCGTCGCATCCGGCACATCCACACCAACTTCGATCACTGTGGTGGCGACCAGCACACGGGTCTTTCCGGTCCTGAAGTCTTCGAGCGCGGCGTCTTTCTCCGAAGGCTTCAGGCGGCCATGAACGAGACCAATGTTCACGCGCAGGTCGTCCTGTAGCGACGCATGGCGGGCAACCGCCGAAGAGTCATCCTCGTCGGCATCGACGCGCGGACAAACCCAGAAGGCGCGCTCACCGCGTTTCAGTGCCCGGCCGACGGCTTCGATCACTTCCTCGATCCGCGTATCGGGAACGGCCCTTGTTTCAACCGGTTTTCGCCCCGGCGGTTTCTCGTCGAGGATCGACACGTCAAGATCTCCGTGTACGGCCTGAGCGAGCGTCCGAGGGATCGGCGTCGCGCTCATCACAAGCATGTGCGGACTGTCTGATTTCCCCACGAGCCGCATCCGGTCCGTCACACCGAAGCGGTGCTGCTCGTCCACGATGATCAAGCCGAGATTTCGGAAGGACACGGCATCCTGGAAGAGGGCATGAGTTCCCGCCACGATCTGGATCGATCCTTCGGCCAGCGCCATCAAAGTGCCCTCGCGAGCACTGCCTCGGTCGCGCCCCGAAAGGGCGGCTACCGAATATCCCAACGGCGACAGCAGCCGGTCCAGCGTATCGAATTGCTGCCGGGCCAGAACTTCTGTGGGCGCCATGAACGCCGACTGGAACCCGTTAGCGGCTGCCTCGACGGCCGCCATTGCCGCGACGAGTGTCTTGCCAGCTCCGACGTCGCCCTGGAGTAGCCTCCGCATCGGTGCGCCGCTCGCCAGATCGCGCCGGATTTCATCCCGGGCCCGAAGCTGCGCGCCGGTTGGCGAATAGGGCAGGGCCCGCAGCAGCCGTTTCTCAGCGCCCGCGTCCGGCCTGATCACCGGTGCCCGGCGTGACTTTCGAGCGGCACGTGCGAGCGAAAACGCAGACGCCCTTGCGATCGCCTCGTCATAGGCGAGCCTGTCGCGCGCGCGTGCAAACTCGTCCTCGTCATATCGCGCGGGCGCGTGAAGCAGGTTCAACGCTTCAGAAAAACCGGGCCAGCCGCGCAGGCGCACGAGATGCGGGTCCGACCATTCCGGAAGGCCTTCCGGCACAAGCTTGAGGGCCTGCAATGCGAACGAATGCACGCGGCGGTTCGTCAAGCCCGCAGACAGGGCATAGACCGGCTCAACTTCCGGCGGAGCCTCACCCTTCGCCGGATCGATCACAAAATCCGGATGCGTGATCTGGCGCTCGCCTTTGTAATCTTCGATCCGGCCGGACACGATCCGCGTCGCTCCGACGGGGAACTGCGATTTCAGCCAGCGCGGATCGGCCCGGAAATAGGACAGGGTCAGTAAGCCGGAACCGTCGCCAAGCTGGATCCGGTAAGGGGATTTGTCGCTGTAGGGCGCGTGATGCACGATCACTTCGCCGCGCAGGGTGGCAACCTCGCCGGGCACGGTTTCATCAAACCGGGCGCGCATCCTTCGGTCAACCCAGCGTTCCGGCAAGTGGAGAAGCAGGTCCCAGACCGTGCTGCCACCGCAGAGGCGCTGCAGCACCGGCAGCAGCTTGGGGCCGACGCCGCTCAGCGTGTCGAGGCCTGAAAACAGAGGAAAAAGGCGGGCGTCGCGCATGGTGATGGCAAGCTAAGCGCAGCCGGGGTGCGGCACAATCAGCTCTGGCCTTAACCCGCCTCGATGTGGGCATAGCTTGTTCTACAAGGACACGTATTCCAGTCCCTAAACCGTCCGTAAGCCATTTGGACCGTCCATACGTTTTTGCCCATTCCGGACCCACCCGATGACAGATGAAATCCGCCGCAAGAAACTGACATTCCGGGCCTGGCGCCGGGGCTTTCGCGAGATGGATCTGCTGATGGGCAGTTTCGCCGATGCCGAAATCGGCTTGTTCAACACCGCTCAGCTGGATGAGTTCGAGCGCCTGCTCGGCGTTCCGGACTGGGAGGTTTTTGCCTGGCTGATCGGTCAGAAACCCGTGCCCCCTAACTATGCAGGTCCGGTGCTGGACCAGCTGATCGCATTCCGCTACGCCGCGCAATCCGGCTGACGCCGGGCGACGAGGTAGCCCGATGACCCCTGCTGAGCTGTTGAAGTCCCTGAGCGGCCCGGCCGCTGTCGCCGGCGCGCCGTTCGGCGCGGACGTCATCACGTTCTGCGAGGCGCTGATCAAGCGCGGCGGTATTGGCGTTTACGTTGCGCGCGATGACCGCATGGCGCAGGCCGCGCGCCGCATGGCGATGTTCGCTGCTCCGCGCCTCGATCAGGCCGACCTGCCCGGTTGGGACGTGCTGCCTTATGACCGCATCAGCCCGACGCCCGCGGTCGCCGCCCGCCGCTGCGCGGGCCTTGCGCGCATCGCGCGGTTTGAGGCGTCGCAAGGGCCGCTGCTGGTCGTCACGACCGCAGGCTCGCTGGTTCAGCGCGTGCCGCCCGTTGCGACGCTGCGCAAAGCCTCCTTCGCGATCCGCAAGGGCCAGGCCGTCAAGGCGGCGGACCTGACCGAGTATCTCGCCTTCAATGGCTACGTCCGCTCAAGCACCGTGCGCGAACAGGGCGAGTATGCGATTCGCGGCGGCATCATCGACATCTTTCCGCCAACGGCGCTGGAACCCTATCGCCTCGATTTCTTCGGCGATGTGGTCGAGACGCTGCGCACGTTCGATACGGAATCGCAGCGGTCGACCGGCCCTGCCGAAAGCGTCACATTCGCGCCCGTCAGCGAGATCCTGTTCGACGACAAGGTGCTGAGCGGGTTCCGCGACCGGTTCCTGGAAACCTTTGGCCCGCCCTCCGGCGACCAGATGTACGAATCGGCCCGCGCCTCGATCCGGCGCCAGGGCGTGGAGTCGTGGCTTCCGTTGTTTCACGGCCACCTCGATACGTTGTTCGACTACGCAGGTCCGTCCGCCCTCTGGGGCCTCAGCCATTTGTCCAGCGAAGCGGCGCACGAGCGCCTGACACAGGCGACGGACTACCATATGGCGCGCCTCGAAGCCGGCGGCGGCGAAATCCGGACGGCCAGGGTGCTGGCGCCCGCGCGGCTGTACCTGACGCTGGACGAGCTGGACGCGCAGCTCGCAGGCCGGCCGGTCATCCGTTTCAATCCGGGTGATCCCACAGCCGGCGCGTTTGACATGGGCGCTCGGCGGGGCCGCGACTTTGCGCCAGAACGCCTTCGCACCGCTGCCAACATCTTCGAGACGGTGATCGATCACGCCAAGGCATTGTATGCCAGCGGCAAGCCTGTCGTGTTCGCGGCCTGGTCGGCGGGGTCTGCAGACCGCCTGATCAACGTGCTGGGTGATCACGGTCTCACCGGCCTCGTTCAGGTGCATACGCTGGAAGCCGCGAAGAAGACCGACTTCACGGTGGCTGAAGTGCCGATTGAAGCGGGTTTCTCGCTGCCCGGCATTGCGATGATTTCGGAAGCCGACGTGCTGGGCGACCGGCTCGCTGCGCCGCGCCGCAAGCGCAAGACCGCCAGCTTCATCACGGATGCGACCGCGCTCACCGCCGGCGACCTCGTCGTGCATGTCGATCACGGAGTTGGCCGCTATGTCGGCCTGCGCACGCTGGAGCTGACCGGCGCGCCGCATGACTGCCTGCAGCTCGAGTATGCCGGCGGCGACATGATCTTCCTGCCGGTCGAGAACATCGATCTGATCAGCCGTTACGGCTCGGAGGAATCTGAAAGCCAGCTTGACCGGCTTGGCGGAGCGGGCTGGCAGACGCGGAAGGCGAAAGCCAAGAAGCGGATCCTCGAGATGGCCGCCGAACTCATGGCGATTGCCGCCGCGCGCGAACTGCGGCGGGCAGAAGCCATTTCGGCCGGGCAGGGCTTCTATGAGGAGTTTGCTGCGCGCTTCCCGTATGAGGAAACTGAAGATCAGCTCTCGGCCATCGAGGATGTGCTCGGCGATCTGGCGTCGGGCAAGCCGATGGACCGGCTTGTCTGCGGCGATGTGGGTTTCGGCAAAACCGAAGTGGCCCTCCGCGCAGCCTTCGTCGCAGCGATGAGCGGCAAGCAGGTGGCGGTGATCGCGCCGACCACGCTGCTCGCGCGCCAGCACTTCAAGACTTTCGAGGAGCGCTTCGCCGGCTGGCCGCTGGTCGTGCGTCCGCTGTCGCGATTTGTCAGTGCACGTGAAGCGGCCGAAGTGCGGGCAGGTCTCGCCGATGGCAGCGTTGATGTCGTCATCGGCACGCATGCTCTGCTGACCAGGGAAATCGACTTCAAACGCCTCGGCATCATGATCGTCGACGAGGAGCAGCGCTTCGGCGTGAAGCACAAGGAACGGCTGAAGGAACTGAAATCGGACGTACACGTCCTGACGCTTTCGGCGACACCTATTCCGCGTACGTTGCAAATGGCGCTGACAGGTATCCGCGATCTGTCGATCATCGCGACACCGCCGGTGGACCGCTTGTCAGTGCGTACCTACATCACCGAAGAAGATACCGTCACACTGCGAGAAGCGCTGTTGCGCGAGAAGTATCGCGGCGGTCAGGCCTTCTTCGTGGCGCCGCGCATCCAGGACCTTGACAAGCTCGAGACGTTCCTGCGCCTCAACGTGCCGGAAGTTTCCTTCATCGTCGCGCATGGCCAGATGGCAGCGGGCGAACTCGAAGACATCATGACGGCCTTCTATGAGGGCAAGTATGACGTGCTGCTCTCGACCACGATTGTCGAAAGCGGCCTCGATATTCCGCGTGCGAACACGCTGATCATCCACCGCGCCGACATGTTTGGCCTGGCTCAACTTTATCAGCTGCGTGGCCGGGTCGGCCGCTCGAAGCTGCGCGCCTATGCCTATTTCACGACGCCGCGTGACAAGGTGATCACCGAGACGGCGGAGAAACGCCTCAAGGTGCTGCAGTCGCTCGACTCGCTGGGCGCGGGTTTCCAGCTCGCGAGCCACGACCTCGACATGCGCGGCGCGGGCAACCTGCTCGGCGATGCCCAGTCGGGTCAGGTCAAGGAAGTCGGGGTCGAGCTTTACCAATCGATGCTGGAAGATGCCGTTAAGGCCCTCCGGGCAGGCGCCAAGGATGAGGAAGACGTGGCGGACGACTGGTCGCCGCAGATCAATCTCGGCGTCGCGGTGCTGATCCCCGACGCATACGTTGAAGACCTGAACGTGCGCCTGTCACTTTACCGCCGGCTGTCAGACATAACGACCGCGCAGGACCGTGAAAGCTTCACCGCTGAACTGATCGACCGGTTTGGTCCGCTCCCGGATGAAACCCGCCAGCTGCTGGATGTCATGGCGATCAAGGTCCAATGCCGCACTTTGGGAATTGCCAAGCTGGATTCAGGTGAGAAGGGGGCGGTGCTGTCCTTCCGGCCGGATACGATCATGGATCCGGCACGTCTGATGGAAATCGTCCGCTCCCGGCCGAACCAGCTGAAACTGCGGCCGGATTCGAAGCTCGTCCATTCAGGTCTCGGCGGCGCGCCGGATCGGCGCATTCCGCTCGTGAAGGCCTTCCTGAAGGAACTGGAGGCGGCTTGCGGGCTCGCCTCTGCGCAGGCCGCCGACGCCGTAGCGAAGATGGCGCAGAAGCGCACAACCGGACCGGAAGACAAGTGGTCGACGAAGCTCGCGGATGGCTTCCTGAAGGATAGCTAGCCTGAGGCCCGGCCAGCGAGCGACGCTGCGGCACCCCTTCCTTTTGGAGGTCCGGCACTTAAAGTCCCCCGCCAACCACCGGAACAATGGCAGCAAAGGGAGACCAACATGAGCCAGGGGCCGCTTTCAGGCGTCAAGATCGTTGAATTCGCAGGCATCGGGCCCGGCCCGTTCTGCGGCATGCTGCTGTCCGATCTCGGCGCTGACGTGATCCGGATCGACCGGCCGGGCGATGGCCGTCCGGGCCGCGCCGCGGATGTGATGAGCCGGGGGCGCCGCTCCATCGGCCTCAACCTCAAGGATCCGAAGGATGTCGAAGTCGCGCTCAGGCTGCTCGACAAGGCCGAGGGGCTGATCGAGGGTTTCCGGCCGGGCGTCATGGAGCGCAACGGCCTCGGCCCGGATGTGGTGTTGAAGCGCAATCCGAAGCTGGTCTATGGCCGCATGACTGGCTGGGGGCAGACGGGCGCTTACTCGCAGGCCGCCGGACACGATCTGAACTACATCGCCATTACGGGCGCATTGCACGCGATGGGCGACGGCAATGGCCGTCCGCGTCCGCCGCTCAACCTTGTCGGTGACTATGGCGGCGGAGCGCTGTATCTCGCGATGGGTCTGCTCGCCGGGATCGTCAATGTGAAGAATGGCGGTAAGGGGCAGGTCGTCGATGTGGCGATGTCCGATGGCGCGGCGAGCCTTGCGACCATGTTCTACGGCATGAAGGCGATGGGCATCTGGACGGATGACCGGGAAGCCAACCTCCTCGATGGCGGCGCGCACTTTTACGACACCTACGAAACCAAGGACGGCAAGTGGGTGGCGATCGGGTCGATCGAGCCACAATTCTATGCGCTGCTGCGCGAGAAGGCCGGCCTCACCGGGCCTGAATGGGACGCGCAGATGGACCGCGGCCAGTGGCCCGAATTGAAGGCCAAGCTGATGGACGTGTTCCTGACGAAGACGCGCGACGAATGGTGCGCGATCATGGAGGCGACCGACATATGCTTTGCGCCGGTGTTGTCGATGACGGAAGCGCCCAGGCACAAGCACAACACGGACCGGCAGACCTTCGTGGAGATCGAAGGCGTGGTTCAGCCTGCACCCGCGCCGCGCTTCTCCGCGACGCCGGGGGCCATCCAGCGCCGTCCCGCGGGCCTTGGCGAACACACGGACGAAGTGCTCAAGGACTGGGGCGTTGTCCGGGGCTGATGTCTGAACGCCGGACAACACGTCCGGCCGCCTTTGTTCAGACTCATTCCCCTATTAACTAAAACTGCCGGTGCAAAGCCAATGAGGCTTCTTGCCAGGGTGATGACCCGGCGTCCTTCTTGCTTACCTTGGCCGGCCTTCGGGCCGGCCATTTTCGTTCAGGGCTTGCGAAGGCCCCCCGGTGCCTGCAAAATCCTGGCGTTTGGCGCTTGCCACCGCGTCCGGCCTGCGTTAACAGGCGCGCTTTCCTGCGGGCTACACGAGGCCCGCGGCCAAACCAGATTCCGGAAGCAGTGTCATGGCCGTCCCCAAGAGTAAGAAGTCGAAGTCCCGTACGCGCATGCGCCGCGCACACGACCGGCTGGACATGAACACCTACATCGAAGACGCCACCTCGGGCGAGCTTCGCCGTCCGCACCATATCGATCTCAAGACCGGTGTGTACCGCGGCCGCCAGATCCTCGAGCCCAGCGAAGAGATCTAGTCTTCCATCGACCAGCGGCTTCAAAGCGCCTCCTGCCCACGCAGGGGGCGTTTTTGCGTTTGGGTGAGCTCCCGGCCCGCGCGGAAGGGGCTTGCGAAGCAAAGCGCAGCCCTCTAACGCCTGCTGCATCTTCAGAGCCTTCCGCGAAAGACCCGTCCCATGAGCGAGATCATCGACATTCACGCCCGCGAAATCCTCGACAGCCGCGGCAACCCGACAGTCGAAGTGGATGTCACACTTGACGATGGCTCGACGGGCCGCGCGGCTGTGCCCTCGGGCGCTTCGACCGGGGCGTACGAAGCTCACGAGCAGCGCGATGGCGACAAATCCCGATATGGTGGCAAAGGCGTGCTCAAGGCCGTTGACGCCGTGAACGGCGAGATCTGCAACGAGCTGACGGGGCTTGATGCCACCGATCAGCGCATGATCGACATGTTGATGATCGATCTCGACGGGACCGAGAACAAGTCCCGCCTGGGCGCCAACGCGATTCTCGGCGTGTCGCTAGCCGTCGCTAAGGCAGCTGCCGAAACCTGCTCGATGCCGCTCTACCGTTACATCGGCGGCGCCAATGCCCGCGTCCTGCCGACGCCGATGATGAACATCATCAATGGCGGCGCACACGCGGATAACCCCATCGATATCCAGGAATTCATGATCATGCCGGTCAGCGCAGAAAGCATCGCAGATGCCGTGCGTGTCGGCGCGGAAGTCTTCCACTCACTGAAAAAGACGCTGCATGACGCCGGCCACAATACGAACGTTGGCGATGAGGGCGGCTTTGCGCCAAACATCGGTTCGACCGACGAAGCCATCGGTTTCATCCTGAAGGCCATCGAGAAAGCCGGCTACCGGCCCGGCGAAGACGTCGCGCTCGCTCTGGACGCTGCTTCGACCGAGTTCTTCAAGAACGGCAAGTATGAACTGGCCGGTGAAGGCAAATCGCTGACGTCGGAACAGTTCGCCAAATATCTCTCGGACCTCTGCGACCGGTATCCGATCCTCTCCATCGAAGACGGCATGGCCGAAGACGATTGGGAGGGCTGGATCGCGCTCACCGAAATGCTCGGCAGCAAGGTGCAGCTGGTCGGCGATGACCTGTTCGTGACCAATCCCGACCGTCTTGCCATGGGCCTGCAGCGCGGCGCGGCCAACTCGATCCTCGTCAAGGTCAACCAGATCGGCACGCTGTCGGAAACACTCGACGCTGTTGAACTCGCGCATCTCCACGGCTACACCGCCGTGATGAGCCACCGCTCCGGCGAGACAGAAGACTCGACGATTGCCGATCTTTCGGTTGCAACGAACTGCGGGCAGATCAAGACTGGCTCGCTCAGCCGCTCTGACCGGATCGCGAAGTACAACCAGCTGATCCGGATCGAGGAAGAGCTGGGCCCGATTGGCATCTATGCAGGCCTGTCACGGATCAACGCCGGATAAGCTCAGGTTACAGTCCTGAAACACGACCTGCCGATCTCTTCATGGTACATGTTCGAGATTGACTGAGCATAAGGGCACCGGAATGCGCCTGATCTACCTGTTGGCGGTGGACGAAGATCACGCTGCGGCAGCCGAAGTCGAGTGGTTGCTCGGGCAGCGCGGCTACTTCGTCCGGCGGGCGGAAGAAGGGTCCGCTTTCCCGCCCGCCCGGCCAAATGAGATCACGCTGGCGCTCTGGTCGCAGTCGGCCCAGGCCTCCCAAAAGCAGATCCTGTTCACGAACTGCGCCATTGATGCGTGGACGCAGGGACGTCTGATCCTCGCGCGGCTCGACGACGCGCTCCAGCCGCGCGGCCTCGGCGATGTCGAAGCCATCGACCTGACCTTCGTTCCGGCGCGTGTGGCGTCTGTCTGGAAGATTGTCGAGGCGGCGCAAGGCATTGACCGCCTGCTTGAGCTTCGCCGCAAGGATGCCCCGCCAGAGCCGGACCTGGCAGACAGCGATATGTCCGGGCCGGGTGAAGCGGAACATCCCGCTTGCGAACCTAAGCCAAAAGGCACCTCGGCGCGCGGGTTCTCTTCGAGCCACGCGGTCATCGCCGGTTTCGTCGCGGCCGGTGCGTTTGCCTCCCTCGGCTTCCTCAGCCTGACTGAGGCGCCGAACATACTTCTGGGTTTGGCGGCCGCGCTCTGGGGGATTGTTGCGGGCACCGTGGCCGGTTTCGTCGGGGGCGGCGATCGTGAGCTGAAGTCTGCCGCGCGCGTTCCCCCACCAGCAGCCCTGCCAGCCCTGGCAGCTTCGGCGCCTGGCCTGCGCGAAGTTGAACACGTCAGCGAATCCGCAACCCTCCCGGAAGGCCCGGCCGGGATCTCGGGATAGACCGGAATGAACTTCAAGCCGGCGCCCATTGGCCCGGGCGAATCGCCGAGGCGATTCGCAGCTCCGCTACCTTCTGCGTGACGTGCCCGGCGGTGTCGTTCCAGTCCGGCGATGTCCGCCGCGAGGTCTACATCTCGAACAGGTACCAGCGGAAGCTGCTGCCCGTTCGCCTCGATTCTGCAGAGATGCCAGCGGATTTCGGGTCCTTCCTGATCGACCGCAAATGGCTGGACCGCACGACTGCGCACCAAGCAGAACGCGCCAACCGTCTGCAGGCCGCTCTCGGTCGGTAAGAGATTGGTTACCCGCGCCGTTTACCAGAATGGTCATGGTTTCACGGCTTCAGGCTCTCGGGCTCAGTCTTCTGGTGCTCTACTTCGCTTACCACGCTTTTGCCGGTGAGCAGGGGCTCGGTCGTTGGACCGATGCACAGATCGCGCTTGAGGAGCGAGAGCGCGATCTGGCGTTGGCCAAGGCCGAAATAGAACGCCTCAAGACCGATATTCGCCGGCTGACGCCGGGATCCGTTGATCCGGATTATGTCGAGGCCCTCGCCCGTGATAAACTCGCCTTCGTTTATCCCGGCGAGATCGTGTTGCTCACAGCGGATGCGGGCTCTGCAAAATGACAACGATGCTCTGACTTGTCGCTGCAAAAATGCGGGGACATAAGGGGTCAGGGAGACACAGCGTATGGCGACGAAACCCAAGAGTGCAAAAAAGGCACCGGCGAAGGCCTCCAAGGCCGACATGTTGAAATTCTATAGCGACATGCTGCTGATTCGCCGCTTCGAAGAGAAGGCCGGTCAGCTGTATGGCATGGGCAAGATTGCCGGCTTCTGCCATCTCTATATCGGGCAGGAAGCGGTCGTGACCGGCATGCAGGCCTGCCTGAAGGACGGCGACCAGGTCATCACCGGCTACCGCGATCATGGGCACATGCTCGCCTGCGGCCTCGACCCGAACGGCGTGATGGCGGAGCTGACCGGGCGCATCGGCGGCCTGTCGCGCGGCAAGGGCGGCTCGATGCACATGTTCTCGAAAGAGAAGAACTTCTACGGCGGGCACGGCATTGTCGGCGCGCAGGTGCCGCTTGGTACGGGGCTCGCCTTCGCCAACAAGTATCGCGGCAATGACAACGTCTCGCTGGCTTATTTCGGCGACGGCGCCGCCAATCAGGGGCAGGTGTATGAGGCCTTCAACATGGCCTCACTTTGGAAGCTGCCGGTCATCTACGTGATCGAGAACAACATGTACGCGATGGGCACGAGCGTCGAACGCGCCTCGGCCGAAGTGGAGCTCTTCAAGCGCGGAATCAGCTTCGAGATCGAAGGCGAGGAAGTCGACGGCATGGATGTGCTGGCCGTGCGCGAGGCCGGCGAGAAGGCCGTGAAACATGCGCGCGCCGGCAAGGGACCGTACATCCTCGAGATGAAAACCTATCGCTACCGCGGCCACTCAATGTCGGACCCCGCGAAGTATCGCAAGCGCGAGGAAGTCGATGACATCCGCACGCATCATGATCCGATCGAAGGCCTTAAGGGCCAGATCATCGAACAGGGCTACGCGACCGAGGACGACCTAAAAAAGATCGACAACGAGATCAAAGCCATCGTGAAAGAGGCGGCGGACTTCTCGCTCGCAAGCCCTGAGCCGGACGCCAGTGAACTGTGGACGGATGTTTTGATTGAAGGGGCTGCTTAATGTCGGTGGACATCTTGATGCCAGCGCTGTCGCCAACCATGGAAGAGGGCACGCTTTCCCGGTGGCTCAAGAAAGAAGGCGATGCGGTAAAGTCCGGCGACATCATTGCCGAGATCGAAACCGACAAGGCGACGATGGAAGTCGAAGCGGTCGATGAGGGCATCCTCTCGCGCATCGTCGTGCCGGAAGGTACCGAAGGCGTGAAGGTCAACGCGATCATTGCGGTGCTCTCCTCGGAAGGCGAAGACGTTGTCAGATCGGCGCCAAAGTCCGCGTCTGCGCTTGCGAAGGCAGAGCGGGTTGCACCAGAGGCAGACAAGCCCGAGATCGCCGCGCCCGAACAGCCGCGCGCAAAAGTCGTTGCCGACGCTTCACTCCCCGCAGGCACGACCTTCACCGAGACGACAGTCCGCGATGCACTCCGCGATGCGATGGCAGAAGAAATGCGGCGCGACGAGCGCGTGTTCGTCATGGGCGAGGAAGTCGCGCAATATCAGGGCGCCTACAAGGTAACGCGCGAACTGCTGCAGGAGTTCGGCGAACGCCGCGTGATCGATACACCGATCACGGAGCATGGCTTTGCCGGTCTCGGCGTTGGCGCAGCCTTCGCGGGCCTGCGTCCGGTCGTCGAGTTCATGACCTTCAACTTCGCCATGCAGGCCATCGACCATATCATCAACTCGGCCGCCAAGACGCTCTACATGTCCGGCGGCCAGATGGGCTGTCCCATCGTGTTCCGCGGGCCGAACGGTGCGGCCAGCCGCGTCGGCGCCCAGCACAGCCAGGACTATTCGGCCTGGTATGCGCAGATCCCCGGCCTCAAGGTCATCGCGCCGTATGATGCGGCCGATGCCAAGGGCCTTCTCAAAGCCGCGATCCGCGATCCGAACCCGGTCGTCTTCCTCGAGCATGAACTGCTCTATGGCCAATCCTTCCCGGTGCCGGATGGCGACTTTGTATTGCCGATCGGCAAGGCAGCGGTGAAACGCCAAGGCACAGATGTGACGCTGGTCGCGCATTCCCGGATGGTCGGTTATGCGCTGCAGGCGGCCGAACGGCTCGCGGCAGACGGCATCAGCGCCGAGGTCATCGACCTGCGCACACTGCGCCCGCTCGATACCGATACGGTGGTCGAGAGCGTCAAGAAGACGAGCCGCCTCGTCTGCTGCGAAGAAGGCTGGCGCTATTTCGGCGTCGGCGCGGAAATCGCAGCCACGGTGGTGTCCGAGGCCTTCGACTACCTCGACGCCCCGCCCATCCGCGTCCACCAGAAAGACGTGCCGCTGCCCTACGCGGCGAATCTCGAAGCCCTGAGCCTTCCGAATGCGGACGATATCGTAGCCGCAGTGAAGAAGGTGTGTGAGGGAGGTCTCTGATGCCCATCAACATCACGATGCCTGCGCTCAGCCCCACGATGGAAGAGGGCACGCTGGCCAAATGGCTGGTGAAGGAGGGCGACACCGTCAAGTCCGGCATGATCATCGCCGAGATCGAGACCGACAAGGCGACGATGGAAGTCGAAGCCGTCGATGAAGGCAAGGTTGGCAAGATCATGGTGCCCGCCGGTACGGAAGGCGTGAAGGTCAACGCTGTGATCGCCGTGCTGCTGGAAGAGGGCGAGAGTGTGGGCGACGTGAAAGCGCCTATTGTGGCTCCACTGAAAGTGGAAGCTGTACCTGCGCCCAAGCCAGTTGCGCCGGTTTCTAATCCCACATTCAACCCTGTCACCCCGGCGAAAGCAGGGGCCCAGTCTTCGGTGGCGGTTCTGGATCCAGGCTTTCGCCGGGATGACAGGATCGTTGGTGAACGGATCATTGCGAGCCCGCTGGCCAAGCGCATCGCGTTCAACAAGGGCATCGACCTCAAAGCTCTCAAAGGCTCTGGCCCGCATGGCCGCATCATCCGCCGCGATGTCGAAAGCGCTAGGCCGGGCGCGGCTCAGCCCGCCCAGGGCGGCGCGCCGATGATGGCCGACGGCCTCATCCTGCCGCAAATCCTCGACGACCGTGTCTATGCGCCGGACACTTACGAGCTGAAGCCGCTGGACGGCATGCGCAAGACGGTCGCGAGGCGCTTGACGCAGAGCTTCATGCAGGTGCCGCATTTCCCGCTGAACATCGACATCACGCTGGACAACCTTCTGGAAAGCCGAGCCGCCATCAACGCCGCCGCGCCGAAGGACGTCAAGATTTCGGTCAACGACCTGCTGATCAAGGCGGCGGCGCTCGCGCTGATCGACGAGTCGGATTGCAATGCATCGTACACGGACAAGGGAATCGCCTATCACAAGCATGCCAACATCTCGGTTGCCGTGGCGGTCGAGGGCGGGCTGATCACGCCGGTGATCTTCAAGGCGGAGGGCAAGGGCCTCGCCGAGATTTCCGAGGAGATGAAGGACCTCGCCACACGCGCGCGCGAGCGCAGGCTCAAGCCGCAGGAATACATGGGCGGTACCTTCTCGATCTCGAACCTCGGCATGTTCGGCATCAAGTCCTTCGCCTCGATCATTAACCCGCCCGAAGGCATGATCCTTTCGGTCGGTGCCGGCGAGAAACGCGCAGTTGTTGACGAGACGGGCGCCATCGTCGCTCGCACCGTGATGAGCGTCACGCTGACTTGCGACCACCGTGTCATCGGCGGCGCCGAAGGTGCGAAATGGCTCGCCGCGTTCAAGCGCTATGTCGAAACGCCGGAAGCGATGCTGCTGTAGCAGCGAGAGGAAATCGAATGAGCAGTTATGATCTGATCGTCATCGGCTCCGGCCCCGGTGGCTATGTCGCGGCGATCCGCGCGAGCCAGCTCGGGATGAAGACGGCCATCGTCGAGCGCGAAAGCCTGGGTGGCATTTGCCTTAACTGGGGATGTATTCCGACGAAGGCGCTGCTGCGCTCCGCCGAGGTGCTGCACCTCGCCAAGCATGCCAAATCCTTTGGCCTGAAGATCGAGAACCCGTCCTTTGATCTGGACGCCGTCGTGAAGCGCTCACGCGGCGTCGCGTCCCAGCTGTCGAACGGCGTGAAGTTCCTGATGAAGAAGAACAAGATCGACGTGATCGAAGGTAGTGCGCGTCTCGAGAAGGGCGCGCCCGCACCGAAGGTCATCGTCAGGGGCAAGGATGGCAAGGATACGCCGTACACGGCCAAACACGTCATGCTCGCCACCGGTGCCCGCGCGCGCGACATTCCTCAGGCTGGCCTCGTCGCGGATGGCAAGCTCATCTGGACCTACCGCGAGGCCATGACACCGGACGCAATGCCCAAACGCCTGCTGGTGGTCGGCTCCGGCGCCATCGGAATTGAGTTTGCGAGCTTCTATAATGAGCTTGGCGCCGAGGTTACGGTCGTCGAAGTCATGGACCGGATCCTGCCTGTGGAGGACGCGGAGATTTCCGCATTCGCCGAAAAGGATTTCAAAAAGCAGGGCTTAAACATTCTGACGGGCGCGAAGGTCGAAAACGTCAAAGCGGGCAAGAACGTCGTCACTGCCGACATCACGACGAACGACGGAAAGAAGGAAACAAAGGAATTCGACCGCGCCATCCTCGCCGTCGGCATTGTCGGCAATGTGGAGAATCTTGGCCTCGAAGCGCTCGGCGTGAAGATCGACAAGACGCACGTCACCGTCGATGGCTTCGGCCGCACCGGCGTGCCGGGCCTCTATGCCATCGGCGACCTGACGGGCCCGCCCTGGCTGGCGCACAAAGCGAGCCATGAAGGCGTCACCTGCGTCGAAGGCATTGCCGGCAAGAACCACGCCGAGCCTTTCGATGCCTCGAACATTCCCGGCTGCACCTATTCACACCCGCAGGTTGCAAGCGTCGGCCTCACCGAAGCGGCTGCCAAGGCGAAGGGTTTCGACATCAAGGTGGGCCGCTTCCCTTTCATCGGCAATGGCAAGGCCATTGCGCTCGGCGCCGAGAATGGCCTCGTGAAGACGATCTTCGACAAGAAGACCGGCGAACTGCTCGGCGCGCACATGATCGGGGCGGAAGTCACCGAGTTGATCCAGGGCTATGTCATCGCGCGTCAGGGCGAGCTGACGGAGGCCGATATTCTGCACACGGTCTTTGCGCACCCAACCTTATCGGAAACCATGCACGAAGCCGTGCTCGATGCGGAAGGCCGCGCCCTGCACATCTGAGCGCGGCCTCGCCGCCGGTCAGAACGTGATGCGCAGTCCTGTGCGGATGTTTCGGCCGGGCGACGAGATCAGATCCTTCAGCACGGAGGTTGCGACGCGCACCTCCTCATCCGTCGCATTGCGCACTTCAACGAAGAGCTGCGCGCCCCGAGCGCCGTAGCCGAATTCGGAGAGATTGACGGCGGCGCGAAGGTTCAGGGTCGTGTATCCGTCCGTAGGCAGCTGGCCGGCGCCCACATTGTCCTGATCACCGGCCCATTCAAATCCGGCGCCCGCCTCGAAATATGTCCAGCTGGCATTGGCCTCTCCCGTCAGGCGGAGAGGCGGAATGAACGGCACGTCGCTGCCGCTGTCCAATTCGGCGTTCACGTAATCAAGGCCGGCCTTGAGCTGCCATTCCGCGCCGAGCAGTGCCTTTCCGAGCATGGCTTCGCCATAAAGCTCTCCGCCTGTAAACGTCGCATCGTCCTGCGCGAAGGCAAAAACGGGCAGTTCATCGGCTTCATCGACAAGCACGCCGCCGTCTTCGATGGTGCCGGGCGTCAGGAAGATGAAGTCGGAAAACTGCGTCGTGAACAGGTTTGCGCCGAGCGATAGCCAATCATTCCGCCAACGGAGCGTGCCTTCAAGGTTGAGCCCGCGTTCCTTGTCGAGCGCCGCGTCGCCCACTTCGAACTGCCGGGTGGCAAGGTGCGGGCCGAATGCGAACAGCTCGATCTCGTTCGGCGCCCGTTCGGTGAGGCTGAGCTGGGCCCCCATGAACACGCCGTTCTCCAGGTGCTGGTGAACCCCGGCAGAAGCGCTGAACAGATCGAACCCGGCCTCTCCGGCAACGAGGTTGTCATGCGTCAGGCGCTCTGCGCGCACGCCGCCTTCAACGCCAAAGCCGCTCTCCCATTCTTTAGCCTCATACAGGAACACCGCGGCCGATTGCGTATCTGTCGGCGTGATGAACGCTTCATCGCCTTCGGCCAGCAGTTCCTTGTCGAAGACCTGGACGCCGAGGGCGCCTTCGAATCCGGCAAGGGTGTGATCCAGCTCGCCGCGTGCTTCATAACCCGACGTCTCGAACCGCGTACCGGGCACGCCCGGACCTTCGAACTCCATATGCTTGTAATCTGCCACGGCGAGAGAGCCAGAAATCCGGTTCAAGATCACTCCATCCAGATCTAGGCCGGCCCGGAAATCATACCGCGTCTGTTCGAGGTCGATGAAGGCAAGCTCTTCTTCAGCGCCCGGGACGCCCTCATGTTCATGACCGCCGGGCAGCCCGTAGGCGGCTTTCTGATTGCGGATAGCGATGCCGGCGAAGCCTTTGTCCCCGACCCAGGAGAGACCCGCGGCAAGCGACTGCGTCTCGAGGAACGAATTCTCGACCTGGCCACTCGCTTCGTCTTCCGGAGCCCCCCCCTCGCTGGCTTCAAGCGCCCGCAGGCGGCTCGATTCCACAAATCCGGGTACGTCATAATCCCCGAAGTCGCGCTGCGAGGCCGACAAGGCCAAGACGAACGGCCCTTGCGCGAGTAGACCCCGGCCCGCCAGTTCGGTCCCCTCATTGACACTGTTGTAAGCGCTGAACAGCTCGCCCGAGGCCGCTTTTTCCGGCAGCTTCTCCCCGATCAGTGCGTCAATCACGTTGACCACGCCGCCGATTGCCTGGCCGCCATAGGCGAGGGCAGCGGGGCCGCGCAGGATTTCGATCTTGTCGGCATCAATCCCGTCTGCGGCGGCCTGGTGATCCGGGCTTGCGGCCGATACGTCGATGACGCCGATTCCGTTGGTCAGGATCTGCACGCGCTCTGCGCCGAGGCCGCGCAGCACAGGCCGGCCCGCACCCTGGCCGAAGAAGGTCGAGGTGATGCCCGGCTCGCCGGAAAGCGTATCGCCAAGCGTCGCGGCAAGCTGCTCAACGATATCGTCCCGCCCGAGGGCTGTGGCGTTGCCGACCAGTTCGTCGCTGGATCGCTCGGGCCCTGGCGCGGTCGTGATGACGATGGTCTCGAGCCGCTTCAGCCCCTCATTTTCCTGCGTATGCGCCGCGCCGAGCAGCGCCTGTGCGGAAACCGCCGTTGCCATCAGAACCCGCTTCAAGCCCACCGCCTCCGCAATGTGATACTATATCATTACTGGGTTTGCGGTGAGGCCGCAAGAGGCGCAAGAGCAGTTCCTTCAAGTCAGCTGGCGCTGCCATCCACGCGGAGCAGGGACCCCGTCGTGAAGCTCGATGACGGGCTCGCGAGATAGAGCGCCGCCGTGATGATCTCGTGCGGCAAGCCGGGACGGCGCAGTGCGTTGTCCGCGCTCTGGCGCATCTGGTCCGGCCAGGCCTTTGAGATATCCGTCAGGAAGGGGCCGGGGCAGATCGTGTTCACGCGCACCTTCGGCGCATACTCATGCGCCAGCGAAAGGCTCATCGCGTTCAGCGCAGCCTTCGCCGAGCCGTACGGGACAACCGATGGCAAGGGCATGAGGCTCCCTGACGAGGAGATGTTGATGATGCTGCCGCCATCCCCGTCCGCCATGCGCTTCGCCACCTGGCTCGCCAGCCGGAACGGCCCCTTGAAATTGAGGTTCAGCACGCTGTCGAAAAGGGCTTCGGACACCTCATGGCTCGCCATCCGGGGACCGGAGCCTGCATTGTTCACGAGAATGTCCACCCGCCCGAACCTGGCGTAAGCCGCCTCGATCAGCGCATCGATATCGTCCCATCGGCCGCAATGGGCTGCGTGCGCGTAGGCTTTGCGACCCAGACTGCGCACTTCCTCTGCCACCGCTTCACATGCGTCCAGCTTCCGGCTGGCGACGATGATATCGGCGCCGTGCCCGGCAAACGCCTTGACCATCTGATAGCCGAGCCCCCGGCTGCCTCCGGTCACGAGCGCGACTTTTCCTGTGAGATCGAAATAGGGACTGGTCATGGCGGTGCCTCTGCGGATGGAGATGCAGTTTTGGCCGCCCGGCGGCTCAGATCAATGCGTGTCCACACGGAAAGCGCCGCCGCGGTTCAGTTCAGAACTTGCGGAGACGTCAGTGTGGCGGTCCTGGCCGCTTCAACTTCGCGCATCACGCGCATCAGGTTCCCGCCCCAGATCTTGGCAATGTCTTCCTGTGTGTAGCCGGCACCGAGCAGCGCAGCCGTCACTTTCGGCAGGTCAGCCACATCCTTCAGGCCGTCGACCCCGCCGCCGCCATCCCAATCCGCGCCGATACCAACATGATCCGGTCCGACGAGTTTCAGGGTGTACAACAGGTGTTCCATGAACTTCTCGAAGGTTGAGCGCGGCGGCGGTGTCGCCTTGTCTATCGCCTTGCGTGCGTCGCGGAACGCCGCCAGCGTGGCAGCATCCATCTTTGAGGTGTCCGTTCCGAAATTCGCTTCAAGCGCGGCAATCGCCGCGAGGCGCTCCGGCGTCGCCGTCAGCGCTTCGAGATAGGCACCATAGGCGTTGATCTGGATCACGCCGCCGTCTTCCGCGATGGCTTTCAGCAGGTCGTCGGGCAAGTTGCGCGGATGGTCATAGACGCCCTTCGGCCCGGAATGCGACAGGACAATGGGCGTGGTCGATCGTTCCAGCATGTCGCGCACGGTATCGTCCGAAGCGTGCGACCCGTCGAGGATCAGGCCCAGCCGGTTGGCCTCGCGCACCAGCTCTTCGCCAAGCGGGCTGAGGCCTCCGAAAGCCGGCGTGACATCCGTCGCACTGTCCGCGAACTGATTGTTCCGGAAATGCACCGGCGCAATCATCCGGAGGCCGCCGGTATAGAAGGTCTCCAGTAACGAAAGGTCCGATGCCAGAGGATAGGAATTCTCCATGCTCTGGAACACTATCTTCTTGCCTGAAGCTGAGATCCGGTCCGCTTCTGCGGCCGAAAAAGCGAGCTCGACATCTGACGAATACTTGGCCGCAAGTTCGCGGATGGATGTCTGGCGCAGGATGGCGATGTTGCGTGCTGCGTTCGTGGAAGCGGTATCGAGCGGCCCTTGCGTTGTGAAGATGACCCAGAAGCCGCCATCGAGGCCGCCTTCGTTCATCCGGGGCAGGTCGACATGCGTACCATCGACATCAAAATCGCCGCGCTTTGAGAAGTCATACCCGGCACTGTGAAAGTTGGCGGGTGTATCGAGGTGACTGTCCAGAACCATGAAGCTCTGGTGCAGCGTCTCCGTCGCTGTCAGCGCCGGGGCTGCCTCGGTCGTTGGGGCCGGGCTTTGAACCGGAAAATGGGCGCAGGCCGCCAGCAGCAGTGCCGGCGCGGCAAGGACGAACTTTTTCATGACTGACCCCGAATGTCTGGATATGGACCTGATCTGAATTGACATCTTGGCACCCGGCAGGCCCGCGTCAACGCGGCGCCATCATTCGGCGCCGAATACGCGCGCAAAGATCGTGTCGGCGTGCTTGAAATGATACTCCAGATCGAAAAGCGCATCGATCTCGGACGGGCTGAGCCGCGCCGTGATTTCGCCGTCGGCCTTCAGCAGCACATCGAGATCGCCTTCCTTCTTCCAGGTGCGCATCGCATTGCGCTGGACGAGCCGGTAGGCATCCTCCCGGCTGAAACCCTTCTCGACCAGCGCCAGCAGGATGCGCTGCGAATTGTGCAGCCCGCCCATACTGTTGATCGTGCGCAGCATGTTACCGGGATAGACGACCAGGTTCTCGACCACGCCGGCGAGACGGTGCAGCGCAAAATCCAGGTGGATGGTCGCATCTGGCCCGATGCCGCGTTCGACCGAGGAGTGGGAGATGTCGCGCTCGTGCCAGAGCGCAACGTTTTCCAGCGCGGGCACGACGGCTGAGCGCACCAGGCGGGCAAGACCTGTCAGGTTCTCGGTCAGCACCGGATTGCGCTTGTGCGGCATGGCGGACGAGCCCTTCTGTCCGGCCGAGAAGAATTCTTCCGCTTCCAGAACTTCCGTACGCTGAAGATGGCGAACTTCTGTCGCCAGGCGCTCAACGGAAGATGCAATCACCCCCAGTACTGCAAAATACATCGCATGCCGGTCGCGCGGGATAACCTGCGTAGAGACCGGTTCAATCCGCAGACCGAGCTTTGCCGCCACGTGTTCTTCCACGCGTGGATCAATATTCGCAAAGGTGCCGACCGCGCCGGAGATGGCGCAGGTCGCGACTTCCTCGCGGGCGATGAGCAGGCGCCCGCGCGCCCGCTGGAACTCGGCGTGGAAGCCGGCCAGCTTGATGCCGAACGTGGTCGGCTCTGCATGAATACCGTGGCTGCGGCCAATCGTGGGCGTGTACTTGAATTCCATTGCGCGCGTCCTGAGCGCCGCGAGCACCCGGTCGATCCCGCCGAGCATAAGATCTGCCGCACGCACGAGTTGCACGTTGAGGCAGGTATCGAGCACATCCGATGACGTCATCCCGAGATGCAGGAACCGCGCTTCATCGCCCACATGCTCCGCCACGTTTGTCAGGAACGCGATGACATCGTGTTTCACTTCGCGCTCGATGGCATCGATCCGGTCGACTTCAAACGCGGCCCGCTCGCGCACGGCCTGGCTGACGCCCCCAGGGATCGTGCCCATGCCCTCCATTGCTTCAGCCGCGAGCGTCTCGATCTCCAGCCAGATGCCGAACCGGGCCTCAGGCGTCCAGATCGCGGCCATCTCCGGGCGGGTGTAGCGAGGGATCATCAGGGCTCTCCGTTGGCGTCTGCTTGCCATTAAGGACTTCATCCGCGTTACGCCAGTCCGCCCGTTCGGCCAAGGTGCGCGGTGTGCGCTCGCCATTCTGTTTCGCTCGGGAAGGGGTTACGCTTGCGGCTGATTCGAATCGGCCCTGTCCATGTCCACGCAACCTGCCAAAAAGCTCACCGACCTTGGCTCCGCCGCCCCGGATCTCTCCGAAGGCGGGCGGCGCTGGCGCCTTCACGGCGCAGATGCACGCAAGGTTCAGGCGCTCTTGCCGGTGGTCGGCGGCAATGACCTGCTCGCCCGGCTGCTCGAGGCGCGCGGCGTAGAACCTGCTGAGGCGGGCAGTTATCTCTTGCCAACGCTGCGCGCCTTGTTCCCGGATCCCAGTTCCTTCGCCGACATGGACAAGGCCGCCGGCATCGTCCTCGACGCCGTTCTCGATGGCCGCAAGGTCGTGGTCTTTGCCGACTATGACGTCGATGGTGGCACATCCTCCGCCATCCTCGCGCGCTATTTCCGCGCCTGGGGCCGCGATCTCGGCCTTTATGTGCCGGACCGCCTGGAGGAGGGCTACGGCCCATCCCCGGAAGCCTTCCGTTATCTGAAGGCCGGCGGCGCGCAACTCGTCATCACCGTGGATTGCGGCGCCGCCGCCATCCGCGCGCTGGACGAAGCGAACGCGATCGAATTGCCCATCGTCGTCATCGACCACCACCTGATGTCCGGCGCAGTCCCCCAGACCGCCGCGCTGGTGAACCCCAATCGGCCCGATTGCACCTCGGGCCAGGGCCACCTCGCCGCGGCGGGCGTCGTCTTCGTATTCGTTGCCGCCCTCAACCGTCTCGCCCGCGAGCGCGCCATCGCGCCGCCGGACGGTCTGCCGGACATTCTCAAACTGCTCGACCTCTGCGCGCTGGGCACGCTCTGCGACATGGCGGCGCTGACCGGCGTCAACCGTGCCTTCGTTCGGCAGGGCCTCAGCATGATGGCGCATGACCAGAATATCGGCCTGCGGGCGCTGGCAGACGTCTCCGGTATCGGCAAGATCGAAACCGTGTATCACGCGACCTTCCTGCTCGGTCCGCGCCTCAACGCGGGTGGCCGGGTTGGCGATCCATGGTTGGCGGCGAAACTCCTCGCCACCGACGACCGGGGTGAAGCCATCGCGCTGGCCGAACGCCTCCACGCCCTGAACGACGAACGAAAGGCGCTGGAAGCCGCAATCCTCGACGCTGCCACGGCGCAGGCCGAGCGCTCCCTCGCCGCCCAGCCGGATCGCGGGATCATCATCGCCGCTGGCGAAGGCTGGCACCCCGGCGTCATCGGCATTGTCGCGGGCCGTCTCAAGGACCGCTTCCACTTGCCCAGTATCGTCATAGGCTGGGGCGACGGCCTCGGGCCCGTCGCGAAAGGCTCAGGCCGTTCCGTGAAGGGCGTGAACCTTGGCGCCGCCATTTCTGAAGCGGCGCGCCAGGGCGTCATTCTCTCCGGCGGCGGCCACGCGATGGCGGGCGGGCTCAGCATGGACCCCAAGCAGCTCGCCGGGTTCGACGCCTGGATGCTCGATCACATGTCCGCCTTCGCCGAGGAACGCGACGCAGCGCTCGATCTCGAAATCGACGCCCTCGTCGCACCCGGCGCCGTCACGCCGGAACTTGTCGAGCGCATCGCAACGCTCGGGCCGTTCGGCGTCGGAGCGCCGGAACCCGTGTTCCTCCTGAAGGAGGTCAGCGTCACCGGTGTCCGACGCGTTGGCACGCAGCATCTTCGCTTCACAGTCGAAGACGCCTCAGGCCGCCTTGAATCGATCGCCTGGCGCGCAGAAGGCACACCGATGGGCGATGCCCTGCGCCAGGGCGGGCGGTGCAGCGTGGTGGGCAGGCTGAAGGCCGACACCTGGAACGGCCGCGTCCGTGTGCAGCTTGAAACGATCGATATCACGCGCCACTGAACAAACGCATCCAATCGCGGCGAGGTGGGTTGCCCTGTCCTGAATCAGCCGCTATATCGCGCCTCTCAAAGCCGTGCGGTCCCTTCGTCTATCGGTTAGGACGTCAGGTTTTCAACCTGAAAAGAGGGGTTCGACTCCCCTAGGGACTGCCAGCTTTCAAGCTCCTATTTTGCCTCAGCTTCCCGAGTAAGAAAGCCAGATTCGGCCGCGGCTCGTGAACTTCGCGTGACAAGCGCGGTAACGCGGATTAGTTTTCGCGTCAGGGGAATGTGGGTCGATGTCGAACAGCGTAGCCAGAAGCGAATCCGATCCGCCGGCTGCAGAGCCGGTTGTTCGCGTCATTGGACGCGTCAAATGGTTCGACAGCGCAAAAGGTTATGGATTCATCGTCGCGGAATCGACGTCTGACGCGGCCCTGACCGGCGATGTCATGATCCACATCTCTTGCCTGCGTGATTATGGCGAGACGTTTGCGGACGAAGGCGCCAAGATCGTCTGCGACGCCGCCCGGCGCCAGCGGGGCTGGCAAACCGTCCATATCATCGAAATGGAGCGGCCTCGCGCCAGCCTGGCCCGGGAGCGGGGCGATCCGCCGGCTTTCGAGGAAGTGACGCTCAAGTGGTTCAACCGGGCACGCGGCTACGGCTTTGTCCGGCGCAGCGGCGACGAGGCCGACATCTTCGTGCACGCCGTTGCCCTGCGCAAAGCCGGGTATGAAGATGTCGAGCCGGGCGCGCTCATCGAAGTGGTCATCGAATCTGGCGCGAAGGGCGATCACGTCCTGTCCGTCCGGACGAAGCGCTAAACATTCGGCCGAAACCGCCTCCGCCGCTTGCCGCCGCCGTCCAGTCCGATTATCCCTCCCTCATGATGCGTTTTGTGTTCGTGACTTTCGCCGCGCTGGCCTTCCTGGCCCAGCTTGCCTTTGCCCAGCTGGCCGTGGCCCCGCTCACGGTCAAAACGGATGATGCGTCCCACAAGTTTTCGGTTGAAATGGCCGATACGCCGGAGGCGATCACCCAAGGCTTGATGTTTCGCGAAAGCCTCGCGCCGGATGCCGGCATGCTGTTTGATTTTGGTGAAGTGCGCCCGGCCAGCATGTGGATGAAGAACACGCTGATCCCGCTCGACATGCTGTTCATTGACGCGGACGGGCAGGTGATCGCCGTCGCCCGCAATGCCGTTCCGGGCTCGCTGCGCTCGCTCGGCCCCGGCGTGCCGGTCCGCGCTGTGCTCGAGATCGGCGGCGGCCGGGCCAAGGCCCTCGGCATCATGCCCGGCGACACCGTGCAGCATCCGATTTTCGGAAACGTGGGTGGCTGAGGCCGCCTCGCCTGAACGCGCGCCGCGTGCCGGATTCGCGATCACCCCCTCGCGCGGCAAGTTCACCATCCATAACGGCCCCAGCTACCGCGCCGCGGCGCCAAGCGATGTCCGCACCGGGCTCTGGGTTCTTGATCGCCATTGCAACGGCATGGGCTTCCTGCACGGGGGAATGGCCTGCGCCTTTGCAGACAGCGCGCTCGCCTGGGCCGTCTGGTCCGCCACAAACAAGATGTCCGTCACGATCAAGCTGACGATGGAATTCATGGAGATCGCCCGCGAAGGTGAGTGGATCGAAGCGCATCCCGTCGTCACCGCCGTAGATGGCGACTTCGTGCACGTCAGCGCCCGAATCGTGAAAGAGGATGGCGCACTGGCTGCCCGCGCCGATGCAGTCTTCCGCACGGTTCGCCGGGGACCCTCGGCGAAAGCCTAGAGCCCGAGTTCCTTCAGCGCGAATTCCTTGATCGACTTGTAGTCCGCTTTCCCGTTCGGTGCCCGGCCAAGGTCCTCCTTCACCAGGATGCGCTTCGGCGCCTTGTACCGGGCCAGCTTGCTCTGGATGAAGGCGCGCAGTTCATCCTCCGACACCTCGCGCTCCAGCGACACGACCGCGGTCACCGCCTGTCCCCACTTGTCATCCGGCACACCCACGACCAGAGCGTCGCGCACGGCCGGATGGGACTTCAGCGCCTCCTCCACTTCCTCTGGATACACTTTCTCGCCGGCCGTGTTGATACAGTTCGAGCCCCGTCCGAGCAGCGTGATCGAGCCATCGGCCTCCACGATGCACCAGTCGCCCGGGATCGCGTACCGCATGCCGCCGATCGTCTTGTAAGTCTTCGCAGTCTTCTCGGGATCCTTGTAATACCCGAGCGGCACCGCGCCGCCGCGCGCTATAAAGCCCGGCTCGCCGCTCCCGGGAAGCACTTCGCGGTCATCCTCAGTGAACACTTTGCAGCTGACGCCGATCTCGAACTTGGATGTCTGCGTGCCGCCATCGGCCGTGGTGACCGACGAGCCGAAGCCGACCGCTTCGGACGCGCCGAAACTGTCGGTCAGCGCTGTCTGCTGAATATGCCGAAGCAGGCCCTGCTTGACTTCGGCGCTCCACATTACCCCCGACGAAACAATGTTCAGAACAGTCGACAGGTTCCAGCGACCGGGATTTTCGTCCAGCGTCTGTAGCATCGGCTTGGCGAACGCGTCACCCACGATGGCCATCGACGTCACCCCGTT
>CAMEDD010000028.1 GCA_945913285.1 Candidatus Sulfopaludibacter sp. SbA3
AAGCGCACTTGCGAGCAGCCGCTGCAAGAACCTTTGACGGCCTCATCAAAGCCATCGGCGACATCTGCTCCCTCTTCACACCAAACGAATGCTGGAACTTCTTCCGGGCCATGAACTATGTTGCAGAGTAAGCGTACGGTGCTCTAGCCATGCCGGCCGGGCGTCAACGTCCGCCCTAAGAACCGATCAACCCGGCCCGCTTTTCCTCGATCTCCAGCCATTCCATCTCGATGGAGTCCAGCTGCGTGCGGGCCGCGCCGACGCGGGTGGATTTCTTCGTGAATGCCGCCGCATCGCGGGCATAGAGCCCGCCATCCGCAAGTTCCTTCTCCAGCGCGGCAATCTCGGCCTGCAGCTTCGGGATCAGTGTGTCGATTTCCTTCTGGCGGTGCTCGTCCTTGAAGGAGAGCTTCGCGGCCGGCTTGGCCTTGGGAGCAGACGCAGCGGCTGCCTTTCCCTTGTCCGACTTCGGACCATCCTTGCGGCGGGCGCCCTTCAGCTGGTCCTGCGCATCGCTCCACCCGCCGGCCGTCTGAATCCACTCGCCCCCGCCCAGCGGCGACAGGCAGCTCGTCACCGTCGCGTCCAGGAAGGCGCGGTCATGGCTGACAAGCAGCAGCGTGCCTTCATAGTTCAGGAGCATGTCCTCCAGGAGGTCCAGCGTCTGCATGTCGAGATCGTTGGTCGGCTCGTCCATCACCAGGAGGTTCGAGGTCTGCGCAAGTCCGATGGCAAGTGCGAGCCGGTTGCGCTCCCCGCCGGAGAGGGCGCCGACGGGCTGACGCAGCTGCTCGGGGCGGAACAGAAAATCCTTCGCATAAGCGGCGATATGGCGCTGGTTGCCCTGCACGTTGATCGAATCCCCGCCCATCGGCGCCAGCGCGTCCCAGATGGTTCCGTTGGGATCAAGATGGTCGCGCGTCTGGTCCTGGTAGGTTACCTGCAGCGTCTTCGAATGCGTCACCGTACCGGCATCGGGTGCAATCTCGCCCAGCAGCAGGCGCACGAGCGTCGTCTTGCCGGCGCCGTTGGGTCCGATGATGCCGATCCGGTCGCCGCGCAGGATGCGCAGGCTGAGGTCTTTCGCCAGCACGAGAGGACCGTCCGCCGTCGAAAAGGTTTTCGACAGGCCGCCCGCCTCGATCACCTTCTTGCTCATCGAGGTGCCGGCATCGGCGCTGAACTCGGCCATGCTCTTGCGCTCGTTCAGCGCGCTGCGCATCTGCGAGTGCTGCACCCGCATGTCCTTAAGACGGGCGAGGCGTCCCTGGTTGCGCTTGCGCCGCCCGGTCACGCCGCGCGCCAGCCAGTGCTGCTCGTCTTTCAGCTGTGTCGTCATCCGGCGCAGCTGGCGCTCGTCCTCTTCCTCGATCTGCTCGGCCCACGCGTCGAACTTGAGATAGCCTTCCGGGCTTTTGAGCACGCGCCCCTGGCGCAGCCAAAGCGTGTTGGTGGACACCGTCTCGAGGAACCGCCGGTCGTGGCTGACGACCAGAACGACGCCATTGAATGCCTTCAGCCTGCCTTCGAGGTACTCGATCATCGGCACGTCGAGATGGTTCGTCGGCTCGTCCAGCAGCAGGATGGTCGGCTGCTGGGCAAACGCCTTGGCGAGCGCCGCCCGCCGTTTCTGCCCGCCCGACAGCGTCATCGGATTTGCCGACGGGTCGACCCCGAATTCCATGATCTCGGCCTCGGCCATGTACGCGCCATCTAGGCCTTCGGCCACATAGTCGAGAACTGTGTCGAAGCCGGTCACGTCCGGCTCCTGCGCCAGGGTCGCGTAGGTGATGCCTGGCTGGCGCCAGACGGCCCCGGAATCCGGCTCGATCGCCTCGGAGATGATCTTCATGAGGGTCGATTTGCCCGCCCCGTTGCGCCCGACAAGCGCGGCGCGTTCGCCTTTGGACAGCGACAGCGTCACGTCCTCGAACAGGGTGGCTGCGCCAAAGGACAGGCGAACGCCGGTGAGGGAAATCAGGGGGGGCTGGGCCATTGCGGGGAGATAGCGCGCAGGCCCGGCCCGCGCTAGGGCTACATAGCCGCTTCCGCCCCGTCGGCAGCGAAGCCTCGCCGGCCTCATGGGCCTCTGCATCTGGGCGGCGATGGCCGCTGCCCGTGCGCGCCCTGAGACCCGCGCGATGCCCGCAAGCCTCACCTTCAAACCGGCCGCGTTCTACGCCCTGCAATCTTCCGGCTGCCACAGGCCCAGCGGCGGGGGGCGCCGGTATTCCGCCCTTTGCCGGCTTCATCGGGCCGCCTGCGCGCCCTTGACGAAGGCCGCCTCTCCATCACCCATGTGCCGGGCGTGCGCGCGGCAAACCTTCCCGATGCGGAGCTTACGGGCGTCCTAAACTATGTGATGGCCGAATGGGCGGGCGCGGACGCAGGGCCCCTGCGCCGTTCACCGCAGAAGAAGTCGCCCGCCTGCGCGCAGTCGAGATCGAGAACGCGGTCGCCTATCGCCGCACGCTCGTCGCGGAAATGGCCGCCGAGGGTGATCCGGTGGCGGACTATCCCTGGCCCTGAGCGGGTGTCTTCAGGCTTGCAAGCTCGGCACTGGTGAGCGACCGCCATTCACCAGCATTCAGGCCTTCGATGCCAAGCGGCCCGAACCGGCTGCGATGCAGCGCTTCGACATGGTTTCCGGCCGCTGCAAACATCCGCCGTACCTGGTGATAGCGCCCTTCGGTCAGCGTCAGCCGCGCGGTCCGTGTCCCCATCGCTTCCAGATGCGCGGGAAGGCACGGCTTGTCCTCGCCGCGCAGTACCAGCGTGCCGGAAGCAAACAGCGCCGCCTCATGGCCCTCCAGCGGCCGTGCCAGCGCCGCCTCATAGGTCTTCGGCAGGTTCGATCTCGGCGAGATCAGCTTGTGCAGAAGGGCGCCATCATCCGTGAGCAGAAGAACGCCGGTCGTCTCCGCATCGAGCCGGCCGACGGACGAGAATTTTGGATCACGCTTGAGGTAGCGCGGCGCAAGCAAGTCATAGACCAGCGGGCCCTGATCGGCATGAGAGCAGGTATAGCCCGCCGGCTTGTTCATCACGATCACGAGGCCGTGTGGCGGATCAATCGGCTCGCCATCAAAGCGCAGGCTTTCGCTCTCGCCGGTCACGCGCCCGTCGCGAATGGCAATGGCGACTTCCTTGCGCGAGCCATAGCCAAGCCCGGCCAGGTATTTGGCAAGCTTCAGGCTGTCCTTCATTCGCGGGTCATTTCTGCCGCTTCGGCCGCTCGGCCCGGATGATCTTGTAGCCCGCCTCATCCTCCAGCATCTCATGGTCCTTGAAGCAGGCGGCGAGTTCCGCCTCATAGGGCAGGTGCCGGTTGGCGACCAGCCAGAGCGTGCCGCCGGGTTTCAGCGTTTGCGAGGCCGCGCGGATGAAACTCCGTCCGAGGGCGGAGTTATCGGCGCGGCCGGTGTGGAAGGGCGGATTCATAACTACGAAATCATACACCGACTTCGGCAGGTCGTTCAGCGCGTCCGCCCAATGCGCCGTGAAGCGCCCCTCGAACGGGGCCAGCGTTTCCTCGATGCAGGCGATGGCGCGGTACTCGGCCTCGTAAAGGTCCATCCGCTCCACCTTGGGGCAGTTCGCAAGAATCTCGTGGCTGATGAAGCCATAACCGCCGCCAAGGTCTGCGCCGATGCCCTTCACCGTTTCCGGCACGCTGTCGGCGAGCAGCTCGCTGCCCGGGTCCACGCGGTCCCAGCTGAAGAGGCCCGGCCGGCTGAAGAGGTCCGGCTCGATCTCGCGGATTGCATCCTCCTCAATCCAGTCCTCCGCCAGCGGATGGTTCACCACCGCGTCCGCCTTGATCGTCCAGAAGGCCCGGCACTTGTGCTTGGAAAGGCTCGCGGCGTCCCCCGCAATCTCCGCCAGCTGCTTTTCTCCGGTCTTGCCGCCCAGCGTGTTCGGCAGGCTCGCCAGCACGTAGCCGCCCTCCGGCGCCGCCAGCAGCGCGCGCGCATAGAGCGCCCGCGCCTGGTCGCGCTGGCGCGGTGGCACGACGATGGTCAGCATCGCTTCCGGCAACCCGACCGAATCCACCGGCAGCACGTTGAACCCGGCCGCGCGCAACACATCATGGTTCGGCTTGAAACTCGTCCGGCAGACGAGCCTGTCCTTCGGCAGCTGCATCAGCCAGGGCCCCGGCTCGGCGTTCAGCACAAGGACCGGCCCGGCCGCGGGCAAGGGCACCGCCCCATCCTCAAGGGCCAGCAAAAGCGTATCGAAAACAACTGCATCCATCATCGGCGCTGCGATAGCCGCCCACGCCGCAGATGGAAAGCCGTCTTGCGCCTCAACGGCAGCCCGCCGCCCAGTCTGCAACCGTGTTGATCAGCGCCTCGCGCGTCCAGGAGAAGGAATGGTCCCCGGGCAGGATCACCCCGGTGGTCTTGAGGGCAGGGTCTGCCTCATAGGCTGCGATCAGCGGCTTGATCACATTCTCGAGCGAGACAGAGGCGTCCTTGTCGCTGCCGACGATCAGCACCTGCTTGCCGGCCAGGCCCGGCGTCAGGGTCTGAAGCTCGAACGCCCCGGCATTGGCCCGGATCTCGGCAACGCCGCGCTCGCCGTCAAATCCGGCCAGCATCTGCAGGCTGTCGGCATAGGCGCGGAAACCGGCCTCCAATTCCGGGCTCTGGTCAAAGGCGAAGACGCGCGCGCCCAGGTTTGCCGGCGCGATGGCCGCGGTGCAGGCAATCGCAGGATCGCGCGCCGCCGCTTGCAGCGCCGCAAACCCGCCCATCGAATGGCCGATCGTGATCAGCTTCGCCGGATCGACGCGGTAGTCCGCCGCGTTTGTCCGCAGGAAGCTCGCAGCCGCGCCGACATCCTCAATCAGGTGCGAGAAGGAATAGACGCCCTCGCTCCCCCAGGCGCCGCGATAGTGAAAGAACATCACGTTGAACCCGTCGCGCCGAAGGGCTTGTGCAAGGTCGAGATTCTTCTCGTTGCCGGGAAAGCCGTGCAGGAGGATGACGGCCGGATGCGGCCCTGCGCCATTTGCCAGATAGATATGCCCGTTTAGCCGGTCGCCGCCGCTTTCGAACGACACTTCGGCAAGGCCGGGCGGGAAGGCGGCGTCGATCGACGCCGGATCGGCAAAGCGGCTCGCGGTCGCGGGCACTTCCGGCGCTGCGGCGCAAGCGGCGATGAGCGCTGCGCCGATCGCAGCGGTGAATGACTTCATCATGGGCGTCTCCTTGTTGGCGGCAAGCTATCCCGGTTTCCGCGCACCCGCCAACCGCAAAGAAAAACCCCGCCGGCGCGAACCGGCGGGGTCTTGTGTTTCTGTCCCTTTCGGGAAGCCTTAGGCGTTGATGCGCTCGATGATGATCGCAGGCGCCATGCCGCCAGCGGCGCACATGGTGACGAGGCCGTAGCGGCCGCCCGAACGCTCAAGTTCGTCGAGCGCGGTGCCGATCAGGATCGAACCGGTGGCGCCGATCGGGTGGCCGAGGGCCATCGCGCCGCCATTGATGTTCACCTTGTCGCGGTTGAGCTTCAGGTCACGGATGAATTTCTCGGCGACCACAGAGAAAGCCTCGTTGATCTCGTACACGTCGATATCGTCCGTGGTCAGACCAGCCTTCTCAAGCACTTTCTTCGCGGCGGCGACCGGAGCGTTCAGCATCAGCGTCGGGCAGTCGCCCATGTTCGCCGTCGCAACGATCCGGGCGCGGGCTTTCAGGCCGTGTTTCTTTGCATAGCCTTCCGACACCATCAGCAGGGCGGCGGCGCCATCGACGACGCCCGAGGAGTTGCCGGCATGGTGAACGTGGTTCATCTTGCCTTCGAGCTGCGGATACTTGCGCGTCACCATGTTGCCATAGGTGTTGCCCGTGTCATCAACCGGGATGTCCATGTACATGTTGAACACGGTTTTGAGGCCGGCAAGGCTTTCCATCGTCGTCTGCGGACGCGGGAACTCTTCGTGATCGAGCGCCAATGTTCCGTCCACGTTGTAAACCGGCACGACCGACTTGTTGAAGCGGCCTTCCGCAATGGCGCGGGCGGCGCGCTGCTGGCTGACGACCGCGAGCTGGTCGACGGCCTGGCGGTCAATGCCTTCGAGCGTTGCGATTGCATCGGCGCACACGCCTTGCTGCGACTGCGGATGCTTGGCGCGCAGGCGCAGGTTGCCCACGTCCATCGTCGGCGGGGATTTCGGATCGGCGGTCGCCGCCGTGTAGCTCATCATTTCGCAGCCGCCGGCGATCACGCAGTCTTCCATGCCGGACATGATCTGCGCCGCGGCGAGCGATACGGTCGTGATGCCCGAGCCGCAGAACCGGTCGAGCGTGACGCCCGAGGCTTTGATGTCGAAGCCGGCATCGAGCGCGGCCATGCGGCCCATGTCGGCGCCTTGCGCGCCGCGCTGGCTGGAAGTGCCCCAGATGATGTCATCGACGGTAGCGGTGTCGAGCTTGTTACGGTCGCGCAGCGCGCTGAGGACGGTGGCGGCAAGGTGCTGTGGGTGCATGTGCGCCAGCGCGCCTTTGCCAACTTTGCCGATGCCGCGGGGCGTGCGGACGGCGTCAACGATATAGGCCTCTGCCATGATGGTTCTCCCTGTGTGGACGGCCCTTGGGCTGGGGGCGTCTCCGGATTTTGCTTTACGCGAACGTAAGCGTAACCGGAAGCCGTGACGCCGGGTCAGCCGCTACGCCTGCCGTCTCTGTCCGGCGAGCCGGTTTCATGGCAGGCTGGCTCGCGGGAGAAAACGATGCTGCCGACGCGCAGGCCGCTCCGCCCAGCCGCTGCTTTCGCAGCCGCGCTTGCACCCGTGTGGCGCCGCCCGTCTTTGCGGCCGGCGCGGCGCGCACGGTCATCCCTTTCGCGATCAGCGAGCCTGAGCACATGATCGTCGAGCTTGAGATCAATGACCGCACACGGACCACAGGCGTCGTCGATACGGCCGCCAACTTCGCGATGGATAAAAGCCGGGCAGCCGCCGGCAGCGGCGTCGTCCGGGCGCACAGATCTGCGCCCAGAAGCTCAGCTCGGCCGTTTCTCGTCGCCGTCGGCGCCGCCCCAGAAGCGTTTGATGCGGCCGAGGAAGCCTTCGCTTTCCGGGTGGCAGTCGGCGCCGGAGCATTCCGTGAACTGACGGAGCAGGTCTTTCTGCCGGGCGGTCAGGTTCTGCGGGGTCTCGACGAACATCTCGACATAGAGGTCGCCTTGCTGGCTGCCCTGGCGCACCGAGGGCATGCCCTTGCCGCGCAGGCGAAGCTTGCGCCCCGTTTGCGCGCCTTCGGGCACGGAGACGCGCGCGCGTCCGCCATCGATGGTCGGGATCTCGATATCGCCGCCGAGCGCGGCCGTTGCCATCGGAACAGGCGCGCGGCAATACAGGTTCTGCCCGTCGCGTTCGAAGATGTCGTGTTCGACCACTTCGACGAAGATGTAGAGGTCGCCCTTCGGTCCGCCGCCGGTGCCCGCTTCGCCTTCTCCGGTCAGCCGGATGCGCATGCCGCTTTCGACGCCGGCGGGAATCTTCACGGCGATCTGGCGCTCTTCCTTCACCTGGCCAGCGCCGCCGCAGGTCTTGCACGGCTTGCGGATGACGGTGCCGCGGCCCTGGCAGATATGGCAGGTGCGCTCCATCGTGAAGAAGCCCTGCTGGGCGCGCACGCGGCCATGACCGGCGCAGGTCTCGCAGTTTTCTGGTTTGGAGCCGGGCGCTGCGCCGTTGCCGTCGCACGGTTTGCAGGCGACTGCCTGGGGCACATGGATCGACTCGTCCTTGCCGAAATAGGCTTCGGCGAGGGTGATCTCCAGATCATAGCGAAGGTCGGCGCCGCGTTGCGGGCCCCCGCGCTTGCGGCCGGACGCGGCAAAGCCGCCGCCGAAGACCTGGCTGAACAGGTCCTGGAAAATGTCTTCGGGGTTGACGCCCTGGCCGAACGGGCTGCCGCCGGGGCCGCCGCTATTCTCGAACGCGCCATGGCCAAACCGGTCATAGGCGGCGCGTTTCTGCGAATCCGACAGGATGGAATAGGCTTCGCCGACTTCCTTGAACTTGTCCTCGGCGTCCTTGTTGCCCGGATTGTGGTCCGGGTGGTACTTCAAGGCCAGCTTGCGATAGGCCGCTTTCAGGGCCTTTTCGTCAGCTCCGCGTTCCACACCGAGAACGTCATAAAAGTCGCGCTTGCTCATCAGGTCGCCGCCAACACCGGATTATCCGCCCAGAGGACGCTGTTTTGGGGCGTGTAGGTATTCACCGCAAGGGCTCTCCGTCAGGCAACCGGTAAATGGATCAGCTGCCTGTGGAAGGAAACCGGGTCAGGCCGTCCTCGACGACCGTGGCGCCCGAGCCGCCGATCTGCTTGACCGCGAGGCCGCGCTGGGACGTGCCGTCGAGACGGAAACGGAACAGGCCGTTGATTCCCATGAAGCCTTCCGGATCGGTGACGCCGCCATGTTTCATGTTGTCCTCGGCGGCCAGCCGGATCGCGAGCGAAGCGGCGTCATAGGCCGCTGCGGACAGGTCGGTCGGCTTGCGGCCATAGATGCGTTCATAGGTTTCGCGGAAGGTGCCGAGATTGTCCGGATCGACAGCGGCATAGAGCGCCCCGGAAAGGGCCGGTTCGCGCCAGACGCTGGAATCGTCCCAGAGGCTGGTGCCAAGGAAGCGGGTGCTGCCGGGGTCCACACCGTTGACGACGAGCAGCGGGGCAATCGAGAGGAGCTTCGTGCCGCGCTCCGGCAGGACGAGGCCGACCTGTCCGGACTGGCTCTTGATGGCGGAGGCGATGCGCGAGACTTCCGAGCTCGCACTCTTGGCGGGATCGTAAAACGCAGAGGCAATGATAGTCCAGCCATTGGCGGCGGTTTCAGAGCGCATAGCGGCTTCGGCCTGGCGGCCATAGGCGGTGTCGGGGCCGAGGAAGGCAAAGCTGCGCGTGCCCTTGTCGGCGGCGTAGCGCATGATCCGGGAGACTTCTTCCTCTGGCATGACGGAGGCGAGATAGGCGCCGCCGCCGGCCACCGTGCGGTCATTCGAGAAGGCAACCACAGGAACCGACTTGCGCTGCGCGGCTGCCTTCACGGGGCCGACCTGCGCGGCGAAGAGCGGGCCGAGGATAATGTCGGCGCCGTCGCGGATCGCCTGGTCGGCGCGCGCTTCGGCGGTCGAGGCGCTGGCGGCGGTGTCGAGCGGCATGATCAGGAAATTGTCGCCGCCATTCTGGAAGAGGGCGAGTTCGATGCCGGCGAGCATGCTCTCGGCCTCGGTACGCACCTGCGCATTGGGATGCGAGAAGGGCAGCAGCACGGCGGCGCGCTTCACGTCGCGGCCCTCCATGAAGGCCGGCGTCAGGCCGCCATCACCGCGCACGAAGCCTGAGGGATCGGTGCTTGTGGCTGGCCCGATCACTTCGCCGGTGACCGGATCGACGCGCGGCTGGCCGGAGCCGATGGAAACCGGCGGGCGGGTCGGCGCGGTGGCGCAGGCGGAGGCCAGCATAAGGGCAGCGAGGACCAGACCGAGGCGCGGGCCCAGTGTCGGGCTTGGCGCCTTGAGGTTCCTGAGCGATGGTGAGCGCAATGTCATCTTCTGATCCTTCTGGCGCCGAAGCGATTCCCGATATGTCTGAGTCGATTGGGGCTGAGTCTATTGGGGCGCTGCGCGGCGGGCAACCGCCGGGTGCTGTAGCGCCGGGTCTTTATGTTGTCTCCACACCGATCGGTAATCTGCGGGACATCACGCTCCGCGCGCTCGATATCCTGGGCGGTGTTGAGGAAGTGCTGGCCGAAGACACGCGGGTCGCCTCGAAACTGTTGTCCGCCTACGGGGTTAGAGCGCGCCTTAGCCCATACCACGACCATAATGGGGCAGAACGAAGACCGGCGCTCCTGAAGCGGCTTGAGGAGGGCGGGCAGATCGCGCTGATCTCAGATGCCGGTACGCCGCTGGTCTCCGATCCCGGCTGGAAGCTGGTGCATGAGGCGCTGGAGCATGGGATCCGGGTGTTCCCGGTGCCAGGGGCTTCGGCCTTGCTGGCGGGTTTGGTGGCGAGCGGATTGCCGAGTGACCGGTTCCTGTTCGCGGGGTTCCTGCCGCCGAAATCGGCCGCGCGGCGCACCGAGATCGAGACGCTGAAGCAGGTGCCGGCGACGCTGGTCTTCTATGAGAGCGGCCCGAGGCTCGCCGAAGCGCTGGCAGACCTCGCCGCCGTGCTCGGTGACCGGGACGCGGCAGTGGCGCGGGAGTTGACCAAGCTGTTCGAGGAGACGCGGCGCGGAACGCTGGCCGGGCTCGCCGCACATTATCATGAGGCGGGACCGCCGCGCGGTGAGATCGTGCTGCTGGTCGGCCCCCCTAAAGAGGTGGCGGCGACGCCGGCGGATATCGACGCGGCGCTGCGCGTGGCGCTCAGCGAGATGGCGACCAAGGCGGCCGCCTCATCGGTCGCCGAAGCGCTCGGCCTCGCAAAGCGGGATGTCTACCAGCGCGCCCTTCAGCTGAAGGCCGCCGATGGGCCGCCGTGACGCCGCCGAGGCAAGGGGCCGGCGCGCCGAGGCGCTGGCCGCCGGGTCGCTGCGTGACGCCGGCGGCCTGGCGGCGGATGTCGCGGGCGGCAGAGACCTGGATGGCGCAGAGGCCGCGCTGTCAGGACTGCGGCTGGCGCTATCACCTGATCGCGGTAGCGCCGGGGCATTTGCCGTCGCACCTTAGGGACGCCTGGCGACCGGGGATGGCTTAGGCGCTGCGCCCTTATTCGGCGGGCGGGGTTTCCTGGATGGAGATCAGGTAGCTGAGGAGGACATCCATGCCGAGGTCGCCGAATTCGAAGTCGGGCATGTCGGGGTGGCCGACATGGATGCCGGCGCGGAAGTCCTCGGCGAGTGATTCGGGGTTGTGGATCGACAGGACGTAGCGCAGCGGCGGGGCGCCGGGGCGGGGGCTCGTTTCCTGGTCAAGGGCGTGGCAGCTTGAGCATTGGGTGACGGCGATCTCGCGCCCGTCGGCAATCGAGTCGGCGTCCGTCGGCAGGCCGAGCGCGGCGGCGTCGAACGCAGGGGAGGCGGCCGCCTCGGCGGCCGGTTCTGCGGCGGCTTTGGGCGCTGCAGGCGCCTCTACAGGCGGCGCGGCAGGTTTTCCGCAGGCGGCGAGCAGCAGGACGGCGGCGGCAAAGGCGAAGGGGGTGGGGCGCATGGGTCACTCTCCGGCAGGAACTGACGCCTTCTAGCACGGATTTGCGCGCCCGGCGCCAGATGCGGCGATCCTGCGCGGCGCGAACCGGAGCCGGCTGCCTTCACGGCGCCGTAATCTTCTTGATAGAGCTGCCGGATCTCACGGCGGGTTCAGCCCGCGTATCTCAGATGCTCCCGGCAGATCATGACCCAGTTTCCTGTTCCCCCGCGACTTCCCCGGACCATACGGGTTCCGGCGCCGGCTTTCCTGCGCCGTCAGAGCAAGTCGGTCCGCTACGGCGTCGGCGCGGCGGCCGCGGTGGTTCTGCTCGGGCTGCTCTGGGCCGGGTGGAAGTGGCAGAGCCTGCATGCGGGCATGCCGCGCCTGCCGCAGGACATGACCGAACTGTGGGACATGAACCGCGAGCCGGCGACCGAGTTCGTGGACCTGAACGGCAAGACGCTGGCGGTGCGGGGCCCGCGCTATGGCCGGGCGGTGGCGATCGAGGACCTGCCGCGCCACGTGCCGCAGGCTTTCATCGCCGCGGAAGACAAGCGTTTCTATCTTCATGACGGGGCCGACGAGACCGCGATTGCGCGGGCGGCCATTTCGAATGCCGCGTCCGGCGAGACGCGCTCCGGCGCCTCGACGATCACGCAGCAGCTGGTCAAGAACCTGATCCTCGACTCGCGCCAGACGATGCAGCGCAAGGCCCAGGAGATCACACTCGCCCAGAAGCTCGAACAGCGGATGATCCGCGAGAATGACGGCGACCGGACCGCGGCCAAGAACCAGATCCTCGCGCTCTACCTGAACCGGGTCTATTTCGGATCCGGCCTCTACGGGATCGACGCGGCGTCGCGCTTTTATTTCGGCAAGCCGCCGGAGGAGATGACGATTGCCGAGGCTTCAGTGCTGGCCGCCCTGCCGAAGGCGCCCTCCAAGCTGAACCTGCGCGAGAACCTCGCCGGGGCGCGCGACCGCCAGGCCTATGTGCTGGGCGAGATGCGCGACCTGCGTTTCATCACGCGCGAAGAACAGGACGCGGCCCTCGCCGCCGAGATCAAGATCATCCCGGCGCCGGTCTATGATCCCGAGCTTGGCTATGTGCTCGACGTGGCGGCCGAGCGGCTCGCGGCGACCCTTGCGCGTGTGCCCGGCGACGCGGTCGTGACGCTGACGATTGATCCTAAACTGCAATCGAAAGTGCAGGCGCGCATCTCGAAGCGCCTTGCTGCGGATGGCCCGGCGGTGAACGCGGGCCAGGCGGCGGCGCTGATCCTCGGCAAGGATGGGCGGGTCGTCGCGCTCGCGGGCGGGGCGGATTACAAGACTTCGCCCTTCAACCGCGTGACGCAGGCCAAGCGCCAGCCGGGCTCGAGCTTCAAGCCGTTCGTCTATGCGCTGGCGCTCGAGGATGGCTTCTCCCCGTTCGACGTGCGCAGCGACCGGCCGATCCGGATCGGCGAGTGGCGTCCGGTGAACTACAATGGCGAGTTCATCGGGCCGATGACACTGACCGAGGCGCTGACGCGGTCGGTGAACACGATTGCCGCCGAGCTTGGCAATGAGGCAAACCCCGAACGGGTGGTCGAACTCGCGCAGCGCTTCGGCATCAGGAGCGAGATGAAGCCGTATCCGTCACTCTCGCTGGGCAGCCAGGAGGTTTCGCTCTGGGAGATCACGGGCGCGTACGGCGTGTTCCAGTCCGGCGGCTTCAAGACCGAGCCCTACATCATCGCGAAAGTGACCGACACGCGCGGCAATGTCCTCTTCGACCGGGGGCCGTGGGAGAAGGAACGTGTGTATGCGGAGGAACTGGCCGCCGACATGAACGTGATGCTGACCCGGGCGGTGAATGCGGACTCCGGCACCGGCGGCAAGGCGCGGTTGAACCGCTGGGCCGTCGCGGGCAAGACCGGCACGAGCCAGGACTGGCGGGATGCCTGGTTTGTCGGCTTCACCGGCGCCTATATCGGCGGCGTCTGGGTCGGCAACGATGATGACAGCCCGATGAAGCGTGTGACTGGCGGGGGACTCCCGGCGGACTTCTGGTCGGACATCATGGAAATCGCGCACGAGGGCAAGACGCCGGAGCCGATCTTCGGGGCGGGCCTTGCGCTGACGCTCGGGCCGGAAGCGGAAAGCCGCATCTCGTTCTACCGCGGCATGGCGCAGGCCTTTGCAAGCGCGGCGCGCGGGCCGACTTCGCCGGGCAGCCCCAGCGGGGAAGTTGTTCAGCAGGCGGAGTAATTCCGCTCGTGATCAGGGCCGAGGCTGAGCATAATGGTCAGCTTGAGTTTCGGCGACGGACCGGGACACCGAGATCATGATGGACTGTGACCTCGAAGGTTTGCAGGATACACGACATCCGCTGGACCAACTGATTTCCGGCAAGATCGATCACAGCCACTTCTTTTTGCCAGAAATGGGGCGGCTGAGATATTCAGCCGGCTGGCGGAAACGGCGCAGGCGGTGTTCATCACGTCAAGATTTCGAGCGTGCCTGAAGGCCCCCATCTCCGCCCGCGTTGCAGGGCGGACCCCTGCTCTCCAGCGCGGAGTGTAGCGGGCTGCACGCTTCCCCGACCCCCGCATTCGCGCTAGCCTGTCTCCAAATGCCGGGGAGGGCAGTGTGATGATGTTTCTGGTTCTGGGGCTTGTGATCTTTTTCGGGACGCACGGGTACAGCGCGTTCCGTAGCCGGGCGCCCGGCAAGGATATTCGCGAGAAGATGGGGATGGGGCCATATATGGGCCTCTACAGCCTGCTGTCGCTGGCCGGCTTCGCGCTGATCATCTGGGGCTATGGCGCGGCGCGCGGCGGGCCGATTCTGTATACGCCGCCTGCGTTCCTTGCGCACGTGAACCTGCTGCTGATGGCGTTCGCGATGATCTTCCTCGCGGCGGCTTACCTGCCGACGGGGCGGATCAAGAAGGCGGTGAAACATCCGATGCTGCTGGCGGTGAAGATCTGGGCGTTCGGGCACCTGCTCGCGAATGGGGAGCTGAACTCGGTGCTGTTGTTCGGCAGCTTCCTCGCCTACGGCGTGATCGACCGGATCGCGGTGAAGAAGCGCGGCGACAATGGACCAGGGCCCGATGCGACGGAGAGCGTGATGGGCGACCTGGGCGCGGTGGCCGTAGGGCTCGGCGCCTATGCGCTGATCGCGTTCTGGCTGCACCCGATTGCGTTCGGCGTGGCGGCGGTCCCGGGCTGAGCGTTACCTGCGGCTGAATTTCCGGCCGATGACCGGGGCGAAGGCCATCAGGGCGAGGCCGACAGGGAACAGGGCGCCGCGCGTCAGGTCATAGCCGGCGAGGTAGTCCGCGAGGCTGACACGCATGATGCCGAGGGCCATCGTGCTTTCGAAGGCGATCAGGACGAGGACGCCGAGGACCCCGATGGCGAAGGCGGGCCCTTTGGAGCGCCCCCCGGTCCAGACGCCGATGGCGCAGCCGGAACCGGTGACCATCGGGAACTCCAGAAGGTGTCCCGTGCGGTCTCCGAAGGCGGGGATCAGCAAGAGTTCGCGCAAGGCGCCGAAAGCGAAACCGGCGGCAAAGCCGAGCGCGCCATAGGCGAGAGCCCAGAGGAGGGTGCGTCTGAGAGCGGGCGGCACCGGCAACCCCTTTCGTTTCTGGGCCTGTTTCTGGGCCTGTTTCTTGGCCTGTTTCCGGGCCTGTTTCCTTGCAGCATGCGGCGGGGCGGGCTAATCGCTCCGCCCATGTCAAAACAAACGCAGACCGCCCGGAAAACCGTAAAAGATATTGCAGCCGCCAAGGGCGCCACGCCGCTGGTATGCCTGACGGCCTATGACGCGCCGACGGCCGCGCTGCTGGATGCGCATGCCGACCTGCTGCTGGTCGGCGACAGCGTGGGCATGGTCGTGCACGGATTGGCCTCCACGGTTGGCGTGACGATGGAGATGATGATCCTGCACGGGCAGGCGGTGATGCGGGGGTCTAAGCAGGCTTTCGTGGTCGTCGACATGCCGTTTGGCTCCTATGAGACGAACGCCGACCAGGCTTTCCTGAACGCGGCGCGGATCATGAAGGAGACGGGCTGCCAGGCGGTGAAGATCGAGAGCGGGGCTTATGCCGCCCACCAGATCGCCCACCTTGTGGAACGGGGCGTTCCGGTCATGGGGCATGTCGGGCTCAGGCCGCAGGCGATCAACGTGGATGGGGGTTTCCGCGCTAAGGGGCGAACGCTGGACGAGCGCAGCCGGGTGATGGCGGAAGCAAAGGCGGCCGAGGAGGCCGGCGCGTTTGCCATCGTGATCGAAGGGGTGGCGGAGGACCTGGCGGCCGAGATTACGGCGGCGGTGAGCTGCCCGACCATCGGGATCGGGGCTTCGAATGCCTGTGACGGGCAGATCCTGGTGACGCCGGACATGCTGGGCCTGTTTGACTGGACGCCGAAATTCGTGCGTCGCTATGCGGACCTGAATACGGCGATATCCCAGGCGGTCGCGGCCTATGCGGCGGACGTACGGGCCCGGTCGTTCCCGGCTAAGGCCGAAACCTACAGCCTGAGAAAACCTGAAGCCTAACAGCGCTGATCCGTTGCAGGCGCCTCCTGCCGCGTCTAGGTTCGCGCCGAATCCGAAAGAGAGCCTGCCGCTTGACCGATATCTTTTCCGAAGTTGACCAGAACGTCCGCGAAGAGCGGCTCGCCGGCCTCTGGGTGCGCTGGCGGCCCTTCGTTTATGGGTCCGTCGCGGTGCTGATCGGCTCGGTGGCGATCAATGAGTTCTTGATCAAGCCGCAGGCAGAAGCCACCCGGGCGGCCCGGTCGGCGGAACTGGAAGCGGCGGTCAAGGCGCTGGAGGATGGCCAGTACGAGGAAGCCGAAGCTGCGTTCAAGGCGATCGTGGCGAAAGAGAGCAAGCTGTCCCCGCTGGCGGCGCATTACCTGGCGCAGGTTCAGCTGGAGGGCCGCGGCGACGCCGCGGCTGCGGCCGAGACACTGGCGGCCATCGGCGGCACGCAAGGCGGGCCTTATGAGCGCCTCGCGCTGCTGAAGACGGCCTATTTCCGCGCCGACACCCTGACGCTGCCAGAACTGGAAGCAACGCTCGGCACGCTGGTGACCGAGGACACGGCGATGGGCGCGCTGTCACGCGAACTGGTGGCCGCAAAGGCTTATGCCACCGGCGACGTTGCGCGGGCCCGGACCGAGTATAACCGTCTGAAATTTGATGCAGCGGCGCCGGCAGGCGTCGTGCAGCGGGCCGAGATTGCGCTCGCTGCGATCCCCGTGGCGGCTGAAGAGCCAGCGCCTGCGGTCCCAACAGAAACGCCTGCCGTAGAAACCCCGGAGACCGGCCAATGAAATTTTCCCGTCCTGCCGCTGCGACCCTGGCAATGGCGTCGATCCTGGCGCTCAGCGCCTGTGAAAGCCTTCCAACCCTTCCGGGCTTCGGGGGCAACGAAAAGAAAGACGAGCTGGCCGCCGAAGAGAAGGCCGGACGCATCACGATGGTGCTCGACCAGGAGCGGATCGCGCCGAGCCCGACGCTGACCGGCGTCGAGATCACCCTGCCGGAGGCCAAGCCTATCGAGGACTGGACCGAAGCCGGCAGCAATCCGGCCAAGGTCGCCGGCCATGTCGTGGCCGCGCCGAACCTGGACATTGCCTGGCGCCGTTCGGTTGGCCAGGGGTCGTCGCGCAAGAGCGCGCTCCTGACGCCGCCGGTGGCAAGCGCCACGACGATCTTCACGCTTGATGCCAGCCAGACAGTGCGGGCGTCGCGCCTTGAGAACGGCGCGGAAGTCTGGACCGAGCGGCTGAAGGCTGAGTCCAAACGCGACAAGTCCGCCATCGGCGGCGGGCTTGCGGTAACCGGCGATACGCTTGTGGTGGCCAGCGGCTACGGCTTCGTGGCGGCGCTGGACGCGGCGACGGGCGAGCAGAAATGGCGCCGCGAACTTGGCGCGCCGATGACCGGATCGCCGACGATTGATGATGGCCGCATTTTCGTGACGTCGAACAATAACGAAGTGTTCAGCCTGAACCTCGCCGATGGCGAGACCCTGTGGAGCGACCAGGCGATTGCGGAATCGGCCCGGGTGCTCGGCAGCTCCAGCGTCGCGGCGGTCGAGGATTTTGTGATCGCGCCGTTCTCTTCGGGCGAAGTGATTGCCTACCTCGCCTCCAACGGGCGGCGTTTGTGGACGGATGCGTTAACCCAGGCCGGGCGGTTCACGCCAATCTCCGAAATCAACGATATCGGTTCGCGCCCGGTATTGGGCGCCGGTCTTGTCTATGCCTCGAGCCAGTCGGGCACGACGGTGGCGATTGACGGGCGCAGCGGGGCGCGCGTCTGGACGCAGCCGGTCGGATCGACCCGCGCGCCGGCGCTGGTGGGCCGGTTCCTGTTCGTGCTGGGCACCGAAGGCGAGCTCGCCTGCCTCGATGCGGCGACCGGCGAAGCCTACTGGGTGACGCCGCTCCGGCAGTTCCAGGACGAGAAGAACAAGAAGAAGCGGATCTCCTATTCGGCGCCGATTGCGGCCTCGGGCCGGGTGATCGTGGTCTCCTCGCGCGGCGAGCTGCTGGCCTTCAACCCGCAGGACGGCAAGCAGAGCGGGTCTTTGAAGCTGGGGGATACCGTGTATATCGAGCCGATTGCGGCGCAGGGTAAGCTGTTTGTCCTCACCGACGACGCCAAACTGATTGCCATCGACTAGGGCAGACGCCTTAATTCCACGTCTTGCCCTCTGATTTTTGAGGAGGGCTGAGGCCTTGCCATTGAAGCTCGCCATTGTCGGACGCCCCAATGTGGGAAAGTCCACGCTGTTCAACCGTCTGGTGGGCAAGAAGATTGCGCTGGTCGATGACCAGCCGGGGGTCACGCGCGACCGGAAGATGGCGGACGGGTGGCTGGCGACCTTGCCGCTGCTCGTTATCGACACCGCCGGTTTCGACAACGTGCGCGATGACAGCCTTGAGGCGCGGATGCGGGCGCAGACGGAGGCGGCGATTGCCGAGGCCGATATTGCGCTGTTCCTGATCGATGCGCGCGTGGGCGTGACGCCCGAGGACGAGACCTTCGCCATGCTGCTGCGCAAGGCGAACATGCCGGTCGTGCTGGCCGCGAACAAGGCCGAGGGGCGCCAGGGCGAGGCGGGCGTGATGGACGCGTTCAGCCTGGGCCTCGGCGAGCCGGTGGGCCTGTCGGCGGAACATGGCGAAGGCTTTGCCGAACTCTATGAAGCGATCCGCACCGTGCTGGGACCGGAGGCGTTCGAGCGGGCGCTGGAAGAGGCGGAGCCGAATTATGGCGCGGGCGGGGGCGACGACATACTCGAGAAGCTCGCGCATATCGACATTGATGATGTGACCTTGTCGGACGACGACCTCGTCGCGGCGATCGAGGCGGCCGAAGTGGACGCGCCCGAGGTTGAGCCGGCAACGCCGCGGCCGATCCGGCTGGCAATTGTCGGGCGGCCGAATGCGGGCAAGTCGACGCTCATCAACCAGCTCCTGCAATCGGACCGCCTGCTGACCGGGCCGGAAGCCGGGATCACGCGCGACTCCATTACCATCGACTGGGAGTGGGAGGGGCGCCAGATCCGTCTCGTCGACACGGCCGGCTTGCGTCGCAAGGCGCGCGTGCAGGAAAAGCTGGAGCGTATGTCCACGGCGGAAACCATCCGTTCACTGAAGTATGCCGATATTGTCGCGCTGGTGATGGACGCGCATGACGCGCTGGAGAAGCAGGACCTTCAGATCGCGGACCTTGCCCTGCGCGAAGGCCGGGGCCTCGTGCTGGTGATTTCCAAATGGGATTCGGTCGAGGACCAGGACGGCGCAGCGCGGCATATCCGCGACCTTGCGAACCGCCTGGTGCCGAATGGCGGCGGCGCGCCGGTCGTGTTCCTGTCCGGCCTCACGGGGCGTCACGTGGACAAGCTGATGCCGGCGGTTGTGAAGGTCTACGGCGACTGGACGGCCAAGGCGAAGACCGGCGACCTCAACCGCTGGCTGCGCCATACGGTCGAGCACCATCCGCCGCCGAGCGTGCAGGGCAAGCGTATCAAGCCGCGCTATATGGCGCAGATGAAGGCCCGCCCGCCGACCTTCGTGCTGATCGCCTCGCGCGGCGACCAGATGCCGGAAGGCTACAAGCGCTATCTCATCAATGGCATCCGCGAGGCCTTCAACATGCACGGCGTGCCGATCCGCCTGTTCGTGCGCCAGGGCAAAAATCCGTATGCGGGCAAAGTGGGCCCGGACGGCCCGCCGCGGTACAAGCGGCCGAAGGATTAGGGCTCAGGCTTCCGCAAGGATGCTTTCAACGAACGCGCGGGGCGACGGTTCAAGGCGCGCCGCTGATCGCCTCAGGCGATCCTTCCACGTGGCGCCGCGCTGCGCCGCTTCCCGTAAGACGCCTGCCAGATCCTCATGGCGCCGTTTCATGATGAGTGCATCAATCAGGATCCCTGATTGCACAAGGTCCTTGTCGGATTTGACGGCACTCTCACCGGTGTCCTTCCGCAGAGTTGAGACGATCAGCTTGTGAACCGCGTAACGCTCCGGGGACGGAACATTCACCAGCGCTCCGAAGCGGCTGAGCATGGCAGCTTCGATCGTGTCACGAAGGAGAAAGTCCAAAAACCGCAAGGGAGCCGCGTCCGTCTGCAAGCTCGGCAGCTTGACCGGATGACCCCGGTCGGCGCCGCGATTTGTTGTCAGCATATCTACGCGGAATCCGCCTGGCCTGGCATAGGTGGTCGCGATCGTAGGGCTGAAGAGCGTGGGAACCGGTGCAAAAGCCGGATCGACGGACTTTAGGATTTCGAACAATGAAGGCTCGAGTATGTCATCAAGGGCGGCCGAGATGCCATAGTCCTGAGCAAGGTCGAGATCACCCGTGCGGACGGCAGCATTGGGGAGTCTGACGCCGAGGAGTCCACTGTAAGTCTGAAATGCCACGGTTCCGACAATCACAGCCCTCAATCTGAATACGCCGGCCGTGGCCAGCGCCTCGACGACGGAACCGGTCAGAGCGTCGGGTTCGGGTAAGCCGCCCGCGACGAGTGAGCGCCGGATGGCCCTGCGAGTGTCGGCATCGGCTTTCTCTGTCCTCGCCCTTTCGATCGCCGTGCGGCGCTCGGGCGTGTCGGGCCCGAAATATCGTTCCGGAGGGCGGCCGGCGGGCGTCGTGGGTTCCTGGATATACCAGTAGTCCTTTCCCGAGATCGTCCGTTTCCGGAAGGTCGCGCCTGAGGGAACGTCCAAGGCGACAGCGAGGCGCAGTTGATCGATCAGCTCGGCGTAGCTGGTCTGGATCACGAGAGGTAACTCTTGGAGCGTCATTTACCGGCAAAATACCAATTTGCCGGTAAAAGGCAAGTTCGGAGTGCCAGAGGCTCCGAGATTGAACGACGGGCTACCACACAAAAACAACTTTGTGTAGTAAACGTCACTCCCGGAAGGTGCGGGCGACGGAGTCTGTCAGCGGTTTGACGAGATAGCTCAGGACGTTGCGGCTTTCGGTGCGCAGGCTCGCTTCGACCGGCATGCCGGGGAGGAGTTCGAAGCTGGAGGCGTCGAGGGCCGCCTGCGGAATTTCGACGGTGGCTTCATAGTAGGGCGCGCCGGTGGTCTCGTCGATCAGGGCGTCGGCCGAGACGGCGATGACGCGGCCGTCGAACTGGGGCGTTTCGTCCTGGTTGAAGGCGCTGAAGCGGAGTATGGCGGGCTGGCCGGTCGTGATCTTGTCGATGTCGATGGGGTTTATCCGGACCTTGGCGACGAGCTGGTCATTCTCCGGCACGATGTACATGATGGGCTCGGACGGGCGGATGACGCCGCCGACGGTATGCGCCTTGATGCCGATGACGCGGCCGCTGCGCGGGGCGGTGATGTCGAGCCTTGTCGAGCGGTCGAGCAGGGCGAGGCGTTCTTCCGTCAGTTCACTGATCTGGGTCTGCACGTCGCGCAGCTCAGTCAGCAGGGTTTCGGTATTGTCCTGGTCGAGGCGGGCGATCTCGCTGCGGGCCTCGCCGATCTGGACGCGGGTGGCGGCGATCTCGGAGGTCAGCGCGTCCTTCTCGCCTTGCAGGCGGGCGCGGTCGCGCTTCAGGGCGAGGACGCGGGTGATGACCGCCTGGCCGCGCTCCATCAGGATTTCAAAGCGCGAGATTTCATCGTCGACAAGAGCGATCTGGTCGTCCTTGGCGGTGATCTCGTTCTGCATGCCCTTGATGCGGGTGTTCAGCTGGTCGATCCGTTGGCGGAGGATCACGCCCTGGGTGCCGAGATTGTCGCTGCGGGCGCCCATCAGGGAGGTTTGCGATGTAAGGACGGCCTGTACGTCGGGCCGCTGGGCCACGTCTTCGAAGCCGGGGCGAAGGGTAAGTTCGGCTGAGCCGTCGCGTTCGGCAATGAGGCGCGCTTCGGTGCCGAGAAGGCCGAAGAGGCGCGCTTCTAGACCTTGAAGGGAGGCGCCGGTGGCGGTGGAATCGAGCGAGAGCAGCTTCTGGCCCTCGGTGACAGCGTCGGATTCGCGCACATAGATTTCGCGCACGATGCCGCCTTCGAGATGCTGGACGGCCTGCTGGTTGGAAGCGACGGAGATCTGGCCAGAGGTGAGGACAGCGCCTTCGAAGGGAGCGAAGACGGACCAGGCGATCAGCCCGCCAAAGACGAGGGCGATGATGCCCCAGCCGGCGCGCAGGTAGGATTGCAGGAATTCTCCGCGCGACGAGGGCGAGGATCCGGACAGTTCAGCCATTGGTGGGCTCCCCGGGCCGGACGGCGCGCAGGCTGGCGGCCTGTTTCGGCAGGACTTTGGCGAGCACGTCTTCGGCCGGGCCAAATTCGCGGATGCGCCCGTCATCCAGCACCATCAGTTTCGTGCAATGGACGATGGCGTTCGGGCGGTGGGCGATGATGATCACGGTGGCGCGGCGGGCCTTGGCGGCGGCGATGGCGGACTGGAGGGCCATTTCGCCCGGGCCGTCGAGGTTGGAGTTTGGCTCGTCGAGGATGATCAGGTTGGGGTTGCCGTAGAGGGCGCGGGCGAGGCCGACGCGCTGGCGCTGGCCGGCGGAGAGATAGGCGCCGCCGAAACCGATATCGGTATCGTAGCCCTTCTCGAGACGCAGGATCAGCTCGTGGCAGCCGGCGGCCTGCGCGGCGGAGAGGATGGCTTCGGGCGCTGCGTCTTCGCGGAAGCGGGCGATGTTGTCGCGCACGGTGCCGGAGAGAAGGTCCGCCTGCTGGGGCAGGTAGCCGATCTGGGGACCCAGCGTGTCGCTCGGCAGCTGGGTAATGTCGGCGCCGTCGAGGCGGACATGGCCGGAGATGATCGGCCAGGCGCCGGTCAGCACGCGGGCGAGAGAGGACTTGCCGGCGGCGCTGGGGCCGAGGACGCCAAGCACGTCGCCGGGTTCGAGGGCGAAGGTGAGGCCCTTAAGTACCGGCGTTTCTATGCCGGGCGGGCCGGCGAAGACGTTCTCGACCTGGACGCGGCCCTGGATCGGCGGCAGCGGCATCTGCGGGGCGGGCACCGGCGCGCGGCGCAGCGTTTCAGTGAGCGAGGCCCAGCTTTCGCGGGCGGCGACGATGACGCGCCATTGGCCGACGATTTGTTCGAGGGGGCCGATGGCGCGCCCCATCAGGATGGAGGAGGCGATCATCGCGCCGGGCGAGACTTCGCCCTGGATCACGAGCCAGGCGCCGATGCCGAGGATGGCCGATTGCAGGAAGAGGCGGAACGCCTTGATGCCCGAGGAGAAGCCCGAAAGGATGCGCCCCGAACGGGAGAAGGCGCGGTCGCCGCCATCGAACAGGACCTGCCAGCGGCGGCGGAGCGCGCCGCCCATGCCGAGAGCGCCGAGCACTTCGGCGTTGCGGGTCATCTCGGCGGCGCGCTGGGCGCCGGCGCGTTCTAGGTCTTCGGTCTCTTTTGTGAGACGGGCAGAGGCGCGCTCGTTGAAGGCGGAGGCGGCGATCAGGATCACGGCGCCGAAAATGGCCCAGAGGCCGAAGACCGGGTGCAGCATGAAGAGGACAATGAGGAAGAGCGGCGCGAAGGGCGCATCGAACAGGGCCCCCGTGACGGGGCTGGCGATGAAGCGGCGCAGCTGGCGCAGGTCCCGGATCGGGCGGTCGGAGGCGCGGCCGGGATCGGCGAGGCTGAGCGACATGGCGGCGGCGGCGACGCGCTCGCCGAGGGCGCCCTCGAAGCGGGAGGCGGCAACGCTGAAGAGGCCGGACCGGGCCCATTCAAGCACGCCAAGCGTGCCGTAGAGGACGAGGACGATGAGGGTAAGCGAGAGGAGGGTCGGCACCGACTGCGAGGCGAGCACGCGGTCATAGACCTGCAGCATGTAAAGCGGGCCGGTCAGCATCAGGATGTTGACGAACAGGCTGAAGCCACCGGCATGCAGCAATACCTGCCGCGAGGCGCGCAGGGCGGCGGCGAGTTCGGTGTCTGCTGGGGCGGCCGGGTCTGGTCTCATGGGTTTGATCTAGCAGACTTCAAATGTCGTGTTCAGGCGCATTGTCAGCCCCGGCTATCCTGTTTCGGCACGGGGGGCTCAGAGGAAGTCTTTCAGGTCGCGCAATTTCAGTTCCTTCACGACGCGGCCGACATCCTGCGAGCGATCCTTCCGTGTGATGAGGATACGGTTGCCATCGGCGACGACGATCAGGCCTTCGACACCGACGAGGGCGACGAGCTGGCCGTCGGCTGCGTGGACGGTGCAATCGGCGCAATCGATCTCGATATGGGCGGGTGAGTTTGCGCGGGAGGAGACTTCGCCGACCATCGACCAGCTGCCGATATCACTCCAGGCGCAGTCGAGCGGGGCGAAGACGGCGGCGCGGCGGGTGCGCTCCATCACGGCATAGTCGACCGAGGTGGAGGGCACGGCGGCAAAGGCGGCGGCATCAAGGTACCGGAAGGCGCCGTCGAGATAAGCGCGCTCCAGCGCTTCGCTGGATTTGGCGAGGATGTTCGGCGCATGAGCGGCGAGTTCGGCCAACATGGTTTCCGGGCTGAACAGGAAGATGCCAGCGTTCCAGCTATAGGCGCCGCTGGCGAGATAGGCGGCAGCGGTTTCGGCGTCTGGCTTTTCCCTGAAGGCGGCGACGCGGGCGACCTGGCCGTCCAGCGTCTCGCCGGCCTGGATGTAGCCGAAGCCGGTGTCGGGCCGGGACGGGGCGATGCCGAAGGTGGTGATGAAACCATCCTTTGCCGCGGGGGTGGCAGCGCGCACGGCGGCGAGGAAGGTTTCCGGGCGGCCTATGAAATGGTCGGAGGCGACGAGCAGGCCCAGGTTTTCCGGAAACGCATCGGCGAGGTAGCGCGCGGCGACGGCAGCGACAGCTGCAGTGTTGCGGCCTTCCGGCTCGAGCAGGATGGCGGCGGGGGTGACGCCGATTTCGTCGAGCTGGTGCGCGATCAGGTCGCCATAGGCCGCGTTGCTGATGATCACCGGGTTCTGGTGGAAGCCTTCGGCGCCGGTAAAACGCAGTACGGTTTCCTGAAAGACGGACTTGTCCGAAACGAGGGCGTGGAACTGTTTGGGCCGGGCCAGGTTCGAAACCGGCCAGAGGCGCGTACCGGCGCCGCCGCACATGATGACCGGATGGATCGTCATTCTCTTGTTTACCTTGTTTCCTGCAGCGCCTGCGTGACAGCCCGGTCGGGGACTAGGGATTTACCGTCAGGATTGCAACAACTGCGCCGCCCTGCAATGAAACTGCTCAGTCCCAGTGAGGTTCCGACATGCCCCTCGCACTCTGAGGCCATCCGTTCTCCTCCTACACGCAGAAGGCGCTGATTGCATCCTACGAGAACGCCGTGCCGTTCGGGTTTCGCGAGCCGGGACCGGAGACGCCCGAGCATGTCGGGCAGGTGCAGCCGCGCTTGCAGGCGGGCCAGTTTCCGGTGCTGGTGGACGGGGCGCGCAGCGTCGCCGAGGCGAGCATCAACATCGAGTACCTGCAGATGAACCATCCGGGGCGGGTGCGGCTGATCCCGGAGGCCGGACTGGCGCTGGCGACGCAGCGGCTGGAGCGGGCGTATGCCTGGCTGGACGGCTATCTCGGCACGCAGACCTGGGCGGCGGGGAAGGATGACTCGATGGCCGACTGCGCAGCGTCGACGGCGCTGTTCTATGCGGACTGGACGTACCGGATTCCGGAGCGCTTTGCGGTTGTGTGCGCCTATCGCGCGCGGCGGCTGGAGCGGCCTTCGTATGCGCGGGCAGTGGATGAGGCGCGGCGATTCCGGCACTTCTTTCCGCTTGGGGCGCCGGACCGGGATTGAGGCAATCGAATTCACGCAGGACTTGAAATGGACCATTAATTGGTCCATTTTCCAAAAAAGCGGGAATGGTCCTGCCTGGATGGATGTGCAATGCGAATTTCTGTGACGGAAGCCAAAGGATTGCTGACGGAGCTCATCCGCCGCGCGGAAGCCGGCGATGACGTGGTTCTGACCCGTCACGGACACCCTGCCGTCAGGCTTGTGCCAATCAAACCGGTTGCAAACGTTGAAGGCCGGCGTGCCTTGATAAAGGCGGCGCGCGCCGGCGCGGCTGCAAAGGTAACGAACGGCCCAAGCGCGGCGCGCAGCCAGGACTTTCTCTATGACGAAAGCGGACTGCCGGAGTGATAGCGGTCGATACGTCTGCGCTCATGGCGGTTCTGCTCGGCGAAGCGCAGGCTGATGAATGCGCGTCTGTGCTGGAGTCTGCAGGCAGTTTGCTGATTTCTTCCGGCACGCTGGCGGAAGCCCTGATTGTCGCTGCCCGCCGGAATCTCGGCGTTGAAATGGCGATGCTGATCGACGGCTTGGGGTTTGAAATCGCCAATGTTACGCCCGCGGCGGCCCGGCGGATTGCGCTTGCCTACGAAACCTGGGGTCGGGGCCTTCATCCGGCAGGGCTGAATTTTGGCGATTGCTTTGCCTATGAAGTGGCCAAGGAGAATGCCTGTCCGCTGCTTTATGTCGGCGAAGACTTTTCCCGGACCGATATCGAAAGCGCTTTGTAAACGCGGTTGATAGATCGCCCGCCGCTGCAGGGCGGGCGTATTGAGGCACTTCGCGATTCTGTCTTAAATACTCTTCAGGTTGACCCAGGCGGAAAGTTCTGCAGCGCTTTCCTTGCGCTCGAAATAGCGGTCGACGAGGTAGCCGGCCCGCGCCCGGGTTAGCAGGGTGAACTTCACGAGCTCCTCCATGACGTCAACGATCCGGTCATAACAGGGGGACGGTTTCATTCGTCCGGCCTCATCGAATTCGAGGAAAGCCCTGGCGACCGAGGATTGGTTCGGAATGGTGATCAGGCGCATCCAGCGTCCGAGAATACGAAGCTGATTGACGGCGTTGAAGCTTTGCGATCCGCCGCAGACCTGCATGACAGCCAGTGTCTTGCCCCGGGTCGGGCGAACACCCCCGAGCGCAAGCGGTATCCAGTCGATCTGCGTCTTCATGATGCCGGTCATTGCGCCATGGCGTTCGGGCGAGCACCAGACCATGCCTTCCGACCAGATAACGAGATCCCTCAGTTCCCGGACTTTCGGGTGATCCTCGGGCGCGCCATCGGCAAGCGGGAGTCCGGCAGGATCGAAGACTTTGGTCTCACAGCCAAAGCGGCGCAGGATGCGCGCTGCTTCCTCATTTGCGAGCCGGGAAAAGGATCGCTCCCGCAACGAGCCGCGCAGCAGCAGGATACGCGGGCGATGAGTGACAGGATCCGGCTCAAAGAGCGCGCCGTGTTCTGCCTCCCGAAAGCATGTTTCATCGAGCGCAGGGAAGGTGTCTTCGGACTCAACCAACGCGCTGTCCCGTTTCATCAATGATCATTTCGCCATCTTCCTTGAAGACAGGCCCCGGAGGCATCCGGTACAGAAGGTCCAGCACAGCTTCGCTTGCCCGGCACAGGCGCACGCCTTTAGGGGAGCAGACGATGGGGCGGTTCACCAGAACAGGGTGTTCCAGCATTTCAGCCAGAATGGCCTCCTCGCTGACGCCAGGCTCCGAAAGGCCGAGTTCCTTTGCCGGAGATTTGGTGTCGCGCAGCGCCGTGCGCGGTGTCAGGCCGGCGGCGGCAAAGAGGCCCAGAAGCTGCGGCTGCGCCCAGCCGTCCTTGAGATATTCAAGGACAATGTGCCGCTCGCCTCAATGATGGCGAGCACATTGCGGGAGGTTCCGCAGTCCGGGTTGTGATGAATAACGATCATGACGTGTCTGCAATGTGCAGCCCGGGCTTTCGCCGGAGCGTTTTTCGCTGTCCTGTCGCAGCGGAGGCGCAAGGGCAAGAACCTGCGCTAGATTTCGAATGTGCCGCGGAAGGTGAGGAAGCGGAGGATTTCCTCGGCGGCTTCTTCGGGGGTGCGCCCGACAGTGTCGAGGCGCAGTTCCGGGTCGAGTGGGGGCTCGTACGGGCTGTCGATGCCGGTGAAGTTGCGGATCTCGCCGGCGCGGGCCTTCTTGTAGAGGCCCTTGACGTCGCGCTGTTCGGCAACATCCAGCGGCGTGTCGACATGGATTTCGATGAACTCGCCTTCGGCCATCAGGCTGCGCGCCATCTGGCGTTCGGCGCGGAAGGGGGAGATGAAGGAGACGAGCACGATGAGGCCGGCATCGGTCATCAGGCGGGCGACGTTGGAGACACGGCGGATGTTCTCGACGCGGTCGGCGTCGGTGAAGCCGAGGTCGCGGTTGAGGCCGTGGCGGACATTGTCGCCGTCCAGGATGAAGGTGTGGCGGCCCATCTGGTAGAGACGCTTCTGCAGCGCGTTGGCGATGGTCGACTTGCCGGAGCCGGAGAGGCCGGTGAACCAGAGGACGGACGCCTGCTGGGCTTTTTGTTCGGCGAGGGCCTCGCGGGTGACGTCGATCGCCTGCCAGTGAATGTTGGCGGCGCGGCGGAGCGAGAAGTCGATCAGGCCGAGCGCGACCGTGTCGTTGGTCTGGCGGTCGATCAGGATGAAGCTGCCGGTCAGGCGGTTCGCCGTATACGGATCAAACGGAATCGCCTGGTCCAGGGCAAGGGTGGTGACGCCGATCTGGTTGAGTTCCAGCGTGCGGGCGGCTGTCTCGGCCATCGTGTTGACGTCGATGCCGTGCTTGGGCGCGTTGATGGTGGCGGAGACGGTCTTGGTGCCGCTCTTGAGGAAATAGCGCCGGCCGGGGAGGAGCGGGTTTTCGCTCATCCAGAGCAGCTTGACCTGGAACTGGTCGGAGACTTCGGGCGGCTGCGCGGCGGCGGCGATGATGTCGCCGCGCGAGGTGTCGATCTCGTCGGCGAAGGTCAGCGTGACGGACTGGCCCGCGACGGCCTCGTCGAGGTCGCCGCCTTGCGTGACAATTCGGGTGACGGTGGTTTCGCGGCCCGAGGGGAGCGAGCGGATCTTGTCGCCGGAACGCACGCGGCCAGAGGCGATCTGGCCGGAGAAGCCGCGGAAATCGAGGTTCGGCCGGTTGACCCACTGGACCGGCATCCGAAGCGGCAGGGTTTCGGCCTCGCGGGCGATTTCGACGGTTTCGAGATAGTCGATCAGGCTCGGGCCGGAATACCAGGGCGTCTCGGGAGAGCGCTCTGTCATGTTGGCACCGGCGAGGGCGGAGATGGGGATCGGCGTGATCTGGAGATTTCCCGGAAGGGCCTCGGCGAAGACTTTGTAGTCGGCCACGATCTGGTCGTACACAGACTGTTTGTAGCCGACGAGGTCCATCTTGTTGATGGCGAGGACGAGATGCCGGATGCCGAGCAGCGTGGCGATGATCGAGTGGCGGCGCGTCTGGGTGAGGATGCCCTTGCGGGCGTCGATCATCAGGATGGCGCAGTCGGCGGTCGAGGCGCCGGTCGCCATGTTGCGGGTGTATTGTTCGTGGCCGGGCGTGTCGGCGACGATGAACTTGCGTTTCCGGGTCGCGAAGAAGCGGTAGGCGACGTCGATGGTGATGCCCTGTTCGCGCTCGGCGGCGAGGCCGTCGACAAGGAGGGCGAAGTCGATGGAGTCGCCCTGCGTGCCGTCGCGCTTGGAATCGGCCTCGAGCGCGGCGAGCTGGTCTTCGAAGATCATCTTCGAATCGTAGAGCAGGCGGCCGATCAGCGTGGACTTGCCGTCATCGACGGAGCCGCAGGTGATGAAGCGCAGCAGGGATTTCTGCTCGTGGGCTTCGAGGTAGGCGCCGATGTCTTCGGCGATGAGATCGTCGTGCAGGCGCATCAGAAATAGCCCTCCTGCTTCTTCTTCTCCATCGAGGCGGCCTGGTCCTTGTCGATGGCGCGGCCCTGGCGCTCGGACGTCGTGGTGAGCAGGATTTCCTGGATGACTTCGTCCAGTGTCGTGGCCTTGCTCTCGACAGCGCCGGTGAGCGGATAGCAGCCGAGTGTTCGGAAGCGGACGGATTTCGTGGCCGCCTTCTTCGCGATCTCGGGCGGGACGCGGTCATCGTCCAGCATGATCATCGCGCCGTTCCAGTCCACGACGGGGCGGGGGGCGGCGAAGTAGAGCGGGACGAGTTCGATTCGTTCCCGGCGGATGTATTGCCATATGTCGAGCTCCGTCCAGTTCGAGATCGGGAAGGCGCGAAGGCTTTCGCCTTTCTGGAGGCGGGTGTTGTAGAGGTTCCAGAGTTCCGGGCGCTGGCGTTTGGGGTCCCAGCGGTGACCGGCGGTCCGTACCGAGATAATGCGCTCCTTGGCGCGGGATTTCTCCTCGTCGCGCCGCGCGCCGCCGAAGGCCGCGTCGAAGCCGTACTTGTCGAGCGCCTGTTTGAGCGCGACGGTTTTCATCACGCCGGTGTGGTAGGCCGAGCCATGGGTGAAGGGGCCGACGCCTTCGGCCGCGCCTTCCGGGTTGGTGTGGACGAGAAGTTCGAGGCCGAGTTCCTTCATCTTGCGGTCGCGGAAGGCGATCATCTCGCGGAATTTCCAGCCGGTATCGACATGTAGCAGCGGGAAAGGCGGGCGCGAGGGGTAGAAGGCCTTGAGCGCCAGATGCAGCATCACCGCCGAATCCTTGCCGATGGAATAGAGCATCACCGGTTTTTCGCATTCGGCGGCAACCTCGCGCAGGATGTGCAGGCTTTCGGCTTCGAGGCGGTCAAGGTGGGTCAGCGCCGGCAAGGCAGGGTTTCCTTCGGGAGAGTGCGATGGCGTCCGTTAGCCCTCCTTTACCGTTTAGGAAAGGCGGCCCTGCGGCGCGGCACGCACGCTTCAGGAAAACTAAAGCATCCCGGGCGGCATCGGCGCGCCGAAAGGGCCGCATTGCGTGTCATAAATGAACATAAATCGTCATTGTGCAGCCAAACTGGCGGCGTCTAATGGATCACTCAACTGCTGGGTCGGCGATGTGTGGGAGTAGGTCAGATGTGCGGTATCGTGGCAATTGCCGGCAAGGGTCAGGTCGCGACACGGCTGGTGGACGGGCTGAAGCGACTGGAATACCGCGGCTATGACAGCGCGGGCATCGCGGTCGCCTGGCATGAGGGCATTGAGCGGCGCCGCGCAAAGGGCAAGATCCACAACCTGCAGGCGCGACTGAGCGATGATCCGGTCGAGGGCTTCACCGGCATTGCGCACACCCGCTGGGCGACGCACGGGGCGCCGAACGAGACGAACGCACACCCGCATATGGCCGACGGGGTGGCCGTCGTTCACAACGGCATCATCGAGAATTACCGCGAGCTGCGCGAAGGCCTGGAAGCCAGGGGCCGCGTGTTCGAGTCCGAGACCGATACCGAGGTGATCGCCCAGCTGGTCGCCCAGAACATCACCGAGGGCATGGACGAGGTCGCCGCCTTTGCGGACGCGCTCACGCACTTTACCGGCGCCTTTGCGATTGCGGCGATCTTTGCGGGCAAGCCGGACCTCGTGATCGGGGCGCGCAAGGGCTCGCCGCTGGTGCTGGGCTACGGCGAGGGCGAGATGTACCTTGGCTCCGACGCCATCGCGCTGGCGCCGCTGACGCGGGAGGTTACCTACCTTGAAGAGGGCGACTGGGTCATCCTGACAAGCAACAGTTTCGACATCCGCAACGTGCGCGGCGAGCGGGTGAACCGGCCGCGTGTGACCTCGGCGGTGAATGACGCGCTGATCGAGCGCGGCGAGTATGACCACTTCATGCTGAAGGAAATCCACGAGCAGCCGGAATCGCTGGCACGCTCTATCCTGCCCTATATCGACCAGCAGTCGCAGACGATTGACGCCGGCCAGGTTGCGGCCAGCATCTTTGCCGAAGCCGACCGGGCCGTCGCGGTCGCCTGCGGCACGGCCTACTATGCAGCGTTCACAGCAAAATACTGGTTCGAGCAGATCGCCAGGCTCGCCTTCGAGCCGGATATTGCCTCCGAATTCCGGTATCGCCAGCCCGTGTTACCGGCGACGGGCTTCTCGATGTTCGTCAGCCAGTCCGGCGAGACAGCCGATACGCTGGCGGCGCTGCGCTATTGCCGCCAGAATGGCAAACCAGCCATTGCGGTGGTGAATGTGCCGGAAAGCTCGATTGCGCGCGAAGCGGGCGCCATCGTGCCGACCCATGCCGGGCCGGAGATCGGCGTTGCCTCGACCAAGGCGTTCACGGCGCAGCTCGCCGTCCTCGCGGTGCTCGCTCTCTCCGCCGCCAAGGCGCGCGGCCACCTTCTGCCAGGCGACGAGCTGGGCTATGTCAAAAGCCTGCTGGCCCTGCCGCGCAAGGTGACCCAGGCGCTGGAATCGCAGGCTGACATCAGGCAAATCGCCAGGGTGATCGCCGGCAAGCGCGATGTCCTGTTCCTCGGGCGCGGGCGGTATTACCCGCTGGCGCTGGAAGGCGCGCTGAAGCTGAAGGAAGTCTCCTACATCCATGCCGAAGGCTACGCCGCCGGCGAGCTGAAGCACGGGCCGATCGCGCTGATCGAGAAGGGCCTGCCGGTGGTGGTCGTCGCGCCCTTTGACGAGCTCTTTGAGAAGACGATCTCGAATGTCGAGGAAGTGCGCGCCCGCGGCGCCGAGGTGATCCTGGTTTCGGACGATGCAGGCATCCGGGCAGCCGGGAGGCGGGCTGATCATGTGATCCGCATTCCGGACGGGGATGCCATCTCGCTGCCGATCCTGGCGGCCATTCCGCTGCAGCTGCTGGCTTATCATGTCGCGCTCGTCAAAGGGACGGACGTCGACCAGCCGCGCAACCTTGCGAAGTCGGTGACGGTCGAATAAGCCGAACCTCTAAATGGTTCGGAGGCTTTTCCGTTTGTCCAGCTTGTCGACAGAGGAGATAGAGGTCCGTGTTACGCAGCTGCTCGAAGCTGAAGGCCCGAAGATCGGCAAGGAGCTCGACTGGTCACTTCCCGAGATTCCCGTGCTGCGCCTCTGGCAGGCCTGCTTTCGCAGCCAGTCCTTCCTGATCTCGCATTTTGCCAGCTATTACCTGCGCTTTGATGTCACCCGGGCCGACCAGGTCCGCCTCAGCCCGTCGATCCTGCGCGATTTCTTGTCCTTCACGCTGCTCGGCCTGCGCGGCCAGCGCGAGCAGATGATCGAGCGCCAGGGCCAGCTGTCGAACATGCACCGGGAAGTGAGCCGGGAGAAACTGGCGGTTGCGCAGGCCGCCCTGCGCACGCTGTTCCTGAAACAGTCACGCGAAGTGCGCAGCCAGGTCTGCGCCTTCATCGCGGGCGACCTCGCTTACTTCCTCGCGCACAATGAGCCGCGCGAGCATGCCGCCAGCGGCGAGATGCTCAAAGGCTCCGATATCGACATCGTCATCATCCTGCAGGACAGCCTGCCGGACGAGGTCAAGGTTCACATGGAAGCCGAAATGACGGCCCTGAAATCCTACTACATGCGCCATCCCGACTATCGCCACGAGATCGATTTCATCTGCAAGCGCCAGTCGGTGATGGAACGCCAGTTCGGGTATGGCGACATCCATGACAGGATCGCGAGCAAGATTGCCTGGGAATCGATGTTCCTGGGAGGATCGCTCACCCTCTACATGGAGATCCGCGAGGCGATGGGGCGCACGGGCGTCGACAGGCTGATCGAGGCGGATTTTGACCATGCCCTGCGCGACCGCAAGCACGCAATGCGCACGCTCCTGAACGTGCCCGGCGACACGCTCGACGAGGAGACGCGCTCGCTGTTCTACTTCTCCCAGGAGCGGGTCGAGTTTACCTGATTGCGGGTGAAACACGCTGAAACCAAGTGTGACTGGCGAAGGCCCGCTGAACGCGCGAAACACCCGGCGCACCCGTAAAGTTTCAGAGGACAGTTCCATGCAGTTCATCGACCTCCAGGCCCAGCGCCGCCGGATTGAGCCGGAGATCAATGCCGCCATAATGGGCGTTATCGAGAGCGGGAAATACGTCCTGGGGCCGGAAGTGGGCGAGCTTGAAAAGCAGCTCGCTGCCTGGTGCGGTGCAAAGCATGCGGTGAGCTGCGCCAACGGGACCGACGCGCTCGCGCTCGCCCTGATGGCCTGGCAGCTGAAACCCGGCGACGCGGTCTTCTGCCCGAGCTTCACGTTCGTTGCCACCGCGCAGGTTGTCCCCTGGCTCGGTGCCTGGCCGGTCTTCGTGGACGTGCTGCCGGAGACCTATAACATGGACCCGGAGAGCCTGGAGGCGGCCGTCCGTAAGGTGGTCGCCGAGGGCAAGCTGAAGCCGAAAGTGGTCATCGCCGTGGACCTGTTCGGTCAGCCTGCGGACTATCCTGCCATTCGGGAAATCTGCGACCGCCGCAGCATGAAGCTCATTGCAGACACAGCGCAAGGCTTTGGGTGCACGCTGGGCGGGCGCCACCCCTCAGATTGGGCCGATATTGCGACGACCAGCTTTTTCCCCGCCAAGCCGCTCGGCTGCTACGGAGATGGCGGCGCCGTCGTGACGAATGACAGCGCCCTCGCCGAACTGATCGAGTCCCTCAGGGTTTATGGCAAGGTGACACCAACCGACGCGGCAAGCCGCAACTTCCACCACGACCCGAAATACCTCTCCCTGCGCATCGGCATGAACTCGCGCCTCGATACGGTCCAGGCGGCGATCCTCATCGAGAAGCTGAAGATCTTTGCCGACGAGATCGAAAAGCGCGAGCAGGTGGCGCAGCGCTATACGGCGGCTTTTGCCGGCAGGATCCGCCGCGTGCCGCAGGTCATCGCCGGCGGTCAGAGTGTCTGGGCGCAGTATGTGATCGAGCATGACCGGCGTGACGGGCTGCAGGCGCATCTTACCGCGAACGGTATTCCCAGCATGGTCTATTATCCCGTGCCGATCCACCAACAGGACTTTGCTGCGCGGTTTGCGCCGCCTCCGGGCAGCCTGCCGGTGACAGAGGAGGCGAGCCGTCATGTGCTCGCCCTGCCGATGCATCCCTACCTTGCGCCCGAAGACCAGGACCGCGTGATCGATACGGTGCTGGGGTTCGGGGGCTGAGGCAGGTGTTCAGATCCCGCTAACCTGTCCAGTCGGCGCCGAAAGCCAGCTGGAAAAGATCTGCCTTCGCGAAGTCGAACACAAATTCATCGGCGGGATCATAGATGGGCGCGGGCGGCGCAAACGCAGCCCTGGCAGTAAGGCCCTCCGCATGTTCGAATGGAGCGGCCTGAAAGGCAGCGCGGTCGATCTGCAGAGGTCCTGGCACGCCGCGAAGTGAAAAGTCGAAGGCATCGGGCTCCAGGAACCAGGGATCTAACCGGAAGCTATGGATCGCCGGACCGTGGGGCGCCGCACCATCAGGGTCTGCGATGTTTATGGGTCCGGAGACCTGAGGCTTGCCGTCCTCATCCGGCGCCTCGGCAGACGGCGGCCTGAATGTGCGCCCTTCAGTGAAGCCTGCGACGATATAGTGCCGGGTTGCACCCGCGTAGTCAGTGCCGAAAGCTGCCCGCAGGTCGGCATAGTTGGCGAGATACTGCACTGGATCGAAAGCGGTAAGGCTGCGTCCTTCGAAATAGCCCGCCGCAATATAGTGCCAGGCTGCGGCCGCTTCATTGGCCCCGAGAGCCAGGATCAGATCCACGTTCGAGGCAATGTAGCGCAGCCCGTCGAAAGTGTCGGCCGCCCGTCCTTCCCTGAAGCCCGCGATGACATAGTGAAGGACGCCCCGCGCAGCATCGGGCCCGAAAGAGAGGATCAGATCAACGTGGGAGGCGATGTAGTCCAACGCACGGAATGAGGTTGTCGGCAGCGCCGAACTGAACCCAGCCGTGATGTAGTGCTGGGCGGCGAGATCTTCATTACTACCGATCGTGCTGATCAGTGACGGATTAGAAGCCACATAAAGCAGCCCATCGAAATTGTCTGTCGCACGGCCCTCACTTACTCCGGTCGTGATGTAATGAGAGCTTGCTGCCCTCTGGTCAGTCACGAAGGCGGCGATCAGGTCCGGATTGCTGGCGATATAGTCCAGGGGACGAAATGCGCTGGTCGAGCGGCCCTCGGCCGCGCCGGCAACAACATAATGTTCGATTGCCGCGGCCTCGTTGACTCCGAAGGCAAGTCGCAGGTCAAAGTTGGAGGAGATATAGCGCAGCGCGTCAAACGTGGATGTAGAGCGTCCTTCGAAGAACCCTGAGCCGGCATAGTGACTGGTGGCGCGCTGCGGGTCCGCGCCGAACGCCTGCAACAGGTCTGAATTGCTCGCGAGGTAGTGGAGCGGGCTGAAGACCGGCAGGCTGGACGCCGCAATGACTGTGTCGGAGAAGGAAATTTCCTCGATACCTGTCAGGGTATCTGTCTCGCCGATGCCGCCAACGGTGACCAGGATACGGTCATCGGCAAGGCGCACCAGGCTCACACTGCTCAACCGAATGTCGTAGCGAGCGATGTCGTGGCCAGGGCCGCCGTTCAGCGTATCGCTGCCGGGGCCGCCGTTCAGGGTGTCATCACCCTCGCCGCCGTTCAGGACATCGTCTCCGGCGCCGCCGTTCAGGGTGTCGTTACCTTCGTTGCCGTTCAGCACGTCGTTGCCGCCAAGCCCGTTGACGATGTCATTGCCGGCCAGTGCGGAAATCGTATCCGGCCCCTCAGTTCCATTGATGACGTCATCCCCGGCCGTCGGTTGCGACGAAGGCGGTGGAGGAGGCGGTGGAGGTGGAGGCGGAGGAGGCGGAGGAGGCG
>CAMEDD010000029.1 GCA_945913285.1 Candidatus Sulfopaludibacter sp. SbA3
ATTATCCTCAGCGATGAAATCTTCCAGATGCGCCGGGAACAAACCGCCCTGATCGCGCGCAACACCTTCGACAAACCGCTTCATCAAAACCTCCCGGGACCATGCCGGGGACCATGAACTGCTTCGACGTTTTTACACAGCCTCGGCCCTAAACCGCCGGTCGCTACGCAACGAGACTTTGGCCCGAAAATGCGCCGCTGGGCCGGCCCGCGTCCGGCGGGTCAGCTGGACTACAACCGGGGACCACATTAGAATGTTTCTTTTCGTTCAAAGCCAATCATGACAATAAACGCTGAAGCTCGTCACGCTGATGAAAAGCAGAACGATGGCATGGAACGCCTCGTTTTCTTTTCAGACGGGGTCTTTGCAATAGCAATCACCTTGTTGGCCATTGAGCTGCACCCACCCCATGACTGGGACGGGACGTTCAGCCAATTATGGAGTGCTGGCTGGAGAGAGTTCGCGGCCTACGCTTTGAGCTTTGCCCTGATCGGCATGTTCTGGAACTCTCATCGACGCATCTTCATTCAGATCAGGTCCTATAGCCTGGGGGTATTTGCTCTCAATATTGTGCTACTTGGCGCGATTGCGCTGATGCCTTTCGTGACGAACCTGCTTTACCGGGAGGGGCCGGCGGATGATGCTTTCCTGATCTACCTTGGCACGGTGGGCTTCGCCGGGCTGGTGCAAGGTCTGATGTTCGCCTGGGCCATCTTCATTGTGTGAACCGTCGATACCTCGATCCACTGGGCGAGATGGGCGACATCCGTGCTTTCGGCTGCGGTCTTGCCGGCCATGATCTCGGCGTCCACACTTTCCCTCTACGGTGCCTTGGCAGGGGGAACGCATTCGCTCTGGCTGTCCGCAGTCCTCTTTGGAGCGGTGTTCCTCATCATCCTGCTGACGGCCATCGCCGAGCGGCGCTACGCCCGTTAGAGTATCCTCCAAAGGTGCACCAACCCGCCTGCTTCTTTGATAGCGAAAAACCCATCACACTCTTGAACAGACTTGTCCTTGTGCACGGATTGCGGAAACTTCTCCGTCTCCAGCAGCGGACGTTTGACCGTGATTGCTGGTTTGCACTCTTTTGGCCAACTGAATGCTTCGACACTCTCAATCGAAAAAGTTATGGCCTGAGCGTTCGTATCTAGATCGTGAAACTCATGAATTTCGGTGGCTTCGCTCGCAAGCCATTCAGGCAGCCAGCCCCTCTCAAACGCGCCCATAGATCTGGCGTGTTCAACATCGTCGAAAACAACGTACGGACACTCGGCAGATCCCGGGTAACATCGTGCACATGCCGTCAGGCCAAGCAAGAAAGCCGATACCCACACCCGTCTAAGTGCCATCGTTCGAATTTCCCGATCTCAACCAGAAAATTTAACGTGGTCTTCCACACGTTGCGACCGTTGGAGCCCAGCATCTACACATTGCAGAACGACGTCGAAGTGTCCATTTCCAGCAAATTTCTGTAACTCCGGCTGCGCCCGGTTCAGCCCCGATGCCCATCCTCAAATCCAGCCAGGGTCCATTCGGCGAAGGTCGCGAGGTTGCCGCCAGTGAAGAGGAAGCCGGCGACGCCCGCGGCGCGGGCGGCTTTGATGTCGGCGTCCTTGTCTCCGATCAGGAAGCTCTGCTCGCGCTTCACCGGGAAATCCGCCATCGCGCGCAGGAGCATGCCGGGCTTCGGTTTGCGGTCAAAACTGTCGCGCCGGTAGCGAAGGTTTTCGCCTTCTTCGTGATAGGGGCAGTAGTAGATCCGGTCGATCTTCGCCCCGGCCTCGGCGAGGCGCGCTTCCATCCAGGCATGGAGCGCGTGCATGGCCTCTTCGGTGTAATAATCTCGCGCGATTCCCGACTGGTTGGTGACAATGAAGACATACCAGCCGCGCGCGTTGAAGGCGGCGATGGCTTCGGCCGCGCCCTCAATGAATTCGAAATCCTCGATGCGGCTGACATAACCCTGGTCAACGTTGATCACGCCGTCGCGGTCAAGGAAGAGGGCGGGGCGGAGAGGCGTCATCGCCTCCTCTTGGCTCAAGCTGGTGCAGGCTGCAATCCTCGCCGCAAGGGTGAATGCGCCGCACCTGGAATTGCTGAATGGAAAGGCGGGTTCACTGCCCCGGTGCCGGGACCGCGGCAACGGCTTCCCGGTTGGCGCGGACACCGGTCAGGAAGGGGATGATGGACAAGGCCGCAATCCCGGCAGCGAGGGCGAAGGCAGCGCCCGCGAAATGAACCTGAGCGCCAGGCGCAGTATAGGCAGAGAAAGTCTGGGTCATCAGGACCGGGCTGAAGATCAGGGTGAACGCCATGATCGAAGATTGGGCGCCCTGCAATTCGCCTTGCGCGTTCATCGGCGTAAGGTTGGATGTGATCGTGTTGATGGCGGGCATGACCACACCGCCGACCGCCGAGACGAGGATCAGCGCGAAGGCCATCCAGGGGTGCACGGCAAAGGCAAAACCGGTCATGGCGATCACATGCACCCCGAGGCCCAGCAGGGCCGCCCGCATCGCGCCGAGACGGCGGATCAGCCAGCCCGCGAGGACCGCTTGAGAGAGGGCAGAACCGAGGCCGACCGCGCCGAGCGACAGTCCGATTTCCCACTCCGACCAGCCATAGCGCGAGGCGCCGTGATAATTCCATGTTGTCGGATAGACCGCGTGGGCAATCTGGAAAACGCCGATGGTTATGATGAACCAGGCGACGCGCGGCAGCTTGGAGAAATGCTTCACGGCGCCAAACGGATTGGCGCGCGCCAGGCTGAACGGCCGGCGGTTTTCCGGGCTGAGGCTTTCGGGGAGCACGAAGTAACCGAAGATGAAATTGAGGGCCGCAAACCCAGCGGCCACGAAGAAGGGCAGGCGTGTATCAATCTCGCCCAAAAGGCCGCCAAAGACGGGACCGAGGATGAAGCCGAAACCGAAGGAGGCGCCGAGCATGCCGAAGGCGCGGCCGCGATTTTCAGGGGCTGTGACGTCCGCAACATAGGCATTCGCGACCGAGACCGTGGCGGCAAAGAAGCCGGCCAGGGCACGGCCAAGAAACAGGATACCGAGCGTCGGCGCGAGCCCCATGATCAGGAGGTCGATACCGAGCATCGCCATGGAAATCAGCAGGACCGGGCGGCGGCCATACTGGTCGGACAGGCCGCCAAGCAGCGGCATGGCGATGAAATTCGCGACAGCGTACACAACGGCCAGCCAGCCATTCGACTTGATGGCGATCTCGATCGGCTGGTCCGTAAGCTCGGCGAGCAAGGCGGGCATGACCGGCATGACGATGCCGAAACAGAGCATGTTCAGGGCGACCGCAATCACCACGAACATGAACGCACTCTTGCCTGGCGGGCGGGCTGGGGCGATGTCCGTCATCTTTTGACCTTGAGTTGTAATGTGGTCCTGCGTCAACTGCGGCGTGCAATCTGCGGCGAGAACGGACCGCTTGTGAGCGGAGGCGGATCATGGGCAGGGCCGTGTAAGGACATGGTATGTATTTATCACTAGCCGACATATTTCTACAAATGTAAAAATATATAACCAAGAGGGGCGCCGGAGAGCGGCGGGAAAGCTTGGGCCTTATAGCAAAGGACACAATGTGGCTTGTGTAACTTTGCGACAAGGGTGCAAGCGTGAATCGCATGGCCGTTGATCTTCCCGTTACGCGCAATCCCGCAAGCCCGGAAACCGCGGCGGCGATCCGCGCGGCTGCTCGCGGGGCGGTGCGCATGGGCGAGTCGCGGCTGGCGCAGCCGGAGGATGCGCCCGGGCTCTTTGCCCTGCTGTCTGACCCTGTGGTGTACGCGCCGATCTATTCGCTGCCGCGGCCGCTGACCGAGGCGAGCGTGGCGACGTTCATTGACCAGCATCTGGCGGAACGCGCGGCCGGTGAGGGGCTGCTGTTCGTACGCGAAGGCGAGGGCGGGCAGGTGATGGGCTATTCGGATGTGCAGGTCTGGCCGGACTGGGGCGCGGGCGAACTGGGCGGGGCGCTGCATCCCTCACTGCACGGCAAGGGCGCGGGCGGGCGCGGGGCAGCGGCGAGCTTTGCCTGGATGTTCGAGGCGCTCGGGCTCGACCTTCTGTGCGAGACGGCGGCGCTGACGAATGTAGCGACGCAGCGCTTGCTGGACGGGCTGGGTTTCCGGCGGATGGGCGAGACGATCAGTACGCGGCCGGATGGGACGACGCGGGCGAGCCTCGTCTGGGAAATGACGGGGGCCGAGTGGGCGGCGCGGCATGGCTTTGGCTGATTGATCCGGCGCGCGCCCCGGGCTAGGGCGCGGGCATGACAGTCTCCATGATCCTGATTGAAGCGGCCGGCTGGACCGGCGCCCTGCTGATCCTCGGCGCCTATATCCTGCTCTCGGCTGGCAAGATGCAGGGCAACTCGCCCGCCTATCAATGGATGAACGTGATCGGCGCGGCGGGGTTCATCCTGAACAGCGGCTATAATGGCGCCATCCCGTCGATGGTACTTAACATCATCTGGGTCGGGATCGGCGTGTTCGCTTTGTGGCGGATTTATAAAGGCGCCAAGGCGGTATAAGGTCTCGCCGCAGGTCACGGCCTGCCGAAGGAGCGCCCTAATGACCCCGCGATTCGATACATTTGAGCCGTTCGTGAAGGCCCTCGAGCTTCGCGCGCATGCGCTGGACCGGCCTTTCGTGGTCGCTCTGGACGGGCGTTGCGCCGCGGGCAAGACGATGCTGGCGGCGGCGCTGGCCCAGGTGACTGACGCCGCCGTGATCGAAGGGGATGATTTCTATACGGGCGGGGTCGGCCTGCGAACGGAGCCGCCGGCGGCGCTGGTCGGGGCGTGCATTGACTGGCGCCAACAGCGGATCGTGCTGGAGGCCTTGCGGGCGGGCCGGCAGGCTTCCTGGCATGCGTTTGACTGGGAGGCCTTCGATGGCGAGCTGCGCGCGGAGCTGACGGTGAGGGCGCCGCGGCCCATCGTGATCCTTGAAGGCATATACTCGGCGCGGCCTGAGCTGGCGGACCTGATCGATCTTTCTGTGCTGGTGCGTGCGGACGAGAGTGTGCGCGGATCCCGGCTGCTGGCGCGCGAAGGTGTGATCGGACCCTGGGACCGGCAGTGGCATTTCGCGGAAGAATACTATTTCGAATTCATCCGGCCACCGATGAGCTTCCACATGGCCGCGAGCGATATGCCGCTTTAGGATTTGCGGAATCCGCCGTTCGCTTCGGCAAAAGCCTGAGGCGGACGCGCGACTACGACGTCTATCACCTTGCGGCGCTGCTGGTGCGGCAGCGTCGATCGGTCTGACGGTTGTTTGAGCGGCGCAGGAAACACCTTAACAGACAGGAACTTGCCGGGTTAGACTGCACGCAAGGTGCGGAGGCGCGTGGCTATGCTGACTTATCTTTTCTTCGGCGGCATTGTGCTGGTGCTGATTGGCGTGGTCCTGACCTACAATACGCTCGTGCAGAAATCGCAGATGGCGAACAATGGCTGGTCTGATATCGACGTCCAGCTGAAGCGCCGCGCGGGCCTTATCCCGCAGCTGGTCGCAGCGGTGCAGGGCTATGCCGCGCATGAGCGCGACCTGTTTGCCGACGTCACGGAAAAGCGCGCGAAGGCGATGGCGGCCGGGGATGATCCGGCGGGCCGGGCCGATGCGGAGAACGCGCTGTCGGCGCCCGTCGCGCGGTTGATGGCGGTGGCGGAAGCCTATCCCGAGATGAAGGCGAGCGGGAATTTTGCGGACCTCCAGAAGGAACTGTCCGACACCGAAACCAAGATCGAGATGGCGCGGCGCTTTTATAATGGCGCTGTGCGCGAGTTGAATACGGTCGTGCAGACCTTTCCGGCGAACCTCTTTGCGGGCGTCTTCGGTTTCCGGGAACGGCAGTATTTCGAGATCGAGATCGCGGACCGGGCCCCGCCTAAAGTCGACATGGGCAAGAAAAGCTGATGCTGCGCGCGCTCCTCGCGGCCATCACCGCTTGCCTGTTCGCGCTTTCGGCGGCGGCAGAAGAGAAGGTCAACGCGTTCGATGTGATGATCGCGGTGCAGGCCGACGGTGACATCATCGTCACCGAGACCATTGAAGTGACGGCTGAAGGCAATGCGATCCGGCGCGGCATTTTTCGTGACCTGCCGCGCTACTATGCCGACGGCCTCGTCGAAGGCGACAAGCTGCCATACCGGTATGATGTGCGGCGTGTGGAGCGTGACGGGCGCCGCGAGCCTTATGGTACGGAGTCCGATGGCAATGCCTTCCGTATACGGATCGGAGCTGAGGACGTGTTCCTCGACTATGGTGTCCACACCTACGAGATCGAATACGAGGTGAAGAACCAGATCCGCTATTTCGAGGATTATGACGAGCTCTACTGGAACGTCACCGGCAATTACTGGCTGCTGCCGATCGAGACTGCCTCTGTCCGGATCACCTTGCCGGATGGGGCGCGCCGGACGAACAAGTCCGGTTATACCGGCGCGCTTGGGGCGGAAGGGAGCGACTATGTGTTCCGCGAGACGAGCGGCGAGACCATGTTCGAGACGACGCGCCCGCTGAGCCTGCAGGAAGGCTTCACGGTATCGCTGGGCCTCGAAAAGGGTGCGATCGCGCCGCCCTCGATGGGCGATCAGAGCATGCTATGGTGGTTCCGGCACGGCGCGCTCGCGGTCCTGCTCGCAAGTTTCCTGGGGGTTCTGGGCTTCCTGCTGGCCAGTTTCCAGAAGCGCGGGCAGGACCCGCCCATGCCGCCGGTTTTTGCCCGCTACGAACCGCCGGCCACATACTCGCCCGCCGCCGCGCACCACATCTATTATCGCGGGTTCAGGGGCCATACGGCGCTCCTGTCCACCTTGATGAACATGGGTGTGAAGGGGCTTGTCGACATTGATGCCTCTGACCGGAATGCGACCGTCCTTACACGAAAGAGCGCAGACACGGCCCTGCTGACCCGCGAAGACGCCGCGCTGCAGAGGGCGCTGTTTGCCGGAAGCTCATCATTGAAACTGGGCGAGGCCGAGAACGCCGAATTCACATCGGCTTACCAGGCGTTCCAGCAGGCGGTGTCGAAGGCTTATGGCAAGGACTATTTCCGCTGGAATCTCGGCTACACGCTGGCGGCGGGTATCGCGACCCTCATCGCTGTCGCCTTTGCCATTTTCCAGGCGGTCAACTGGACCGGCTGGCATACGCTGGTGCTGCTGGCCTTCGCCGGGATCAATGTCCTGTTTATGTACCTGATGCCGGCGCCGACGCCGAAGGGCCAGGCTGTGCGAGCAGAAATTGCAGGCTTCCGCCTGTATCTCGAGACCGCCGAAAAGCTGCAGATGAACGCGGTCGAACCCGGCAGTGGCGCCCCGCCGCCGATGAGTCTTGCGCGGTATGAGGCATTCCTGCCCTATGCGATGGCGCTGGATGTTGAAAAGCCCTGGACGAAGTTCTTCGAGCGCCAGCTTCCAGACGTGGCAGCGAACTATAGCCCGTCCTGGGGCCATTTCGGCGATCGCTCGTTCCGCAATGTGGGCGGGATGAATGACGCGTTCGAGTCCAGCATGAACACGGGTGTCGCCAGCTCCCTGCCGCAAAGTTCAAGTTCGTCTGGCGGCGGCGGAGGCGGGTTCTCCGGCGGCGGCGGCGGCGGGGGCGGCGGCGGCGGCTGGTAGCTGCTAGCTGCCAAACTTTCCGTGGCGGCCTTTGCCTTCGGCGAAGCGGGTCGCGCCGTCGCGGGCGCTGCCGGCATTGAGGACTTCGAGTCCGCCTTCGAACTCGGCCGTCAGGGCGGCGTCTTCGTGGAGGCTCCACTGGGCGAGGGCGGAGAGGCGGTCGTTTCGCATGCAGAGCTGAGGGAAGGCGGCGAGGTCTTCTGCTAGCTTCAGCGCGCGGGGTAAGGCGTATTCGTCCGGGGTCAGATAATTTGCGAGGCCGATGGCATGGGCTTCGTCGGGGGCGACTTCGCGGCCCGTGAGGATCAGGTCCATTGCGCGTGAGGCGCCGATGAGGCGGGGCAGGCGCACAGTACCGCCGTCAATCAGGGGCACGCCGAAGCGGCGGCAGAAGACGCCGAAGCGGGCGGATGGGGACGCGACGCGCAGGTCGCACCAGAGGGCGAGTTCCAATCCTCCGGCCACGGCATATCCGTCCACGGCGGCGATGACGGGCTTGGAGAGCTGCAGGCGGCTGGGGCCCATCGGGGCGAGGTCGCCGCCGGTATGGGTGGGGTTTCCTTTGCCGCTGGCGACGGCTTTCAGGTCCGCGCCCGCGCAGAAGTTTCCGCCGTCGCCGGTGAGGACCGCGACGCAGGCGGCCTCGTCAGCGTCGAAGGCCTTGAAGGCATCGTAGAGGGCGACGGCGGTATCGTGATCGACCGCGTTGCGCGCGTGCGGGCGGTTGATCGTGATGACACGGATGGGGCCGGAGGTGGAGGTGAGGACGGACATGAAAGCCTCTCTGCTCGCCTGTCCCAGTCTGGGGACAGGTTAGCGTGAAAGTTCTTTCATGGCTTCGTCGAGGCCGCCGAGGGTGAGTTCGAACATACGGTCCGGGCCGATCAGCTCACGGATGAGTTTGATCGAGCCGGTGTATTCCCAGGCGCCTTCTTTCGTGGGGTTCAGCCAGACGAAGTGGGGATAGCGTTCGACGAAGCGCTGCAGCCAGATGCCGCCGGCCTCTTCATTCCAGTGTTCGACCGAACCGCCGGCATAGGTGATCTCGTAGGGGCTCATGGTGGCGTCGCCGACGACGATGACCTTGTACTCCGACGGATACTTGTTCAGCACGTCCCAGGTCGGGATGCGGTTGTTCATCCGGCGGCGGTTGTCCTTCCAGAGCCCCTCATAGGGGCAATTGTGGAAGTAGTAGAATTCGAGGTTCTTGATCTCGGATTTGGCGGCGGAGAACAGCTCCTCCATGATCCGGACATAGGGGTCCATCGAGCCGCCCACATCGAGCAGCAGGAGGACGGAGACCGTGTTGCGCTTCTCGGCGCGCATCTCGATGTCGAGATAGCCTTTGCGGGCGGTGTTGCGGATCGTCTGGTCAAGGTCCAGTTCGTCTTGCGCGCCCTTGCGGGCCCATTTGCGCAGGCGCTTCATGGCGAGCTTGATGTTGCGGGTGCCGAGTTCGACCTTGTCGTCGTAATTCTTGAACTCGCGCTTGTCCCAGACCTTCACGGCGCGGCGGTGGCGGGATTTCTCCTGGCCGATGCGCACGCCTTCGGGATTGTAGCCATTCGCTCCAAACGGAGACGTTCCGCCGGTGCCTATCATCTTGTTGCCGCCCTCGTGGCGCTTCTTCTGCTCCTCAAGGCGCTGTTTCAGCGTTTCCATGAGCTTCTCGAAGCCGCCCATGGCCTCGATCTCGGCCATCTCCTCGGGGGTGAGGAATTTCTCGCTCATCTTCTTGAGCCATTCCTCGGGCAGGTCCTGCACGTTCACGGCGTCGGCCAACGTGTCGAGGCCCTTGAAGACGTGGGAGAAGACGCGGTCGAACTTGTCGATGTTGCGCTCGTCCTTCACCAGGGCGGCGCGGGCGAGGTAATAGAATTCCTCGACTTCCATCGCGATGACCTGCTTGTCCATCGCCTCCATGAGGGTCAGGTATTCCTTCAGCGTGACCGGGACTTTGGCGGTGCGGAGTTCGTTGAAGAAATTCAGGAACATGGGGCGTATCCGTGCGGTTTCAGAAGAGAAGATAACCCGCCTGTGGGCGCCTGTCCAAGCTGACGCAGCGAAAACTTCATGCTCATCCTGTGTTCACGGGGGGCCGGATAGGGAAGGCACCATGATCAGGGCGGGTTTTCTTCTGTTGTCAGCCGGGCTTTGGGCCGCGGCGCCGGCCTCGGCGGATGCGTGCCCGAAGGCGCGCGAGGCGCCTTGCATGCTGGAGGCGATCTGGTCGGCGGCTGAGGCCTTGCCCGAAAAGAAGCAGGACCGGGTGAAACCGCTGTTTGCGCCGCTGGCGCTGAAGCTGACCGATCCGAAGGCCAAAGCGGTCTGGGAACTGCGGCTGGGCGATGTGGCGGTGGACGTGGAGGGCACGGACTATGTGCGCCTGACGGCCGCGACTGCGGTTCGGGAATATGGCTGGGAGATGTTCCTGCAGCGCGCCCGCGACGGGCTTGCGCCGTTGCACATGGGGCGGCCGGAGATCATGGGCGCGGCCATCGAATTTGCCCCGGATGCGAAAGAGCGGGAGCGGATCATCGAGTTGATGTTCTCGCTCGCGGGCGCGGCCGAAAGCCGTACGATCAGCGGGATCAGCGTGAATGCGTTCGAGCGGGCGGACTTTGGCCATGTGCTCGCCGAGCGGATGATGCGGGGCTGCGACCTGAAGGCGTTTGACCGGGCGGTGGCACTGACCGCCGCGCCAAAGTCTTTGCGGTATGCGCTTTGGCGCGCGCGGATAACCGGCGGGGCGGGGGCGCTGGCCGATGATATCCGTGCGGGTGATGGTGAGGATACGAGCTATGTGCGACAGGCGCTGGAGGGGTATGGGGCGGTGCTTAGCCTCGGGTATTGCCCCAAATGACCGGGCACAGATAATCCGCACCCCTCATTTCCCGCCCAGTCCGGCGAAAGCCGGAACGAGCGCATTCTTGAGTGAGCCGCGCGGGGAGGTAGGGCGGGATGCAATCCCGCCGCAGCCAACGTTAAAGTCAGGCGTGGCGGGATTTCATCCCGCCCTACGTTTTAACCCGCCGGTCCGCGGCGGCCGCCGCCCGAGCTGCCGCCATCGGTGCGGCGGGAGAGGAAGGCGAGGCGTTCGAAGAGGGCGACGTCCTGCTCGTTCTTGAGGAGCGCGCCGTGCAGGGGCGGGGTGAGACGGTCGGGGTCTTTCTCGCGTAGCGTCTCGAGGTCGATGTCCTCGTTCATAAGCAGTTTCAGCCAGTCGAGCAGCTCTGAGGTGGACGGCTTCTTCTTCACGCCCGGGAGTTCCCGCATCGCGTAGAAGGTGGCGAGCGCGTCGCCGACGAGCTTCTTCTTGATGCCGGCGAAGTGGACATCGATGATGGCGCGCATCGTCGGCTCGTCCGGGAACTTGATGAAGTGGAAGAAGCAGCGGCGCAGGAACGCGTCCGGCAGCTCTTTCTCGTTGTTCGAGGTGATGATCACGATCGGGCGGACTTTCGCCTTCACGGTCTCGTTGGTCTCGTAGACAAAGAACTCCATCCGGTCGAGTTCCTGCAGGAGGTCGTTCGGGAATTCGATGTCGGCCTTGTCGATCTCGTCGATCAGCAGCACGGGGCGCTTCTTGGCGGTGAACGCCTCCCAGAGCTTGCCCTTCTTGATGTAGTTCTTGACGTCCTTGGCGCGCTCTTCGCCCATCTGGCCGTCGCGCAGGCGCGAAACCGCGTCATATTCGTAGAGGCCCTGGTTCGCCTTGGTGGTCGATTTGATGTGCCACTCGATCAGGTCGAGGCCGAGGGATTTCGCCACTTCGACCGCCAGCACGGTCTTGCCGGTGCCGGGCTCGCCCTTGATCAGCAGCGGGCGCTCGAGCGCGATGGCTGCGTTGACGGCGACGCGCAGGTCGTCGGTTGCCACATAATTGGTCGTGCCTTCGAAGCGCATCGGCCCTCGTCCCTCTCACAAACTTGTGACGCCACCATAAGGCCGCTCCGGCGGCGGGCAAGCGCTGACCTCAAGGAAACCCGCTGCAACGCAACATCGAATTAACTTAAGGGAAGGCCGCGTTTATGGTATCCGGAACTGGCCATGCGCAGCGCCACAGAGGCTCAAGCTTCAGCTACGCGCCGCACCTTGCCAGACTGTTCCGGCTGCCCGCCGGAGTGTGCCGGCAAACGTGAAGGACTTATGATCCAATGCCCTCCTGAGACGGGCGCATGGCACTTCTGGCCCCCAGAATCTCGATCGGCAAGGCGTTCTCGCGGCCGCGCCGTCCGGGTAAATTTCTGGCAATCATGCGTTAACGCCTCTGTGCGAATTTGAGACAGTCCGCAGGACGGGATTCAGCGCAGTATGCCACTCAAACTTTCTCTCAAGCCTGGTGAAACCTTCGTCGTGAACGGCGCGGTTGTTCGCAATGGCGACCGGCGCGGCGTGCTGCTGCTGGAAACGCAGGCGCGGGTCCTTCGGGAAAAAGACATTCTCCGCCCAGCCGATGCGGCGACCCCGGCCGGGCGCGCTTACTTTGCCGTAATGCAGATGTACCTGCTCGGCGAGGTGGACGGCCCGCTCTACACGCAGACCGCCGATGCGCTCGCGGGCCTGCTCGCCGACATGCCGGACGCGCATGATGATGTGCTGCAGATCTCGGCCGATGTGGTGGCGGGCGACCTTTACCGCGCGCTGAGCCGCTGCCGGAAACTGATGCCGCCTGCCGATGCCGGTGACGCCTGATGGGCGACGCAAGCACGATGCGGGCGAGCCTGCCGGCCAGCGAAGCCCTGATGGTCAGCGTCGATGAAGCGATCCGGCTTATCGAGGCGGGTAAGGGCGACGGTCTGCGGGTTGATCTCGGCGGCGGGCGTTACGCCTCGGCCGATACGCCGCGCGGCACGGACGGCCTGCTACAGCGGCTGCGCGGCCACAAGATGCTGACGGCCCTCTCGCAGGACGGCGGGGAGCTGTCCCGGCTGAAGCCGCCCGCGACGGAAGTGACCGTTGCCCCTGCGGTGCGGGAAATCCTCGACGCGGCGACGCGGAAAGCGTAAGCCGCCGCGCGCATGACACCAGAACTGATTTCTCTCTTCACGGCCGCGTTCGTGACCTTCTTCGTATTGATCGATGCCCCGGGCGTGGCGCCGATCTTTGCGACACTGACGGCGGGCACGCCCGCGGCCCACCGCCGGAAGATGGCGTTCAAGTCGGTGTTCGTCGCCTCGCTGATCATGCTGTTCTTCGCGTTCGGCGGCGCCTGGCTGCTGGCAGCAATGCATATCTCGCTCGATGCTTTCCGGATGGCGGGCGGGGCGCTCTTGTTCCTGATCGCGCTGGACATGGTGTTCGAGAAACGCACGGAGCGGCGAGAGCACCGGGCCGAAGAAGTGCTGGAAGAGCACAAGAATGATCCGGAACCGGATGATATCTCGGTGTTCCCGATGGGTATTCCGATGATTGCCGGGCCTGGCTCGATTGCCACAGCCATGTTCTACATGTCGGAAGCCGCCAATTGGCAGGAACAGGGCGTCGTGCTCGCCGCCATTGCGCTGAACCTGCTGATCACACTGGTCATTTTCCTGGCGGCCGGGCCGATCGTGCGGCTGATCGGGGCGAGCGTGGCGGGTGCGATCACACGCATCCTCGGCGTGATCCTGGCGGCGCTGTCGGCGCAGCTGCTGATCGACGGTATCCGGGGCGCGTTCAGCCTCGGCTAAAGCGAATCAGGCGCCGATCAATTCGGCCTTCGCCTGGCGGCGCGGGAAGTAGATCCGCACGGTGGATAGCGCGACCCAGAAGAGCAGCATGCCGGCGGCGGTGAGGCTCATGATTTCAAGGAACATCGTGCCGTCCCAGCGCACGCCCGCATCTGCGACGCGCAAGGCGGCATTGCCCTGTTCACGCACGAGGGCGATAGCCTGCGCGCCGCCCGCCTTAGCGAGCAGGCGCGCACGCCGCAGGTCGGTGCCGTCCTCGACAACCGAGAGCAGGGTGAGTGTGGCGGACGGGCTGGTGAGGGCCGCGATCTTGTCGATCTGCTCAAGGTCACTTTCCAGCTTGGCAAGGCCGGCAGGGTCAATCGCCTGCTCAAAAGCTGCGTGCACGCGCTGACCGCGGACATCGGTGGTTGCGAGGCCGCTGAGCGCGTTTTCGAGGGCCGGGGTGAGGACTTCCTGAGGCGCGGCAGCGTTCGTTCGGGCGTCGAGATAGTCCGTAAACGGAATTGTGAGGCGCTTGGAGCGGCTCGCCGACTTGACGATCGAGACGGCCCGGATGTTGCCTTCCGACAGGCCGTCGCTGATGCCCTGCTGGACGAGGCCGATGCCGGTCAGCTTGAAGACGATGTCTTCTGACCTGTCCCCGCCGACCCAGCGCTGCGACATGCCGGCGAGGTCGGCGTAGCTGCCAAGGAGTTCGAAGCGCCAGTCGAGCTGGGCGCGCCCGCCCGCCTGGAGCACTTCGCCGACTTCCTCGCCCGGTGCGGCCACGGCGCGGGGCGCTGCGGTTTCAACGACAGCCGTCGGCGGCGCCGTGAGAGTTTGTGGCAGGCCCATTTCGAGTTCGGCGGCCCGGGCGACGCTTTCCGGCATCTTCTGGAGGGCGGCGCGGATCATGCGCTCCTCCGGGGTACCGCGCGATTCGGCTTCGGCCCGGGCGCTGACCTGCTTGCCGAGCTCATTGCCGAGCATCCAGGGCGCCGCGAGAAGGTAGCCGCGCAGGGCGTCAGGATCGCGGTCCTCAAGGGCGCGCTGGACCTTGTCCTGCCAGAAGGGAAGCTTGCGGTCGTTTTCCTTGGGGCTCAGTTCCTTGAAGGCTTCGCTCATCCGGTTGGAGGTCTGGTAGATCGCATCGACTGTCGGGGTCTCGGCGACGCCGACGCCGTCATAGGCCTTGCGCACGGTATTGGACGCAATCACGGGCAGGAGGATCAGCAGTGAATTGAACATCACTGCCAGCATCCAGCCAGCCTGTTTCGTGGGTTGCTTGCGTTGTCTGGCCATGCGGGCAGGAAACCGTTGGAAGCGCGGCGGCTACGGGGAGGCTTTCATAGACACTGCGGGGGGAACAAAGATCAAGTGCCGGTCTGCAACTTGCAGTGCGCTTGGCCGCTCAGCTGTGCCATATGGCTCGAATGTTACTTATTTTTGTCGTAAAACCGGCATAAGATCTTGAAACTATTGGGCTAAAGATCACAGTTGGTGAAATTGTACCGAATCGAGGGTCGCTCTATATGGCACGCAAACGAGTCAAGGAGACTGCGGTGAGCATCGATCTTTCAGACGACTATCGCCCCTCCGACGACGAAGAATTCATGAACGAGCGTCAGCTTGCCTACTTCCGGCGTTTGCTCGAAGCCTGGAAGGCGGAAATCCTCGACGGCGCCAAGAAAACCATCAACAACCTGCAGGACGAGAGCGGCTCGCTTCCCGATATCGTGGACCGCGCATCTGCTGAAAGCGACAAGGCCCTCGAGCTGCGCACCCGCGACCGCCAGCGCAAGCTGATCTCCAAGATTGACGCCGCAATGCGCCGGATCGACGACGGCACGTATGGATATTGCGAAGCGACCGGTGAGCCGATCGGCCTGCGCCGCCTCGAAGCGCGCCCCACCGCCACGCTGAGCCTCGAGGCGCAGGAGCGCCACGAGCGCAAGGAACGCACCCTGCGCGACGACTAGGCCTGGCAAAGCTACAGCCCAAAAACCCGAAAGGCGGCGCCCCCGAAGGAGCGCCGCCTTTTTGTTTATCCATCACATCCCAACGCCTTGGCGGACTCTCAGGGGTTGCCCTTCAGCGATGCGATGACAATGCACCCAACATCCGAATCGCGCCTTACCGGGGCGTAACCAGGGGGTTAAATTCCGCCGATAGTTGTCAATGGCGGGTGGGCCGCCGCTTAACGGTCGTTCCAGACCCTAACCCGCCGTTAACCTGTCAGAGGCGATTAAAGGGCATGACCCGGACTGCTGCCGCGACCTCTGCCGCGCCGGCGCTGCCTGACAGCGCCGATGACGGTTGGGACATGCCCCCGCGCCGGGAAGGGCAGGTGATGGCTGAGATGCCGAAAGGTTTCGTTCCTGCAGACCCTGACCGCCCGCTTCCGACGGGCCGCGGCCTGCTGAGCCCGGCTGAGATCGAGGCTCTGCTGCGCCCGGACCTTTCTGACCTACCGCCCGATCCCGTGCCCGAGACAGCCGAAGCCCGCGCTTTTGGCGATTTCACGGCGGCGCCCGCCGATGCGGGAGCGCAGGACCGCGATTCCGCCCGCCGGCTGGCCGCGCGCCTGTCGATGGCAATGCGCGAAAGCAGCGGCCTGCCGGTGGCGGCACTTGCGAGCGGCACGCGGCGCGCGCCGTTCGAGGCGGCGGTGCGCCAGGGTGAAGAGGAACGCGGGCAGGCGATTGCCTGCTTTGCGGCGCCCGGCGGCGATATCGGCGCGATGATGATCCTGTCAGCGGGCCTCGCGCAATTGTTGATCGAGACGGCCTGCGGCGCGCGCTTGCGCCTCGGCGCCGTGCGTCCGCTCAGCCCGATTGACCTCGCCGTCCTTGAGGCTCTGGTACGTCCTTTGGCACCCGCGATTTCGTCGGACCTCAGTTTTTCATCGCTCGAGACCGATACCGTGTTTGCCGCTTCGATCGCGCCGCCCTCGCAGGCGCTGGCGGCGGACCTGTCGATGCGGATTCAGGCCGACGTTTACCGGGCGCAAGTGATCCTCGTGGCGCCGGCTGAGCCGGTGATGATCTCTGCGCCGCAGAGCCGGGCAACGGGTCTGCAGGGCGCCCTCTCGGTGACGCTGAAGGCGCGCGTGGCGAGCCTTTCTGTACCGCTGTCGCGCCTGTCCGGGCTGAAGCCGGGCTCGACGCTGCTGCTGGGTGTTCCGGCGGACCAGCCGGTCGAGCTGATGTCGGGCACCGAGCCCGGTGTGCTGGCTGCAGAAGCCGAGATCGGCCGCCGCGGCGGGCGCATCGCGCTGCGCATCACGCGTCGCGGCCCGGCGCTCGGGACGCTTATTCGCCCGTCTTGAGGAATTCGACCTCGATCTCGATGACGACGTCATCGGCGAGAAGGCCCGAATACTTGTCGATACCGAATTCTGCGCGGTTGAGGGGCAGGGTAGCCGAGAAGCCGACGACGTCTGCGCCGCGCAGCCGGTCATAGGCGCTGCCATTCAGGCGGGCTTTCACGATCACGGCCTGGCTCTTTCCCTTGAGCGTCAGTTCGCCGCTGATGTCGGCCTCGGTCTCGCTCGTTAGTTTCAGCCCGAGCGTCTTGAACGTGGCCTGCGGATAGGTCGCCGCATCGAACCAGTCCGGCCCCATCAGTGCGGCGGCGAAGTCCGGATTGGCGATGTTCAGCGAAGTCATGTCCACCACAGCTGTGACCTGCGCCGTCTGCGGCGTCGCGGGATCGCCCGTGAGGCTCGCATCGAAGCGCTCGAAGCGGCCGATATAGGTCGAGTAGCCAAGGTGGTTGATCTTGAACAGGATCGAGGCGTGGGCCGGGTCTAGCTTGTAGTCGCCCGCGGGCACGCTGACGGCGGCGGTCTGGACATCCGGTTTCAGCACGGCGCTGGCGAGCATGTTGCAGCCCGTCAGCGCCAGCAGGGGCGCGGGCCAGAGCCCGATGCAGAGCGCGGCGAGGGCGGGTCTCATGCCTTCTTGCCGGCGAGCCAGGCGTCCACGGTTTCTTCCAGCACCGCCAGCGGCACGGCCCCGTCTCTCAGCACGACGTCATGGAACTCGCGGATGTCGAACGTGTCGCCCAGCTGCGCGCGGGCGCGCTCGCGCAGCTCGACGATCTTCAGCATACCGATCTTGTAGGCCGTGGCCTGGCCCGGCATCACGATATAGCGGTCGATGGCCTTTTCGCAGTCGCCTTTCGGGTTCGGCGTGTTGTCGAGCAGGTATTGGACGGCCTCTTCGCGCGTCCATTTCTTGTCATGGATGCCGGTGTCGACAACGAGGCGGGCGGCGCGCCAGATCTCCATCGCGAGGCGACCAAAGTCCGAGTACGGATCAGCATAATAGCCCATTTCCTTGGGTACCAGTTCCGAGTAGAGCCCCCAGCCTTCGGAGTAGGCGGTGTAGCCTCCGAACTTTCGGAAGCTGGGGATGCCTTGCAGTTCCTGCGCGATGGCGATCTGCATGTGGTGGCCCGGGATGCCTTCATGGAAGGCGAGCGCTTCCAGCTGGTAGGTCGGCATGTCGGCCATGACGTAGAGGTTGGCGTAATAGATGCCCGGGCGGCTGCCATCCGGGGCGGGGCGAGAATAGAAGGCCTTGCCGGCAGACTTCTCGCGGAACGGCTCCACGGACTTCACGACCATGTCGGCTTTCGGGAAGGTGTTGAAGAGTGTCGGGAGGTCGCCCTTCATTTTTGCGATCGCCGCTTCGGCTTCGGCGAGATAAGCGGCTTTGCCTTCCGGCGTTTCCGGTTCGTAGAAGCGCGGATCGGTGCGCATGAACTCGAAAAACTCGGGCAGTGTGCCCTTGAAGCCGACCTCGGTCATGATCGCTTTCATCTCGCCCTGGATGCGGGCGACTTCATCGAGGCCGATCTGGTGGATTTCGTCTGCCGTCAGATCAGTTGTCGTCATCTGGGCGAGGCGCATGTTGTAATAGGCTTCACCGTCGGGGAGCTTCCAGGCGCCGTCATCCCTCGTCGCGGTTTTCTGCTGGCGTTCCAGCTCGGCGACGGCGGCCTCGTAGGCGGGGCCGACCGAGGCGATCAGGGCGGCTGCGGCGCGGGCATTGAGGTCGGCGGCAGCTTCGGCCGTCAGTGAGCCATTGGTGACGAGCGCACCGGTCTTGGTACGGATATCCGCCATCAGCGGGCTGTCGGCGCTGCCATCATCCTTGCCGGAGAAGGGATAGCCGGTGATCACACCGCGCGCATCCGAGAGGACATAGTCAAAAACGAAGGCCGGCGGCTTGATGCTGAGTTCGGCTCCAGCGCGGGCGTTTTCGACATGCTGGCCGAGATAGGGCTGAACGCCGGTGAGGCGGGCGATATAGGCCTCGGCATCGGCGGCGCTGGTAACCGTATGCTGATTGATCAGGAAAGCCGGGATGCCGGACTGGACGCCGAACATCTGGTTGAAGGTGTAGTTATGATTGCGGAAGGGGAAGGCGGCTTCTGCCCGCTCCAGCTCGTACTCGGCGAGACGCCAGGAAAGCTTCGCCTGCGGATCAAGTTTCGCGAAGTCGAAGCTCGCCTTCATCTCGGCGACTTCGGCTCGCTGGATTTCGAGCTCGGCACGCTCGAAAGCCTCGGAAGGGTCGCTCCACTCGTCATAGCGGTCTTTGATGCCGAGATAGGTCTGGCGCATCGGATCACGGGCGACGGCCGCGTCGAATTTCGTCTCGAACCAGACGTTCAGGCGGGCCGATTCGGTCTGCGCCGGCTCGGCCGAAAGGGCGGCATCGGCCGGCTCGCGGGCGGGGGCGGTGCTGCAGGCGGCCGCGGCGGCGAGAAGGGCGAGCGCGAAGGCAGAACGCGTTAGGTACATGAGCCGAATCCTGTTGGTGTTGACGGCGTGAACCCGCTCATCTTAACTGTTTTTTCGGATTCGTTAACCATTGGCGTGCGAGAACAGGCTAACCAGGAACGTCCCGTGCGCGCTGCGGTGCGCGGCGGGACAATCGCGCTTCCGGCAGCAGGCCGGGTGAATTGGCGGTAGATCATGAAAAAAGACTCAGAAGCCCTTGATTTGCCTCAGGTCCTCGGATCGGCGGATGACGCGGACGGGTCCGCGGCGATGGCCGCCTCGCGCAAGATCGATCTGCTGCAGCTGGGCTTCTGGGCGTGTCTCCTCCTCTCGATCGCGGCGGCCAGCGTGTCGCTCGTGCGCCCGCATGCGGCCGGCGCGACGGGGTCGATCCTGCTGATCACGATGGCATCCGGCGGGCTTGTGTTCCTGTTGTGGACCGTGCGCGGGGCGGGGCGGTTCATCGGCCTGTTCCCGGAAAAAGGCTCTGCCGCCGCTATCGCCAATGCTTCTGCGCCGCGCTTTCCCTGGATCGAGGCGCTCGATGAAGCCGTGCTCGTGACCGAATCCGGTGGTGCGCCGGTGGCCGCCAACCCGGCGTTTGACGAACTGGCCGCCCTCGCGCTGATGACCGGGGCGAGCGATACCGGCCTTGTGACCGTCGACCGCCTGTTTGGCGCAAGCCCGGGCCTGGCCGCGCCGGTCTACCGTCTGTCGAAAGCCGCCAAGGCCGGCACGCGTCGCCGCGAGCTTCTGCCGCCGGTCGCGCTTGGCCCGGAACAGGTGCCCGCCCAATTTGAAGTCACCGTCTCGCCGCTGCCACGCAGCCGCGTGCTCTGGCGCATCCGCCGGATCGCCGGACAGATTGAGGCAACGGGCGCGGCGGATCTGAAATCGCTTTATGTAGAAGACGCCCCGATGGGCTTCTTCGCGGCCCGCCCGGATGGCACGATCACCTATGCCAACGGCTTCCTGCGCGAGATGCTGGGCCTGCCGGAAACGGCGAAGAATATCCGCCTCGACGACATCATGCGTCCGGAATTCGTGAAGCTACTCGGCCGCGACAAGAAATCGGGCGCGCCTGGCCGGGCCGATATCCAGCTGCGCGCCCGCGACGGCGTTGAAGTGCCGGTGCAGGCGATCACGACGTGGTCTGGCCGGGGCGTTGAAGCGCATGGCCGAACGATCCTTCTGCCAAGCCCGCAGATGCTGAACGGCGAGAGCGACCGGTTTGCGCTGCAGGGCGCCTCGCGCCCGATGCGCGCGGACGGCGATCCGATGTTCGATGACGCCCCGTTCGGCGCGGTGCGTCTCGATGGCGACCGGGTGGACGGCGCCATTATCCTCGATGCCAACCGTGTACTGATGGAACTGACGGGCGGGCGGGCAACGCCCGGCTCGCGCTTCTCGGACCTGTTCATCTCCGATGACGAGGGCCCGAACGCGGCGGCTGCGGCGCTTGTGCAGGCTGTGGACCGTCCGGTCGCGCTGCGCATCGCGGGGCAGGACACTGCGCACGTCAACGTGTTCGTCACACTGAATGCCTCCGGCCGACCATCGGTTGCCTATGTGGTGGATATCTCCGAGCACCGTCTGATGGAGCAGCGCCTCGCACACGGCGAGAAGATGCAGGCCGTCGGCAAGATCGCTGGGCGCATTGCGCACGAGATCAACAACATGCTGCAAGTCACGATGGGCAATTACGAAGCCCTGATGACGCGCCATCCTGTCGGCGATCCGTCCTTTGACAATATCAAGGCGATCCATGAAGCCACTATGCGCTCGCGCGACCTGGTGCGCGGGCTGCTCGCCTATGCGCGCGAGCAGACGTTCAAACGCGAAGTGTTCAACACGACCGACTTCCTCACCGAGTTCTCCATCCTGCTGCGCGGCGTCATCGACGAGCGCATCACCCTGGAAGTGGTCCACGGGCGCGACGTCCCGTGGATACGTGCCGACGTGAGCCAGATCGAGACGGCGATCATCAACCTCGTCACCAATGCGCGCGACGCGATGCTCTCGCACCGCGATGGCGGCAAGCTGCAGATCCGCACGAGCCGCACCACGGCGCGCGACGCGCACGCCAAGGGCTTCGACTATATCGAAGAGGGCGAATACCTGCTCATCGAGGTCGAGGATAACGGCGCGGGCATGCGCAAGGATGTGCTGGACAAGATTTTCCAGCCTTTCTTCACCACCAAAGAAAAAGGCTCGGGCACAGGTCTGGGCCTTGCCACCGTGTTCGGTATCATCAAGCAGTCGGGCGGCTATATCTGTCCGGTCTCGGTCGTTGGCAAAGGCACCAACTTCCACATCTACCTGCCGGCCTCCGAAATTCCTCAGCCCCAGGATCTTGTTGCCGAGCGCAAGCAGGCGATCCGTCCAGTGGACCTGTCCGGGCGCGGCCGCATTCTTGTGATCGAGGACGAGGCAGGCGTTCGCGCGATTGCCGTGAACAACCTGCGGTCTCGCGGCTATGAAGTGGAAGAGGCCGAAGACGGTGAGGACGCGCTCGAGCTCATCAAGTCGAAGCCGGGGCATTTCGACCTCGTGATTTCTGACGTGGTGATGCCGGGCATGAACGGGCCGACGCTGATCAAGCAGGCCCGCGAACAGCTGGGCAATGCGCGCGTCATCTTCATCTCGGGTTATGCCGAGCAGGAACTGGCCAAACAGCTCGATGACCGGGCGGTCTCGTTCCTGCCGAAGCCGTTCTCGATCCGTCAGCTGGCGGAACTCGTGAAGAACGAAATCGGCACACCGCAGCAGGAAGCCGCTTAGCGCGACCAGTGCGCCGCGAGCAGGCCGGCGAATTCCTCGGCGCGCGCGTGGCAGGCCCAGTGACCGGCGCCGCGCGCCACATGTAAGGGCGTGCCCCATTGTTTCGAGAAACGCTCGGCCACCGAAAGGTCCACGAACGGATCGGTCTCGCCCCAGAAGAGCTGGCCGCGCTTTGGCAGCTTCGCGAGATCATCGACCCAGGCGCCCCGGAAACTCAGGCCAAGGGCTGAGCGGTAAAGTTTGAGGATCGACTGGCGCATCGTCTTGTCGATGTGCGGGACTTCCGTCTTGGCGAGGCTCGCGGGCATGCCGCCTTCGACGAGCGAAGGCTCCAGCCGCGCCTTGTTGCGCATGCCCAGCATCACGAGTTCGCCGAGGATGGGCGTCGCCCACATTCGGGCTGTGCGGTGGCCCGAGTATTCCTTGTCGATCAGCGCGTTCGTTACGCACCAGCTGGAGACGAGCTCTGGCCGCATCGAGGCGGCGCGCAGGACGAGCAGTGCGCCCCAGTCATGCCCGACGAGATGTACGGGCTCGCCCGCAGCCTCCATCTGTTTCACGAGCCAGCCGGCATAGGCATCCTTAGTGCCGGAAAAACCTTTGGGTACAGGGTTGCCAAACCCGGGCAGGGAGAGGGCGCGGTACACGCCCGGCTCCAGCCCCAGCGCATTGATCAGCGGATCCCAGAGGATGGCTGTGTCCGGCACACCGTGAACGAAGAGGATCATGAGCAGCGCCCTTGGTAACCCACAGCCTATCCCGGCGGGCGCGCGGCGGCAACCAAAGCGCGCCGGCCCGGACCGGCCCGCCAATTTCCCCGATGACACGGCTTGCGGCGGCGCATGGGCTTGTCCAAGGATGCCACTCAACAAACACACTCAAGGGAGACAACCGTCATGAAAACCCGCATCACCGAGATGCTCGGCATCCAGCACCCCATCGTCCAAGGCGGCATGCACTATGTCGGCTTTGCGGAAATGGCCGCGGCCGTCTCCAACGCGGGCGGCCTCGGCATCATCACGGCGCTGACCCAGCGCACCCCGGCCGATCTTGCCAACGAGATCGCCCGCTGCCGGGACATGACGTCGAAGCCGATCGGCGTGAACCTCACCTTCCTGCCCGCACTCAGCCAGCCGGACTATCCGGGCTATGTGAAGGCGATCATCGAAGGCGGCGTGAAGGTCGTCGAGACGGCCGGCAACAACCCGGTCCAGGTGCTCCCGATCCTCAAGGACAATGGCATCAAGGTCGTGCACAAATGCACCGCGGTGCGCCATGCGCTCAAGGCGCAGAATATCGGCTGTGACGCGGTCTCGGTGGACGGCTTCGAATGCGGCGGCCACCCCGGCGAAGACGATGTGCCCAACTTCATCCTGCTGCCGCGCGCGATGGACGAACTCGACATTCCCTTCATCGCCTCCGGCGGCATGGCCGATGGCCGCTCGCTCGTCGCCGCCATGGCGCTCGGCGCCGAGGGCATGAACATGGGAACGCGCTTCATCGCGACGAAAGAGGCGCCCGTGCATGAGAACGTGAAGCAGGCGCTGGTTGCCGCTTCCGAACTCGACACGCGCCTCGTGATGCGCTCGCTGCGCAACACCGAGCGCGTGCTGAAGAATGCCGGCGTCGAGAAACTGCTCGCCAAGGAAAAGGCGCTCGGCGCCGCGCTCAAGTTCGAGGATATCATCGAGGAAGTTGCCGGGATTTATCCGAAGGTGATGAAGGATGGCGATATGGATGCGGGCGCGTGGTCGTGCGGCATGGTCGCGGGCCTGATCTACGACATCCCGACATGCAAGGAACTGATCGACCGGATCATGGCCGAGGCAGAGGAAATCATTTCCAAGAGGCTGGCGCGCACACTGGTCAACTGACGCGGGGCGCCGTGTTCCCGGTCTGATCCAGCGGCGTTAACCCTCGTTTTTGAACCTTCGGAATTCCCCTGTGAGGCAGGGGCAATTCGCCTGTCAGGTGTGGACAAGGCTGTTTCGTTCCGATCATGCTCCAAGGGAATCGGTTTAAGGCCCTCCCATGGACCCTATCATGACGTTTGGAACGCTGGCGCTCGATGCCCTGCACCTGGTTTTTCTGGTGCTGGCGCTGGGCCTCGGCTTTGCCTGGTGGCAGCTGAAGCAGACCTCGCACGCGGCAGCAGCGATGAGCGCTGAAAAGTTGGAGGCAGCACTGACAACTTTGGCGCATCGGGAACAATGCATTGCCACGGTTGAGGCTGCAGCTGCTTCGGTCAGTACGGAACTAAGCGAGACGAAAACGGCGCTCGCGGTCGCTCTCTCGCGCAGCGAAGAAGACAAGGCTCACTTTGCCGACGTTGCTCAGAAAGCGGTCAGAGAGGCTCATGGTCAATTCTTGGAACGCGCCGATGAACGTTTCGGCAAGTTGGTAGAGCCGATAGGCAAATCATTCGAGAAGTTCGAGGCCAAGGTGGAGGAGTTGGGCAAAGACAGATCCGCACTCCAGCAGCAACTCAAGACCACCGAAACTTGGCTGAAGGACAATAGAGAGGCCACCAGCAAGCTTGTGACAGCACTTTCTGCTCCGAAGGGCGGCGGTCAGTGGGGCGAGGAATCCCTAAAGCGTTGTCTCGACTATGCTGGACTGAAGGAAGGCGTTGACTATCAAGTACAGGTCTCGATGGAGGGTGATCGGCCAGATGCGCTGATTTATCTCCCGGGCGGCCGAACAATTGTCATAGACGCAAAGGTTTCAGCAGCTGAGTTCTTGCTGGCGTCGCATGAGCCCGATGAGACGCTGCGAGCCCAGCATCTAAAATCGCACGCCGCACACGTGCGTCAGAATATGAAGCGTCTTGCCGACAAAGCTTATCAAAAGCGCATCAAGGAAACAGCGGATTTCGTCGTCATGTACATCCCCGGCGAGAACATGTTCTCCTCCGCATTGGCTAATGATCCGGCGCTGTTTGAAGATGCGTTTCGCAGTGGAGTTGTCATTTCTTCGCCCAGTAATTTGGTTGCCCTCGCCAAAACGATAGCTCTGGGTTGGCAACAAGAAGCCATCGCCAGGAATGCTCAGGAAGTGGCTGACCTCGGCAAGGAGTTGTACGCGGCCCTAACCGTTTTCGGTCAGAAGGTGCAGACCTTGGGAACAAACCTTGAGAAGTCTGTGAAGTCATACAATGACTTCGTCGGTTCGCTCGAAGGCAATGTGATGCCAAAAGGCCGCAAATTCAAAGAGTTGGGGGCTATCAAGGACAACACAGATATCAAAGGGCTTGTGGAGATTGAAACCTCTGCCCGGATGCTGAGAGTCGGCCGGGACATCCGGCTGGATGTGCTGGACGCTGAGGAGATCAGCGAGTAACGCCCCGTTGACGCCTGCGTAAGGCGTGCATATTTGACCCATATGGCCATCCGCGAAATCCTTACTGTCCCCGATCCGCGCCTGAAAGAGGTGTCGAAACCCGTTGCGGGGCTCGTCACGGACGAGCATCGCGCGCTGATGGATGACATGCTGGAGACGATGTACGCCGCGCCGGGCATTGGCCTTGCCGCGATCCAGATCGGCGTGCCGCTGCGCATCATCGTGATGGACCTCTCGAAAGAGGGCGAGGAACGCGCGCCGCGCTGTTTCGTGAACCCGGAAATCCTCGAGATGGCCGGCGAGAACAAGCCGTACGAAGAAGGCTGCCTGTCGGTGCCGGATATCTTCGACGAGGTGGAGCGCCCCGCCCGCTGCCGGCTGCGCTACCTCGACTATAACGGAAACCCAGTCGAGGAATGGGCCGAGGACCTTTACGCGGTCTGTATCCAGCACGAGATGGACCATCTCGAAGGCACGCTGTTCATCGATTACCTCTCGCGCCTGAAACGCCAGCGCGCGGTCGACAAGGTGAAGAAAGCAAAACTCCGCGCCATCCGCGAGGACGCGAACTAGGCTTGCTTCCCAACCGCGGCGATTGCCGATAGATCGGCGTCCATGACCCAGCCCCTTCGCGTCGCCTTCATGGGAAGCCCCGGCATTGCGCTCGGCGTGCTCGAAGCGCTCATCGCGGCGGGCCACGAAATCGCCTGCGTCTATTCCCAGCCGCCGCGCCCTGCAGGCCGGGGCCAGAAGCTGACGCAGACGCCGGTACACGCCTTTGCCGAAGCCCGCGGCCTGGAAGTGCGCACGCCGAAATCGCTGAAGAAGGCTGAGGAGCAGGCGGCCTTCGCCGCGCTGAACCTCGATGCTGCCGTGGTCGTTGCCTACGGCCTGATCTTGCCGCAACCGATCCTCGATGCGCCGCGCCTTGGCTGTCTCAATATGCACGCCTCCATCCTGCCGCGCTGGCGGGGCGCGGCGCCGATCCAGCGCGCGATCATGGCGGGGGATACCGAAACAGGTGTCGATGCGATGCTCATGGAAGCCGGGCTCGATACCGGCCCGGTCCTTGCGTCCGTCCGTACACCGATCACGCGCGAGGATACTGCCGGAACCTTGCACGACCGGCTCGCGGCGCTGGCGGCGGAACTTGCGCCGCGCGCCCTAGCCGGTCTGGCGGATGGCAGCCTCAAGCCTGCCACGCAGATCGAGGATGGCGCGACCTATGCCCACAAGATCACAGCGGATGATCAGCGCATCGACTGGTCGAAGCCGGCCGCCGAAGTCGATTGCCGGATCCGGGGGATCGCGCCCGCGCCCGGCGCCTGGTGCGAGGCCGATTTCGGGCAGGGCCCGGTTCGTCTGAAGCTGATCTTCAGTGAGTTGACGGACCTCCGAAATCCGGCGCCGCCCGGCACGCTGCTGGATGACCGGCTCGCGGTGGCCTGCGGCGATGGCCGCGCCGTGCGCCTGGTCAAGCTCCAGAAGCCCGGCGGCAAGCCGCTGGACGCGCGCGAATTCCAGGCCGGCACGCCGCTCAGCGCAGGCAACCTGCTGGCATGATCCACTTCTGGACCCGTCTTGCAAAACCCGAAGACCGCGATTCCATCTCTGCGCTTAATGACGCGGCCTTTGGCGGCCTCGACGAATCCCGCATCATCCGGCAACTTCAGGCCGATGGTGACAGCCTCCTCTCGCTCGTCGCTGAGAATGACGCTGGCCTCGCCGGGCATATTGAATTCTTCCGTATCCTGATTGACGGTCAGCCGGTTGGCGCCGGGCTCGGGCCGATGAGTGCAAAGCCCTGCCTTCAAAAATCCGGCATCGGCAGTTACCTGATCCGCACAGGGCTCGAGGAACTGGAAGACCTTGGCGAAACCATCGTGTTCGTGCTCGGCCACGGCACCTACTACCCGAAGTTTGGCTTCGAGGCGGAGACGGCCGGGCCTTTCAAGGCGCCCTGGTCGGGCCCGCACTTCATGGCGATCCGGCTTGCGCCTGGCGCCCCCGCCTCCGGCGCGCTCACCTATCCCAGTTCATTTTCTGGCTGAAAGGCCCTTCGCATGCAGATTTCCCCCGTCGAACTCCTGGGTCTTGTGGCCGGGTTTTTTGGAACCTTCGCCGCTGCGCCGCAGGCGCTGAAGATTATCCAGACGCGGCAGGCGCGGGATGTTTCGCTGGTGACCTACCTCTTCGCCATGACTGGCGGGATACTTTGGGGCGTTTACGGCTGGGCGGTGGACTCGCTCAGCATCGTGTTCTGGAATGGTGTCTCGCTTCTGATGTGCGTCTCGATCATCTGGCTAAAGCTGCAACATTCCAAGCCGGAGAGTTGACCCGCACGCGCCGGACTGGCAGCGCCAGAGCATGCCCCGTTACAAGCTCCTGATCGAATATCACGGCGGCCCCTATCAGGGCTGGATGAGGCTGCCGGGCATTCCAACCGTACAGGGCGCGCTTGAAGAGGCGGCCGCGAAAATCGAAGGCGCGCCGGTCGAAGTCATCGGCGCCGGGCGCACCGATTCCGGCGTGCATGCGACGGGGCAGGTGGCGCATTTGGACCTTACCCTCGGACGGCCGGAGAAGATCGCCGACGCGCTCAACTTCCACCTGCGCCCACACCCAATCGCAGTGCTGAAGGCCGAACCCGTGGGCGATGATTTCCACGCCCGGTTCAGCGCTGCCGCGCGCCACTACCGCTACGTGGTGATCAACCGGCGCGCCGATCTCGCTCTGGAGCGGGGCCTTGCCTGGCGCATTCCGTCGAAGCTCGACGCCGCGGCCATGCAGGCTGGCGCGCAGCACGTTCTGGGCACGCATGATTTCTCGACCTTTCGCGACACGGGCTGCCAGGCGGCGAGCCCGGTTAAGACGCTCGACCGGCTGGACGTTGCCCGCCTCGGCGACCGGATCGAGATTACCTGTGCGGCCCGGAGTTTCCTGCATCGGCAGGTACGCTCATTGGTGGGCAGTCTTGTGGAAGTCGGGCGAGGCTTTCAGCGTCCGGAGTGGATGCACGAGATTCTGTTGGCTGCAGACCGCACGGCCTGCGGCCCGGTGGCGCCGAGCGATGGTTTGTTTCTGGAGCGCGTGGATTATCCCGGTTCCGCCTGACGCGAAGGCAATCTTTGCCGGCCGTCCAATCAGGCTTAGCCTCCCGGTCAAACGATCAGGGAGGATATCAACATGGCCATCGATTTCACGATTCCGGACGACGCCAAGGAAGTGCGCGAGCGCGTGCGCCTCTGGGTGCAGAACGAGTGCTTGCCCGCCGAGAAGGAAATGGCCGCCGGCAAGGCCTACAAGACCGTGCTCAAGGAACTTCGCAAGAAAGCCCGCGCGCAGGGCCTCTGGCTTCCCTTCATCCCGGTCGAGCATGGAGGCATGGGGCTGGGGCCGCTCGCTAACGCGCTGGTGCAGATGGAACTTGGCCATAGCCATCTCGGCGCCCTGTCGATGAATTCTCAGGGTCCGGACGATGCGACGATGTTGACCCTGCTCGCCCACGGCACCGATTTCCAGAAGGAGAAGTATCTCAAGCCTCTCTTCAACGGCGACAAGCGCATCTGCTACTCGATGACCGAGAAAGCCGCCGGCGCAGACGCCACCGGCATGCAGACGACCGCGGTGAAGGACGGCAAGGGCAATTATGTGCTGAATGGTGAGAAGTGGTTCTCAAGCGCCGCCACGGCTGCTGACATTGCTGTCGTGATGGCGAAGACCAATCCGGAAGCGCCGCGCCACCAGCAGTATTCGACCTTCATCGTCGAGTTGCCGAATCCCGGCTACAAGATCCTCCGCGACATACCCACAATGGCCGTACACGGAAAGCACTATGCCGAAATGGGCGGCGGGCATGCCGAGGTGAAGATCGAAAACCTGATCGTTCCGGAAGAAAACCTGCTCGGCGGCGAGGGCATGGGCTTTGCGATGGGCCAGCACCGCCTCGCCTATGGCCGCCTGCGCCACGGTATGCACAATGTGGCAATGGCCCAGCGCGCGCTTGATCTGGCCACGGAGCATGTCACGAAACGCACGACCTTCGGCAAAGGCCTGGAAGATCGTCAGGGCGTGCAGTTCATGCTCGCCGATTGCGCCAGCAAGATCTATATCGCGCGGCTTATGCTGATGCACATCGCCTACAAGGCCGAGAATGGCATGGACATCCGGCAGGAGAACGGCATCGCCAAGGTCTACCTAGCCAACATGGTGCATGACGTGGTTGACACCGCCATCCAGCTGCACGGCGCGCTCGGCTATTCCCTCGATACGCCGCTCGCGGCCTGGTATACGCACATCCGCTCCCAGCGCCTCGTCGACGGGCCGGACGAAGTGCACAAGTGGATCACCGGCAAGAACGTCATTCGCGCCTTCAAGAAGGATGGCACCACGGCGGCAGCGGCGGGCGGTGATCTCCTCTAACGCCGCTTCCGGAACATGCTTCGCAGCAGCGGCATCTGCCACATCACGAAGCCCGTCATGGTCAGAATCGGGAAGATGACCCAGCGCGTCGCGTCCACGAAGAAGGGGTTCTGCGTCAGCGGCGTGTAGACATAGGCGAACAGGATCATCGCGCCGGTGATATGGCTCCAGCGCAGGATTTCCTTGGTATAGCTCATGGATGGGCTCCGGGCAGTTTCGCGGCAGAGCGAAGCTGCCCGAACTACCCGGCCAAGGCAACGGGGCGGCGATGGACACCGGCGTCCGCCCGGCCTAGCCTGGCGCCATGATCAAGCTCACCTTCTGCCTGCGCCGCCTGCCGCATCTAAGCCGCGAAGAGTTCCAGCACTACTGGCTGGAAAGCCACGCGCCGCTGGTGGCCGCAAGGGCAAAGACGCTGGGCATCGTGAAGTATGAACAGGTGCATGCCGGGTTGGACGCCCTCAATACCGGCATCCGCGCGTCCCGGAATGCGCCGGAACCCTATGACGGGATTGCCGAAATCTGGTTCGAGAGCGAGGCAGCCATGGCAGCGGCCGGGCAGAACCCCGGAACGGCCGAGGCGGCGCGGGATCTTCTGGAGGACGAGCGCAAGTTCATCGACCTGGAAAACTCGCCCCTCTGGCTCAACCGGGTGGACACGATTGTCGGCTAGTGCGGCGCCCTGCCCATAGGCGCCGCCTCCAAACCTGCTATCTTGGCGCCCGATGACCGCCTCGCCGCCCCCCCCGCCCAGCCTCCAAAGCTCTGCCCACCGGACCCCGGCCTCGCGCCGCCCGGGCCGCTGGCGCATTGCCGATATCATCGACGGGCGCGCCCTGCGGGTGAAGTTGACGGCGGCGGCGCTGGACAATATTTCGAACCCCTCGGCAGCCCGCAAGACCGCGCTCAACCTGCTGCACGGCGCGATGTTCCGCGGCCGGCTGATTGCCCAGGAACGGTTGCAGCAGGGCGCCGACGGGCTCGACACCGCAAGGCTGCTGGCGGCTGTGCAGGACGAAGTCATCCACGCGCTCTATGATTTCACGGTCACGCACGTCCACCGCGCCTCGAACCCCACGGCGGCCGAGCGCCTCGCGATTGTGGCGACCGGCGGATATGGCCGCGGCGTCATGGCGCCGTCCTCGGATACGGACCTTCTCTTCTTGCGCGCCTACAAGGCCAGTCCGCATACGGAAAGCGTGATCGAATACATGCTCTATGCCATCTGGGACATGGGCCTCAAGGTAGGCAACGCCTTCCGTACACCGATCGAGTGCGTGAAGCTCGCCCAGGACGATGTGACCATCAAGACCAGCATGCTGGACGCGCGTTTCATTTGCGGCGATGAGGCCCTGGCGAGCGAGATGACCGCGCTGTTCGACCGCGAGGCCGTGAAGGGCAAGGATGCCAAGTTCATCGCCGACAAGCTCGCCGAGCGCGATGCCCGCCATGCCCGCACGGGCGATGCACGCTATGTGGTCGAGCCGAACCTCAAGGAAGGCAAGGGCGGACTACGCGACCTGCAGACGCTCTACTGGATCGTCAAGCATATGTATGGCGGTGACCGGCTGGAAGATGTGATGCGCGCCGGCCCGTTCACGGAGCATGAATACGCGGTGTTCATCCGCGCCAGCCGGTTCCTCTGGACCGTGCGCTGCCATATCCACTTTGTCACCGGCCGCGCTGAAGACCGCCTGAGTTTTGACCTGCAGCCCGAGATTGCCGCCCGCATGGGTTACCGTGATCGCGAGGGGCAACAGGGCGTCGAGCGTTTCATGAAGCGCTATTTCCTCGTTGCGAAGGATGTCGGCGGGCTGACGCGCATCCTCGCCGCCAAGCTCGAAGCCGAGCACAAGAAGAAGCCGGAGGGCCTGCGCCGGTTCCTGCCTGTCCGCCCGCCGCAGCCGCTGCCGGAATCGGGCTTCATGATCGAGACCGGCCGCATCAGCATTACCGATGACAGCGTGATGGCCAGCGATGCGCTGAACACGCTCCGTCTGTTCACCATCGCCCGGCGCGAAGGCAAGGATATCCATCCTGCGGCCCTGACGGCGCTGACGCGCAATCTCCGCACCCTGACGGACGCCGTGCGCGAGACGCCGGAAGCGCAAAGCCTGATCCTCGACTCGATCCTCGGCGGCACAGATCCTGGCCTGACGCTCCGGCGCATGAACGAGGCCGGCGTGCTGGGCCGCGCGATCCCGGAATTCGGCACGATCGTGGCCCAGACGCAGTTCAACATGTATCATCACTATACGGTCGATGAGCACACGATCCGCGCCGTCGAGACGATTGCCGACCTGGAACATGGCCGCGGCAACATCGCGCCGCTCGCGCATGAACTGTTCAGCCAGCTCGAGAACCGCCGTGCGCTCTATCTCGCCATGCTGCTGCACGATACCGGCAAGGGCAAAGGTGACCAGCAGCTGGCCGGTATGGTCACGTCCCGCCGCGCCTGCCAGCGTCTCGGCCTGCCAGATGAGGAAACCGATCTCGTCGTCTGGCTGGTAGGCCATCACCTCGAGATGAGCGAGACGGCGCAAAAGCGCGACATCTCGGATCCGCGCACCGTCGTGAAGTTTGCGCGCCTCGTCGGCTCGTTGGAACGCCTGCGCTTGCTCTACATTCTCACGGTTGCCGATATCAAGGCGGTCGGCCCGGCGGTCTGGAATGCCTGGAAGGGCCAGCTGCTCGCCGATCTCTACCACAACACGGCGGCCGCCTTGCGCGGCGGGCGGACGGACGAGGCGGGGGTTCAGGGCGAACTTGAACGCCGCGCCGAGAATCGCCGCGCCGCGCTTGTGGACCGGCTCGGCGCGCTGCCGCCGTTGCTGCTGGAACTCGAGACTGCGTACTGGACGGGCTTCGACGAAAGCGACATCGCCTGGCATGCCGGCGCGCTCGCGAAGGGCGGCGATGTCGTCACCGCGCGCATTGCGCCGGAAGCGGGCGCGGTGGCGCTGCTCATCTCAGGCAAGGACCGTCCTGGCCTTTTCGCAGATCTCGCCGGCACGCTGGCCCGGCTCGGCGCCAACATTGTCGCCGCGCAGGTGTTCACCTCACGCGGCGGGCGCATCGTGGACGTGTTCATGCTGCAGGATGTTCGGGGCCTGCCATTCGGTGAGGGCGATGCGCAGCGCCTTGCCGCGCTCGAAAAGGCGATCCGCGCGGCGCTGGAAGGAAACCCCGCCAAGGGCGGCTTCAAGTCCCGCACCAGCCGGCGCGAGGCAGCCTTCCTCGTCCAGCCATCCGTGCAGATCCATGACGACATCTCCGCCGACTGCACCGTGATCGACCTTGCCGCCCGCGACCGGCCCGGCCTGCTGCATGAAGTCGCCGAAGTTCTGGCCGATCTGAAATTGTCGATCCACTCGGCGCATGTCGGCTCTTATGGCGAACGGGTGTTCGACGCCTTCTATGTCCAATCCGGCACATCCGCGGGGCACCTGACGCAGGACCGCAAGGAAGTCGTCAAGGAACGGCTGATGGCGGTGCTGTCTGCCGAGGAGCCGGACGGCCCGCAAACCCCGGCAAGGAAGCTCAAACGCTCCCGCGCCGTGGACAGCTTCTGAAAATTCGGGAAAAGCGGACACCATGAGCCTTGTTCGCAACACTGCCGTCCAGGCGTCCCTGACATTTCTGAGCCGGATGCTCGGCTTTGCCCGTGATGTCATCCTCGCTGCCAAGATCGGCGCCGGGCCGGTCGGCGATGCCTGGGTCACGGCCCAGCAGCTTCCGAATCTCTTCCGGCGTATCTTCGCGGAAGGCGCCTTCTCCTCCGCCTTCGTGCCGACTTATGCCCGCACGCTTGAAGCCGAAGGGCCGGAAGCCGCACGCGCGGTGGCGGACGACGCGATGAAAGTCCTGTTTGCCGCGACCGCGGCGCTGACGATCCTCGCGCAGGTCTTTATGCCCATCGCGCTGATGGCGCTGCATTCGGGGCAGGCGGACGACGCGGAAAACTACGGCCTCGCCGTTCTGCTCACGCGCATCACGATGCCCTACCTCACGTTCATGGCGATCGCGGCGCTGCTGTCGGGCGTGCTGAACACTTACGAGCGGTTCATTCTTTCGGCGGGCGTTCCCACCCTGCTCAATCTCTGTCTCATTCCGGCAGGCCTCCTCGGCACAACCCCGCAGGAGACAGCCCTCTATGCCGCCATCGCGATCTTCATCGCCGGCTTCCTTCAGGCCGCTGCCCTGTGGTGGGGCGTCTCGCGCCAGAAGGTAAAGCTTGGTCTGATCGGTTGGCCGCGCCTCACGCCGGCTGTGAAGAAGGTCCTGCTGCTCGCCGTGCCCGGCACGATCGCCGCCTCGGGCACGCAGATCAACATTCTCGTGAGCCAGTCGCTCGCGAGTTACGAAGACGGCGCCAAGAGCTGGCTCTACGCCGCTGACCGGCTCTACCAGCTCCCGCTGGGCCTCGTCGGGGTGGCGGTCGGCGTCGCCATCCTGCCGCGCCTCAGCCGGGCGGCCCGGGCCGATGACACGGCCGCCGGGGCGCGGACGATCGATGAAGGTCTCGGCCTTGCAATGGCGCTGACCTTTCCGGCTGCAGCGGCCTTGATGGCGGCGCCGGTCTTCCTGATTGACGCTTTTTTCGTTCGCGGTGCTTTTCTGCCGTCTGACGCTGCGGCGGCCGGCGCCGCCCTGTTCCACTTCGCCTGGGGCGTTCCCGCTTTCGTACTGATCAAGGTTCTCGCCCCGCCTTACTTCGCACGCGAGGATACCAAGACGCCGATGCGCTTTGCGCTCATTTCAGTCGTCGTGAACACGCTTCTCGGCGCCGGGCTTTTCTTCTGGCTCAAGCAATCCGGCCAGCCGGGCTTTCCCGGTGTCGCCATGGCGACCAGCGCGGCGGCTTGGGTGAATGCCGGCCTCCTGGCGCTGACCCTCGCGCGACGCGGCTGGTATCGGCCGGGCCCGCGTCTCGTGTCCGGCCTCGTGCGTGCCGCGCTCGCCTCGCTCATCCTGACGGCCGCGATCTGGTTGATGCTCTGGCAACTCCCCGCCATCCAGACGGCCCTTTTCGGCTCCAAAGCGATCGCGGCCGCCGTCATCGTGCTCGCCGGGACGTTCATCTACGCCGTGGCCGCCCTGCTCACCGGCGCGCTCAGGCTGAGCGACGTCCGGCAGGCTTTGCGGCGCTGATCAAAAAGGCTAAACGCCCCGGACCATGACTGACACGCCCCCCGCCTATACCGGCCCGAAACGGGTATTCTCCGGCATCCAGCCGACGGGAAACCTGCACCTTGGAAACTATCTCGGCGCCCTGAAAAAGTTCGCCGACCTGCAGGCCGAGGGCCATGACTGCATCTTCTGCGTCGTGGACCTGCACGCTATCACGATGCCCGTCGAGCCCGGCGCGCTGATCGACCAGACCCGCCAGATCGCCGCCGCCTTCATGGCCGCCGGTGTGGACCCGGCCAAGTCGGTCATCTTCGCGCAGTCCTCTGTGCTCGCGCATGTCGAGCTTGCCTGGATCTTCAACTGCGTCGCCCGCATGGGCTGGGTCGAGCGGATGACCCAGTTCAAGGACAAGGCTGGTAAGGACGCCGAGCGCGCCTCGGTCGGCCTGTTTACCTATCCGGTGCTCCAGGCCGCCGACATTCTGGCTTACAAAGCCACGC
>CAMEDD010000030.1:0-34062 GCA_945913285.1 Candidatus Sulfopaludibacter sp. SbA3
CTCGTCAAGGGCGCGCGGGACGCGCGCCGCGGAGCGGCCTTGCCCTTGACGAGGACCCGCGCAGGCATCACCCGCCAGCAGGCTTTGCACGGTGTTGCAGGTGGCTGCAGCAAATGGCCTCTGTTCCGATAGTCAGTCGGCGGCCATCTGCGCGATCCTGGCGCCCATGCAACCCGTCAGTGCCCAGCGTATCGAAAACGCCATCCGGATCGTCGCCCGTCTGATCGACATGTCGGGCGAGACCTACTGGCCCATCCTTGAACGGCTCGAAGCGGAGCACGCGGCTCTTGCCGACCGCGAGGAACGTCTCGCCCGTTATCTGGCCGGAGAGCGGCCGCAAGCTGCGCGACGCTTGCTGCCGAAGCCGACGCGCTCAATGCCGCGCGAGGATCGTGCGCAGCACATATGACGGCTCCCGCTCGCTCAGAGCGCGATCTCGCGCACGAGCCGCGCGACATGTTCAAGCGAAGCGCCCTTGCCATAGCGTTCCCGGTCGAGCCGGTGGCCGAACAGGTCGCGCCGGATCCGGTCATCGATCCCCGCCGCCAGCATCCGGTCCTCGAACGCATGGCGCAGAGAGTAGAACGAATGCGCCGGTGTCTCGAGCAGGCCATTGGACTTGAGATACTTGTTGACCGTCGCGCTCAGCCCCGCGCTGCTCTCCCGGTAACGCGGGAACCCGTCCGGGAACGCTTTGAACGCTTTCAGCGAGACACCTGTCAGCGGGATCACGCGCCTGGCATAGGCGCTCTTCAGCTGGCGGCCCTCGGGCTCGATGGCGATATGCGGCACACCGGCATCGAGCCGGATCGTCCTGGCCGTGAGGCCTGCGCCTTCCGATGGCCGGTAGCCGGTATTGACCATGCCGAGGAGGAGACCGCGCGCCTCATCGTTGAGGCCGGAGAGCGCGCCCGGCGCGAGCAGGCGGGTCTTTATCCAGTCGGGGCTGAACGGCGGGCGGGTGCGTGTTTCGCCTTCCCGGAACGAGAGCTCTCCAAGCGGCAGGGTGAGGCCCAGCCGTTTCATCGTGTTGACGGTCTTCAGCACGTCGCCGAGATGGATCAGGTCCTTGTTGGCCGAGTTGGGCGTCACTTCGCCCGCCTCGATCCGCTCCAGCCAGTGCTGGCGGAAGTCCAGCATGTCGTCGCGCGTGATGGCCTCGACCGGCTTGTTGCCGACAATCTCCACGAAGTTGCGCACGGCTTTGACGCGCGGGTTCTTCCAGCGCCGGATCTGGTCCTCGCTCTTGCCGAGCGTCTTCTCCCTGGCAAGGCCCCAGTAGAGCTCCAGCGCCTTCTCCAGCGTCAGGGACGGCGCTGGGACCGTGCCGAGCAGGGCAGACGCCTCCACCGGGTCAGGCGCCGCCCGGCGGGCGCCGATGGCCTCGACGCGGGCCAGGAGCTCCTCCGACGGCAGGCGGGATACAAGGCCGACATCGAGATAGCGAAAGCCCCGGATGCGGGCGAGTTCATGGGCGGCCGCATGCCGGGCCTCCGCGTCCCCGGTATCGCCCGCCAGCCGGGCCTCCCAGGCTTCGACCAGATTGCCCCAGGCACGGTCTGCCTTGCTGCGGGCTACCGTCTCGGAATCTGTATGCAGGCTGATCCAGACCACGCCTCTCGGCTCAACCGCGCGATACCTTTGCGGCACCCGGCGGCGCAGCTGGAACGTGCTCCCGCGTTTCACGATCGACATGCACGCCTCCGTCACGCTTAGCGGACTTTGTGCAGCAAAATGTGTAGCAAAATGTGCAGCAGTTCAAGTTCGAACGCCTGCAACGCAGTGCAGAATTGTGCAATAAATTCAACAAGTTCAGAGTGTTGTAAGGGGCGTGATCTTGTGCAGCTGGCGGAGAGGGAGGGATTCGAACCCTCGATACCCTTGCGAGTATACCGGTTTTCGAGACCGGCGCGATCGACCACTCCGCCACCTCTCCGCGCCGGGGTCTTTGAGAGGCGGTGCACTATCCCGGACTGACGGCAAGCGCAAGCGGCGCTTTCGTTAACGCCGCGCCGTTCGGGCCTAGCGGCGCCTGCGCCGGGAGGCGCCACATGCCTGCCCCCGCGCCCCATCCGGCCACCGCAAATACCGTGAAGTTGGGATTTGACACGCCCGCGGCTTTGGTGTTTACCCCCCGCTTCGGTCGCCGCGCCCGCAAGGTGCGGCGGCCTCCCCATTTTCAGACGACTTTCCGGAAGGTTGCGCCCATGTTCGCGGTCATCAAGACAGGTGGCAAGCAGTATAAAGTGTCCGAAGGCGACACGCTCGTCATCGAGAAACTCAGCGCCGCAGCTGGCGACACGGTCACGTTTGACCATGTCCTTATGATCGGCGAAGGCGCCGGCGTCACGGTTGGCGCGCCGGTCGTGGCCGGCGCCGCCGTGACCGCCGAAGTCAAAGGCGAAGTGCGCGGGCCGAAACTGATCACCCGCAAGAAGCGCCAGCGCCAGACGTACCGCCGCACGATCGGCCACCGTCAGGACCTGATGGAAGTCACGATCACCGCAATCAGCGCCGACGGCGCTGCCACGGCCAAGAAAGCAACGCGCAAGAAAGCCGCCCCGAAGGCTGACGCTGCCGAAGGCGCAACCGAAGCATAATTTTTCCCGGGGCTCCGGCCTCAAGCGAGACACAGGTTAAGAGGAGCAGACTATGGCTCACAAGAAATCAGGCGGCTCTTCGCGCAACGGCCGCGACTCGAATCCCAAATACCTCGGCGTGAAGAAATACGGCGGCGAAACCGTTGTTCCGGGCATGATTATCGTGCGCCAGCGCGGCACCCAAAAATGGCCGGGCAAGGGTGTCGGCATGGGCAAGGATCACACCCTCTTTGCGCTTAAAGGCGGCAAGGTGGAGTTCGCGCACAAGTCGGGCGGCCGAGTGTATGTGAACGTCGTGGCTTTGGCGGAAGCCGCAGAGTAACGCGGCCTGCTCATCCGGCCGCCTTCAGGGGAGTGGCCGGGTCGCAGCAGACGACCAGTTTCCGAGGGGAGGCAGGCCACTGCCTCCCCTTTTTCGTTCGCCCTTCCCTCACCCGACTGCGCCCCCAAGGAGGCAGCCATGAGTGAGACCGTGTTGAGAACCGCCCGGCTGATGCTGCGGGCCGTCACGCCGCAGGACAGCGGCCGCATCACAGGGGTCGTCGCCGACCCGCGCGTCCACCGGATGCTCGCGCGCGTATCGCCGGACCAGACCAAGGCCCAGACCCTCGCCTGGATCATCACACATGATCGCGGCCGCGCCGACGACACAGACCACGTCTTCGCTATCACGCTGGGCGGTCATCTGATCGGCGTGATAGGTGCCAACCGGGCCGACACGGCGCTGCCCTTCGAGATCGGCTATTGGCTCGCGCCCGAGGCCTGGGGCCAGGGCTACTGCAGCGAGGCGGGAAAGGCCCTGATCGGCTGGCTCGACGAGAGACGATCTGCTCGCGCGCTCCTCGCTGGCCACTTCGCCGACAACCCGGCCTCCGGCCGTGTCCTCTCAAAGCTCGGCTTCCTGCCGTGTGGACGCAACCGCATGTTCAGCGCCGGCCGGGGCGAACTCGCAGACCACATCCTCATGGCGCGCATCGCGTGAACCAGATAAGAGCCCAAACATGAAGTTCCTCGATCAGGCCAAAGTCTTTATCCGCTCCGGTGACGGCGGCGCGGGCGCAGTCTCGTTCCGGCGCGAGAAGTTCATCGAGTATGGCGGCCCGGACGGCGGCGATGGCGGACGCGGCGGCGACGTGTGGGCAGTGGCCGTTGAAGGCCTCAACACCCTGATCGACTTCCGCTACCAGCAGCACTTCAAGGCAAAGAAGGGCGGCCACGGCATGGGCCGCAACCGCTTCGGCGCCAAGGGCGACGACTCGATCCTGATGGTGCCCGTTGGCACGCAGATCTACGAGGAAGACCAGGAAACCATGATCGCCGACCTCACGCAGGAGAACCAAAAGGTCCTCCTCGCGCAAGGCGGCAATGGCGGCTGGGGCAACCTGCGCTTCAAGACCTCGACCAACCAGGCCCCCGCCCGCTCGAACCCCGGCGCGCCCGGCGAAGAGCGCTGGCTCTGGCTGCGCCTGAAATTGATCGCGGACGCAGGCCTCGTTGGCCTGCCGAATGCCGGCAAGTCCACCTTCCTCGCCGCCGCCACTGCCGCGCATCCGAAAATCGCCGATTATCCGTTCACGACCCTTCACCCCGGCCTCGGCGTGGTCGATCTCGGCACCAGCACGCGCTTTGTGCTCGCCGACATTCCGGGCCTCATCGAAGGCGCCGCCGAAGGCGCAGGCCTTGGCCACCGCTTCCTCGGCCATGTCGAGCGCTGCAAGGTGCTGCTCCACCTGATCGACGTGACCCAGGACGATCCCGCCGGCGCCTATAAGACGATCCGTAACGAGTTGCGCGCCTATGATCCCGACCTCGCCGCGCGCCCCGAAATCGTCGCCCTCAACAAGATCGACGCCCTGACGCCTGAACTCGTCAAGGAACAAATGAAGCTGCTGAAGAAAGCCTACAAAGGCAAGCCCCTCCTCCTCTCCGGCGTCTCCGGCGAAGGCGTCAAACCCGCCCTCTACGCAATCGCGGAAAAACTGGGCCTCACCGGCGACCGGGAACTGATTGCTCCGCCCTCAGACGATCCAGACACGGAAGAAGGCTGGAGCCCGCTTTAGTATCGCAAAAGCCCCTTCTCCCTTGGGAGAAGGGAAAGGCAGATCAAGCCCCCGCGCTCGGCCTGGCGCTCACGCGCCCACGCCACGCGCGCAAATTCTCCGCCGCCTCCGGCACCTTAAGCCCGGTCCAGTCTGCAAAATTCACCGTGCTCAGCGCGCAGATATCCGCCATCGTGAACACCTCCCCCGCCACGAAGTCTCGTCCCGCCAGCTCTCCGTCCAGCCACATCAGCGCCTTCTCGTATGCGCCCTGGTTCGCCTCACCAAACTCCTTGTACTGAGGAACCACCACCCGGGCCGTGAACGGGTGCGCATGCCGCCAGAAATTCCCCGCTGGCCCCATCAGCTGGAACTCCACCCGCCGCACCCACATCTCCACCAGCGCCTCTTCCAGCGCACCCCGCCCGAACATCGCAGGCTCAGGATGCAATCGCTCAAGATACCGGCAGATCGCCACCGTCTCGCTGATACATGTGCCATCCTCCAGCTCCAGCACCGGCGTCTGGCCCAGCGAATTGCGCGCCACATGCTCCGGGGCCTTGTGCTCGCCTTTTACCAGCGCGACGTCCACCAGTGGCACCTCAACGCCCTTCTCCGCCAGGAAAATGCGCACCCGGCGCGGGTTCGGCGCCGGCATCGGCGTATTGTAGAGTTTCATGGCGCGTCTCCTCGTTGCCCGCAGACTGAAACGCCTCGCCCGACAGGTCAACGCGGCGCCCCTCTCGCCAACGCCCCTGCCCAAGTGTATCTCGCCGGCATGACCGCAGACACACTCGCCCGCGCCCGGCGCATCGTCGTGAAAACCGGCTCGGCCCTGATCGCCGAGGCGGGCGCGCCGCGTGCGGAGTGGCTGGCTAACCTCGCCGCCGACATCGCGTCCCTGCGCCAGCGCGGCAAGGATGTGATCCTCGTGGCCTCCGGCGCCGTCGCCCTCGGCCGCGCCGCCCTCGGGGCGCCCTATCAGGCGCGGCTCGAACAGAAACAGGCCGCCGCCGCCATCGGCCAGCCGCGTCTCATGGCCGCCCTCGCGGACGCACTCACCCCGCACAGCCTTGCCTGCGGCCAGGCCCTCCTCACCCCCGGCGACACCGAAAATCGCCGCCGCTGGCTCAACGCCCGCGCCACGCTCGAAACCCTGCTCGAAGCCGGTGTCATCCCCGTCATCAACGAGAACGACACGGTCGCCACCGAAGAGCTCCGCTACGGCGACAATGACCGCCTCGCCGCCCGCGTCGCCCAGATGATGGCCGCCGACGTGCTCATCCTCCTGTCCGACATTGACGGCCTCTACACAGCCGACCCGCGCGGCCATCCGGATGCCCGCCACATCCCCTTCCTCGAAGCTCTGACCCCGGAGCATGACGCAATGGCCACCGGCTCGAACGCCGCCGCCGGCGTCGGCTCGGGCGGCATGGTCACCAAACTCGCCGCCGCCCGCATCGCCCATGCCGCCGGCTGCTCCACGCTGATCACGCTCGGCAACCGCCCGCATCCCCTCGGCGCCATCGAAGCCGGCGAACGCGCCACCCTGATCGCCGCAAAGACGACCCCCGCCAATGCCCGCGCCGCCTGGCTCGAAGGCCACCTCACGCCCGAAGGCGAGATCACCGTCGATGACGGCGCCGCCAAGGCCCTCGCGGGCGGCGCAAGCCTCCTCGCCGTCGGCGTGCGCGCCGTCACCGGCCCCTTCGAGCGCGGCGCCGCCGTCGCCATCCGCGACGCCTCCGGCCGCACCATCGCCAAGGGCGTCACGGCCTATTCCTCCGCAGACATCCAGCGCATCGCGGGCCGTCGCACCGAAGAAGCCGAAGCCCTCCTCGGCTATAGGGGCCGCCCCGCCATCATCCACCGGGACGACATGGTGCGCCTGTGACGACTGCGAAGATACGGCCGGCCAGCCGCGACGACCTTGCCGCTCTTTTGGAACTCGAAGGCTCCTTCCCCGAAGTGGACCGGTTCGACGCGCGCACCTGGCGCCGCCTGCTCGCAGGCAAAGCCCTGACGCTGGTTCACGAAACGCCGCACGGCATCAATGCCGCAGCCGTTCTGCTCTTCCGGGCTGGATCGCCCACCGCCCGCCTCTACTCCATCTCTGTTGCCACCGCTGCGCGCGGCCAGGGAATCGGCTTGCGCCTTTTGGCCGCCTGCGAACAATCCGCGGCGGCCCGAGGGGCGACCCGCCTGCGCCTCGAAGTGCGCTCCACAAATACTTCGGCCCACCGCCTTTACGATGGCGCCGGTTATCGCGTAATTGCGCAGCTTGACTCTTACTATCCGGACGGAGAAGCGGCGCTCAGGATGCAGAAGTCACTTACCGCGCCCTCAGATGGAGCCCCATGACCGATTGGGTCGTGCTCGTCGAATCAGCGAGCGATATTTCGCAGGCTGAAACACCGCACAAGGTGCTGCGAATCTCGGACTATATCTCGAAACCGGCCCTCTTCGCCGGCCGCCGCCCTTATATCCTCAATCTCGCCCGCTCGTACGCCTACCAGTCCGAAGGTTATTACGCCTCGCTGCTGGCCGAGGCGCGCGGACACCGCGTTTCCCCCAGCGTGCAGACGATGGTCGAGCTGTCCAAGAAGACGCTCTACAACCACGCCCTGCCTGACCTCGGCGAGACCCTGCAGGAAGCCCTCGACAAGGGCGCGCCCCGGATCGAAAGCCTCTTCGTGGCTTTCTCGCGCTGCGAAATTCCTGCGTATGAACGCCTCGCCCGCGAAGCGATGGACTGGTACCGCACGCCTGCGCTCGAAATCGAGTTCGACGCCGAGGCGCCCCACGGCATCGCCCGCATACGCGCGATGGCCCCGCACAGGCTGAAACACCAGCGCCGCCAGTTCTTCCTCGACGCGATGGAGGCTTACACAAAGGGCCGCGTCAGCGCTCCCAAGGCTCGCACGCCCGCCAAATGGGCCCTCGCCGTCCTCGTCGATCCGAACGAGAAGACCGCGCCGTCAAAGCCCGCCTCCCTCAAGCGCTTCGCCGATGTCGCCGAGAAGATGGGTGTCGAGGTCGAGCTGATCGATCCGACCGACCTGCCGAGCCTTGCCGAGTTCGACGCGCTCTTCATCCGCGCGACGACCTCGATCGACAATTTCACCTACCGCTTCGCCCGCCGCGCCGAGCAGGAAGGCATGCCGGTCATCGACGATACCCAATCGATGATCCGCTGCACCAACAAGGTCTATCTCAAGGAAATCCTCGAGAAGGCCGGCCTTCCCATTCCGCGTACGGAAATTGTGGACGAGAAGGCGGACCTTGCCGCCCTGTTCGAACGCCTCGGCTCGCCCGTCATCCTGAAAACGCCGGATGGCAGCTTCGGCATCAACATGGTTAAGGCCCATACGCTGGAAGAACTGCGCGACGGCGCCAAGAAGATGTTCGAGGACACCGCCCTCATCATCGCCCAGGAATTTCGCCCCACGAAGTTCGACTGGCGTATCGGCGTCCTGAACGGCGAGCCGCTCTATGCCTGCCAGTACCGCATGGCGCGGGGCCACTGGCAGACCGTGAAATACGGCGAGGACGGCAAGTCCACCGAGGGTGGCTTCACCACGATGCCGGTCGAGGACGCCCCGCCGGACGTCGTCAACGCCGCCGTCCGGGCCGCCCAGCTGATCGGCGACGGCCTCTATGGCGTGGACCTGAAAGAGACCGAACAGGGCGTCATTATCATCGAGATCAACGATAACCCGTCGATCGACCATGACGTCGAAGGCCTGGTCCTCAAGGACGAGATCTGGCGCCGCATCATCTCCTGGTTCTCCAACCGGCTAGAACGCCGGATGAACCGGTCCGGTTAATCCCGCTTTCCACAGCGAAAAGGCCTTGCGCCGCCCTTCCATCTCATTACACCGGGACTCCGGAGCGTAGCGCAGTCTGGTAGCGCATCTGGTTTGGGACCAGAGGGTCGTAGGTTCGAATCCTATCGCTCCGACCATTATCCCAGGACGGCCCGGAGCGACGGCAGGAACATGGAAGCGCGGATCTACAAACCTGCAAAAAGTGCAATGCAATCAGGGCGCGGCAACACGAAAGACTGGGTTCTAGAGTTTGTGAATCCTGCCGCCAAGCGCCGCCTTGACCCTCTGATGGGCTGGACCGGCATTGACGACATGTCCGGCCAGGTCCGCCTCCACTTCGAAACCCGCGACCAGGCCATCGCCTATGCCGAGCGCGAAGGCCTGAAATTCACGGTTGAGGAAGCCCGCGAACGCAAGCGCCTGATCAAATCCTACTCTGAAAATTTCTCGGCCGCGCGCAAACAGCCGTGGACACACTGAAGGCCCCCGCGCTACTTGGCCGATAGGACTCCGTAGCTCAGCTGGATAGAGCGCTCGCCTTCTAAGCGAGTGGTCGCAGGTTCAAATCCTGCCGGGGTCACCACACTTCCTAGAACTTGAATCCTCCCGACACGAGCCGGTCATACCGCCCCTGTGTCATCGGCACATAGCGTGCCTCCTCGGGATCCAGCATCCAGAGCGGATCTGTCACCTTGTCGGGGTCAAACCCTTCGGCCACCAGCTCCACCTTCCGGTACTTGAACGTCCCCGTCGTCTCCGCTTCCGGCTGCACACGGATGAAAATGGGAACTGCATAGCTCGGCAACCTCGCCGCCAGGGACGCATAGAGCCCGCCCAGATCCGCGCCGTCCTCCACTGTGAGCGCCGCCATCCCGGCCTTGCCATCCGTGCCCGGAATATGCACGCCGTAAACGTTCGCCGTCTTCACCCAATCGACCCGCGACAGGGCCTCACCCACTTCATTGGTCGAGACGTTCTCCCCCTTCCAGCGATACGTGTCCCCGATCCGGTCCACGAAGTAGATATAGCCCTGCTTGTCCTTGCGCATAAGGTCGCCCGTGCGAAACCAAAGGTCGCCCTTGGTGAACACGTCGCGCAGCAGCTTCTTCTCGGTCGCCTTCTCGTCGTTATAGCCCTCGAACCGATGGCGCACATCCGTACCGATCAGCCCCAGCGCCTCGCCCGCCTCATCCACACCTGCCGGAAGCAGGAACCCATCAGGGCCCCGAACCGGCTGCTCGGTTTCGATGTCGAACTTCACAAACGCAATGTTGGCGAACTGAGATTTCAGCCAGCCCGGAATGCGCCCGGCGGCGCCTACCTTGCCGTCAAAGTTCAGGAAGCTGACGTTGCCTTCGGTCGAGCCATAGAACTCGCAAAGGTGCGGAATGTTGAACCGGTCAAGGAAAGCCTGCCACACTTCCGGCCGGAGGCCATTTCCAAAACCCGTCCGTATTCGATGCGCCCGCTCCTTCGGATGCGGCGGGGAATTCAAGAGATACCGGCAAAGCTCGCCGATATACACAATCGCCGTCGCCTTCTCGTTCACCGCGTCATCCCAGAACGCGCTCGCCGAAAACTTGCGCCGCACGATCGCCGTCGCCCCGGTCATCAGCGCCTGCCCGATGCCGCACAGTCCGCCCGTGCCGTGATACAGCGGCAGCGTGATGTACACCTTGTCCTTTGGCGTGATCTGGCACGGCGCGATGAAGCTTCGCATCATCCCGCGCGTGCGCGCCTGGGTCAGCTTCGCGGCCTTTGGCAAACCCGTCGTACCCGACGTATAAACGTAAAGGCAGAGGCTTGCACCCGTCATGCCCGCCCGCACGCTGCGCGGCGGGCGCTTCTCGGAAAACGCCTCCAGCGCCCCGTCCAGATCCGCGCCCAGCTTGCCGCCAAGCGTCCACACCGGCGGCGCGCCCACGATCAGGCTCATCGCCCCGCGAATGGACCCGTCCTGGTCCGCCCCGGTCACGATCAGCTTGGCGCCCGCAATGTTCACGCAATGCGCCAGCGCCTCGCCTTCAAGGTTGTGATTGATCAGTGCCGTGACAAGACCCGCCTTCGCAAAGCCCGCCCAGGCGGCGACGTAATCGGGCCGGTTCTCCATGAACAGCGCGATACAATCCCCGGGCTTCAGCCCCTGCGCCATCGCCCAGTTGGCAAACCGGCTCGCCCGCGCATCAAACTGCGCATAGGTCGTGGATTTACCCTCGAACCGGAACGCCACGTTCTTCTTGTGGGCATCCACCGACCGCTCGAAATCATCGGCCACGATGAAGTCGGATTCCGTGGTGATATCGCCCGTCCATTTCTTCAGGCGCTGCGCCGCCTGGAAGAACGCGAACTCACGCGGGACGATGACAAACGGGTTCATATGCGGCGCCTCCGGCCATAGAGCGTCGTGGAAAAAACTGGAAACTGAAGGCTGCAAGCCAAGTCTGTTTCTTAGCTCTTGTCAAAGAAAACCGGCACGAGCCGCCGATTGCGTTCCCCGGCGTGACGGCATATTGCTGCGCCGCACAAAGATAAGAACAGGAAACGTGCGATGCCCCTCGATCCGGTCGGAGACCTGCTTACCCTTCTCGACATCGAGCGCCTCGAACTCGACCTCTTCCGCGGCCAGAGCCCGGACGAGGAAGAAAGCCAGCGCGTCTTCGGCGGTCAGGTCATCGCGCAGGCCCTCGTGGCCGCCTACCGCACCGTGACGGACGACCGCACCTGCCACTCCCTGCACGCCTATTTCATCCGCCCCGGCGACCCCAAGGTGCCGATCATCTACCAGGTGGACCGCTCGCGCGATGGCGGCAGCTTCACCACCCGCCGCGTCGTCGCCATCCAGCACGGCCAGCAGATCTTCAACCTCGCCGCCAGCTTCCACGTACCCGAACAGGCCTGGAACCACCAGCATGCGATGCCGGACGTCCCCGGCCCTGACACGCTGGACGACCGCACCGAGTGGCGCCGCCAGTTTGCGGAGAAGCTCCCGCCGCGCCACCGCGGCCATTTCCTCCGCCCCCGTCCGGTCGAGATGCGCGAGGTCGAGCCCCTCGATCCGCTGAAGCCCGCCAAAGCCAGTGATGTTCAGCACCTCTGGTTCCGCGTGGCCCGTCCGATCGACGAGGCGCCCTGGCTGCACCATTGCCTCCTTGCCTATGCCTCCGACATGGCCCTCCTTGGCACCGGCAACCGCCCGCACGGCGTCTCCTGGATGACCGGCGAACTGATGTCGGCGAGCCTTGACCACGCGATGTGGTTCCACGCCCCGCTCAAGTTCGACGACTGGCACCTTTACACGATGGACAGCCCCTATGCCGGCGGCGCCCGCAGCTTCAACCGCGGCTCCGTCTACGACTCGCACGGCCACCTCGTCGCCTCTGTCGCCCAGGAAGGCCTTATGCGCAAAGCCGTCCGCAAACCGAAACCATGACCACTCCCCTCTCCCGCTCGCAGGCTTGCGCGGCAAAGCGATTGCAATGCGATTGCCTGCGCAAGGAGGGACAAGCCGCGAAGCGGTAGGAGGTGAGGGCACTTACGCCCACGAAATCCGAGGCCATCGAGGCACAGCCCCAGGGCGGCAGCGCCGGGTACTCGGCCGAGTGAAGCCAGATGCGCGGACGCAGGTCGGTTCGCCGGAACTGTGTGAATTCGACATGCCCGCCGGCGCCGCTGAGACCGCCCGACTGCCAGACACGCAGCACCCGCTTTCGGCTGCCGATCTTGCCCAGCGGGTTGGCGGACGCGTTGCCGCCATCAAATACCGATCCCCTATATGGCCACCCGTGATGTCCGCCCAACAGGAAACGCCTCTCGAGAGGGGTGCGCACCTGCCGCAAGTCATTTGGAATCAATACATTCTGATGCCCGGGCCGCAGTCTGTCAGGATTGTCTTGCTTACCGCTGCGGCAAAGGTGCAACCTGAGCGGCAGAGAATTCCGGGGAGATACCATGCCTGATCCGAAAATACTGAGCCGCCTGCATCCTGAGTTTGCACCACTGATGGCGCAGTTTGCCGCGGTGCCCGAAACCCCGCCGACGATCCCCGAGACGCGCGCCATGTACCGCGCGCTGCAGCCCGCGGCGCCGCAGCTGACGGTGGGCGAGATCCGGGACGCGAGCTTCCCCGGCCCCGCCGGTCCCGTGAAGGTTCGCCATTATATTCCAGAAGGCAAAGGCCCCTTCCCCGTGATCGTGCATTTCCATGGCGGCGGGTTCATCATGGGCGATCTTGAAACGCATGACGCACAATGCCGCCTGCTCTGCAGCGAGGCCAAATGCATCGTCACCGCGGTCGATTACCGTCTGGGCCCGGAAGTTCCCTATCCGGCCGGACATGAAGACAGCTTCGCGGCCCTGCGCTGGGCCGGGGCGTCTGCGACCGAATTCGGCGGCGATGCCAGCCGCATCGGCGTGGCGGGTGACAGCGCCGGGGGGCACCTCGCGCTCTATTGCGCGCTGCGCGCCAAACGCTCTGGCGGGCCGGTGCTGAAAGCCCTGCTGGCGATCGTACCCGGCGTTGTGATGGGTCCGCCGCTGACGGCCGAAATTGCCGCAGGACGCGAGACCCGAAACAACAGCCTTCTGAGTACGGACGGTATGGACAACTTCGTCGCCGCCTATTTTCAGGACCCGTCGGATGCCAGCGACCCGCTGCTCAACTTCCTCGGCGCGGATGTCTCCGGCCTGCCGCCTTCGATCATTGCGCCCGCAGAGATCGACGTGCTGCATGATGAAGGCGTGGCAATCGCCAAGCACCTGTCGGACTCCGGCGTGCCCACGCAGCTGATGGTCGCCGAGGGCATGGTGCACATCTATTTTTCGGTCACTGAAGTGTTCCCGTCCGCGCGGCCCTTTGCCGTGAAAGCGGCGAAGGCGATGGGAGAGCTGATGCGGGCTTAGCCTCGCATCACTTTTCCGCCGGCGGCGTCACCGCAGGAACGTCCGTGAACGGCTTGATGCCGAAGTGCGGATAGATCTCGCTCGGGAAATAGACCGTGTCACCTTTCGAGACGAGGCGGATCGTCTTGATCGCTTTCAGATCTTCCACCGGATTGCCGGGCACGAGGAAGAAGTCTGCCTTCTTGCCGGGCTCAATTGAGCCGAGCTCCTCGCCGAGACCCATGTAATCGGCCGCTTCGAAGGTCGCGCGGGCGAGGATTTCGGGCGGCGTGAAGCCGGCCTTCTGGTAGAGCTCCAATTCGCGGTGGAGCGTCAGCGCCCCGCCAAGATCCGTGCCGAACACGATGAAAATGCCGTGATCCTTCATGCGGCGGATCGTGCCCGCCATCTGCTCGAACGCGCCCTTATAGGCAGCGTCTTCCTCGGGGCTGCCAATGGCCGACCAGGCCTCTTTTGCCTCGCGCTGAACGGCGACCGGCATGTTGGCGACATAGTCCGCCATGCCGGCCTGCAGCTCGCCGTTGCGCGACAGCAGTAGCGCTTCGTGGATGGCGAAGGTTGGATCAATTGCGACGCCTTTCTCAGCCATCAGGCCCAGCGTGTGGGCGACCTGCTCGCCATTGAGGTCCACTTTCGGCAGGCGTTGCAGCGCGGTGAGGCGCAGCAATGTGCGCGTGTCTTCTGCCGGCGCGAGCACCCAGCCGAGCATCAGCTGGTTGATGTGGGTGATCTCGTCATAGCCCGCTTCGATCATCGTGTTGGCATTGGTGAAGGCGGGCACGTGGCCTGAGACCCGCAGGCCGCGCGCCTTCGCGCGCGCGACCATCGCCGGCACCCATTCCGGGTTCATGGAGTTGTAGATCTTGATCTGCCAGAAATCGCCCTGATCGGCATACCAGTCCACGGCGGCGAGCGCCTCTTCCTGGCTGTTCACAAGGATACCATTGTTCGAGCTGAACGGGCTCTTGCCTTCGATGAAACCGGAGCGGACGACGCGGGGGCCGGCGAGCGTGCCCGCCTCGATCTTGGTGATCAGTTCATTGAGCACCGCATTGTCATTGCCCATGTCGCGCATCAGCGTGACGCCCGCGGCGATATTCTTCAGCGCGCCGTCCTCGCCCATATGGCCGTGCATCTCGGCGAGGCCGGGGATGAGCGAGCCGCCCTGCCCATCGACGACATATGCGCCTTTTGTATCGGCCTTGCCGACTTTGACCGATTTGATCAGGCCGTTCTCGACGATGACCGTCGATGGCGCCGTCATGGCTTTCGCCTTGGGATCAAACACGCGGACGTTCGTGATCGCCAGCGGCGCATCATAACGATGCGCGGTCTCGGCCTGGATGGACTCGAGTCGCAGGGTGGAGAGACGCGTTGCCATGTCCTGCAACTTTTCATCGGCCTCTTCATAGCCCTCGCGCACGATGACGAAGCGGGGCGACATCAGCGCGAAGAGATCGCCTTCGCCATCGACGAGGAAATAGGCCGGGTCCGTATCATCGCCGACGAGAGCATAGGCGGACGCGTCCACCGTCCCCCCTGCGCCTTCAATGCGCACTGTGTCGAGCGGGCTCATCGACAGGCTGCCTGCGGGCCAGGCCGGGAGCGAGCGGTCGGCGTCCGCCAGCAGCACCTTGGCATAGACCGCCAGCGTATAGGGCGAGGCATTCTGCGGCACGTAGATTGTGGGCTCGGTCATCTTGGCGGTGGACGAGCCGGCCGTATCGGTCCAGCTGGCGACGCCGCCTTCAAGCGCAAACTTTTCGTGGATCTCGTTGCCGAACGTGGTCGCGCCATCGATGGTCCAGCTGACGGGCAAGCCGTCCGCGCCGAGCTTGATGGTTTCGGCGAGCGTCGGGCCACGGCCATTGTTGCGGTATTCGTAGTTTATCTTGACGGTGTCGCTTGTCGTAACGGCGACGAGCTGGCCGAGCGTCTTGTCGAACAGACGGACGGAGAAGGTTTCGGTCGTGGCTTGCGTTTCCGCGAGCGGCGCCTTCGCCTCATGCGCGCAGGCGCCAACCACAAACAGCGCCGCCAGCGCCGTGCAACCAAACCGGTTCAGCATGTCGGATATCCCTCCCCAATGTGGCTGCCTGCAAGGCGGCCGTCCGGCAGCATTGGTGGCATATTGTGGTGGGGGTGGGAAGGCCTCGCAGGACAGGTCGCCGGACTTATTACCGTGAACGGAGCAATCCAGCTCCGCAGGCATCTGGCCGGTCAGACCTTCCGGAGCGCGGCGTCAAAAACGTAAGCGCCCGAACCGGCGTGCCGCTGTGCGACAACCGCTTCCTGCTCCTTCGGGTTCATCTCCTCAAACAGGCGGTCGACATGGTTCAGCGTTTTGCCGCCAAAATACATCTGCGTCGTCACCTCACGGCAGCCCCGGCGCGCGACCTTGAAATGGATGTGCGGCGCGATACGTTTTGCTGCTCATGAGCATGCCCTCCAACCGAGGAGACAGGCATGGCAGGGTTTCAGGCGACTGTCAGCGTCCTGCCCGCGGCGGGAAGGCAGCGACAGGCCGGATCGAGAGGGTGCCCGGGAACTCGGCCCCCGCTTTCGCCGGGGTGAGCGGATGACCAGCGCCCTACAACGGAATGTTGTCGTGCTTTTTCCACGGATTGCTGAGCTTCTTGTTCTTCAGCGTACGGAGGGCTTTCGAAATGCGGCGGCGGGTGTTGTGGGGCATGATGATGTCGTCGATATAGCCCTTCTTCGCGGCCACATAGGGGTTGGCGAAGTTTTCTTCATATTCCTTTGTGCGGGCGGCGAGTTTCTCCGGGTCGCCGGCTTCCTTGCGGAAGATGATCTCGACGGCACCCTTGGCGCCCATCACGGCGATCTCGGCGGTGGGCCAGGCGTAGTTCACGTCGCCGCGCAGGTGTTTGGAGCTCATCACGTCATAGGCGCCGCCATAGGCCTTCCGTGTAATGACGGTCACTTTCGGCACGGTCGCCTCGGCATAGGCGAAGAGCAGCTTCGCGCCGTGTTTGATGAGGCCGCCATATTCCTGCTTGGTGCCTGGCATGAAGCCCGGCACGTCGACAAAGGTGACGATAGGAATGTTGAAACAGTCGCAGAAGCGCACGAAGCGGGCCGCCTTGCGGGAGGCGTCGATGTCGAGCACCCCGGCCAGCGTCATCGGCTGGTTCGCGACCACCCCGACCGTCGAGCCTTCGATGCGCCCGAAACCGCAGATGATGTTGCCGCCGAACTGCGGGCTGACTTCGAAGAAATCACCTTCGTCGAGCACCTTGGTGATCAGCTCTTTCATGTCATACGGCGTGTTCGGGTTCGGCGGGATCAGCGTGTCGAGGCTGAATTCCTGACGGTCGTAAACGTCATGCACGGGGCGCACAGGCGGTTGCTCGCGGTTCGAGGCTGGCAGGAAACCAATCAGGCGGCGCATCTGCGTCAGCGCCTCGATATCGTTTTCGAAGGCGCCGTCGACGACACCGGATTTCTTCGCGTGCACGGACGCGCCGCCGAGGGTCTCGTGGGTGACTTCCTCGTTGGTCACAGTTTTCACGACGTCCGGACCGGTCACGTACATGTAGGACGTGTCCTTCACCATGAAGATGAAGTCGGTCATCGCGGGTGAGTAAACGTCTCCGCCGGCGCAGGGGCCCATGATGACGGAGATCTGCGGAATGACGCCGGAGGAGAGCACGTTCTCCATGAAGATGTCCGCATACCCAGCAAGCGAATCGACGCCTTCCTGGATACGTGCACCGCCGGCATCAAACAGGCCGATCACCGGTGCGCCGTTTTGCACGGCCATCTTCTGGACCTTCACGATCTTGGCGGCATGAGCGAGGCTGAGCGAGCCGCCGAATACGGTGAAGTCTTTTGAGAAGACATAGACCAGGCGGCCGTCGATAGTGCCCTGCCCGGTGACGACGCCATCGCCCGGTATCTTCTGGTTTTCCATGCCGAAATCGCTGCAGCGATGCTCGACGAACATGTCGTACTCTTCGAAGCTGCCTTCATCGAGGAGAACGTGGATGCGTTCGCGGGCGGTGAGCTTGCCTTTGGCGTGCTGGCTGTCGATGCGGACCTGGCCGCCGCCGAGGCGGGCCTCTTCGCGTTTGGCTTCCAGTGCTTCGATGAAGTTTTGCATACCCGGCGCTCCGAGGAAAAGGGTTCAGAATTCAGACCGGACGACTGATACCCCCTCGCGCGGGGTTGGCAAGCTGGCGCGGCGCGGCAGAAAGACCAAAGCGCAAAAAGATGCGCCCCGGATATCCGGTCCGGGACGCGGTTGGAGCACCGGGGTGACGCAGGGTTACAAGCCGCGGGGATACGCCCTGCCCAGAGGGGGGCGCGGGATGCCCTCGACGGAGATCACCTCTCCCCGGCGCACTTCGCAGGTGATGCGAGTTTCGGGGGCATACCGACGGCCTTCGAACTCGACGTCGTCGAAATCAACCAGGAAGCCGCGGCGGCTGATCTGCTCGACATAGGGCTCATCGTCGAAATCGACATCATGGTAACCTAGGTTGCGGGCCTCGTAGCGGACGGCCTGGCGGCAGGCCTGCGACGCGCCGCGAATCAGGGCGCGCAGTTCGCGATCGGTCTGGCCGAATGCGTTCAGGCCCCGGCGGTAATCGCGCCGGTGGTAGTCGTTATAGTCGCCTGAACCCAGGGCGAGGATGAGCGTGGTTTCGTTGCCGGGCCGGGTTTCAATCCGGGTGTCTGCAGCGGCGGGCGCGGCGAGGAGAACCGGCGCGGCAAGGGCGACGACGGCAGCTCCGAGCGATTTGATGCGGTTCCTCATGGGACCAGAAAAACACAGGCAGGCCAAACCGGGCCTGAAGGCGGCGTTCATGCCCGGTTTCACTGAGGTTAATCTGGCATTCTGCGGGCAGCGGGCATATAAATTGTGAGCGCTCACTTTTATTGCCGCAGTTTTGCCTTGTTTGAATTTTAGTGAGTGTTTGTTCGCTCATATATCCGCGGACGCAAACCGGCGCCTTCCGCGCCCCAAACAGGAGACTAAAATGGCAATGCGCCTCATCACCCCTTTCTGTGCTTCTTCGGCGCTGTTTGCCGCGCTGGTCGCGGACGGCGCCCTGCCGGACAGCTGGGCGCAGGTGAAAGCCCGACCGGCACAAAGTACAGCCGCCGAAGGCAAGACGCCGTTGCCGCAGCCGCCTGCCGAACAGGCCTGGCAGAAGGCGGATTGACGCAGCCGCGGCTGCGGCATCTGCTCAGTCCAAACTGGTAGAATTACGAAGGTGCGGAATGCTTAAGCGCGTGTCACGTTTACCCTTCATTAGGGGCGCCCGGTGCATGCGCTCACGCAGAGTAGCGTAACCGATTTTATTCTCGCCAGAGCGGACGCCTGAACAATGCAGACCCTGAAAGTCGAACTCGCAATTGCCGGTGCGGCGATGTTTACGCTTGGCGCATTCGTCGCCACGCGGCCCACCGATGCCGAAGCCACCTCGGCGCAGCCGCCGGCTGTGCGCGCGTTCTCCGAGCGCGACTTCGCCGTGTTCGACCGGGGCTTCCTGCTGGACGAGATGCCCTGCCCCGTGGGCTTCGAGCGTCACATGATCTGCTTCGCGCCCTCCCCGCTGGAAGCCGAGATGAAGCCTGGAATGATCGTGGCGCCGGACGTGCCGCTGGTCGCGGTGGAATTCCGCGTGATCGTCGAGACCGCCCTCAAGGATCCGAGCCTGCGCACCGTGAGATTCGGGCAGAGCCTGGCACTGGTCGATCCGGAAACGCGCGAGATCGTGGACCTGATTCGCCTCTCGGCACCCGACTATGCCACGGCTCGCCCCGACGGGTTGACGAAGAGTTGAGGCTTGGCGCCTGACCGGCTCCGGCGTAAGCCGGGCGCATGACGTCTTCCAACGCTGCTCCCAAACGTTTCTACAAGGCCGCCACGGTCGAACCGCAAGGCGATGGCTGGACCATTGCGCTCGACGGGCGCACGATCAAGAGCCCTACCCGGGGCGCGCTGACGCTGCCACGCGAGGCACTGGCGGAGGCGCTGGCGGCGGAATGGAACGCGCAGGGCGAGCGGATAGACCTGACCGCGATGTACCTGATGCGGCTGGCGAACATCGCCATCGATCATGCGCCGGACGCGCGCGACGGGATGGCGGATGAAGTGGCCCGGTTCTGCGAGACAGACCTCATCTGCCACATTGCCGAAGAGCCCGAAGACCTGATCGCGCTCGAGGAAGAGCATTGGGCGCATGTGCGCGAATGGGCGGGCGAAGCGCTGGGCGTGAACCTTGTGACCACCGAAGGCGTACGCGCGACGCCGCAGCCGGACGCCTCGCTGGAAGCGGCGCGGGAGTATGCGCTGAGCCTCGACGATTTCCGGCTGACGGGGCTGGTGCATGCGTGCGCGCTCTACGGCTCTGCGCTGCTGGCGATGGGGGTGTGCGAGGGACTGCTGACATCTGAGGATGCCTACGAGATGTCGCGCCTCGATGAGGCGTACCAGGCGGCGCGCTGGGGCGAGGATGAGGAAGCGGCCGCGGCGACGGCGGGCAAGCGCGTGGAAGCCGCGGCGCTGGGGCGGTGGTTCCTGGGACTGGCGGAGTAGCGGCTGACGCTGCGACACTGTTGGCAGTCTGCGCGGGGGTGTTACTCTGCGCCCGGCCAGGGTGACAGCACGAAACGTGCGCATCTGGTGGGAGGATATGACATGGCGGATGATCTGCGCAGCGGCGGATTCGTGCTGGAAGTACCCGGTCAGGCGAGCCAGCCTGTTTCACCGCAGCGCTCTGCTTCAGCCAAGACACATGACTGGCCCGCGGGCACGACGATCATTTCGGCCGACAGCCACATGCTGGAAACCGATTGCTGGATCGACCGGTTTCCCGAGCACCTGAAGGACTGGGCCCCCCGGATGGAATTCCGGGACGGAGGCTGGCATTTCACCATTGGCGGCAAACCCATGATGCGCCCGCACGATATCGTGCCGCTGTGCGAGGCGATGGAATGCCATCCGGGCCTGACCAGCATCGAGGCGCGGCTCAAAGATCTGGATACGGAAGGTGTGGAAAAGGAGCTGATCTTTCCGCAGCGCCTGTTTGGCCTCTACATGATGACCGACATGGAGATGCGTGCAGAGATTTTCAGCGCGTATAACGAATCGATCGCGGAGCAGTGCGCGAAGGGCCAGGGGCGGCTGTTTGCGGTGATGGTGCCGAACTACTGGGACATGAGCGAGGCGCGCGCCTCTGTGCTGCGCTGCAAGGAACTTGGCGCGCGGTGCCTGATGGTGCCGATCAATCCGCGCAAGGATCTCGATGGCAACCCGATCCTATATAACGATCCGAAAATGGACACGCTCTGGCAAGCCATTGCCGATAGCGGCATCCCGCTCTGCTTCCATATCGGCGAGAACATCCCGACCGCGGCGCCGGGGGCGACGGGTACATTCGTCCTTACACAGATGGGTGGCTTCCGGCAAAACTGGGGCATGTTGACCTTCGCCGGTGTGTTTGACCGTTTCCCCGAGCTGAAGGTCGTGTTTGTCGAGGCAGGTATCTCATGGGTGGCGAGCATGATCCATGACGCCGACATGATCTACACGCACTTTCCGACGCAGGTTCAGCCGAAGCTGAAACATCCGCCGAGCTGGTACTGGCACAACCACTGCTTTGCGACGTTCATGACCGATCCGGCAGGCCTCGAACTGCTGCACCGGATCGGCGCGGACCGGGTGATGTGGTCATCGGACTATCCGCACCAGGAAAGCACGTTCGGCTATACGCGCGGGGCCATCCAGGCGGTGTTCGATGCGACGAGCGTGGAGAACGCGCAGATGATCCTGGGCAAGACGGCAGAGCGGTTGTTCCGGATGGAGTGAGCGCTCAGGCGGGGGCGAAAGCCAGCAAGCTCTCCGTCAGTGTACCAAAATCATTGTGGACTTCGTCGGCACCAGCACCGCGGAGCTCTTCTGCCCTGCCGAAGCCCCAGCTGACGCCGAGGGCGCGCACGCCAGCGGCGCGGCTCATGGCGATATCGTGGATGGCATCGCCGATCATCAGGGACTGTGCGGGGGCGCAACCGAGGGCGCGCATGGATTGCTCGACCATGAAGGGATGCGGCTTTCCAGGGCCATCATCGGCGCACCAGACGGTGTCGAAATAGGCCTTGATCGGATGTTTGGCGAAGAGGCCGTCCAGACCCCGGTGCGTCTTGCCGGTGGCGATAGCGAGGCCCCAGCCGTCTTGCTTGAGGCGGTCCAGAAGTTCCAGGGCGCCGTCATACATCGCCTCTTGCAGTGCGGCGTCGGCCCGCAGGCGCGTAAAGGTGTTGCGGTAGGCATCGACGAGCGCCTCGAGGCGGGCGGCGCCGAGATCCGGCGGGGCGAGCTGCGCGATGCCGGCCTGCAGGCTGAGGCCGACGATGCGGCGGGTAGCGTCATAGTCCGGAGGCGGAAGACCGCTCTCGCGAAAGGCCGTTTCCATGCAGGCCTGGATGACCGCGCGGGAATCGACAAGCGTGCCGTCCACATCCCAGATGGCGAGGCGCAGCGGCGTCATCAGTTGAAGGGCGCGAGCGGGTCCCTGCCCGCCTCCTGTTCAAGGAAGCCGAGCGTGGCGAAGGTTTCCACCATGTGCGGCGGCAGCGGCGCGACGATAGTGGTGGGCTTGCCGCGTTCGCGCGGGATGATCAGCGCGCGGGCGTGCAGGTGCATGCCTTCGGCGAGACCTTGCGGGACTTCGCGGCGCGACTGGTACTTGTAGTCACCGAGGATCGACGTGTTCATCTCAAGCATGTGGAAGCGCAGCTGGTGCATGCGGCCAGTCTCCGGGCGCATGGCAACCCAGGCGGCCTTGCCGCCGGCCTGCGAGATGACGGTATAGTCGGTGATCGAATGGCGGGCGCCTTCGACGCCCTGCGCGGAGCGGATCATCCGCTCGCGGTCCACGTCGCGGCGTTTGGCGGTCGATTTCGGATCATAGGGGCGGTAGCCCGAGGGCTCGTCCGCATCCGGAATACCCTTGATCATCCAGCAGCGGATCTGACCCATTGGCGGGTTGGGCACGCCAACCGTGACGGCCCAGTAGATCTTGTCCATCTCCCGGCCCTTGAACATGTCGGCGAGCTGGTGCGCGGCGCGGGGGTGCTTGGCGATGAGGAGAACGCCGGACGTTTCCTTGTCAAGCCGGTGCACGAGGACGGGGCGATGCTCTTCCTCGCCGTACACGCCCATCAACAGGCCGTCGATATGGCGGCCCTGCCCCGAGCCGCCCTGAACGGCGATGCCGGTGGGCTTGTTCAGGGCCATCATGTCATCATCCTCGTAGATGATGATCGATTTCAGGAACGCCTTGTCCTCGGCGCTAGCTTTGGCCGCATGGTGCGTCTTGGGCGCCATCGTCTCGGTACTGAAGATCGGCAGGCGGACCTCGTTACCGGCCTCGAGGCGCGTGCTGGCCTTGGCGCGGGCTCCGTTGACGCGGATCTGGCCGGTCCGCAGCATCTTCTCGATCTGGCCTTGCGTCAGCTGCGCGCGGCGTTTGATCCAACGATCAAGACGCGCGCCGGCTTCCTGGTAGGAGACCGTTTCGGTGATGATCTGGCCACTCATGCGAAAGCCCGCTTTGCGATCCAGAGTCCGAGCCCGAGCGCGGCGACGCTGAGAACAACCGAGAGAACGGCGTAGGCGGCGGCCTTCGCGGTCTCGCCGCTGCGGAGCATGTTCATGGTTTCCAAAGAGAAGGCCGAGAACGTGGTGAAGCCGCCGAGCACGCCGGTGGCGAGGAAAAGACGCACGTCTTCGGCGGCCCCGTTTGCACGCTGGGCCAGCCAGCCGGCGCCCAGCCCCATGGCGAAGCCGCCGAGGAGGTTCACCGAAAAGGTGGCCCAGGGCCAGTTGGCCGGAAGGTAGCGCGCGCCGAGGAGGCCCGCGCCGTGGCGCAGGGATGCGCCAACGGCGCCGCCGGCGGCGACGAGAAGAAAGCTGTTCATGGCGCGCCGTTTACACGGCGCAAAGCCCATGCGCCAGCGGGGATTGCGGTCAATCGGAGCCGTTCAGGGCGCGAGCGTTCCGGGCGGCGTGTAGTGGACTTCCGCGCCGGGCCCGAGCGGCCAGGCGAAGGTGGCCCAGGCCGCCGTGAGCCCGATGCCGGTAACCATGAAAACGAGGCCGTAGGACAGCATCAGGGCCAGCAGCGAGCCGACGCCGAGGCTGGGGTCCCACCTTCGGGCAAAGGCGAGGATCAGCGGGAAGTAGGACATCAGCGGCGTCATGATGTTGGTGAAGCTGTCGCCCATCCGGTAGGCCGCAGTGGTCATCTCCGGCGAGATTCCGAGCAGCATGAACATGGGCACGACGACCGGGGCGAGCGCGCTCCACTTGGCGCTGGCCGAGCCGATGAAGAGATCGAGGAAGGAGGAGAACAGCAGCACACTGACGAGGAGGATGCCGGGTGGCAGGTTCAGCGCCTGCAGGCTTTCGGCGCCGTTGATGGCGGCAATGGGGCCAAGGCGCGACCAGTTGAACATCGCAACGAAGTGCGCCGCGAAGAAAGCGAACACGATGTAGGGCGCGAGCGTGCGGATGCCTTCGGTCATCATGTGCACGACGTCCTTGGCGGACTTCACGGTGCCGGCGGCGAGGCCGAAAGCAATGCCAGTGGTGACGAAGAGGAGCGCGAAGGCCGCGATGAGCGCGCTGTAGAAAGGCTGGAGGCGTGCGGGGCCTGTGGCCGCCTGGTCGATCAATGGCGTGTAGCCCGGCGTCAGCGTGAGCGAGGCGAAAAGAGCGACAACGGCGAGCGCGACAATTCCGGCGACGCCGAGGCCGCGTTTCTCGCCGGGCGTGAGTTCGGATTTGGCAAGGTCTGCCTTCACTGCTTCGTCCGCTGCGCCGCCCCATTTTCCGAGACGCGGCTCGACGATGCGGTCGGTGACGAACCAGATGACAGGTGTGAACAGCACCACAATGGCGAGCAGGAACCACCAGTTACCGAGCGGGTTCATCGTCCAACCTGGATCGACAATGCGTGCGGCCTCCTGGGTGAAACCGAAGAGCAGAACGTCTATCTGGCCGGGCGTGATGTTACCGGCATAGCCACCGGAGACGGCGGCAAAGGCGGCGGCGAGACCTGCGAGCGGGTGGCGGCCGACAGCGGCGTAGAGCAGCGCGCTCAGCGGGATGAAGACGACATAGGCGGCGTCGGAGGCGTGGTGCGAGGTCATGCCGATGATCGAGACGACGGGCGTCAGCATCCATTTCGGCGCGTCGCGCAGGCTCGCGCGGATCAGCGCGCTGAAGAGGCCCGAACGCTCGGCGACGGCTGCGCCGTACATCACGACAAGCACGAGGCCGAGCGGCGCAAAGCCCGTCAGGGTGCGCGGCATCTCGACGATGAGGCGGTTGATGTTTTCGGAGGTGAAGAGGCTCGTGGCGCGGAAGGTCAGCATGCCATTGTTCAATTCGCCGAACGCGGGCGCCGTCGTGCCGGTATAGGCAAGGCTGGCTTCCCAGCCTAAGGCGGCGCCGATGGCTGACAGGATCATCAGAAAACCGATGAGCCAGACAAAGATCATCACCGGATCAGGCAGCTTGTTACCAAGCCGTTCGACAAGACCCAGAAAGCCGCGGTCGCGGGTTGAGGAGGCTGCCGGCGTTTCGCTCATACGTGCACGTTCAGATCCATGGGCCTGCCTCTCTTCGGTTGTCCGGAGCGGCGGGACATGCGCTGACCGGTCTGTTGCTTCCTGCGCATCTGCGCAACATGTTTGACCCTAGCGCGCACGCGGCGGCAATCAATCAGGGATACTTAACCAAGGCCGCTAACTTAGCATATGACCAGCCCTTGCGCAGACGGGCGTTCCGGCTCAAATTCGCCGCGTGCGCGGGTGTAGCTCAATGGTAGAGCAGCAGCTTCCCAAGCTGAATACGAGGGTTCGATTCCCTTCACCCGCTCCAGTCGCCTGCTTGCACTATCACCGAAGCGAAGTTATCCGATCAGCTTCTGCAATGAATCACTGGCAAAATTGACTTTACAGCAGCCAGAAACCCCCGTTTTACGCTGCTTTTTGCACACACTGACTGACAAAGGAAACCAGAATGGCCCTCAAACCGAAAACCGCCAAGAAAGCACCGGCCGTAAAAGCACCGGCGAAGAAAGTTGCCGTGAAGGCAAAAACGCCGATTAAAGCTGCTGCAAAAGCACCCGCGAAAGCCGCGCCGAAGGCGGCTGCAAAAAAAATTCAGCCGGACGTGCTGACGCTAAAGCACCTCGCCGCCGAGCTTTCTGTAGCGCATGAAATGCCGAAAAAACAGGCTGAACTCGTGGTCAGCGACTTCATCGACCGCATGGGCGGCTACCTGAAGAAGGGCAAGAAGCTTCGCATTTCCGGCCTCGGCATCCTGCAGGTTCGCGCCCGCCCTGCCCGCAAGGGCCGCAACCCGGCGACTGGCGAAGCGATCAAGATCAAGGCTTCGAAGAAAGTGGCATTCCGTCCGTCGAAAGACCTCAAGGACCGCGTTCTCTAAGTCTTTCCTGACAAATCAGGCAGAACGCCCGGCCGCGCGATGCGCGGCCGGGCGTTTTGTTTTCCGCCAGTGACAGCTCAGGATTTGCCGCCGGCGCAGATTGCGGGCGGAGGCATTGATGACGTAACCGGTCTTGGCGGCGAGCGCGATGATCTGATCAAGCGCGGCACCGTGGACGGCGCGACGGCCGCGAGCCGCGCAGGCTCGGTCATGGTTTTCTTTTTCCTGATACCCACCACCGTGCTCAACCTTGCTTGCTCACCGACATCGGGGCCATGGGCACATTGCGGAAAGCTGATAGCCTTTGATGCAAATGGGTTGATCGGGCGCGGCAGGTCCGGCAATCGGTATCCGACGCGATATGCCGGACGGCTTGTGGGCGCGGCTGGAGAGTTGATGGCGCAGTTTTACGTAATGCATGGGCGCGCGAGCTCACTTGTGATCGAACAAGCGGACGGCGCCGCGCCGCTGTGGCGGTACTGGGGACCGCGCCTGGCGGAGGGCGCGGTGCCTAAGGCAGCGCTGGCGGACACAAGGCCCCTGCCGACATTTGCGCTGGACAAGGATGTGGCGCTGAGCGTGTTTCCGCTGATTGGTGAGGGCTGGTTTGCGCAGAGCGCGCTGCTGGCGCACCGGGCGCAAGCTGACTGGGCGCAGGCGGTGACGCAGTCCGAAGTGGTGGTCACAGCGCAGACGATCCGCATCAGGCTGGCGGACGAAGTCTCCGAGCTTAGCGTGGATATCCAGCTGGCCCTTGATCCGGAGACGGATGTTCTGACGACCTCGACGAAACTCACAAATACCGGCGCGGGCGCAATGGACGTGCAATGGCTGGCAGCGGCGTCCCTGCCTTTGCCGCCGGACACACGGCGAATTCATTTCTACAATGGGCGGCATCAGGCCGAGTTCGGGCCGCAGGTGCAGGAATTGACGCGCAGCCTGTGGAGGCGGGAGAACCGCCGGGGGCTGACGTCGCACGACGCTCCGCCGACCGGGTTTGCGGAGACCGCCGACGGGCATGTCTATGCAGCGCACCTCGCCTGGTCCGGCAACAGTGTGCAGCAGGCCGAGTGGCTGGATGACGGGCGCTATCTCTGGCAGTTCGGCGAATGGCTTGCGCCGGGCGAAGTGCAGCTCAGGCCGGGAGAGACGATTGAAACGCCGGAACTGTTGGCGACCTTTTCGCCGGGTGGGCGCAATGGCGCGATGCAGAACTTCCATGCGGCGATCCGTAAGCGGATGAGCTGGCCCGGCGGCGGGATGCGGCCGCGACCTGTTCAGATCAACACTTGGGAAGGTTTTTACTTCAATCACGACACGGCCGGCATGAAAGCGCTGGCAGATGAGGCGGCGGCGATTGGAATCGAGCGGTTCGTTCTCGACGACGGCTGGTTTGAAGGGCGCAAGGATGACAAGGCGGCGCTGGGCGACTGGACACCGGACCGGACGAAGTATCCCGATGGGCTTGGACCGCTGGCGGCGCATGTGACCGGGCTCGGCATGGAATTTGGACTGTGGGTCGAGCCGGAGATGATCAATCCGGACAGTAGCCTCGCGCGGGCGCATCCGGACTGGATCCTGACCGGCGAAGGCCGGCCGAGGCTGACCGGACGCAACCAGATGGTTCTGAACCTGAATGCACCGGGCGTCACAGATTATCTGTATGGCGTGCTGTCGGACTTGCTCCGCAGCCTGCCGATCTCATACCTGAAGTGGGACCATAACAGGGAGATCGTGGCGGGCGGGCCGCGTGCGGTTTACCGGCGGCAGGTGAAGGCCACCTATGGCCTGATGGCGCGCTTGCGGGCGGATTTCCCGAATGTTGAAATCGAAGCCTGCGCTGCGGGCGGCGGGCGAATTGATGCGGGAATCCTTCAGTACACGCACCGGTTCTGGACGAGCGATTCACTCGATGCTGTGCAGCGGATTGCGATGCAAAGGGAATTCCTGCGCGTGTTCCCGCCAGAAGTGATGGGTTCGCACATCGGCACGGCGCCCGCGCACAGCACGCGGCGGCGTCAGTCGCTGGACTTCCGGGCGGGCGTGGCGCTGGCGGGACATTTCGGGGTCGAGCTTGATCCCATGAAGCTGGATGCGAAGGACAAGGGGCGGCTGGCCGAGTGGATCGGAACGCACAAGGCGCTGCGCGACCGGCTGCATTCGGGACGCGTCTGGCTTGGAGAGGCGGGCGACGGCGCCGTGTGGCAAGCGCACGGCGAGGCGCGTGACCTGATCCTGCTGCTTTACCGTGTGGAGCCCACAGCGCAGCGTCATATGCCGCTGGTGCGCCTGCCGATGCTGGAGGATGGCGCCTATACGGTTACGCGGATTGACCAGACACGGACAAACCATATAGCGCCGTTTATCGAGGCCATGCCGGCAGGTGTTGAGGTGTCCGGCGCGTGGCTCAAGCAATCGGGCCTGACCATGCCGACGATCGCAGCCGAAACCCTCGCGATCTTCCGCCTTGTGACGAAGTAATCCTCAGACTTTCCAGGCCGCCACGCCGCCAAGCTCAAGGCGAGGACCGCCTAGCGCGTAGGCAGAGGGGTCTGACGGGGCACCCATCGGGGCAAGATCGACAGAGTTGGGGCCGTAATTGAAGGCGAACTGAAGCCCGCCCGCGCGGCGCAGACGGATGTCCGGCCCCGTATGGCGGACCGCGATCCCGGCTTGAGCACAGAGGATTTCGAGCGCCGCGTGAAGCAGCGGCTCGTCCGGCCAGGTCGCCAGATAGTGGGCCCGCTCGTGGCTGATCCAGGCCGGCGCACCGTCATCAAACCGAGCAAGCACTTGCGCCTTGGTCTCGACGGTCTCGCGCCAACGGCTGGCCGTATACATCGCATGCTCGGTGCGCACCTTCATCGTAACATGCGGCGCGAGGCTCTCGAAGCGCAGCATCTGCATGGGGAGGAGTTCGGGCAGCGGCCCGAGATCCGGGCGCGGCAGCAGGTGGACGTCCTCGGTGCGGCAGCCCGTCAGCGCCGTGGCGAGCACAACGGCGCCGCTGACCTTCAGACGCTCGCCAAGACCTTCCGGCAGGATCGACGGGCTGGGCAGGACCACAAGCTTGTAACCCGTGTAATCTGCCGTAGCCGGAACAATATCGACGTCCAGCCCGAGCTTGCGCAAGGCCGTGTAGATCGTGCGGCAGAGGTCGATGGTGGCGCCGCGGCGGCCTTGTGGCTGGATTTCGTGGTGCCAGAGGCTGGGGTAATCGAGCACGAGGGCGATGTCTGCGCGTTGTAGCGCCAGATATCCCAGCGCGGCGAGTTCTGCCGCGACCGCGCGGACTTCTCCCGTCACCGGCTGCGGGACGCGGTCCCAGCGCAGCAGGCCGGCATGCGTTTGCTCCTGCGCGAACGGCAGCTGGCGCCAACGAAAATAGCTGACGAAGCGGGCACCGTGAGCGAAGGCTTCCCAGGTCCAGAGGCGCACCATGCCGGGCGCGGGCGCGGCGTTGTGCCGGGCCCAGTTCACCGGGCCGGGCTGCTGCTCCATGATCGCCCATTCGGGCGCGGTGCCCCGGTAGACGTCATGGTTGAAGGCGGCAAAGTCCGGGTGGCCCTGATGCAGCCAGCGGGATTTTTCCTCGGGCGTGAAGTGGCCCTCGCTGAGCAAGCCGATGGGATAGCTGTCCCAGGTCGCGATATCGAGGTGCTTGCCGATATCGTGATGGTTGAGGCGGATGAAGTCGCCGATGAAGTTATGGGTGACCGGCCGATCCGGGCTGAGGCGCCGGATGATGGCTTCCTGTTCGGCATGGAAGCTCACCATCTGATCGCTGTTGAACCGGCGGAAATCGAGGATATGCGAAGGGTTGGCCTCGGTGACCGTGGCGCCGGGCAAGTCCACTTCGGCGAAGCTGCGATACTCCTGCGACCAGAATACCGCGCCCCAGGCCGTGTTCAGCGCGGCGATGGTGCCATAGCGGCGCTCGAGCCAGAGGCGGAAGGCGGCGTGGGCATCCGGCGAGAAGCTTTCATCGCTGCCATGGTGGCCGAACTCGTTATCGGTCTGCCACATGGCGATGGCGGGATGCTGGCCATAGCGGCGCGCAAGCGCTTCGGTGATGCGGGCGCCTTCGCGCCGGTAAGTCTGCGAGGAGAAACAATAATGCCGGCGTGAGCCGAAGCGGCGGGGATTGGCGTGCTCATCGTGCGCAAGGATATCCGGATACATGTCCACGAGCCATTTTGGCGGTGTGGCGGTGGGGGTTCCAAGGATGACGCCGAGACCTTCCGCGTGGAGGGTTTCGACGGCGCGGTCCAGCCAGGCCCAGTCGAAACGGCCCGGCTCCGGCTCTATCCGCGACCAGGCAAACTCGCCGATGCGCACGAGGCTGAGGCCCAGTTCGCGCATCATACGGGCATCTTCTGCCCAGTCGGCCTCGGGCCAGTGTTCGGGGTAGTAACAGACGCCGAGTTTCATGCTGCACGAATCTCCATTTCGGGCGGCTTTCTGCCACGGGCCGGGATGACTTGGAATGAAAACGCTGCCAATCAGGCAGCGATGACATCTGGCGTTTCCAACATACTCCTGAAGGGCCGGGCGCGCGACGTGTACCGGCGGGATCATGCCAAGGCCGACGGGCGGGGGCTGAGGGTTTATGGCTACGGCCCGCACACCGGCGCACCGGGCGAGGAATTGCTGGCAGCCAGCAGTGACCAGAGCGAGCTGCGGCGCGATCCGCTGCGGGGAACGGTATCGCTTTATGCGCCGCACCGGCAGGCGCGGACGTTCAACCCCTCCGCTGCGCAGGACCCGCTGGCGCCGGCGGGAGGCGCCGTCACGGAGATCCCGTTTACGGATTTCGAGCTGGCGATCTTCGACAACCGGTTTCCGGGATTGAAGCCGGGCGTGCCGGCGGGCGCTCTGACGGACTGGGCAGATGGCGCGGCGACCGGGCGCTGCGAAGTGGTGGTCTACACCAGTGCGCCCGAGGGCAGCCTTGACACGATCGGGCAGGACCGGCGCGTGTTGCTTCTGGAAGCGCTGATCGACAGGTATCGGGCGTTGCATGCCGACGGCGCCGCCTATGTGATGCCGTTCGAGAACCGGGGTGAACAAGTTGGCGTCACCCTGCCCCATCCGCATGGACAGATTTATTCGTTTCCGTTTGTGCCGGCGCCGCAGGCGGCAGCGGCGAAGGCATTTGCCAACGGATATGATCTGACGTCGGATCATGCGCGCTGGGGGGGACGTTTTGACATCGCCTCCGCCGGGGACGTTTCGGCTTTCTGTCCACCCTTTTCGCGGTTTCCTTACGAGACCTGGATCATGCCGAGGCAGCGACGTGCCGGTCCGTGGGCAATGGCTGCGGAAGAGATCGAGGCACTGGCTGAGTTACTGGGCGATTTGCCCCGGCGGCTGGATGCGCTGTTCGGGGCCCCGATGCCCTACATGATGAGCCTGCAGGCAGCGCCTGGCGGCGCGGCCAAGGACTTTCAGTTCACGGTGCAGTTCTACCCGATCCTGCGCGATGCGGGACGGCTCAAATTCCTTGCGGGTGTGGAGCAGTTCACAGGTGTGTTCACCGTGGATGTCGTGCCGGAGGCGGCGGCAGAAAGGCTGAGGGCGCTGTGAGTACTGAAGAGGTGACCGTGCGCGTGCCGGGGCGCGTGAACCTCATTGGAGAGTGGATTGATTTCAGTGGCGGCACAGTGCTTCCGATGCCGATCCGCAGCGAGATCACGCTGACGCGGCGATCCAATGGCACCCAAACGGACGTTATCGGCTCGGCGCAGTTTGGTAATGAGGCGCGTGTTGGCATGGAAACACCAGCCCAGCATGACTGGCCGGACGCGGTACGCGGGGCGCTTCAGGCGGCGCGGGCGATGGGCTGGATTGATGGCGGGCAGGATGTGTCCGTACACAGCGATATCCCTGTGGGCCAGGGATTGTCCTCATCTGCGGCAACAATTGTGGCGGCGCTGAAGGCAAGCCGACCTGCTGGCGAAACGGACGATGTGGCGCTCGCGTTGGCGGCGCGGCGCGTCGAAAACGAATTCATGGGCGTGCCCTGCGGGATCATGGACCAAATGGCCGTGGCGGCGGGGCGCCGCGGGCATGTGCTGGCACTGGATACCGTTGATTGCAGTTTTGAGCTTCTTCCGCTCCCGGACGATTGGGAGATCGTGGTGATCCAGTCCGGCGTGCAGCGGGAACTCGCAGACGGAAGCTACAAGATGCGGCAGCTTGAATGCCAGGCCGCGGCAGACGCGCTGGGCGTTGAGCATCTGTGCGCACTCAAGGGCCCCGAGCTGCTCAAACTGAGCGGCGCGCCCGCCAGGCGTGCCCGGCATATCTGGACCGAGGGGCAGCGCAGCCTGGAGGCGGTGGACGCGTTGAAAGCGCGCGACCGATCCGCGTTCGGGCGCCTGATGGTGGCGAGCCACAACTCCCTTCGCGACGACATGGAAGTGTCCCTGCCCGTCATGGACCGGATGGTGGAGGACGCGCTGGCGCTTGGCGCGGAAGGCGCACGGCTGACGGGGGCTGGTTTCGGCGGATGTATCGCCGCGCTGGTCGCACCGGAGTGCGTCGCGACCTGGTGGGCCGCGCTCCAGGCTCGGCATCCGCAGCTCAAACGGGCCGATTGACCGGTGACGGAAGGCCTGCAGACGGTCCGCGCCGGTGACTGGTCGGTGGAACTGGACGGCGACCGAGGCGGCCAGATCGTGCGGGCGGATTGGCGCGGCCATCACATCCTCGCGCCGGGCATTCACGGGCGAGACGCAGCCGATCAACACGCGGGCTGTTTCCCGCTGGTTCCATTTTCCAATCGAATCCGCGGCGCGCATTTTGTATTCGAAGGCCGGAAGGTGACGCTTCTGCCCCCGGCGTATGCGGCACACCATGCCTTGCACGGCGCCGGGTGGCGCGCGGACTGGCGCGCCGAACTCGCCGGTCCAGGCGCGGCACGGATGACATTCACGCATTTGCCCGGCGCGTGGCCCTGGCACTACCGCGCCGAACAGATCGTTCGCGTGGACGGCGACAAGCTCTCTGTAGCACTCACGCTGACCAACCTCGACGCAGCTGCGATGCCCGCCGGGATCGGCCTGCATCCCTATTTCGGCCGTCCGGACGGGTTCTGGCTGAAGGCCGGGGTGAGCGGGCGCTGGGCAACTGATCCGGGCGAGCCCGGTTTGCCTGTCCGGCGCGGGGCGGCCCCCGAAGATCTGAGCGCTCCGGGCCTCGATCATTGCTTTTCTGGCTGGGATGGGGCCGCCGAATTTGGCGGGCGCGAGGGATTGCAGCTGACCCTCGCAGGATCGGGCGCATTCAGAAATCTCGTCATCTACACGCCGCCGGGCAAGCCTTACTTCTGTGCCGAGCCGGTCTCGCACGTGAACAACGCGATCAACATGAGCGGGCTCGCGCCCTCCGAAAGCATGGCGGTGCTCGCCCCGGGCGAAACCCTGTCGGGGACGATGACATTGTCAGCCCGGCTGGCCGGATGAGGCGCGGTCTTGATCGCGGATTTGCAGATGGGCAGATGGCTTTTGTCCATACCTCGGGCCTCCGGGTCGGCCATTATCCAGAGTTGGCGCGCCCGATGATTTCTGTCAGCTTGCAGATCGGAATGCGGCTTGGCCTCCTGAAGCCATAAGAGCCGCGGAGGGAAAGAAACAGGCCATGAATCTTGATCTGACAGCCAGTGATATTGCGTTCCGGGACGAGGTGCGCGCATTCCTGACGGCCAACCTGACGCCTGCCCTAGCGGCAGCGGGCAGACTGGCGACCAGCGTGTTCATCGAGCCGGAATACACGCTACCCTGGCAGCGCATCCTGCACGCCCGCGGCTGGGTCGCACCGAACTGGCCAAAGGCATATGGCGGCACGGGCTGGGACGAGATGCAGCGCTACATCTTCGCCTCCGAGTGCGCCCGGGCCGGCGCGCCGGGCCTTGCGCCTATGGGGCTGAACATGGTCGGCCCTTGCATCATCGGCTATGGAACGCCGGAACAGAAAGCCTACTACCTTCCCCGCATCCTGTCGGGAGAAGATTACTGGTGCCAGGGCTATTCAGAACCCGGCTCCGGGTCAGACCTCGCCTCGCTGCAACTGAAGGCAGACAGTGACGGCGAGCATTATGTACTGAACGGCTCCAAGATCTGGACCACGCATGCCCACCACGCCAACAAGATGTTCTGCCTTGTACGGACGGACCCGGCCGCGAAACTGCAGCTGGGCATCACCTTCCT
>CAMEDD010000031.1 GCA_945913285.1 Candidatus Sulfopaludibacter sp. SbA3
GAGCATCCGGCGGCCGTTCACGCAGTGGCGCGCCTTCAGGCTGCCCTTGGCATAGGAGAGCCCGGCATGGATGACTTCGGAATTGCGCGAAGATGTGTGCATGGCGATCTGGTCTTCGGCCTCGAGGACGATGACTTCGCGGCCCTCCCGGGCCAGCGCGCGGGCGCAGGCAAGGCCGATCACGCCTGCGCCAATCACGACCACATCTGCCTCGAAACTGTCCGTCATGCGCATCCTGTCAGGACTGGGTAGAAGCCGCGGCTCGCCGGGGCGCCCCGATTGGACTAGTATCAGGCTGAATGATCCGACGCAGCTCCATTCTGGCGGCGCTTCTTGTCTCAGGGGCGCCGGTCGCACTCGCAGACATAGCGGGCGCCAATGCGGCGTTCCGGGCGGGCCAGTATGACCTTGCGCTCAGCGAAGCCTCGGCCGAACTGACTGCCGATTCCCACGCTCTCCGCGCCCGGTCGATCCTCGCCAAGGCGATGTGCGCGGCGCGCGAGCCCGACACAGGCGTGCTCCATAGGGCGCTGGACGAGGCCGAAGCCGCGCTGAAGCTGGATGCGCGCCACGGGGAGGGACGGCTGCAGAAGGCGATTGCGCTGTCGCTGCTGACGCGGCCGATGGCCCTGTCGGAAGCGCGCGATTCCGGCAATGGGCCAAAGGCGAAGGCGCTCGCCGAAGGCGTGCTCGCGGACGATCCGTCGAACCATTTTGCGCTCGGCTTCCTCGCGGTCTGGCATGTGGAGGTGCACCGGCGCGGCGGCTCGGTTGGCGCGGCGATGATGGGGGCGAGCCTTAAGGCGGCGCGCAAGTATTATGCGCAGGCCGTGCGCCTTGCGCCGGAGGATGCAAGCCTGCGCTGGCAATGGGCGAGGGCGCTCGCTGCGTTCGATGCGAAGAAATACCACTCTGAGATCGAAGCTGAGCTGCAGGCAGCGCTGGAGATTGATCCTGCCACAGAGCTCGACCGCGTGATGCAGGGGCGGGCAGAAACGCTACTGGAGGTGGTGAACACCGGCAAGCCACGCGAGATTGAGGCGGCAGCTCTGACGATGCTGTAGCGTGGGATGAAATCCCACCCCAAACGCTATTGCGCTGCCAAGGCCCCCGCGTGCGCCGCTTCCTCGGACAGCCAGCGCTCTGCTTCCAACGCGGCCATGCAGCCCATGCCGGCGGCGGTGACGGCCTGGCGGTAGGTCTCGTCGGTGACGTCGCCTGCAGCGAACACGCCGGGTATGGCCGTGCGGGCGGAGCCCGGTTCGGTGATCAGGTAGCCGTTCGGGCGCATCGGCATCTTGCCCACGAAAAGCTCCGTGGACGGCGCATGCCCGATGGCGATGAAGATGCCGTGGACGGGGATGTCGCGAACGGCGCCCGTCTTAATGTTCTTGATGCGCGCCGCGGTGACGCCGAGTGGCTGCTCGTCGCCGAGCACGTCTTCGAGCGCCGAATCCCAGATAACTTCGACCTTCGGATTCTTGAACAGGCGGTCCTGCAGGATCTTCTCGGCGCGGAAATGGTCGCGGCGGTGGACGACGGTGACCTTGGAGGCAAAGTTCGTCAGGAACAGCGCTTCTTCGACGGCGGTGTTGCCGCCGCCGATGACCATAACTTCGCGGCCCCGGTAGAAGAAGCCGTCACAGGTGGCGCAGGCGGAGACGCCGAAGCCCTTGAACTTCTGCTCGCTCGGCAGGTCCAGCCACTTGGCCTGCGCGCCGGTGGAGATGATCACGGCGTCGGCGGTGTAGGCCGTGCCGTTCTCCCCGACGGCCTTGAAGGGGCGGCTTGCGAAATCGACGCTGAGGATGTGATCGTTTGCGACCTTTGCGCCCATCTTCTCGGCATGTTCCTGCATGCGCACCATCAGGTCCGGCCCCAGGATATGCGCCTCGCCCGGCCAGTTTTCAACATCGGTGGTGATGGTCAGCTGGCCGCCGGGCTGCATGCCGGTGACGACGAGCGTTTCGCGCAAGGACCGCGCGGCATAGACGGCGGCTGTCCAGCCCGCGGGGCCGGAGCCGATGATCAGGATTTCAGCATGTCGTATCTCGGCCAAAGGGGCCTCCATCGTCTTCGATGCCCCTATATGGGCGCTGAAGACGAGGGTTAAAGCGCTGCGGGCGGCTTCGCAATGCGGCTATGCGGCGGAGGGGCTAACCTCACCGATCACTTCTACCGTCGCATGGCTGGCGCCAAAGGCATGGGCGAGGCGTTCCTTTACGGCGCGGCGGACCGTTTCGGCGCTGGCGCCGGGGGCTAGGGTCACGTCGAGCGTGACGAGCGGGCGCGATTCGGTCAGCGCCCAGGCGTGGACATGGCTGACGCCTGCAATGCCGGGGACGTGGGCCTTCAGATCGGCGATGATGTGGGAGGCTTCGAGGCCGTCGGGCGTGCCCTCGATAAGGATATGGCCGGCATCGCGCACGATCCGCAAGCCGCCAAACAGGGCGAGGCCTGCGACGAGGATCGAGAGCAGCGGGTCGGCGATGTACCAGCCTTGCCAGAGGATCAGAATGGCCGCGAGAATCGCCGCGACCGAGCCGAGCAGGTCGCCGGCGACATGCCAGAGCGCGCCGCGCAAGTTGATATCCTCTTTGTGGCCGCCGCCGTGCAGAATGGCGAAGGCCATCACGTTGACGACGAGGCCGAGGACGGCGACGCCGAGCATCAGCTCCCCAAGCACCGGCGAGGGCAGCAGCAGGCGGTTGACGGCTTCCCACACGATCCAGAGTGCGAGCAGGATCAGCAGCACGCCATTGGTGAAGGCGGCGAGCACCTTCATGCGGCCGAAGCCGAAGCTGCGTTCCGGATCGGCCGGGCGCGCCGCGAGCTTGTAGCCGAGCCAGGCTAACAGCAGCGAGCCGGTATCGGTGAGCATGTGCGCGGCGTCGGCCATAAGGGCGAGTGAGCCGGACACGATGCCGCCGATGACTTCGGCGAACATGAACCCGCCGGTGAGCAGCGCCGCCAGCACGACGCGGCGGCGTGAGTCGGCGCTCGTCATGTCGGCTTCGTGGGCATGGGAATGGCCGGCGTGCCCATGCGTATGGTCGTGCGAATGGTCATGCGCATGCCCGGGGGCATGGTCATGCTTGTGCGCGCCATTGGGGCAGTCAGGGGCGGTGTGGTTGGGCATGCGCAGGGGGTGGCGCCTGCAGGCCGATCCGTCAATCGGCGCGTGATAGCATAACGCCTGTCGAACAGGGTATGTTCGCGGTAATGCATGGCCACGCCAAGACGGCCAGCAAAAGGGAGGACAACATGGTCGAAATTCGCCTGCGCCAGCTTGTGATCGCGGCTGAAAAACTGGACGTGGCCGCTGCGCTGGCCGAAGTGCTGGGGCTCGGGGAGCCGTTCCCCGATCCCGGCGTGGCCGAGTTCGGCCTCGTCAACCGGGTCTACGCCATCGGCGACCAGTTCCTCGAAGTGGTTGTACCGACCGCGTTGACGGCGCCGGCGGGGCGCTTCCTCGCGCGCGGCGGAGACGGCGGCTATATGGCAATCTTCCAGACGGATGACCTCGCCGCGGCCCGCGCGCGGGTGGACGCACTGAAAATCCGCCGCGTGTGGAACATCGACCTGCCCGACATTTCCGCAAGCCACCTGCACCCCGCTGATGTCGGGGCCGCGATTGTCTCGATCGACGAGGCGCGTCCGGCGGCCAGCTGGCGCTGGGGCGGGCCGGGTTGGGAGACGCGCGCGTCGGCTGGCAAACTCACCGGCGCGGTGATCACCAGCGACGTGCCGGACCGGTTGGCCGCCCGTTGGGGCGCCGCGCTGGGCGTGGATGCAAAAGGTAGCATGTTGCAGCTTACCGACGCGGTGTTGGAGTTCCGCGAGGGTACGCAGGAGCGTTTGGCCGCGTTCCGTGTGAGCGTGCGTGATGCGGGCTCGGCCATTGCGCGGGCCAAAGCGCTCGGGTTGGAGGTGTCCGGCACGCAGGCGCGGATTGGCGGGGTGGATATCGTTTTCGGCTGAGGCGCAGCTCGCTCAGCCCCAGAGCGCGGCGCTCGGCGGCGCGACGTCGCCGCCAGTGAACGCCAGGCCGTCGGCAATGTCCTCGGCAAGCCAGAGCGGCCCGTCCACATCGGCCGCGTCGGCGAGGCCCGCGAGCAGCACGGCCGGCGCCATCGACAGCGAGCCCGCCACCATGCAGCCGATCATCACGCCCATGCCGGACTGGCGCGCGGCGCGCACCATCGCCAGCGCCTCGGTGAAGCCGCCCGTCTTGTCGAGCTTCACGTTCACGGCGTCGTAGCTGCGGGCCAGGGTCTGGATATCGGCGCGAGTGTGCGCGCTTTCGTCCGCACACACCGCAACCGGACCGGGCCTTCGGATGAGCGCATCGTCCTTGCCAGCCGGAAAGGGCTGTTCGATCAGCACCACGCCGAGTTTCGCGGCGGCCTTGGCGAGCGCCGGGAAGGTTTCGGCGGTGAGGCCCTCATTGGCATCGAGGATCAGCCGCGCATCGGGGCGCGCGAGGTGGACGGCCTTGATCCGCGCGATGTCGTCGTCGGCGCCGATTTTAAGTTTGAGCAGTTTGCCGGGCGCCGCCTGCGCGGCGTCGGCCATCAGGTCCGGCGCGGCGAGACTGATCGTGACTGCTGTTTCAACAGGCCGGGGTGCGGGCAGGCCAGCGCGTTGCCAGACGGGGATGCCTGTCAGCTTGGCCTCAAGGTCCCACAGCGCGCAGTCCAGCGCGCAGCGCGCGGCACCTGCCGGGAGCGCGGCTTGCAAGCCGGAAAGGTCCATCCCGCCCTCGATCTGGCTGCGCAGGCCTTCGATGGACGCGGCCACGCTTTCGACCGTTTCGCCATATCGGCCATAGGGGACGCATTCACCCCGCCCTGCGGCCCCGCCCTCGGTGATGCGCACCCGCAAGGTCTGGGCCTCGGTCTTGGCGCCGCGCGAGATTGCGAACGCAGCGCGCAGCGGAGAGGAAATTCTTGCGATTTCAAGCTCGCGATTGCGCATAAGTTAATCCCGAGGGGTGAATTGAGTTGGACGGGCGTGGGGCGTGCTTAAGCATGTTTTGCTACAGAGGTCAGGCCCGCACTCAATATGAAGTCCCCTGTTACCCCCGGTTTCGAGCTTGAAAAGAGCGGCGAAGAAACGGTCCTCCGTCTTACGGGAGATTGGACCGTGGCGACGTTGCAAACTGTGGAGGCTGGCTTCGGGACCACCCGCTTGCCGGACGCCGCGGGAATCGACGTCTCCGAATTGGGCAAGCTCGACACAGCCGGCGCCTTCCTGATCGACCGGATGCTGCGGGCCTCGAACGCCTACCCACCGCGCCTCATAGGGGTCCATGCCTCGGCGGCCAGCCTCCTCGAGCAGGTCCATGCTGTCTCCGATCCCTGCGAGCCGGCCCCGCCCCGGTCGCACGGCTTTGTGGACATGCTGGAACGGATCGGGCGCGGCACGGTCGCCGTATTCACCGAAGTGACGGCCACGCTCGCCTTTCTGGGCGAAACGATGTTCACGATCGCCCGCCTGATCGTGCAGCCCTGGAAGCTTCGCTGGACTTCCATCGTCGCTGTGATGGAAGAGGCCGGGCTCAACGCCATGCCCATCGTAGCGTTCCTGACCTTCTTCGTCGGCATGGTGGTCGCCTTCATCGGCGCAACCTCGCTGCGCGACTTCGACCTTGAAATATTCACGGTCGAACTGATCGGCTATTCGATGCTGCGCGAGTTCGGCGTCGTGCTGACCGGCATCGTGCTGGCAGGCCGAACGAACTCCTCCTTCACGGCGCAGATCGGCACGATGAAGATGCGCCAGGAAATTGACGCGATGCTGACGCTCGGCCTGAAGCCGATGGACGTGATCGTCGCGCCGCGCGTCATCGCGATGGTTGTGATGACACCCATTCTGGCCTTCGTTGCGACGCTTGCGGGCATTGCAGGTGGCATCGTCGTGGGCTGGACGTCGCTGGATATCAATCCGGGCCTGTTCATCGAGCGAATGCGCGCCTCTGTTCCGCTCGACCAGTTCTGGATCGGCATGTCCAAGGCGCCGGTGTTCGGCCTCGTGGTGGCGCTGATAGCCTGCCGGCAAGGCCTGATGACAGGCGGCAGCGTTCAGTCTCTCGGCCACCGCACGACCACCTCCGTGGTGCAGGCGATCTTCGCGATCATCGTAATCGATGCGTTGTTCGCGATCTTCTACATGGAGCTCGGCATATGACCGCTGAGCCGATCATCCAAATATGGGACCTGAAGGTCGCCTATGGATCCTCCGTGATCCTCGAACACCTGAACCTCGACATTCCGAAAGGCGAAGTCATTGGCGTCATCGGACCGTCGGGCTGTGGTAAGTCCGTGCTGCTGCGTGCGATCACTGGCCTCAAGCCGCCGGAAAGCGGCGTGGTGGAAGTGTTCGGGCTGCGCCTCGACACGCTGGCTCCGAAAGCGCGCACGGCCGCAGAGCGGCGTTGGGGTATCATGTTCCAGGACGGCGCGCTGTTCTCGAACTTGACGGTGCGCGAGAATGTGATGGTGCCCCTAAAGGAACATACGCAGCTCAGCCCCGCCCTGATCCATGATCTCGCGGACATGAAGATACGCCTCTCGGGTCTCGCCGCCAGCGCCGGGGACAAATACCCGTCCGACCTTTCGGGCGGCATGCGCAAGCGCGCCGCGCTCGCCCGCGCGCTTGCGCTCGATCCGGAGCTTCTGTTTCTCGACGAACCCACCGCCGGGCTTGATCCGATTACGGCGGCAGGCTTCGATACGCTGTTGCGCGCCCTGCAGCGCGCGCTTGGCCTGACGGTGTTCCTGGTGACCCATGACGTCGACACCCTGCACGCGACCTGCGACCGGATCGTGGTCCTAGGGGAAAAGCATGTGCTGGCAATGGGCACCATTCCGGAACTGAGACAGGTCGATCACCCCTGGATACAGGAATACTTCAGCGGCCCGCGCGGACGGGCCGCCGCACCCAACGACGAAAAGAGGACCTAGAGGCAACATGGAAACCCGGGCAAACTACGCACTCATCGGCGCGCTCGTCCTGATCGCAGCAGCGCTCGTGGCAGGCTTCGTCCTCTGGCTCGGACAGTCCGAGTTCCAGCGCGATTTCAAGGCCTATGACATTGTCTTTGAAGGCCCGGTCTCGCTCGAGGAAGGCGCAGCGGTGCGCTATATCGGCGTCAAGGTCGGCGAGGTCGCCAGCGTACGGATCGATAAGGCGGACCCTTCAAAGGTGCGCACGCATGTCCGCGTTTCGCGCGAGACGCCGATCCGCGAAGACTCCACCGCGTCCATCCAGCTCGCCGGCATCACCGGCATCACTTTCGTGCAGATCAGCGCCGGAACCGGTAAGCCGCTCGAAGGCAAGCCCGGCCAGCCAGTGCCGGTCATCAAATCCGAACGCACGCTGGTCGATCAGATCGTGGCCGGCGGCGCGCAGGCGCTTGGCCGCGCCAACATGACATTTGATGGTATCAACCGTATACTGACGGACGAGAACATTGCGTCGCTTTCGGTCTCCATCAAGAACATCGAAACCGTGACCTCGAAGCTCGCCGCCGATGACGGCCTCGTCAATCAGGCCTCGGTGACGCTGACCGATATGTCAGATGCGGCCACGGCGTTTGAAGTGGCGTCGAAGGATTTCCATGGTTTAGGAACACAGGCCGGAGCCGGTATCGAGACAATGGTTGCGGATGTTCGTACGGTCGCCATGTCAGCTGCGGGAACACTCGACGAAAGCCGCCGGGCGGTTGCCGCAGCAACTGCCATCATCGAAGGTCCGGCGACCACGACGATGGAGAACACTAACGCTGCCAGCCAGGACCTCCGTGTCCTGATCAACCGGCTCGACCGCGCGGTGCGCGAGATCGAGCGCAATCCGCAGGGCTTCGTCGTTGGCGAGCCGCTGCCTTATGAGGAAAAGCGCAAATGATCCGGACCGTCCTGCTCTCCGCCGCCCTTGTGAGCCTTTCCGGTTGTATCAGCGTGCTGCAGCAGCCCGATGCGCCCGATGCCTTCTACCGGATCGGGCCGATGGAGCCGATGCATACCTTGAACGCGACTGTTACCATCCGAGAGCCGGAAGCCTCGCGTTTGTTCTCCGGCCGGTCGATCGCGGCCGAAGATGAAACCGGCGCGCTCCGTATCTTGCGCGGTGTTCAGTGGACAGACAACGCGACCGAGATGATGCAGGGCGCCTTGCTCGACTCGCTGAGCGGCTCCGGCCCGAATGCGGCCTTGCCCTCGAACTCTTCCGGTCCGGCCCAGTTCGAATTGAACTGGCGGCTGAGCGAGTTCACGCTTTACGGTGGTTCGGCCCGCTGCCGGCTCGACGCGACCTTGCTGTCCGGACGCACGCGTACCGTCGTCGCGCAGACCAGCGTGTCAACCACGGCGGTTGGCCTGGACGACACGAATGCTGCCCGTGCCAAGGCGCTGACCGATGCCGGCCGCGCCTGCGTGAGTGAGCTCGCGTCTTTCATTTCCGCGGAAACTCGGAAACCCGCCGACGCAGCACCTGCGGAATAGAGCAGCCGTTTCCGGGCATAAGAAAGCCGGGCCTGCACAGCAGGCCCGGCTTAGTTTTTGTAACGCGGATCAGCCCGCTTTCATCTCGTCAAACGCGAGGTCTTTGTCGACGCGGACATCCTGCGGCAGGCCGAGCACGCGCTCGGCGATGATATTCTTCAGGATCTCATCTGTGCCGCCCGCGATGCGAAGGCCGGGCGCCCACATGAAGCTCTGCTGGAAGATCGCATCAGCCGGCATCCGGTCGGATTCGGTGATGATGCCGTAATGGTCCTGCATCTCGATCGCTGAGTTGCAGATGTCCTGCAGGTGGTTGGCCGTGATGATCTTGCCGATCGAGTTTTCCGGGCCGGGCGTCTCGCCGCGCGACAGCGCCGTCTGTGTGCGGAACTTCGTCAGCTTGTAGCCCTGGGCCGCAACATACCAGTCCGCCAGCTTCTCGCGGAACGCCTGGTCGGTGATGCTGCCGGCATCCTTGGCATAGGTCATGATCTCGCCCCAGTCCGGACCGGGCGAGCCGCCGACGGCAAGACGTTCGTTCATCAGGGTGACAAGCGCGACTTTCCAGCCATCGCCTACTGCGCCGAGACGGTCGCTATCCGAAATGCGCACGTCGGTGAAGTACACCTCGTTGAACTCGCGGCCACCGGAGGCCTGGTGGATCGGACGGACTTCAACGCCGGGCTGCTTCATATCGACGATGAACATGGTGAGGCCTTTGTGTTTCGGAACCTTCGGGTTCGTGCGCACGAGCAGGATGCCATAGTCAGAATAGTGGGCGCCCGAGGTCCAGACTTTCTGGCCGTTGATCACCCAGGTATCGCCGTCCTTGACGGCTTTGGTCTTGAGGCCGGCCACGTCCGAGCCGGCAGACGGCTCGGAGAACAGCTGGCACCAGATTTCCTCGCCGAACAGGGCTTTCTGGACGTAGCGCTGCTTGTGCTCGTCCGAGCCGAACGCGATGACCGTCGGGATACACATGCCAAGGCCGATGGCGAACGGGCCAGTCGGCGCGTCGAATTTCGATTCTTCCTGGCCCCAGATGACGGCTTCCATCGAGGTGCCGCCGCGGCCGCCCCATTCTTTCGGCCAGGTGATCTGGGCAAACTTGTTCTCTGCCTTGGTTTTCTGCCAGGCCTTGGCGCGGGCGAGCGCGGTCTCGCCGGAGCCGGCACGCGGACGGGCGCCGGTCTTCAACTCAAGGTGCTTGGACAGGAAGTCAGAGGCTTCCTGACGGAAAGCGGCTTCCGCGGGGGTATCGTTGAAGTCCATGTCGGTCTCCGTAGCTCTCAGTGGTTGGGGGTTAAAACCGGTTTTTCAAAGCCGGGTGTTTTTTGGTAGAAACTTATGGCGTGAACGATTGCTGACAAGCGGTTGCCTTATTCCATGCGGATTTGGGGCGTCGTATGTGTCTCGTGCGCTGGGGAGAAGAGCGATGGGCTCCCGCCCGCAGCGCAACACATAGGGACAACGTCACATGTCGAATATCTTCGTGCAAACCCGCCGAATCGCTGCCGTCTCGGCCGCTTCCATGCTCATTGCCGGGCTCGCGCATGCCGGAGTCGAACTCAAGGTCGGCAATGACACGGTTGCCGCAACGGCTGCCACGCTTAGCATCTCGCAGCAACCGGCTTATGATCCGGTGACATACCTCCCGGTCGAGCCGGCCAAGGTTCAGCTGTACGCCGGCGGCATCTACATCACCCGTGATTTCGACTCCTCGTCTGCCAAAATCCTGAAGCATGTCGTGGGCGGCACAGCCGTTCCGGTCGTTGAGATTACGCTCACGACGGACGCCTCCACGGACAAGCAGGTCTGGAAGCTGACCGACGCCGTTCTGAACAACTACTCGACCTATACGGGCGATAAGTCGCAGGTCATCGAGAACTTCGACATCACCTACAAGACGGCTAAGCTGGAAGTCTACACCGGTGGAAGCACGAAGCCGACGGACACCGTAACCTGGGAAGCCCCAGCGCCGGTCGCCTATCCGCAGGGCGAATAAGCCTTGGTGCAGCGGGCGGCGGGAGTAACCCCGCCGCCCGGTCTGTGCCCGGCGGCATGTGAGAGAGTTGGCCTCAGGCCGCATTCTTCGCCTCGAGCGCACGCACCAGTTTTTCTTTCCACACCTTGGGCGAGCCGGCCTGCACGGCCAGCAGCTTCGCCCGGCGATAGAAGAGGTGGCAGTCGACTTCCCAGGTAAAGCCCATGCCGCCGTGTGTCTGGATGTTTTCCTTAGACGCAAACCAGTAGGCCTCTGACGCGGCAACGCGGGCCGCAGCGGCCGCTTCCGGCAGTTCGGTCGAATCGGTCAGCAGCGCCCAGGCTCCGTAGAAACAGTTCGACCGTGCAATCTCGTTCTTCACATAGATGTCGGCCAGCTTGTGCTTGATCGCCTGGTTGCCGCCGATCGGGCGGCCGAAGGCGTAGCGGTTCTTGGCATAGTCGTTCGCCATCTCGAGGCAGACCGAGGCGCCGCCGAGTTGTTCGAAGGCGAGCAGGACGGCCACGCGGTCCAGAAGCTGGGTATTCAGGCTTTCGCCCTCGCCCTTGCCGCCGAGGCGTTCGGCCGGGGTCGCGTCGAACTGGATCTCCGCATGGCTGCGGGTCGGGTCGATCGTCTGCACCGTCTTGCGGGTGACGCCCTTGGCCGACAGATCCACGAGCACGAGTGCGAGACCCTTGCCTTCCTTCGCCAGCACCAGGGCATGTGTCGCGATGTCGCCGTCGGTCACGGGGATCTTGGTGCCGGTCAGCGTCTTGCCGTCAAACGTGGTGCGCACGTTCGATGCGTCGGGATTGCCCGGGCCTTCCGAAGCCGCGTAGGCTCCGATGACGGCGCCGGCGGCGATCTGTGGCAGGATGGCAGCCTTCTGCTTGTCGCTGCCAGCCAGCTTCAGCGCTTCGGTGAGGTAATAGGCGGTCGAGGCAAACGGGACTGGCGCAATGGCGCGGCCCATCTCTTCAGCGAGCACGCACATCTCCAGCATGCCGAGGCCGAGGCCGCCATGCTCCTCGGGGATCGCAGCGCCCAGCCAGCCCATCTCGGCAACCTTTTTCCAGAGGTCTGCGTGATAGGCGACGCTGTCATTGTTCAACACCTTGCGGACTTCCGAGGTCGGGCACTCGGCCGACAGGAATTTCCGGGCTTCACCAGCAAGGTATTTCTGGTCTTCAGAGAAATCGAAATTCATGGCGCGTCTGGCTCCCCATCGCCCGTTTCGGGCTTTGCTTGTTATCGCGGATGACGAAAAGAATAGCTGACTTTACGCGCGCGGAAAGCCGTGACCCAGCGGCAATGAGGCTGCGGCAATCGGTTGAATATCATCACCTGGATTCACCCGTCGCCAACCAGCCTGTGGTAACTTTGCAACCTAAAGAGGAGGCACCACATGGCCAAGGCCCTGTTCCACAAGTCGCAGCGCGTGTTCGTGAAGCCGGTCGGCACCTGGGCCGTGATCGAGCACGTCGTGCCGCATTGGGTCAAGGACGTCGATGAGCCGCTGCGCGTCTCTTACGATTGTGGTCTCGGCCGGCCGTTCCATGCGCATGAGTTGATTTCGGAGCAGACGCTGCACAACCAGAACCGGGTCTCCGGCGAAGATGACGACGTGATGCTGGAACGATGGGTCATCGACCGGCGCACCATCAAATGGCGGGCAGGCGATTTCGGCTTCACGCTGGCGGATCCTGGCACGTTTCCGGTGGTCGCAACGGATGAAGGCGGTGCAGGCGGCTGGCGCGTCGGAGGCTCGGAATATGACCGCGATCCGCAGCGCATCGAGCATCAGGCCCGGATGATCGTCCAAACGCCTGAACTGATGCGCATCGCCCGCCGCATCGCAGACTTCGCGTCCGAGAACCCGTCAGACCTCCCCTCCAGCCTCAAGCCGGTGGCTCAGTATTGCTCGCTGATCCTGCGCAATGTTTACCGGCTCGGCGAAGAAGTGACCGTCGCCGCCGAGTGATCAGCGCTTGAGTAGGCGCGCGCTCGTCCAGACGCTCAGCACGCCGATGACGGCCCCGAGAGCGTTCGCCGCTGCATCCGCCAGTGAACCTGCCCGGCCTATACCCGCAAGCGCCTGCGTTGCTTCCAGCCCGGCGCCGTAAAGCGCCGTGACGGCCATCGCCGCTATGAGCCGCCGGGGCCCGAACCACACCGCCACCGGTACCGCCAGCGTTGCATAGGCCACGAAGTGCCGGATCTTGTCCGAAATCTGCGGCGCCGGCGCCTCGCCGGGTGGCACCAGTGAGAAATAGCCAACGATCACCGCGATCAGCGCTGCAAGCACGGCAGCGGCCCGGCGGATGGAGTCGCGATAGGGTGCGGGTGGAGCTGTCATCCGGGCCTGATGCCAGCAAGGGCGGTGCCAGACAACAACCCTCGACGGTACGTGCGCGGCTCTGTAACCCTATGACGGCGTATCAGGCAGATTTGAGGAGAACCGCACCATGCGAACGGAAACCCCTGTGGCCGTGCACCTCAAGGACTATGTGCCTTATCCCTTCGAGATCACCTCGGTGGACCTCGGCTTTGACCTTGGCCGCACCGTCACGCGCGTTCGCGCAGTGCTCGGCGTCACGCCGCAGGCCGCAGGCCCCATGCGTCTCGACGGTGACATGTTACGCCTGCTTTCCATCGCGCTTGGCCAGCCGGGCGCGCCCGCCACGCCTCTCGATCCTTCCGAATTCACCGTCGATCCGCGCGGGCTGACGCTGCACGCGCCGCCGGCCGGTCCCTTCACGCTCGAAACCGAAGTCGAGATATCGCCGGAAGCCAACACGGCACTCTCCGGTCTCTATCTCTCGGGTGGCCGTCTCTGCACGCAGTGCGAGGCGGAAGGCTTCCGCCGTATCACCTATTACCCTGACCGTCCGGATGTGATGAGTTCGTTCCGGGTACGGATGGCTGGCCCGAAAACCGAGTTCCCGATCCTCCTGTCAAACGGAACCCCGGGCGCCTCCGGCGACCTGCCGGGCGGGCGCCACTTCGCCGAGTGGGTCGATCCGCACAAGAAGCCCGCCTACCTCTTCGCGCTCTGCGCTGGCGACTATGACGTGCTGCGCGACACTTTCACTACGATGTCGGGCCGGGTGGTCGATCTTGGCATCCATGTCGACAAGGGCGACGGGCCGCGCGCTGCGTGGGCCATGGACTCGCTCAAACGCTCGATGCGCTGGGATGAAGAGGTCTACGGCCGCGAGTATGATCTTGGCGTATTCAACATCGTGGCGGTGCGCGACTTCAATTTCGGCGCCATGGAGAACAAGGGTCTCAACATCTTCAACTCGGCCTATGTGCTGGCAGACGAGTCGACTGCGACGGACGCCGATTTCGAGGCCATCGAATCCATCGTCGCCCACGAATACTTCCACAACTGGACCGGCAACCGGATCACCTGCCGCGACTGGTTCCAGCTCTGCCTGAAGGAAGGCCTGACCGTTTTCCGCGACCAGAACTTCTCCGCCGACATGCGCTCGCGTCCCGTCCAACGCATCAAGGACGTCATCAAGCTACGCGCGCGCCAGTTCGCCGAGGATGCCGGCCCGCTCGCCCACGCCGTGCGCCCGGACAATTACGGCGCCATCGACAACCTCTACACGGCGACCGTCTACGAAAAGGGCGCCGAGCTCATCGGCATGCTGCGCCGGATGATTGGCGAGGCGAAGTACCGTCAAGGCATGGATCTCTACTTCGAACGCCATGACGGGCAGGCGGTCACCATCGAGGACTATTACAAGTGCTTCGAGGACGTCACGGGCAAGGATTTCTCGGTTTTCCGCCGCTGGTACGCCCAGGCCGGAACGCCAGAAATCCGCGTCACAGAGACTTGGCACGCGGCCTCAAGCACGCTCAGCGTGACATTCGAACAGTCGGTCAAGCCAACGCCGGGACAGCCGCACAAGCAACCGGTTCCCGTCCCGATCCTCTGCGCCTTACTCGACGGCGAGGGCGGCAATGCGCAGGGGCCGTTCCTGCACATGCTCGATACTGAGAGCGAGACGTTGGACCTGCGCCTGCCGCCGGGCAGCGGGCGTCCGCGCTTGTCGGTGAACCGCGATTTTTCGGCGCCGGTACGGATTGTGCGGCTGGTGTCGACGCTGGAGCGGCGGCCCCACGAATCCGACCCCTTCATTGCGGTTCCGACACCTGTCCAGCGCGCTATGATGCGCGCCGAACACCTCGCGCTCGTGCGCGCGGAAACCGATCCTTTCAACACTTGGGACGGCCTGCAAACGCTGATCAAGGAAGAGATCCTGACGCTGTCATCCGGCCGTCAGGCAAATCCCGACGAAGCGCTCGTCGAGGCAGTTGCCGGGGCCGTGCGCGGCGCGATGGACGACCCCGCGTTCGCGGCCTTGCTGACCCGTCTGCCGGATGTCGGCGAATTGATCCAAGAACGTTCGCCGGCTGATCCGGTCGCGCTTGCCGATGCTCAAGCCAAAATGAAAACGGCGATCTACAAGCGTCTTTCCGGCGAGATCGCCGAGGTCCTCAAGGCGCCCGCACCGGCGCCGTATCATCCGAGTGCGGAGCAGGCCTCCATCCGCGCCTTGCGCACCGCCTTCATAGGCCTGCTCGGCGCCTCGGAAGCGCGCGACGCCGCGCCGGCGCTGTTCAATCTCTATGAGCGCGCGCCCAACATGACCGAACGGCTCGCCTCCCTGCGCGCCCTCATGTTCACGAAAGGCGGCGCCAAGCTTGAAGCCATCCGCCACTTCGAAGAGCTCTGGCAGGACAATCCGCTCGTCATGGACAAATGGTTCTCCGTCCAGGCCTCTGCCGGCACGGCGGAAGACGTCAAACGCCTGATCGCCCATCCGGCCTTCGACCTGCGCAATCCCAACCGCGTGCGCTCGGCCATCGGCGGTTTCGCGATGCAGAACCTTGCGGCGTTCCACGCGCCGGATGGCTCCGGCTACCGCGCCGTCGAGGCGACTATTCTCGCCGCCGACAAGGCCAACCCTGCGCTCGGCGCGCGCCTGCTGACGGCGTTCGAATCCTGGCGCCTGCTGGAGCCCAAGGCCCGGGCCGAGGCGATGGCCTGCCTGAAGCGGCTCACAGAGGCTGGATTGTCGGAAAACGCAGCAGATATAGCCGCGCGCGCCCTCTCCGGCGGAGAATAAGAAATCGTTAATAGATTTCTCGCATTGGTTAACGGTGCAGAAAGGTTTGCCTTCGAGTATGGCGTGATCTGAAACTGCGTTCGCAGGTGACGGGGCAATCTTGGCCACACAGTCTTCCCAGTCCAGCAAGGCTGACAAGTCCGCTGTGGCGGAAGGCAAGTCGCTGGCCGCCGATAGCCGGCGGAACTGGGCGCTGATCCTTGCAATTCTGGGCCTTCTGGCCCTCGCACTCGGCTTCAAGGCCTGGGAAGAGCATCAGACCGCCGAGCGCAACTTCCGCGTCCAGCTTGAAGCCGAAGCCCACATGCTGGCTTCGCGGATTTCCGCCCGGGCCGACGCTGCGCAGGTCATGCTGAGCCTCGTGGGTGAGGCAGGCATGCCGAAATCGCAGGTCGCCTCCCTGATGCCCGGCATTGACGCGCTCGTCTCTCTGCGCGACGCCGCGCTGTCGCCGCCCGGCTACCGTCTCGGCGATGCGGCGGCTGCCGCTCGAAGCCTGAAGTCAGGCGAGCCGGGTTCGGTGCTGACAGCGCACGGCGATCTCGTGTTCGTCTGGGCCGGCGAGAACCGTGACACCCTGATCGCGCTGTCGCCGGTCTCATCCGTGTTCAAGAAGCCGGACGCTGCGCGCCTGTCCTTCCGGTCGCACGACAAGCGTTTCAGTTTCGGCGCAGCGTCGTTGTCTGAGGCGGCGGAAGCAGCACCGGCAGAAGGTTCCGCCATCCAAACCGCGCCGGATGGCGTGCGGGCCGCCAGCGCCTGCGCCATGGTCGGCAAAAGCGATGTCAGCGTCTGTCTTACCGTCGTCCGGCCGCTGCTCTCGCTCGCCGATATCGCCCGCTTCGCCATCTTCAGCCTGCTCATCGCCGCGCCCTCGATGGCGCTCGTGGGCCTGACCCGCCGCTTGTCGAAGCGCCAGACCGAGCTGCTGATCCAGGCGACCCGCAACCAGGAATCAGACCGTCTCCTTGGCCTCGTGATGCGCGGTGCGAAGGCCGGTTACTGGGAATGGTCGCATGCCACCAACGCCATCTTCTTCAGCGACGGCGCGGCCAGCCTGCTGAGCCTCGAGCGCCAGGGCCTGCTGACGCTCGACGACCTGCTTGCCCGCGCCCCGCTGGAGGCGAATGGACGCATTCGCGAAGCCTTCGACACGGCGCGCACCATCGGCTGGATCCATCTCACGTTCCCGGTCTCGGCGCTGCAGGGTCGCTGGATCGAGATGCGCGGCAGCCTGTCCACCGATCCCATCACCGGAAACGACGTGTTCGGTGGCATTATGCTGGACGTCACGGACCGCAAGCAGGCCGAAGACCGGGTCCGCGCCGCCGAGCGCCGTTTGCGCTTCGCCATCGAGGGGTTCACCGGACCCTTCGCCCTCTGGGACTCGCGCCGCCGGTTGCTCTACTGGAACCGCGCCTTCGCCCTCGATTTCGGCCTGCAGGACACGCTTCGCGCCGGCCTCAGCCATGAGACGATGCAAATCGCGCGGTCCGGCGCCGTGCTGCTGGAACGCGTCTCCGCCGAAGACAGCCGCACTACGCTGATCGCCCTGCGCAGCGGCCGCTGGCTGAAACTTGTCGAACGCTCCACACCCGATGGCGGCCTCCTGACCGTCGGCGTGGATGTCACCGAGAATGTCCGCAACGAAGAAGAACTGAAGAAGCAGCAGGCGAAGGTGAAACGCGCCGCGCTCGACCTCGAACGCTCCGAAGGCAAGGCGAGCGAGCTGACGCGCAAATACTCTCAGGAGAAGGAAAAGGCCGAGCACGCCGCTGCTACCAAGGCCGCCTTCCTCGGCAATATGAGCCATGAGCTGCGCACGCCGCTCAACGCCATCGTCGGCTTCTCCGAGATCATGATGAACGAGCTGGCCGGTCCGCTCGGCCATCCTTCGTACAAGGAGTATTCGAGCGATATCCTGGCCTCTGGCCAACACCTGCTCGACATGATCAACGATATCCTCGACATGGCGAAGATCGAAGCCGGCAAGATGACGATCACGCCTCAACCGATTGACCCTGTCGATCCGGTCGATGCCGCCCTGCGTATGATCCGGCGCAAGGCAGAAGAGAAGGACATAGACCTCGTGCTCGATGCTGACTTGCACCTGCCGGACATCGACGCCGATCACCGCGCGATCCGACAGATGATCCTGAATCTCGTCTCCAATTCCATCAAGTTCACTGACCGCGGCGGTAAGATTACCGTGCGCGTCGAGCAGCGCGGACCCATGATCCAGTTCAGCGTGACTGATACCGGCATCGGCATTCCGGCCGAAGACCTTCCCCGCCTTGGCCAGCCCTTTGAACAGGTAGCCAAGACAAAGGACCGCAACACCGACGGTACCGGCCTTGGCCTCGCTCTCGCCAAATCCTTCGCCGAAATGCATGGCGGCCGCATGACACTTGCCTCGATCTACGGCGAGGGTACGACCGTGGCCTTCACGCTGCCGATCGGCGGCCCCGAAAATCTCGAAGACGGCATGGCCTCGCGCGACGTCGCGTGATGTGGAGCCCAATTCTGAGCGTGATCAGGGGCGCTGATTCCAGCCAGTAAGACGGGCCCCATTGCCCCCCACATCTATCTCGCCCCATGCCCCGGTCTTCAGCTTCCGGTCTAACCCTTCGGACAACGCATCCACCACATCCGGCAGGAACCGAGCGACGCCGTTGCTGGTGACGACGAGCACATTGGCGTCCTGCTTCAGCGCAGCGGCCTCTTTCAGCAGCTGCGCCCATCCGGCGCGGATCGCGGCGGGATCCACAAGCCAGCCATCCGGCGGCGTGCCATCCTCATCCCAGGCCTTCAGCGCCGCTGCGCCGACGCGCGCCACCACAGCCTCTTCCGGCTGGTTCTCGTCCTGCCCGTAATCGATCTCGCGCAGGAAGCTTCGGATCAGCAGCGCCGGCGCATCCGTCCGCTGGCTGAGGATCGCCCTCGCTGTCGCGCGCGTCCGCTCCAGCGGTGAGGCGAGTGCGGCGGCAAAATGCGTGTCTGCAAAATGCGCCGCCAGTGCCTCGGCCTGCTGACGTCCGGACACGGACAAGGGCAGGTCAGTGCGCCCGCCGACGCGCGTTACCGTCTGGCCCGCATCAAAGGTATTGCCATGCCGCACGACGAAAAGGCGGGCCATGTCTCAGATCCGGTCCGGATCGCCGTGCTCGGCAACCAGCCGCTCGGCGAGGGCAATGTCCTCAGCGGTGTCGATGCCCGGCATTGCAATTCGTCCGGGCTGAACTTCCACCGCTTGCACCGTCATGCCGTTCTCGATCAGCCGCAGCTGTTCAAGCCCTTCGAGGCGCTCATACCGGCTCTCCGGCAGCGAACAGTAGCGCTTCAGCGCCTCCAGCCGAAAGCCGTAAAGCCCTATATGCTGGAACACCGGCGACAGCGCGCCGAGGGTGCGAAGCTCTGCCTCTTTGCGCATCGCCGGCAGGATGATCTTCGAAAACCAGATTGCGCGTCCTGCCGGGTCGGTCACCAGCGTGGTACCCGAGAACGGCGTCTCCGCCTTATGCGCGCGCAGCCGGTCGAGCGCCTCCCAGCTGAGGCGGATGTAGGGCGTCGCGGCATCCGTGCCCGAGGTCGCCAGCGCCTTGACGATCGCAACCACATGCGTGGCCGGCGTGAACGGTGCATCGCCCTGCAGGTTGACGACGAATTCCGGTGAGGCGCCGAGCCCCTCGACCGCCGCCAGCGCGCGGTCCGAGCCGGACGCAAGGGCAGGGTCCGTCATCACGACAGGAATGCCCGCGTTGCGGCAATGCTCCAGGATGCGCGTGTCGTCGGTGGCGATCGCGAAGGCGGCATCTTCCAGTTCCAAGGCCGCGCGCCGCGCAAGGCTTGCCACCCGGTCCACCATCGGACGCCCGGCAATCTGCACCAGCGGCTTGCCCGGTAGGCGCGTCGAGCCGTAGCGGGCCGGAACAACAATCAGGGTTTTCATTGGCGAGGAAGGCTCAAGGCGTTTCGCGCATCATCTGGCTAAGCGCCATGACCGGGCCCACCCATTCCAGCGCGTCGTCCGATACGCCTTCCTTGCGCAGGAATTCGGTGAAGGCCGGAATGAACTCCGGTTTGTTGCCGCACTGGCCGACGGCCGATTCCAGTTCGGGGATGATGATCTTGTCGAAACTCGTCGCAAAGCGGCGCAGGTCATCGGCCTTCGCCGCCAGAAGGATTGCTTCCACCTGGCCAATCTCGCCGTCCTCTTTCACGAGGCCGCGCAGATCCGACACAAGGCCCCGGTTCTCGAAGGCGAACCGGTTCAGCACCTTCTCGGTGCGGTAATCGATCCACTCCGCCGTGCAGGGCTCGGGCGCAGTCGCGCAGGCGCCAAGCGAAGTGGCCGCGATCAACGCGGCGCAGAGAGCTCGAAGGAACATGTATCTGTCTCCGGGAAGGGTTGGCTCGGGCATCCTAACGGCTCGCGCGATCCGCGCAAAGCACTGCCGCACAGGCCAGAAAAAGACCCCGGCCGTGGGGCCCGGGTCTGATCATCGTCAGAAGGGGCTTTTCTTACTCGCCCGGCGGCGGAGGTTCTGGTGCCATAGGGAGTTCGGGAAGTTCGGGCAATTCAAGCGGTTCCTGTGCCTCCGGCGCTTCCGGGGCCTCAGGTGGCTCTGGCGGCTGCACGAAATCCGAGCGCAGCACGATCACACTCTTCCGGCGCTCTCCGGCGGCTGCGGCGTTGAACGCTGCTTTCTCAGCCGCGGTGATGCCGGGATGCGAATCGACCGCGGCGAGCGTTGTGGCGGCTTTCAGCTGGTCGCGGCCGCCTTTGACGCAGGCGAGGCGGAACGTCTCGCCATCCGTGTCCTTGCGCTCCATGATCCGGGTCTCGCCAGCCTTCAGTTCGGCGCCTTCGCACTCTTCGACCAGCCTTTCGATCAGGGCAGCCTGCGCTTCGATCCGGGCCTCGAATTGCGGGCCGAACCGTTCTTCCATGATGCGCTCGATCTCGGCGGACTTCGCTTCGATGCGGGTTTCCAGAAGGCTGATCTGGCTGTCCATTACCTGTTCATGGGCCTCCATTTTTGCGTCACGTGCCGCCATCTTGGCTTCCAGCGCGGCGGCTTTTGCCTCCGGCTTCGCTTCCGTCGCTTCGCGCTGCTCGGGCGTCATGTCGTGGCCGCGCATCACCACTCGCTTGACGATGCGCTTGCCGTCTACCTCTTCGACCGTCTCCGTCGCGGTGTCGGTGTGCAGCATGGTCAGTTCTTCCGCGAGCGCAGTAAGTTCCTGCCACTCAGCGCTGTCTTGCCAGTCCATAACCGGTCCCATCACGGCCGCGCCGGTCAGTTCGGCTACATCAGCTTGGATCTGCCGCTGCAACTCTGCGACTTCCGGCGGCTCCGGCGGCATCGGCATCACTTTCGCCATCGGGTCGCCGAGCATCACGATCTGGCGGTCGCTGCCGGCATCGGTAATCAGCAGGCCGTCAGTCTCGATCCGGAGTTCTTGTGTCTCGGTGTCGTTCGGTTCACCGGCAGCGGCCACCGAAGCGGTGATCGCCAGTGTGGAAGCGCCGAACAGCACGGCGGCGCCAAAACCGATCATGCGGCGGCGGGACGAAGGGGCGGGGTAGGTCATGCGGGTCAGTCTTTCCTTGAGAGCATGAGTGAGGGGCAGACGGCCAGCGGCGAGCTCCGGTTCGGGCAGGTGCAGCCTGGCCGCTTTCACGAGGGTGGAGCCGTAAGCGTGAGGACTGGTCTGGCAGCGCGCAAGCACATCAGCGTCACACGCGGCTTCCTGATCGGTCCGGAACGCATTCCGGGCAATGTAAGCCAGCGGGTTGAACCACATCGCCGCCACGAGGAGTTCAGAGCCCTGCAAGGCCCATAGATCGCCGCGTCGCACATGCATCAGTTCATGGGTGAGGGCGGCGCGCGCCTCTGTTGGCTTATAGTCGTCCTCGAACCAGGCCGGCATCACGACAACAGGGCGGAATAGTCCGGTCACGAACGGACCGCGGGAGATCAGGCTCGCGACAACGCGCGGCGGACGGCGAAGGCCCGTTTCCACTGCAATGCGCGCGACAAGGTCCGCCATCGGCGCCGACACCGGCATCGCCTCGCGGTCCACCGTCTGCATTAAGCGCCAGTGGGCTATGAGGTTGCGGGCGGCCACAAACAATGCGCCGCCGATCCAGAGGGCGACACCAGCGATCAGCAGCGCAGGCAGCACCTGCGCGGCGAGCGACAGGGAACTATCCTGCACCACCGGCTCAGCGACCACGACCGGCGTCCAGGCAGCGACGACCGGCGCCGCGAGCGTGACAGGGATCTCGGTGCCCATCGGCGCGATCGCCTCTGCCGCTGCCTGTCCGGCGGGCGCGAAATCGAGGTTTAGCATCGACAGCGGCGTCGCCAGCGGCGGCAGGAAAAACCGCACTGCCGGGATCGCCCAGAGAAGGTACACGACACCCGCCCCGAACTGGCGCGCCACCGGCCGCCGGATCATCAGCACCACCAGGATCAGCACCGACACCGCCAGCAGCGTCTCGAGCGCGTGGGAGAAGTCTGCGTTCAACAGGGCGTGGATCATTTCTTCAACTCCCCTAGAAGCTTCTCGAGCGCAGCAATGTCTTCAAGTGTCAGCCCGCGGCTGTCGGCGAGGTGGGCCACCAGCGGCGCTGCGCGCCCGGAGAAGACGCGGTCGATGAAATGCGTCGCCGCCTGCGCCCTGTATTCGGTCTCGTCTATCTGCGGAAAGTAGAGGTAGCGCCGTCCGTCCTCGACAGTGCGCAGCGCGCCTTTCTCTACGAGGCGGGAGAGGAAGGTCTTCACCGTGCGCACATTCCAGTCACGCCCATCGCCCAGCGCGTCGTGCACGTCGCTGGCGGCCAGCCCGGGCCGCGCCCAGAGCACGTCCATGACTTCAAGTTCGGATGCTGAGATTTGCATCATGCGTCACCTATTTCTAGACTACAGACGTGGTCATAACCTTGACTACAACCGTGGTCAAGGCGGCCCGTATGAACTCCCTGTAACCTCGAATCATCCGCAGCATTGGGGCTTCAGCGCCCTTCAATTCCGCAACCGCCTCCTGTAGGGTCAGAGGCTGTAGCTTGATCCGGCGCCGGTCGGCGCTCTGGGAGTTGGACGCATGAAACCTGGTCTCGTTGCCGCGCTGTTTCTTGCTTGCCTGCTTGTGGCCTGCGAATCGGCGGGTGACTACGGCCCGGTTCTCGGCGGCATCATCACCGCGCCCACGGGCACCACGTCCGGCCCTCTTACCGCCGCTGATATCGACGCTGGCCTGCGCGAAGCTCTCGTCGTCGGCACCGGAAATGTTGCAAGTCGCCTCGGCCGCGAGAATGGTTATTTCGGCGACGCCCGCATCCGCATCCCGCTGCCGGATACATATCGAAAGCTTCAAACGAACCTCGCGCGCATTGGCGCCAGCGGCCCGCTCGATGATGTCGAGCTGCGCCTCAACCGCGCCTCCGAAGCCGCCGTGCCCGAAGCGCGCGTGCTGATCCTCGGCGCCGTGCGCAGCATGACCATCGAGGACGCGCTCGGCATCCTTCGCGGCGGCGACACCGCCGCCACCGATTTCCTCCGTGCCCGGACTCAAACCCAGCTCGAAGCCGCCTTCGCGCCGCACGTGCGCACTGCGCTCGCCGAATCAGGCGCCTTCACCGCGCTCGAGAACTTCGCTGGCAGCGCAGGGCTCGGCGGCGCCACCTCCGGCCTGCAGGCAGACCTCACGCCGCATGCCGTCCGGCTTGGCCTTGACGGCATTTTCCTCTATGTCGCCGAAGAGGAAAAGAATATCCGGGAGAATCCCTTGGCGCGTACCACCGACTTGCTCCGCAAGGTATTTGGGGCTGGCGTCTGATGCGCCGTTTCCGTGAAGACTTGAAATCCGGCGGCCAGATCGCCGGCATCGAATTCGGCGATCCGATCAAGCCGTATGCGGCCGTCTGGCTGCACGCCACTGGCTTTAACGCCATGACCTATCAGTCCATGCTCGCCCCGCTCGGCCTGCGTGCCCGCGTCGCCGCGCTTGATATGCGCGGCCACGGCCTCTCGTCCCTGCCAGCCAAGGGCGCCCTCGCCTCCTGGAACAAGTACCGCGATGACGTGATCGAATTCCTCGAAGCGCGCGCACCGCAAGGCGTCGTGCTCGGCGGCCATTCGATGGGCGGCTGCGTCGCGCTGCTGGTCGCGGGCAAGCGGCCGGATCTCGTGAAGGGCCTCGTCCTCGCGGATCCGGTGATCCTCTCGCACAAGATCTATTTCTGGAACCATGTTTTCCCGCCCGCTGCCTGGCTGATGTCGCGCAATGGCATGGCCGCGCGCGCCCGCAAGCGCCGTGGCGAGTTCAAATCCTTCCGCGAAGCTTTCGACGGCTATTCCGGCAAGCCCGCCTTCAAGTCCTGGCGTGAGCCCTTCCTCGCCGACTACCTGCTCGATGGGATCGAGCGCGCCGACAAGGGCGCCGCAGATGCGGACAAGCAGAGCTGGAAACTCACCTGCACCCCGCAATGGGAAGCGGCCACGTTCGGCGCCCAGCGCAACGCCCCTTGGAGCGCGCTGCAGAAGGTACGCAAGAAGAAGATCCCGATAGTTGTGCTGCGCCCCAACCGGGACTCGGTGATTTCAGATAAAGTCCGTGCAGAGATCATCCGGAAGAATCCCTCGCTGATGATGCGGGGCATCCGCGGCACTTCGCATTTCCTGCCGATGGAAGCGCCTTACGAAATCCGCGACCAGCTCTCCGCCTTCATCGCCCGTCTCGTCGAGCGCTACACGCTGGAAGAAGACGGCCCCGTCTCCCGCGGTCTTGGCACGCGCCGCCGGCGCACGGGGTAGGCGTCAGCGCCTCACCACAAATCCCGATCCGGTGACGCCGCCTTCGCCAGCTTACCCATCAGCCGCGCGAGCTCTGCCTGTTCCTTATCCGAGAGCGAGCTGACGAGCCGCGCCTCCTCGGATAGCGCGAGCGGCACGATCATCTCGTAAATCCCGCGTCCCGCCGCCGTCAGCACGAGGCTTGAGCGCCGCGCATCCTCGCTGGATGCGCTCCGCTCAAAGTATCCCAGCTCGATCAGCCCCGCGACCGCGCGGCTCACCGCCACCTTGTCCATCTGCGTTCGCTGGCCGATCTCGGTCGCGCTGATGCCAGGCGTATCGGCCGTTACCGCCATCACGCGCCATTGCCAGATCGAAAGCCCGAACTCCCGGTCATACAGGTCCGCAATCCGCTGTGAGATCGCGTTCGAGAGCACCGACAGCCGGAAGGGCAGGAAGGTGGGGAGGCGCAGCGGCGCGGATCGGGATTTTTCAGGCATCAAGGTCTCACGCGTACTTGCGGGAAGGGACGAAATTAGTTACATATGAAACTAAATAGCCCCGCCTTGCAAGATAGGAGTGTGCGTCATGGCCGATCTTTTCGACAATCCCGCTGGTCTCGACGGCTTCGAATTCATCGAATTCTCGGCCCCCGGAAAGGGCGTACTGGAGCCGGTCTTCGAAACCATGGGCTTCACCAAGATCGCCCGCCACCGCTCTAAGGATGTCGAGCTCTGGCGCCAGGGCGGCATCAACCTCATCACCAACTATGAGCCGCACTCCGCTGCCTGGTACTTCTCGCGCGAGCATGGTGCCTCGGCCTGCGGCATGGGCTTCCGCGTCAAGAACGCCCGCTCCGCCTACTCGCACCTCCTGAAGCAGGGCGGCGAGCCCGTCGAGGCGAAAACCGGCCCGATGGAGCTCCACATCCCCGGCATCCGCGGCATCGGCAATTCGATCATCTACCTGATCGACCGCTACGACACCGGCGCGGGCGAGCTCTCGATCTACGACATCGACTTCGAATACCTTCCGGATGCCGACCGTCACCCCGTGGGCGCGGGCTTCAAGGTTATCGATCACCTGACCCACAACGTCTATGGCGGCCGCATGACATACTGGGCGGACTTCTACGAGACGCTCTTTAACTTCCGTGAGATCCGCTATTTCGACATCAAGGGCGAGTATACCGGCCTCACCTCCAAGGCGCTGACCGCGCCGGACGGCAAGATCCGCATCCCGCTGAACGAGGAAGGCAAGGGCGGCGGCGGCCAGATCGAGGAATTCCTGCGCGCCTTCAACGGCGAAGGCATCCAGCACATCGCCCTCATCTGCGACGATCTCTATGCCTGCTTCGACACGCTGAAGTCCCGCGGCGTGCCGTTCATGACCGCTCCGCCGGAGACCTATTACAAGATGCTCGACACCCGCCTGCCGGGCCATGGTGAGGACGTCGCGGGCCTGAAGGCACGCGGCCTCCTGCTTGATGGCACGACTGAAGGGGGGGACCCGCGCCTCCTCCTGCAGATCTTCGCCCAGCCCCAGATCGGCCCGGTTTTCTTCGAATTCATCCAGCGCAAGGGCGACTACAAGGAAGGCTTCGGCGAAGGCAACTTCAAGGCCCTGTTCGAATCCATCGAACGCGACCAGATCGAACGCGGCGTCCTCGCCGTGAAGGAGACCGTGTAATGACAGCCCCGAAACTCAAAGGCGTCCACCACGTCGCCTATCGCTGCAAGGATGCGAAGGAGACGGTGGAATTTTACCAGAAGACGCTCGGCATGGAGTTCCAGCTGGCGATTGCCGAGGACCACGTCCCCTCGACCGGCGCTTATGATCCCTACATGCACATCTTCCTCGATGCCGGGAACGGCAACGTGCTCGCCTTCTTCGAACTGCCCGGGCAGCCCGAAATGGGCCGAGACCCGAACACGCCTGTCTGGGTCCAGCACATCGCGCTCCGCGTCGGCAGCCTCGACGAACTCCTCGCCGCCAAGGCGCACCTTGAATCCCTTGGCCTCGACGTGCTTGGGCCCACCCATCACGGCATCTTCAAGTCGATCTACTTCTTCGATCCGAACGGCCACCGCCTCGAGCTCACCGCCGATATCTCGACGCCGGGCCAGCTTGCGCAGTTGAAGTCGGTTGCCCAACCGATGATCGATGAATGGACCGCCACCAAGAAAGCCCCCCGCCACGCGGCGTGGCTGCACGAGAAGATCAAGGAAGAAACCAAGTGATTGCGTCCGCGGCTTGAGGCCTTCGCGCGTAGACTCACGCACGATGCGTAAACGGATCAATCAGGATCAAGCCACAGTCCATAAAGTCCTGCGTATCGTGCGTTGCGAGCGTGCAACCACGCGCGCGCGCTATCGCTGCGATCTGAGCGTCAACCTCTTGAATCCTTCGCCCAAGTCGTGCGCGATGCACCCAGAGGACTCCGAATTCAATTGCGGCCGCTTCATCGAAAGGAAGGATGTTCGTGTTGGGCAGGCTAGACCTGAATGCGCGATAGTCGCGGAAAAGTCCGTCGCGCCGGCGCCCCTCGGGCAAATCAACGAGGCCCTTCATGATTTCTGCGGTTTGGAGCGTGGTTATGCAGATTTCATGTATCGGGATGGTTTTCAACCAAGCCAGAACGGTCGGATTTGGAGGCGCGCCCATGAACTCCGACACAATATTGGTGTCGAGTATGATCATGCTTCATCGCGGAATTTCATTGGCTCTACATATCCGTTGATCGGAGGCACTTCAAACCGTTCACCGTCCCAAGACCGGCTGAAAATTCGCTCCATCATCTCGCCAGCGCTTTCTTCGCGCTTTACAGTTTCGTCGAGAATACGCCGCACTTCTTCTTCCATGGAGACGCCAGCCTTGGCCGCACGCGCGCGCAGTGCAGCGACGGTTTGATCACTTATCTTACGAACACTGATACTTGCCATGCTTGCACTGATACGAAAATGCCAGCATTGCTGTCAATAACAAAAAATGCTAGCACAGGAAACGCCCCCATGAAACTCGCAACCCTCCGCAACGGCACGCGCGATGGCCGCCTCGTCGTCGTCAGCCGCGACCTCACCCGCGCCACCGATGCCGCCCGCATTACGCCGACGCTGCAGGCCGCACTCGACAAGTGGAGCATCTACGGGCCGGAGCTCGAAACGCTGGCGAGCCAGGTGGAGCTCGGCTCCGTCCCCACCTTCCGTTTCCACGAGCATGACTGCGAAAGCCCGCTCCCGCGCGCCTATCAGTGGGCGGACGGTTCGGCGTACATCAACCATGTCGAGCTCGTCCGCGCGGCGCGCGGCGACACCGTGCCTGAAAGCTTCTACTACGATCCCCTGATCTATCAGGGCGGCTCGGACGGCTTCCTCGGCCCCCGCGATCCCATCCCGCTCGGCGACGCCGCCTGGGGCCTCGACATGGAAGGCGAGATCGCCGTGATCACGGACGACGTGCCGATGGGCGTCAGCGAGGAAGAGGCCGCCTTCCACATCCAGCTGATCCTGCTCTGCAACGACGTCTCGCTGCGCGGCCTCATCCCGGGTGAGCTTGCGAAAGGCTTCGGCTTCTTCCAGTCGAAACCCGCCAGCGCCTTCTCCCCCGTCGCGGTCACGCCGGCCGAGCTTGGCGCCAACTGGCAGGACGGCCTCGTCCACCTGCCGCTGCGCGTCGATCTCAACGGCGCCCCCTTCGGCCGCGCCAACGCCGCCGTGGACGCCACCTTCAATCTCCCCCGCCTCGTCGCCCATGCCGCGAAAACCCGCGCGCTGTCGGCCGGCTCGATCATCGGCTCGGGCACCGTGTCGAACAAAGGCGCAGACGGCGGCCCTGGTAAAAGTGTGAACGAAGGAGGGCTTGGCTACTCCTGCATTGCTGAGATAAGAATGATTGAACAGGTGTTGAAAGGCGCGCCCGAAACCCCGTTCCTCAAACCCGGCGACACCGTCCGCATCGAGATGCTGGACAGCGCCGGCCACTCGGTCTTCGGCGCCATAGAACAGGAAGTCGTCAAACTGTGAATGATCACGCAGGAAACCGACCGCTAGACCCCGAACCGGGCGCCTGGATTTTCCCGGCCAGCCTCGCTTTGGGGCTCGTCGCGCCCGCGCTGTTTCTGTTCCAATCCGGCCTTGCGTCGCCCAATCCATCCTTCACGATCGGTCTCGTGATCTTCGGATGGCTTCTGGCTGCAGCGCTGATTTATGCCGTGCTGCGGTTTGCAGAGTTGATGCGCAACCGTTCCTGGCGCAGGGCGAACCTTGCGATTCTTCAATTATCGGTCAGAGAGCGCATACTCTTGCTTTCTCGCGCTGTTGTCATTGGCGCGGTTTTTTTTGCTGTGTCAGCCCTGCTAAGGGCACTGACAGAAGGTTTCGACGAGTCCTCTGTTTGGTACTAGGGCGCTTTCACTGCTGTGTGGTTCACGACAGGGTTTCTGATCACCGCAGTCCTGAACGGCAACCTGAATCCGTTTTACATCAAGAAAGTTTCGGTTGATGGCAAGCAAGGTCTATAAGTCTGTAAGCGAAGCCCTCGAAAGCCTCACCCCCGATGGCAGGACAGTGCAGGCCACTCGGTCTTCGGCGCCATAGAACAGGAAGTGAAGCAGGTCTGATGCAGGACGGAGCGAAGATCAAACCGGGCTCGGGCTTCATCTCGCCGGCTGGTCGAACGGCGTTCCTTGGTTTCGCATCGATTCCCGGGCTCGTGCTTGTCGCGCAAGCAATATCGACGCCGGCCCGCGATGTTCTTTCAGCGTCGCTGTTTGGCCTGCTGCTCTTCTTTCCGGTGATCTTTGCATTGCTGATGGCCGGGCGAACGTTTGAGTATTTTCGGGATCGCGAGTGGCTCGCCAGCAAGCATCCCTTGCTCAAGTTGCCTCACAGCCAATTCATGCGATTGAACTTCGCCATTGTCGCCGTCTGCTTTGTTTGCCTCCTCGGCTGGAGCAGGATCGACAAAGACTGGCGGGAAGCGATAACGCCTTTTGCGATGATGTTCGGCGTCTACTACGCCTACTTCCTGATGGTGAAAGTCCTGCAAGTCCGTGATCAAAGGAACCACAATGGCCAGTAAAGTCTACAAGACCGCCGCAGACGCCCTCGAAGGCCTCACCTTCGATGGCATGACGGTCATGGCCGGCGGCTTCGGCCTCTGCGGCATCCCGGAAAACCTGATCGTCTCCTTGCGCGACAGCGGCGTGAAGAACATCACCGCCATTTCCAACAATGCCGGCGTCGATGATTTCGGCCTCGGCCTCCTCCTCAAAACGCGCCAGATCAAGAAGATGATCTCGTCGTACGTGGGCGAGAACAAGGAGTTCGAGCGCCAGTATCTCTCCGGCGAGCTCGAGCTCGAATTCAATCCGCAAGGCACGCTCGCCGAACGCTGCCGGGCAGGCGGGGCCGGCATCCCCGGCTTCTATACGAAAACCGGCGTCGGCACGATCATCGCCGACGGCAAGGAACACCGCGAATTCAATGGCGAGACCTACATCCTCGAAACCGGCCTCGTCGCCGATCTCTCCATCGTCAAGGCCGAGAAGGCCGACACGCAAGGCAACCTGATCTTCAACAAGACCGCCCGCAACTTCAACCCGCCGATGGCGATGGCCGGCAAGGTCACCGTCGCCGAAGTGGAGGAAATCGTCCCCGCCGGTGATCTGGACCCGGACCATATCCACCTGCCGGGCGTCTTCGTCCAACGCATCATCAAGGGCACGTTCGAGAAACGCATCGAGCAGCGGACTGTGAGGAAAAGAGAGACGCAGGGATGACTGTCGTCACCGGTCATTGCCTGTGTGGCGTCTGCCGCTACGAGCATGCCGGCCCGCTCGAACCGGGCGGCATCTGCTATTGTGAGGATTGCCGCCGCGTGACCGGCTCGGCATTTGGTGTCAGTTTCCGTGCTGACAAGGCGAACCTCAAGCGCTTCGGCCTGACCATGGCCTATCCGAAGATTGCCGATAGCGGCGCACGCCTCACGCGCCACTTCTGCAAGTTCTGCGGATCGCCCATGTATACCCTGTCGGATGCGCATCCGGACTCCGTCTATGTCAAGGCGGGAACGCTAAACGACCCGAACCTGCTAACGATCGACCGCCAGATGTGGCTTTGTTCCCGGGTGTCCTGGTCGCAACCACCGCCCGACATTCAATCATTCGACAAAGGACGCACCTGATGCCCTGGACACGCGACGACATGGCGGCCCGCGCCGCAAAGGAACTGCGCGACGGCTATTACGTCAACCTCGGCATCGGCATCCCGACGATGGTGGCCAACCACATTCCCGAAGGCATGGATGTGACGCTGCAAAGCGAAAACGGCATGCTCGGCATGGGCCCGTTCCCCTATGAAGGCGAGGAAGACGCCGACCTCATCAACGCCGGCAAGCAGACGATCACCACGCTCCCGCGCACCAGCTTCTTCGACTCGGCGACCAGCTTCGCGATGATCCGCGGCGGCCATATCAACATCGCCATCCTCGGCGCCATGGAAGTCGCCGAGAACGGCGACCTGGCCAACTGGATGATCCCCGGCAAGCTCGTCAAAGGCATGGGCGGCGCCATGGACCTCGTCGCCGGCGTCAAGCGCATCGTCGTCGTCATGGACCACGCCAACAAGGCCGGCGAATCCAAGGTGCTCAAGGCCTGCACGCTGCCGCTCACCGGCAAGGGCGTCGTGAACCGCATTATCACCGACCTCTGCGTGCTGGACGTCGTCCCCGGCGGCCTGAAACTCCTCGAGCTCGCCCCCGGCGTCACGCTGGACGAAGTGAAATCGAAGACCGAAGCGACGCTGGTTTCGTAACTCTTCCTTGCCCCCCCCTCCCGCGTGCGGGAGAGGGGCAGGGGTGAGGGCCTTCGCCCCGGAAGGCGGATCGAATTTGTTGCGCAACTTCGGGCTTACGCACCAAACCCGCCCAATCCCGAAAACAAAATTCCCCGCCCGATCAACGCCCTGCAAGATATTTCCCCGCCGCGAACCCGGCAGGCTCCGCGCCTGGCGTAAACTGCCCCGCGATGACACGCCCGCACCCCGATCTCTGGTATCCCATCGCGCAGCTGCTCGCCGCGCTGCGCGCCCCGCTGCGCGCCGCCGCGCCGGCGGCCTTCGCTGAGATCGCGCAGGAGGCCCGCGCCCATCTCGCCGCCATCACCGCCATGGTGCGCCGCTACATCCATATCCTCGCCGCTGAACTAACCCTGCCGCCACCAATCATCACTCCGCCCACGGACCATCCCGCCGAACGTGCCAGCGCGCGCGAGTGCAGGCGGGACTACCGCTTCCCCCCTGATCGAACGGCCCTCAAAGCCCAGCTGGGCCACCTCCGGCGAGGACCCGCCCGAGCACCGATGGGCCCTCCTCATGGAGGCCGCCCAGCGCCTCGTGGCCGTCATGGCCAATCCCGCACCGCATGCGCTCCGCCTCGCGCGCGCCTTGCGCCGCCTCACCGGCGAAGCGCTCCGCGAACTCGCCGTGCCCTGGCACATCATCCGCCGCATCGGCCCCGCGCTGGACACATTGCTCCTGCGCCTCGACCAGCTTGCGCGGCCCAAGGCCTGGGCGGGGATTGATACGTCTTGAAGTCCCCCCGCGTTCGCTGCGCAGACACCTCCCCCGCTTCGCAGGGGAGGATAAGGGCGCATCCGGACGCCACATCATCCTCCCTCGCGAAGCGGTCTGACGAAGGGGGAAGCCGAGCGCCTAAACGCCTTCCACGAAGATCACCCTGTAATCCGAGGCCTGAAACCTGTGCACCTTCGCCGCCGTGTATTCCGGGCTTTCATACCAGGCCTTCGCTTCCGCCATCGTTGGGAAGGACAGGAGCACCACACCCTCGGCGGCGGCGCCTTCGGTCACTTCGTGCGCGCCGTAAAACGCCAGCGGCGTGATCTTGTGGTCGCCGCGCGCCGCGCCGGCCGCCGCACCATATCGGGCCATCGCCTCGGCATCGCGCAGCTTCTCACGGATCAGGATCACATAGGCGGTCATCGGCGTCTCCCTTGGTTTCGCTGGCGCAGACTTTCGCGGCTCGCGGCGCGCCCCGCAATTCCTTCCCCAACGTCGCGGGGTTTCACCGCCCACCAAAAACCGCTACGCGTCCCGCCTTACCAACCGGATGATCCCCATGTCGCATTTCGCTGGTCTCTCCACCCTCCCGCCGGACGCGCTGCTCGGTCTGATG
>CAMEDD010000032.1 GCA_945913285.1 Candidatus Sulfopaludibacter sp. SbA3
CTGCGTGAGAGCGTCGCCGCCCAGCCTGACGGTGCGCGATTCAGGTGCCGGCTTTGCAGCCGGGGATGCGGCCGCGCGCAGCACGGCAGGCGGAGGCGATGTGCACGTGGGCCTTGGCCTGCGGATCGCGCGGCAGGTGGCAGAGGCGCACAGGGCCGAACTCGCAATCGCACAGTCGCCCTCTGGCGGCGCAGCCGTCAGCCTCACCTTCCCGGCCACTCATCATGCGTAGGCCAATCAACGAAAGCGCTCAGGTGTCCCGCGCGGCCGGCAGCCATACACCGAAGGCGCTGCCCTGCCCCAGCCTTGTCTCGACGGCGAGGCCGCCGCGGTGGTGGGCCATGATGTGCTTGACGATGGCAAGGCCGAGGCCGGTGCCGGTGATCTTGCCGCCGCGCGACTGGTCGGCGCGGTAGAAGCGTTCGCCAAGGCGCGGCAGGTGTTCGCGCTCGATGCCAGGGCCCTGGTCCTCGACGCGCAGCCAGACGGCTGGCTCTGGCGCGCTGGTGCGGGCGAGCGTCTGGAGAAGGGTCATGCGCTGGCTCGCGTCCCAGCGCTGGGAGGCGGCAGCGCGCGCTTCGGCAAGGGATGTGGAGGCGCCGTAGCCGAGCGTGATCTCACTGCCGGGCTTGGAATACTTCACGGCGTTGGAGACGAGGTTTTCGACGACCTGTATGAGCTCGTCGCGGTGGGCGGTGATATCCGGCAGGCCAGGAGGGGCGTCCTGGATCCTGAGGGTGACACCGCTTTCGGCCGCGATCGGTTGCAGGGCGGCGAGCGAAGCGGAGACGATCTCGGTGAGATCCTCGCGGCCGCGCGGCAGGACGTGTTCGGACGATTCAATCCGCGACAGGGAGAGAAGGTCAGCGATCAGGCGGCTCATCCGGTCGGACTCCCCGGCCATGATATCAAGAAAGCGGGGCCAGGCGGCGGTGTCGTCTTTTGCCGGGCCGCGCATGGTTTCGATGAAGCCAGAGATCGCAGTGAGCGGCGTGCGCAGCTCGTGGCTGGCGTTCGCGAGGAAGTCCGCGCGGGCGCGGGCGGCGCGCTTCACGGGCGTGAGGTCTTCCATCAGCACAAGGACATTTGCGCTGGCCGGGATACGGCTGACATGCGCGCGCCAGGTCTCGTCCGGGCCAGTCTCGAGTTCGGCGGAGGTGCCGACGGGGCCATCGGTGCGGCGCTCAAGGGCGTCGTCGATGGCGGCGAGCAGCACAGGCGAGCGGATCACGGCGCTGGCGCGGGCAAAAGGTAGGCTGCTGAGTTCGAAGAGATCGTCGGCCGCGCCGTTGAAGGCAATGATCTTCTGGCCGGCACCAATTTCGAGCGCCGGCAGCGGCAGGCCGGCGAGCAGGTCCGGCCCCGGAACGCTCTCGCCGGACGCGGCGGGCTCTGCTCGGCTGGCCGTGCTGGCGGGGGGCACGCGGACGGCGGAGCCGGCAAAATAGGCGAGCGCTACCGAAGCAATCACGATGAGGGCGCTGATCGCTTCCAGCAACCCGAGGGCGCCGTTGGCGACGAGCAGAAGGAGCACAATGCCGGTGGTGCCAGTCAGAACGGTGAAGTCCCGCGTGCGGCGTGTCATCGACCGGCTGGCTGACTCTTCGCTCAAGGTGGACACCTGTGTGACGTTTGCGCGCGATCTGCCGCGCAGGCAGGCGCTAACCCGTCCCCCCTGATCTGCCAAGTCCCGGCATTCGTATCATTAACGCGACCTGAAAAACTTAACCCCCTCAAATTATTGAATTTCGATAATCTTATATTGACGCTCGGCAAGTGCAGGCGTATCCGGTCCTCAAACTCAGCCAGGGCGTTCCTCGACCGCATGAAAAATTCCTTTCTTCTCCTCGGAACCGCTGTGCTGGCCGCTTGCGCCGCCATTCCGGACGCCTCCGAACGCTATATCGACAACCGGAACGCGTTGTTCAGCACGGTGGCGGACGCGCCGGGTGAATGGAGCGCCAGCGGTGTGGCAGGTCAGGCGCCGTCTGCCGACTGGCTGAGCCAGTTCAATGACCCGCAAATGACCGCATTGGTTGCCGAAGCGCTTGCCGCGAACCCGACGCTGGAAGCGCGCGCCGCCCTCACCCGCGCCGCGCAGGCCCGCGCAAGGGCAGCCCGGGGACAAAGGTGGCCCAGCCTCTCAGCCAGCGTTTCCGGCGGGAGCACGTCGACCGGCGTGATCATCGGCGGCGAGGAAAAGCAGATCCAGAACTCCGTTTACAGCGCCAACCTCGACGCGAGCTGGGAAGCCGACCTTTGGGGCCGGGTGTCGAATTCTGTGGCGCAGGCCGATGCAGACCGGGCGGCCAGCGAGGCGGACCTTGCAGCAGCCGAGCTATCGATCACGGCGCAGACCGCCGGCGCTTGGATCGCGCTCAACGAAGCGCTGGCCCAGGAGCGCATTGCAGGGCTCTCATTTGCGGCGCGCGACCGGGTGCTGACGATAACCGACCGGCGCGTACGCTCCGGTATTTCCGGGCCCCTCGAACTGCGCACGGCGCGCAGCCAGCTCGCCGCGGCCGAAGCCACGATTGCGGCGCGCAGGCAGTTTTCGGCGGAAGCGACGCGGCGGCTGGAAGTGCTGCTCGGCCGCTATCCGGGCGCGGAGCTGACCTCGACAACGGATTTGCCGGAGCTTGAGCTCATCAAGGCTGAAGGCAACCCGGCCCTTTTATTGACACGGCGGCCGGACGTCGCGGCGCTGGAAGCACGCGTCGTGAGCGCCGGCCTTGCGGCCGAAGAAGCCCGCCTCGCGATGCTGCCTGCGCTTCGATTGATCGCCGCGGCCTCGGGCGGCGCAAGCACGTTTGAAGACGCCGTCGATCCCGCGCTGATCGCGGCGCGCATGATCGCCGGCCTGACCCAGCCGCTGTTCGCGGGCGGGCGCCTGCGGGCGCAGCAGGCGGCCGCGATTGCACAGGCCGAGGCAGCGGTTGCCAACTATGCGGGCGGCGTGCTGAACGCCTGGCGCGAAGTCGAAGACGCGCTGACGGCAGACGTTCTGCTGGCCCAGCAGGAAGCGGCCCAATCGGTCGCGTTCGAGGAAGCCAAGTTCGCCGAAGACCTGGCCGAACGCCAGTATGTCAGCGGCACGATCACGATCTTCGACCTGATCGACGCGCAGACCCGCCGCCTGAACGCTGAGAGCCAGTTCGTGTCCGCGCGGGCCGGCCGTGCTACAAACCGGATATCCTATCACCTTGCGCTTGGCGGCGGTGTGCCCGTTTCGCCCGCAACCGACACCCAACCCGACGCAGACGCCGAAGAAGACGGCAGGAGCCAATAATCATGGGACGCCTTATCGCCATCATCGCCCCGATCGCCATCATCCTCATTCTCGGGGTGGGCGGGTTCATCGCTGTCAGCGCGTTCAAGCCGGAAGCGGAGAAATCCGCGGAACCGCAGGCGGGCCTCAACGTCTTCGCCGAACCGGTGAAAGAAGTGGCGCTCACCCTGACGGTCAATGCGCAAGGCGAAGTGCGCCCGAAGCGCGAGATCTCTGTCTCGCCTCAGATTTCCGGCCGTGTGGCCTATGTGTCGCCGGACTTCATTGATGGCGGCTTCATCCGCAAGGGCCAGGTGCTCGTGCGGGTCGAAGGCGAAGACTATGAACTCGGCGTCGTGCGCGCACGCTCGACGGTCGCCTCGGCCGAGCAGCGCCTTGCCCGCGAGATCGCCGAGTCAGAACTGGCGCAGCAGGACCTTGAAGACCTCGGCATGACGGACGCCTCTCCCCTCGCCCGCCGCGAGCCGCAGCTCGCCGAGGCGCGCGCCGCGCTCGACGCCGCCAAATCACAGTTGCAGGACGCGCAGCTCGCGCTGGCGCGCACCGCGGTCGTTGCGCCGTTTGATGGCCGCGTGCGCGAACGCATGGTCGATATCGGCCAGGTGGTCGCGCCCGGCCAGTCGCTGGGGCAGATCTTTGGAAATGATGTTGTGGAAGTCGTGCTGCCGCTGAAGGATGAAGAGATCGGCCGGCTCGGACTGCCGCTCGCCTTTGCCAGCAGCGCCAAGACGCCGGGCCCGGAAGTGATCTTCACCGCCAACGTTGGCGGCGAGCCGCGGACCTGGCGCGGCCAGGTCGTGCGCACGGGCGCCGCGATCAACAGCCAGACGCGCCAGATCAACGTGATTGCCGAGCTCAATGATCCATTCGGCAAGGGCGCCGACAATGGCGCGCCGATGGCGCCCGGCCTGTTCGTCACTGCCGAGATCCAGGGCCGCAGCCTTGACCGTGTGTTTGTGGCGCCGCGCTCGGCGCTGCGCGGCGACGACCAGCTGTTCATCGGCGATCCGAAGACCGGCAAGCTATCGATCCGGACGGTCGATATCGAACACTCGGACAAGGATGGGGCCTACTTCCATGTCGGCGCGAAAGCCGGCGAACTGGCCGTGATCAGCCCGGTCCAGGCACCGTTCGACGGCATGAACCTGACCGTGATGCAGCGGATGGAAGACGGCACCGTGAAAGTTCACAACCCGCCGAAGCCTGCGAAGGCAGACGGCAAGGACGAAAAGGTCGCCAAGGCCGAGACCGGCAAAGACAGTGAGGGAGCCGCCCAATGAACGGTATCGTCGCGTGGTTTGCCCGTAACTCGGTTGCCGCCAATCTCCTGATGTTCATCTTCTTCGCCGGCGGGGCCTTTGGTTACTCGGCGATGGAACGGGAAATGTTCCCCGTGGTGAAAGTTTCAGGTGCCTCAGTTTCGGTGGCCTGGACGGGCGCCTCGCCGCGCGACATCGAAGACCAGATCGTGACCCGGATTGAGGAAGCGGTCGCCGACATTGACGGGCTAGACCGTGTGACCTCGACGGCGAGCGAAGGCTTCGGCGTGGTCAACGTTCGCGGCCGCGACGACATCGACATGAACGTCTTCCTCGATGAGGTGAAGCTGCGGGTCGACCAGATCAACAACCTGCCCCAGGCGGCGTTCGAGCCGCAGGTCGAGCGCTGGGAACAGCGCAACTGGTTCATGGGCCTTGCGGTTCACGGCGAAGTTGACGCGCGCACGTTGCGCAAGATCGGCGACAAGGTGCGCGACGATATCGCCGCCCTGCCCGGCGGCGAGCTGGCCGTGCTGCAAGGCACGATGGACGAGCAGGTCAGCATTGAAGTGTCCGAGGAAGCGCTGCGCCGCTTCGGCCTGTCGATGTCGGATGTCGCGAATGCGGTGCGCCAGACGTCGCTGAACTCGTCGGGCGGACGCATCGAGTCGCCGGTCGGCGACGTTCAATTGTCGGCGCGCAACCTCGCCGACACAGCCGAACAGTTCGGCGACATCATCATCCGCCAGTCGAGCGACCAGGGCACGGTGCGTGTGGATGATGTGGCGAACGTTATCGACGGCTTTGCCAGCGACAAGCTGAGCGCGAGCTTCAACGGCCGGACAACCGTGTTCGTCATGGTGCCCGAGCCGGATAAGATGAACATCGAAGAATATGCGCAGGGATTTCGCGAGTATATCGACCGCGCCAACGATCCGGCCAGCGGTATACTTCCGGAAGGCGTCCGGATCGACACGCTGTGGGACGATTCCACGACCTTCGCCGCACGGATGGAACTGATCTCCTCATCCGCCATTCAGGGCGCGTTGCTGGTGATGTTGATCCTGATCCTGTTCCTGAGACCCGTCGTGGCGTTCTGGGTCACGTCGGGAATCCTGACGGCGTTTGCCGGCGCGATGATCCTGTTCCCGCTGGTCGGCGTATCCTGGAACATCCTGTCGACCTTCGCCGTGCTGCTGGTGATCGGCATCATTGTGGATGACGCGATCGTGGTGGGCGAGAACATCCACAAGGAAGTGGAGAGCGGGCGGCGAAAGGGCCTCGACGCCGCGATCGTCGGTACACAGCTCGTGGTCAAGCCGATCATCTTCGGCATCCTGACGACGATCATCGCCTTCCTGCCCTGGCTGTTCGTGACCGGGCCGACGCGGGTGTTCACCTCGCAGATATCCTTTGTGGTGATCGCGGCACTGATCATCTCGACCATAGAGTGCATGCTGATCCTGCCCTCGCACCTTGCGCATATGGAGAAGCAGAAATTCGACGGGCCGCTGGGGCCGTTCCTCAAGCTGCAGCGCCGGATTGCCGACAGCCTGCTATGGTTTGCCGGCAATATCTACAAGCCCGCGCTCGAGACGGCGATCCGCTTCCGGTATGCGACGATCGCATTCTTTGCGTCGCTGGTAATGATTTCCATCAGCATGCAGGCCAATGGCATCGTGCCGTTCAAGTTCATGCCGGAGATCGAGGCCGATCTCATTCAGGTCAACATCGCGATGCCCGATGGCACGCCGTTTGAGCGCGTAATGCAGGTACGTGACCAGTTGCAGGCCGGCGTGGTCGAGGCGCGGCGCAAGACGTCCCTCGATTATCCGGAGATCAAGGAAGGCCTCATCCGCGACGCGTCTGTGGTCGCGGGCGGCACGAGCGTGCAGGCCTGGATCAGCCTGGTGCCGCCGGAAGAACGCCCGGAGGAACTGCGCTCCAAGGACCTTGCCGACGCCCTGCGCCAGGCTACCGGCGAAATTCAGGACGCGGAAGAAATCAATTTCGAATTCACCTTCAACCGGCCGGACACCGGCGTTCAGTTCGCCTTGAGCCATCCGGATCTCGACCGTCTGCGTGCGGCAGCCGACAAGCTGAAGGCACATCTCTCAACTTATGCCGAAGCCTATGATGTCACCGACAACCTGTCTTCGGCCGCAGAGGAAATCCGCATCACGATGAAGCCCGGCGCCGAAACGCTTGGCATCACGTTGGCGGATGTCTCGAACCAGCTCCGGCAGGCGTATTTCGGCGAGCTCGCCCAGCGCCTGCCGCGGGACGGCATGGACGTGGAAGTGCGCGTGCGCCTGCCGGAAGCCTCGCGCGATGATCTCGACAGCCTTGCCTCGATCCGCATACGGACGCTGGACGGGCGCGAGATCCCGGTCACCCAGGTTGCGGATTTCGAGTTCGCACCGGGTATCAACCGGATCGTGCGCCGCAACCGCGTGCGTTCTGTTTCCGTGTCGGCGGAAGTCCTCGGCGAGGGCGGACGCGCGAAGATCATGGAGGCCATGGAGAAGGATTTCTGGCCGCAGTTCAAACAGGAATTCCCGGACGTGACCCGCGGCGAAGCCGGCGGCTTCGAGCAGGAACAGGAATTCTTCGCTGAGATCCAGCGCCTGCTGCTGATTGCTGTGGCGGCCATGTACATGCTGCTGGCGATTGCGTTCCGGTCCTACGCCCAGCCCCTGCTGCTGATGACCGCCATTCCGCTGGCCTATACCGGCGCCATGTTTGGTCTTGCCTTAACCGACACACCGATGGCGATGTTCGCCCTGTTCGGGATCGCGGCGGCGGCGGGCGTCATCATCAACGACAACCTCGTGCTTATCGACTACGTGAACACGCGGCGGGAACAAGGCGCAGGCGCAATGCAGGCGCTGATCGATGCGGGCGTCTCGCGCTTCCGGCCGATCTTCCTGACCTCGGTCACCACCTTCGTCGGTATCGGCCCGATGCTCGCGGAGAAATCGACGCAGGCGCAGTTCCTGAAGCCGATGCTTGTGTCCCTCAGCTTCGCGATCTGCTTTGCCTTGTTCATCACCCTATTCCTCGTGCCGGCCATGTATGCCGTGGGTTGCGAGATCGGCCGGATCTTCGGATGGACTTGGGGCGGCCGCCCCTATCGCCAGATCGGCGCAGGGTATACCGGCGTGGCCAATATCGACGAGGAAGAACTCATCGGCACGAGCAGCCAGGGCCGCCCTGCACCTGCGGAGTAGGCCCGGCCCATACAGTTTTCACATTGCCCCCCGCCGGGTTGGCGAGGGTTCACAAAGGAGCATTCCATGAAGAAACTTTTGCTCGGCGCCGCCTCGCTTGCGCTGGTCACGGCCTGCGCGCACCACAAGGACGCGGTTACGCCCGAGGCTTCGCAAGCGCCCAAGCCCGCTGAAGAAGTCCTGCAACTGGCTTCGCCGGATGTCTGGGGCGACTGGGGCATCAACCTCGAGACCGTCGATGCGGCTGTCAAACCGGGCGACGATTTCAACAAGTATGTGAACGGCAAGTGGATGGCCGAATTCGAAATCCCCGCCGACAAGTCGCGCTATGGCTCGTTCGATCTTCTGCGCGAGAAATCCGAGCAGCGCGTGCGCCGGATCATCGAAGACCTCGCCGCAACCTCCCCCGCCGTGACCACGCCGGAAGGCAAGATCGCTGCGATCTACAAGGCCTACATGGATACCGGCGCGATCAACGCGGCCGGCCTCGCCCCGGCGGCGCCCTACTTCGCAGAGATCGATGCCATTTCCAGCACGGCAGACATTGCGCGGATCACGGCGACGGTTGGCTATGCCTCGCCGATCAACGGCTTCGTGTTCGTCGATGACAAGGATCCCGAGACCTACATCTTCCAGATGTCGCTCGGCGGCCTCGGCATGCCGGACCGCGACTATTATCTGAAGGATGACGAGAAGTCGGCCGGGCTGCGCGCCAAGTATGTCGAGCTTCTGACCGTCGCCCTCGGCAAGGCGGGCTATGCCGATCCGGCCAAGACGGCCGCCGATGTGATGGCCTTCGAGACAGAAATCGCCAGGCTTGACTGGGACCGCACGGTCTCGCGCAACCCGGAAGTGACCTATAACAAGCTGAGCCGCGAACAGCTCGTGGCGCTCGGGGGTGACTTCCCGGTCCAGACCACGCTGGACACACTCGGCGTCGGCACGCAGGCTAGCTTCCTGGTTGCGGAAATTCCTCCGACCAGGGAAGAACTTGCCTCGGCTGGCCTGACCGCCGAAGACGCCGCCAAGCTCGGCGAGGGCTTTGAAGGCATCTTCTCACTGAGCTCGAAAACCTCGCTCGACACCTGGAAAGCCTATCTCAAGTCGCACTTCCTGATCGACCATGCAGACGTCCTGCCGGAAGACATCGACGCGGCCCAGTTCGCGTTCTATGGCACCGCCCTCCGCGGCCAGCCGGCACAGCGCGAGCGCTGGAAGCGGGCGGTTTCGGCGACCGAAGGCGTGCTCGGTGAAGCCATCGGCAAGGTGTTCGTCGAGCGTCACTTCCCGGCCGAGAACAAGGCCGCGATGGACGCGCTCGTGGCAAACCTGCGCAAGGCGATGGACGCCAATATCGCCGATCTTGCCTGGATGAGCGCGGACACGAAAGTCAAAGCCGTCGATAAGCTGAACACGTTCGATCCGAAGATCGGCTATCCGGCCGAGTTCGAGACATATGAAACCCTGACCGTCGGCACGAACGCACTCGACAACGCGATGGCGGCCGGCAAGTGGGCCATGCAGGACAACTTGTCCAAGCTCGGCACGAAAGTGGACAAGACCGAGTGGTTCATGACCCCGCAGACAGTCAACGCCTATTACAATCCAAGCTTCAACGAGATCGTCTTCCCGGCCGCGATCCTGCAGCCGCCTTTCTTCAACCTGTCCGCCGATCCGGCCGTCAACTACGGCGCCATCGGCGGCGTCATCGGGCACGAAATGGGTCACGGCTTCGATGACCAGGGCGCGAAGTATGACTCGGTTGGCGCGCTCCAGAACTGGTGGACCGATACCGACCTTGCCGCGTTCCGCATGCTGACCGATGCGATGGTGGCACAGTATGACAGCTACTGCCCGCTCGATGACGGCAAGACCTGCGTCAACGGCCGGTTGACGCTGGGCGAGAATATCGGGGATCTCGGCGGCCTGTCGATGGCCCACCGCGCTTACCAGATGAGCCTGGACAAGGACGGCGACGGCACGGTCAGCGAGGCTGAAAAGGCGCCGGTGATCGACGGCCTGACCGGCGACCAGCGCTTCTTCCTCGGCTGGGCGCAGGTCTGGCGTGCCAAATATCGCGAAGAAGCCACGCGCCAGCAGCTGCTGACCGATCCGCACTCGCCGCCGGATTACCGGATCAACGGCGTGGTCCGGAACTTCGATGAATGGTACGAAGCGTTCGATGTGGGTCCGGATGACGCGCTCTACTTGCCGCCGGAAGAGCGCATCCGGATCTGGTAGCTTATGATTGCGGGACTGCCTGAAGCCGCACGCCCTGGAAAAGCGTACGGTTTCAATCCGGTTCTAACTGGTGTGATTTATGCATCCTGTCAGGCGAGTTGTCTCAAAGTTGGCCAAAGGAAGCCATTTAAGCCATGTCGATCTTGTCCACGCTGTTCGGAACCAAAAAACCTGCGGCTGTCAAACCAGAACGGGTCAATAAGATCGTTTCTGCTGAACCTCACCTGGCTCGCCCCATCCGCGTCGCCGTTTATCGCGAAGCCTCGATCACCTACGAGTCCGGCTATCGCCGCAAGGGCGTCGTGATGGACTTCGCCGACAAAGGCCTGCGAATCCGGTTCCCCACCAATGAAGCCCTGCCTCCTGTGGTTAACGTGCATGCGCGCGCGGTAGGCCTCGAAGGCGAAGCAGACCTCGTCTGGCAGAATAACTCGGAAGCTGGCCTGCGCGTTCGCGGCTGATCTGCCCGCAGGGCCCGCCCCTGGAGCGAGCCCGCTTGCCAGTTTTCGTCAACGGCGTTCACTTCACCCTTTCCCGCATCGCATGGCCGCGACTGGGTAATCTCCATCATCGGCCACAGCGCCCATTGCAACCTGCAGCTTGCCGGCGGCGCCGAACTCGCGGCGCAGTTTCCCGGACGGGCCGAACGCAGCGGCAAGTCTCTGCGGCATCTGAAAGTGCGCAGCGAAGACGAGATCGACTGCGAACTTGAGGATATCATCGGCGCAGCGATTTGCACTCGGTGCGACGAGCGATCCCAAGCCGCCGCGCGGGAGGTCCAGACACAAGGGATGACGCCGGCCCCGGGCCGCCTATATGAGGCAATCTTATCCCATCGGAGCCGCCCCTCATGCGCCTGTCCTTGCCCATCCTGCTTTCAGCGCTTGTCCTGAGCGCGTGCGGCGCCCCCGCGCAGAGCGAGCCCGCCGCCCCCGCATCCAAAGCCGCGCCCGCCGCGGTCCCCGCCCCAGCCGCTTCGAAGGAAACAAAAGCCATGCCCGCCACAGAATTCACGTCGATCAATGGTCAGCCAATGAACCTCGCCGCCCTTGGCGCGAAGGCCATCCTGGTGGTGAACACTGCGTCCCGCTGCGGGTTCACACCGCAGTACAAGGGCTTGCAGGAACTCTACGACGCCAAGAAGGACGAGGGGCTGATCATCGTCGGCGTGCCGTCGAATGATTTCGGCAGCCAGGAGCCGGGCTCCGAGACCGAGGTGAAGACCTTCTGCGAGATCAACTACGGCGTGACCTTCCCGTTGACCAAAAAATACGCCGTCACCGGCGCCGGCCAGCACCCGTTCTATGCGGCAGCCGTCAAGGCCATCGGCGAGGGGGCCCAGCCGAAATGGAACTTCCATAAGGTGCTGATCAAGGGCGATGGCACCCCGATCAAGGCCTACCCCTCTTCGACCCGCCCGGCCGACGCCGAACTGATCGCCGATATCGAGGCAGCGCTGGGAAGCTGATCCGCCTCGGCCGGACTTGACGAAACGGCGCGCGCAGCGCCTAGGTTTCTTTATAGCACCCGCACAAAAACTTCAGGAAGGAATGCCCCATGTCCGAGAAAGATCCCGTTGTTATCGTTGGTATGGCCCGCACGCCGATGGGCGGTCTGCTGGGCGACCTTGCCGGTTTTTCGGCCAACGAACTGGGCGCGCTTGCCGTCAAGGCGGCGGTCGCTGAAGCTGGCTTGAAGCCGGGTGAAGCCAACGAAATCATCATGGGCAACTGCCTTCCGGCGGGCCAGGGCCAGGCGCCGGCGCGCCAGGCAGGCATCAAGTCGGGTGAAGACAAGGGCCTGGAAGCCACCACCATCAACAAGATGTGCGGCTCGGGCATGCAGGCAGCCGTGATGGGCCGCAATGCGATCCTCGCGGGCGATGCCAATATCGTGATCGTCGGCGGCATGGAATCCATGACCAATGCCCCGCACCTTCTGAACGTGCGCAAGGGTCACAAATACGGAACGATGGGCGCGGAAGATCACATGGCCCTCGACGGACTGACGGACGCCTACGCGAAAGGCCCGATGGGCGTGTTCGCCGACAAGATCGCCAGCGAGTACCAGTTCACCCGCGAGCAGCAGGATGCCTACGCGCTCGAGACACTGACGCGCGCGCAGAACGCAACCAAGAACGGCAAGTTCAAACGCGAGATCACGCCGATCGTGGTGAAGGGCAAGAAGGGTGACACGGTCATCGACACCGACCAGCTGCCGCGTGAGGCGATGCCTGACAAGATCCCGACCCTGAAGCCCGCCTTCACCAAGGACGGCACGGTCACTGCTGCAAACGCGTCGGCCATCTCGGACGGGGCCGCGGCCCTCGTGCTGATGCGCGAATCCGAAGCCAAGAAGCGCGGCCTGAAACCGCTTGCGAAAATCGTCGCGTCGTCCAGCCATGCGCATGAGCCGGAATACTTCACCACCGCGCCGGTGCCCGCGATGAAGAAGACACTCGAGAAAGCCGGCTGGAAGGTCGAAGACGTGGACCTCTGGGAAGTGAACGAGGCTTTCGCGGTCGTCCCGATGATTGCCATGAAGGAGCTCGGCATCAGCCATGACATCCTGAACGTGAATGGCGGCGCCTGTGCCATGGGTCACCCGATCGGGGCTTCCGGTGCGCGCGTCCTGATCACGCTGATCGCGGCGATGGAAGAGCGCGGCGCCAAGAAGGGCATGGCGTCGCTGTGCATCGGCGGCGGCGAAGGCATCGCGATGGCCGTCGAGCGGGTCTGATCCTGCATCGCCCCAAAGGCTGAAATCAGGCCCGGACGATGCGAGACCGCGTTGTCCGGGCCTTTTCATTTGAGGTGCCGGTCTTGACGCTTCAGAACAGGGTGGATCCGTTCGCGCTTCTGCACGCTGTGCCGGAGCGCGGCCTGTTCATGGGCAACCGGGGCGGATGTTTCCACCGGGACGACCAGACGCTGAAAGACCGGCGCTGGGCCTCGCAGCAATGGATCATCTGCGTGCTGAGTTTCAAGGATCGGCGTCGCGCGCTGATGCAGCCGGGGCTTTATACTGAACTGTTCTTTCTGGATGAGGCGACGGCATTGGCGGCAGGGCATCGGCCCTGTTTCGAATGCCGGCGTCCCGAGGCAAAAGCGGTTCGCGACGGCCTGGTCCGGACAGGGCACCTTGAAGCCGGTGACCGCATCGGCGCACTGGACGCAAAAGCCGCCGGTGAGATTCAGGATGTGCTGACGCGCAAGTCAGAGCGCGAGATCGTATGGCCCGTCAGCCTTCCGGACGGCGCATTCTACGCCGCAGACGGACGGGCCTGGCTGAAGCATCAAGGTAGCGCACGCGCTTGGTCCTTCGCCGGATACGGGCGTCCGGAGAGCCTGCATGCGGCAGGCGAGCGCCTGACACCGCGGATCAGCTGCGAAGCCCTACGCGCAGGATACCAATCCATACTCCACGATTCGGTGATGACATGAACGATAGACCGTCTACGGAGGACATCCTCAAGCACTTTCGCGAGCAGGCCGTGTTCTGCGCAGCGCTCGGCTCACCCTTCATGGGCGCACTTTGCGACAGGATGGCTCAGGACATCGAGACGGGCGGCGCGGCGGCGAAGCTCGTTGCAGGCTGGCCCGGAGATCCCCGGCGGGACGCCCTGTCGCTCAGGATTGCCGGCTACCTGCATCACAGCGTGCTGACCGGGGCCGCAGCGGCATTGTCAGCGGCCTATCCGGGACGGGCCGCGGAATGGTCGATCGACAGAATCTGGCCACTGGCCAGCGACTGGCTCGCCGCCACCGACCGCGAGGCGCGCGAGTTCATCACATCTCCTCCGCAGACGAATGAAGTCCGGCGCTCGATCGCGCTGTTGCCGGGGTTCCTGCATCTCGCCGCGCAGTTCCCGGGACCGATGCATGTGCTGGAGCTGGGGGCCAGCGCCGGCCTGAACCAGAACTGGGACCGGTTTGGCTATCGCACCAACAGCTGGTCGCGGGCGGGCAGCAGCCCGGTCGAGATCGATACGGTCTGGAACGGTCCGGCGCCCGAGCATCTGGACGCCCGTATCGAGGTGGCTTCGCGCGCGGCGTGCGACCAGAACCCGGTCAATGTATCCGATCCCGGGATGGCGCTGCGGCTGAAATCCTATGCCTGGCCAGACCAGCCCGCCCGCCTCAACCGCCTCGACCGCGCCATCGCGCTGGCCGACGCAACAGGCGTGCAGGTGGAGAAGGCGGATGCGGCCGACTGGCTCGAGGCCCGGCTTGCGGTTCGGCCCCAGGCTGGACTGACCGTGGTCTATCATTCGGTATTCCTGCAATATCCGCCTGCGGAGGTTCGCCGGGCGCTGATCGCGTCGCTGGAGACGGAGGGCGCCAAGGCGACGCCCGCGCGCCCGCTCGCCTGGCTCAGCTTCGAACCGGCTGCCTTTTTCCAGGGCCCGGACCAGGTGGGCATCAATCCGAATGACTTCATCACCTTCCTCAAGGTTTGGCCGGGCGGCGGAGAGCACCGGCTGCTACGGTCGGACGGCCACGTGACACAGGTGACGCCCGCCTGAAGCGCGCGGGCGCGTAAAGGGTGATCCCATATCCGCAAAACCGGGTTATGGTGGCCGCGCCGCTCGGGGGGACAAGGCCCATGTCTGACTATTATCAACTTCCGCCGCCCGAGAAGAAACGCAGCTTCAAAGGCGTCGTCCTGCTGCTACTCCTGTTGCTGTTGCTGGGTGTGGTCGCCACCTGGTGGTCGCTTCGGCTGCAGCCGGGCGAGATGGGCGTAGAGCCGGTCCTGACGGCGCAGGCCCTGCCCGCTGCCGCGCTCGCGCCTCCGGTTGAGCCAGTCGTCGAAGTGGCCGAGCCGGAACCCCTGCCCGAAGTCGCTGCGACGCCGGAAACGGTTGCAGAGCCTGCCGCCGAGCCCGCCCCGCCGCCGCCGCTGTTTTCGGATGCGCGCTGGCGCGAGACAGCCAAATTCACGGGCGCTGACTCGACGGGCCGCCTTGCAGACTTCACGGCCTACGTGCTCGTCGGAGACGAGACCTGGACGTTCGCCCGTTCGGACGCAATCTTTGCCGCGGGTCTCAGCGAGCCGGTCGAGACGGCGTTCGCCAATCTCAATCTAGGCGCCGGCATTTGCACGATGGACCGTGTCATCGCGGTCGGCGCGGCTTCGGTCGAAGGCACTTCGGTCCAGAACACGTTCCTCTCGCATACGCGGGGGCATGCCCTGAAGGCCGCGATTGCGGCGAACCTGCCGTGTGAGGCGGGCGCAGTTCCGGCAACGGTGCTGGACCTCGGCTACAGCCGCGCAGAGGTCACCTGCCCTGCCGGCCAGAAGGTGTGCTCTGACCTGTCTGCGCCGCAGCGGCCGATCGCCATGATCTTCGCGGACGCCCGCGAGCCCGGGACCGACATTGGCGAAGCGCTCCGGTCCGGCATCGCCGCGCACGAAGCAAGCGGGGCGAGCGTGCTGCCGGGCGTGCTGGTGTCCGACTATTCGGCTTTCGACCTGCGCTGACGCGCCTCAATCATGGACCTTGGTCGTCTGACGCACGAGGCCGAGCGGCAGCGCCGTCGTTTTCTTCGCGACTCGGATGACGATGCGCGATTGGACATCCGAGACGAGCTTGGAGCCGAGCAGCTTGTCGCGCAGGAAGTTGTCATAGGCATGCATGTCGGTCGTCACGATATGCAGCATGTAGTCCACCGCTCCGGTCACGGTCATGCACTGGATCACTTCGGGCCAGTCCTGGACCATGTTTTCGAAGGCTTCGAGATTCTCGCGGCTCGGCAGGGCGAGTTTGGCGCTGGCGATCACTTCGAAGTCGAGGCCGAGGGCTTGATTGTTGATCAGCGTGACGCGGCCGAGGATGAACCCGGCCTCTTCCATGCGCTTGATCCGCCGCCAGCAGGGGGACGAGGACAGGCCGACGCGTTCGGCAATCTCGGCTACAGACAGGCTTGCGTCACGCTGGATGAGATCCAGGATGCGGGCATCGACGCTATCTAGTTCTTGGGACAATATTCCGACATTCCAATTTATCGTGAAAATTTATTGCTCAAAATAGCAAAAGCTGCGCAAGTTAGGCAAGCAATTTCACGCGATTCACCCAATAATATACCTGAGTGGGAATCGAGGAAGCGACGTTCATGAAACATCGTGAAGTCACGCTGGACGACAAATACGATCTTGTCGAGGGCAAGGCTTACATGACGGGCATCCAGGCGCTCGTTCGTCTGCCGCTCGACCGTAAACGTCTCGACCGCGCCGCTGGCCACAACACGGGCGGATTCATCTCAGGATATCGCGGCTCTCCCCTTGGGGGATACGATCAGCAGTTGCGCGCCGTTCAATCCCGCCTTGACGCACACGACATCAGGTTCTGGGAAGGCCTCAACGAGGACCTTGGCGCCACCGCTGTCTGGGGCTCGCAGCAGCTCGGCCTGTTTCCGGGCGCGAAGTTTGATGGGCTGTTCGGCATCTGGTACGGCAAGGCGCCGGGCGTCGACCGCACGGGCGACGTGTTCAAGCATGCGAACGCCGCCGGCACGTCGGCGCTCGGCGGGGTGCTCGCCGTCATTGGCGATGATCACAATTGCAAATCCTCAACCCTGCCATCGCAGTCGGAATACGCGATGCAGGACGCCGAAATCCCGACACTGAATCCGGCCTCGATCCAGGACGTGCTCGACTACGGCATCCATGGTTGGGAGATGAGCCGGTTCTCGGGAGCATGGGTCGGCCTTGTCGCGCTCGCCGACACGATGGATTCCGGCGCGGTGGTGAATGTTGATCTCCGGCGGCTCGCGATCCAGCAACCGGACTTCGCGCTGCCAGGCGGCGGCGTGCACATGCGCCGGGGCGACGTGCCACTGAACAAGGAAGCACGCCTGCGCCAGGTGAAGTTGCCGGCCGCGCAGGCCTATGTCCGCGCGAACCGCCTCGACCATGTGATCCTGCCTTCGCCGTGTCCGCGCCTTGGCCTGATCGTCACCGGGCAGGCGGGGCGCGACGTGTTCGAGGCGCTCGCCGCGCTGGGTCTCAGCCCGCAGGAAGCAGGCGCACTGGGCCTCACGATCTACAAGGTGGCGATGCCCTGGCCGCTGGAGCCGCAGGGCATTCGCGAGTTCTGCGCGGGGCTTGAGCGCGTGATTGTCATCGAGCACAAGCGCCCGCTGATAGAGAACCAGCTGAAGGCTGCGCTCTATGACCTGCCGGAAAACCGCCGCCCGATTATCGAAGGCAAACGCGACGCGAGCGGCGCGCCTCTCCTCTCCGACATTGCATCGCTCACCATTCCGGAAATCGCCAACGCCCTGATGCACGCCCTGCCGTCCGGCTGGGATACCTCGCGCGCTGGCGCTTATTTCGACCGTGTCGGACGCGCGGGCGAAGCGGCCCGCACCAACGCGTCGCCGACCGTCCGGTCTCCGCATTTCTGCTCGGGCTGCCCGCACAACACTTCGACCGTGGTGCCGGAAGGCAGCCGCGCGCTGGCCGGCATCGGCTGCCACTACATGGCGAACTTCATGCCGGACCGGAAAACCGACATGACGAGCCAGATGGGCGGCGAAGGCATTGGCTGGATCGGCCAGCACTGGGCGACCGAAGAAGGCCATGTGTTCGTCAACCTCGGTGACGGCACCTATTCGCACTCCGGCAGCCTCGCGATCCGCGCCGCGGTGACCTCCGGCGCGAACATGACGTACAAGATCCTCTACAATGACGCAGTTGCGATGACCGGCGGCCAGCATGTCGAGAGCGGCCAGACGCCCGCAATGATCGCGCAGCAGGTCGAGGCCGAAGGCGTCCGCACGATCCATATCGTAACGGAAGACCCGACGCGTTATGCCAATGTGACCGGCCTGCCCCGCAGCGTGAAAATTCACCACCGCGACGATCTGGAAGATGTGCAGGTCAAGCTGCGCAGCATACCGGGCGTCTCGGTCATCATCTATGACCAGATGTGCGCGACCGAAAAGCGGCGCCGGTCCAAGCGCGGCATGATCAAGCCCGACCGTGTACGAACGATCATCAATACTGAAGTCTGCGAAGGCTGCGGCGACTGTTCGGTGAAATCGAACTGCCTTTCGGTCGAGCCGGTCGAGACGGAACTTGGCCGTAAGCGCCGGATCAACCAATCCAGCTGCAACACAGATCTTTCCTGCCTCAAGGGTTTCTGCCCGAGCTTCGTGACCGTTCAGGACGGCGAACCAGCCTGGGAGACCCAGCCGCGTCTCGAGTTCAACGCGGACGGCCTGCCCCTGCCGGAGACGCCGAGCCTCGCCCAACCCTGGAACATCCTGTTCACCGGTGTGGGTGGAACCGGCGTCACGACGGTCGCTGCCGTGCTGGCGATGGCCGCGCATGTGGACGGTAATGCGGCCTCGTCCCTCGACATGACCGGCCTTGCCCAGAAGGGCGGCCCGGTGCTCAGCCATATTCGCTTCGCGCGTGAGGCCGAGATGATCTCGACCGGCCGCGTGCCGCCGGCAAGCGCTGATTGCGTGATCGCCTGCGACCTCGTGGTCGCGGCCGGCGGCGACGCGCTCAACCTGATGGATGCCGGGCGCACCGCCGCCTATGCCAACTCCGATGTGACGCCGACTTCGGAATTCATCCGTAACCGGGCGAAGCGTTTCGAGAGCGAACTGCTGTCGGCGCGCGTGAAGCGGCAGGCGGCGGAGTTCGGGGCGCTTGACGCGGAAGCCCTCGCCGTCGGCTACCTGCACGAAGCGATCTATACCAACATGATCATGGCCGGATACGCCTGGCAGATGGGCAAGGTGCCCGTGTCGCTGCGCGGCATCTACCGCGCCATTCGCCTGAACGCCACCAAGGTCGAAGATAACATGGCCGCCTTCAATATCGGCCGACTTGCCGCGGCAGCGCCTGAACGGCTGGCCACGCAGAGCGACCCTCGCGGGCATGTCGAGCCGATGACGCTGGACGCGCTGATCGAAGACCGCGCCGACCGCCTCGCAGCCTACCAGAATGCGGACTATGCCGCGCGCTACCGCGCCATCGTCACCGAAGTCCGCGCCGCCGAAGACAAGGCCGGACTAGGCGATAGCCTGACACGGGCAGCCGCGACCTATGCCTACAAGCTGATGGCCTACAAGGACGAGTATGAAGTCGCCCGTCTCTATACGGACGGAAAGTTTGCAGCGCAGCTGGCCAGCCAGTTCAAGGGCGGAAAGCTTCGCTTCTGGCTCGCCCCGCCGATGATCGCGAAGAAGGATTCGCACGGTCACCTCGAGAAGAAGCACTTTGGCGCCTGGATGATGACCGGCTTCAAGCTGCTGGCGAAGTTCAAGGGCCTGCGCGGCACCCAGCTGGACCTGTTCGGCTACACAGAAGAGCGCAAGATGGAACGCGCTCTGCGCGACATCTATCTCGAGAATCTTGGCCGCATCGGCCGCGAACTCACCAGCGCCAATCACGCGCTGGCTGTCGAGATCGCCAGGGTGCCGGACGAGATCCGCGGCTTCGGCCATGTGAAGGAAGCGGCGGCAGAGAAGGCGAAGGCGACCGAGGCTGCGCTCTGGGCCGGCTGGCCTGCAGGCAAGCTGGTGAAGTCAAAGACGTCGCTGATTGCGGCGCAGTGAGCGACGTCAGCCCGCCTGTTCGACCTCAACGTCGAGCACTTTGCCCTTCTTGCTGAGCGCCTTGATCTCGCGCTCGACATTCTTGGCCTTGACGACCTTCTCGGCAGTGCGCGTGCCGTTACCCTTCTTGTAGGTGACCGTGAGGCGGACCATTTCGTCCGGCCCGTCGAGCGCGTCACCGGTCACGCGCACCGCGGTGCCGCCGACATAGACGACGCTCTTGCCGGTGAGCTGAACCGCGTTCACCGCGAGGCCGACCGGAACCGTGACGATCTTGGTGGCGAGACAGCCGGTGAGCGGCAAGGTCAGGGCGGCAAGTGAAAGAAGGGCGAATCGCATGGCACAGCTCCGGTTTAGCCTGTCAGTGTAAGGTGCACGGCCCCGCCGCGCACGTTACAATTCAGCGCGCCAGCGCCTCGTCGATCAGCGCTGCGGTTTGCGTATGGCCATAGAGCGCCGCGAAACTGCCGAAGCGGGGTCCTTCGCTCTGCCCGAGCAGCACTTCGTATAACGTCTTGAACCAGTCGCGCAGGTTCTCGAAGCCGTGCGTCTTGCCGACCTCGAACGTCATCGTCTGGAGGTTCTCGCCGGTCGGCTCGTCCGGGAAAGTCCGCAGGCGCTCCGCAAGAGCGGCCATCGCGGCGCGCTCCCGGTCCGTCGGTGCACGGAAGGTTTTCGCGGGCAGGATGAAGTCGCTGTAATAGCGCATCGCATAGCCCGCAAGCTCGTTGAGAAGCGGATGCGTCTCCGGCGAGGTGCCCGGGGCATAGCGGGTGATGTAGGCCCAGAGCTGCGAGACATCGGTCGGGTTCGCCACGGCCACCAGGTTCATCAGCAGCGCGAACGAAACCGGGCTCGACCATTGCGGCGGGCGGCCCGAATGGATGTGCCAGACCGGATTCTCGAGCTGGGCGGCGGGCGCCTCGGACGGATACTTTGCGAGGAAGGTCAGGTACTCATCGACCGCCTTGGGGATCACGTCGAAGTGGAGCTTCTTGGCCACGCGCGGCTTCTGGAACTGGTAGAGCGAAAGGCTTTCGTCCGGCGCATAGGCCAGCCACTGCTCCACCGATATGCCATTGCCTTTCGTCTTCGAAATCTTCTCGCCTTTTTCATCCAGGAAAAGTTCGTACACGTATTGCTCAGGCGGACGGTGACCCAGGATATGGGCGATCTTTGAGTAGATCGGTGCGTTTGCCTGGTGGTCCTTGCCGAACATTTCGAAATCAACACCGAGCGCGGCCCAGCGCATGCCGAAGTCGGGCTTCCATTGCATTTTTACGGCGCCGCCCGTCACGGGCAGCATCACGTCGCGGCCGTCTTCATCCGTGAACGTCACCTCGCCCTTTGCCGCGTCCACATGTTTCATCGGCACATAGAGCACGCGGCCGGTGCTGGGGCTGATGGGCAAGAAGGGTGAATACGTCGCCTGCCGCTCCGGCCCAAGCGTTGGCAGCATGACGGCCATGATCTCACGATACTTCTCTGCCGCACGCAGCAGCATCGCGTCGAAACGGCCGGACTTGTAGCAATCGGTTGCCGACAGGAACTCGTACTGGAAACCGAACTGGTCGAGGAAGGCGCACAGGCGCGAATTCATGTTCGCGCCATAGGAGGCGTGCGTGCCGAACGGGTCCGGCACGGCCGTCAGCGGCATCTGCAGGTAGGCTTCGAGCGCCTTCGGATTCGGCACCGTGTCAGGCACCTTTCGCATGCCGTCCATGTCGTCGGAGACGCAGATCAGGCGGGTGTTGTACTTGCCCCCTGCCAGCACTTCAAAGGCGTTGCGCACCATCGTCGTGCGCACGACTTCTCCGAACGTGCCGATATGCGGCAGGCCCGAGGGACCATATCCGGTCTCGAAGATCACCGGCGCATCCGCGCTGCGCTCGCCCGCCTTGATCTGCTCCGCCACGCGCTTTTCCAGCGCGCGCGCCAGTTCAAAGGGCCAGGCCTTTGCGGATTGGGCAAGCGTGGAGAGTTCGGTCATCTTGTGTCTGCCGGCTGCATCATGGTTAAGCGGCGGACCTAGAGGCGGGGCCGGGGGGCGTCAAGCAAAGCCGCTGGCGGCGGGCGACGGGGCGCGGAAAACTCTGCACCCTGCGCAGGCTTTGACCACAAACTTCGATTGACACTCATTCGCAAGTCCTGCAAATGGTTCTCATGATCATTTGCGTCTGCAACCGCATCAATTGCCGCTCCGTGAAGGACGCCGTCAGTGCCGGTGCGCGCAGCCCCCGCGCCGTCCAGGCGCATCACGGGTGCAAGATCAATTGCGGGAAGTGCACCGCGATGATCGGCGAAATGATTGCCGATCATGTGGACCGCTGCGTTCCGCAAAACCCGATGCTGGCTGCCGAATAGCGCGGCCGCCCCCCCCGCGATCTCCTGACATTCCGATCACTGCCGGTTCTTGCAGGAACGGTCAGCTCGCGCATTTGCAAGTGTGTCTCACTATCATACGCAACTGATTTTATTGGACTTTTCATTGCTTCCCTTCGTCCGCTCGCCTATATAGTGAGCTTACACCACAACCTCCCGGACGACAGGATCAACCCATGCAAGGCGACAAGAAAGTCATCGAGTTCCTCAATCTCGCCCTGAAGAACGAGCTCACCGCGATCAACCAGTACTTCCTGCATTCGCGGATGCTGAAGGAATGGGGCGTCTCGAAGCTCGCCAAGCACGAGCACGACGAATCGATCGAGGAAATGCACCATGCCGACTGGCTGATCGAGCGCGTCCTGTTCCTTGGCGGCCTGCCGAACCTGCAGGACCTCGGCAAGCTACACATCGGCGAGAGCGTCGAGGAAGTGCTGAATTGCGACATGGCGATGGAGCAAATCGCCATTCCCGCCTTGCGGGACGCGATGGAGCATTGCGAGAAGGTGCGCGACTATGTCAGCCGCGACCTGTTCGGGAAGATCCTCCACAACGAGGAAGAGCACGTTGACTACCTCGAGAAGCAGTTCGCCCTGATTGAGCGGATCGGCATCGAGCGCTACACGCTGCTGCAATCGGAAGCGAACGCCTGAGGCGCCCGCGCGGTCATTGTGCCGCCACAATAAGTCGTTGATAGTCAGCACGTTGCAGCAACGACTGCAGCAGACAACCAACAACTGATTTTGGGGTTCAACATGACAATCCGCTCTCTCGCCAGCCGTATCGCGGGTGGCCTAACCGCCGCGTGCGCGGTCTCGGCGCTTCTGCCAGCCTTCGCGCAAGGCGGCCCTGACTTCCAGAACCAGGCCTTCACGACGCCGTACTGGACACGCGTTCCGGTGATCGAAGCGCTCGGCCGTTCGGAAATGCAGGTTGCACCCAACCGTGCCTCGTTCTCAGTCACCTATCTCGAGACGGACAAGGATTCGAAGGACGCGATGAAGCTCGCCGTCGAGCGCGGACGCCTTGCCTATGACACGATCAAGAATGCTGCCGGCAAGGACTCGATCATCCAGTCCTCGGTCAGCGTCACAGCGCTTTATGAACAGTACAGGGACAAAGACGGCAACCGGATCGACAATGAGCGCTCCGACAAGATCCGGGCCTATGAAGCCCGTGTCAGCCTCAGTGTTGTCGTCGAGGATGTCTCCAAAGCTGGCAAGGCCCGCGCTGGCGCGCTGGCGCTTGGCCCGGAAAACTCGTCGGGCCTCTCGACCTACCTGGAGCGCACGACGGAACTAAACCGCGAAGCCTACGAAAGCGCCGTCAAGGACGGAGCCGCGCGCGCTGCCGCGGCCGCAAAGGCGAGCGGCGGGCGCCTCGGCAAACTGATGGTGGTGCAGGAAGGCAGCGGCCCCTGCCTTGGCAACTGGTCCTCGCAGTCCGGCAATGACTATGATTATTATGAAAAGACCTACGCCATGGCGGCGCCCCCAGCACCGTCGGCGCCCGCCCCGGTCGCCTCGGGTATGGTGGGTGGTCAGCAGGTGACGATCACCCAGGCAGATATCGACGCGCTGAACCTGCCTTCCGACGACATGAAACAATCGGTCTCGGCCAGCGTCTGCATGATCTACCAGATCGAGCCATAGAAAGCGGAAACTGAACGCCGAAAGCGCCGGAGCAAAACTCCGGCGCTTTTTGCGTTTGCGGAAGGTGCTTTGCGCGGCAACCCGCGACGGAGCGGGTTGCACAGCCCGTTCAAGCTGGAGTTTGCCGGCTTCCGGAAACTGCTGAACTCTCTGACGGAGAGAACCGATGGATCCCGCAGCCCAGATTGCCGCCGCCGGCGCCCTCGCTATTTGCGCCCTTGGCCTGCCTGGCCTCGACGCAGACGCCCGAGATGGCCGTGACGGCAGGGAGCGGCTGCGTTGCCACCGCGGGCGGCAACCGCCTCCGATCAACGCACCAAGCAGCATGGGCAAACCGGATTGCAGGCGTCAAAAAAAGGGCGCCGGAGTTGGACTCCGGCGCTTTGACTTTTCGTCCGCAGGCGGATCAGTATCCGTTGAGTTTTGCATATCGGTCACGGTGCCAGCTCGCCGAGCCATATAGCGCCTCCTGAACGCGGGCACGTTTCATGAAGAAGCCGGGCTCAGCTGCATCCGTCATTCCGATGCCGCCATGCATCTGCACGCATTCGTTCGAGACGAGATGCGCCAGTTCGCCCGCCTTCGCTTTCGCGAGGCTGGCAAGCTCCGCCACATCCGACTTGCCGGCGTCCGCTGCGCTGAGCGCCGCTGCGACGCAGGAGCGGATCATCTCAAGCTCCACGAACATTTTCGCGGCGCGGTGCTGCAGTGACTGGAACGAGCCGATCAGCTGGCCGAACTGCTTGCGGTTGTTGAGGTACTCGAGCGTCATGTCGAACGCGGCCTGCGCCGAGCCTAGCATTTCGGCGGCAAGGCCGATCGCCGCGCGGTCGAGAACCGGATCGAGAATGTCCGCGCCCTCATCCGCCGGACCAAGCAAGGCCGAGGCGGGCACGTGTACATCATCGAGACTGACATGCGCCGCGCCGTGACTGTCGACGGTATTCAGCGTCTGGATGCCCACGCCCTTGGCGCCGCGCGGCACGAGGAACAGGCTGATACCGTGGCGGTCACCGGCTTCGCCAAAGGTGCGCGCCGCCACGACCAGCATGTCGGCATAGTGCGCATCCGGAACATATTTCTTCAAGCCGTTGAGCGTGAAGCCCTGTCCATTGCGCTCAGCCTCCGTCGCGACGCTGTAGGGCGAAAAGTGCGCCGACTCGTCAAGCGCGAGCGCAAAGGTTGCCTCGCCGGCAGCGATTTTCGGCAGCCATTCGGCCTTCTGCGCCGGTGTGCCGCCGAGTTGCAGAGCCGAAGCCGCAATCAGCGCCGTCTGCAGCAGCGGCGTTGCGGCGAGCGTGCGGCCCTGCGCTTCGAGGATCTGCCCGAGGCCCACCAGACCGAAGGTATCCGCGCCCGGCTCATCCGGAATGATCACGCCGAAGAAGCCGAGCTCCGCCAGTTTCTTGCGGGTCGCCGCATCGTTTCCATTGGCGCCCTTGTCGCGCAGCGCGCGCAGGTGCGACACTGGCAGTTCGCCGGCCACGAAGGACAGCGCGGTCTCGCGCAGCATATCCTGGTCTTCCGTCAGGATGAACGACATGGCTATTGGTGCTCCTTGAGGCCGAGCACGCGCTTGGCGATGACGTTGAGGTTGATCTCGGACGTGCCACCCTCGATCGAGTTGCCTTTCGAGCGCAGCCACTGACGTGTGACTTTCTTCGCGCCCTTGTCGAAGCCCTCACCTTCCCAGCCGAGACCTTCCGTGCCGAGCGCCTCGATCAGCAGTTCGTGCCGGTCCTGGTTCATCTTGGCGGCGGCGTATTTCAGGATCGAAGCCGTGTGGCCGACGGCCTGACCGGCTTTCGCCTGTTCGGTCTGGCGCTGAACAGTCAGCGAGAAAGCCTTCGCATACATCTTGTGATCGGTGATGCGGCCGCGCAGGTCACCGTCCGTCAGGCGGCCGGACTCGTCCGTGCCGATGTGTTGCTTGGCATAGTCTTCCGGCCCGAGAATGCCCGAGCCACCCGTGCCGCCAAAGCCGCCAGCCGAGATGGAGGAGCGTTCGAACTGCAGCAGGCGCTTCGCGATTTCCCAGCCGCCGTTCACTTTGCCGACGAGCTGGTCTTTCGGAACTTTCACGTCGGTGAAGAAGGTTTCGCAGAACGGGCTCTCGCCGGAGATCAGCTGGATCGGCCGGGCCTCGACGCCGGGGCTCTTCATGTCAAACAGAATGAAGCTGATGCCTTCATGCTTGGTCGACGTATCGGTGCGAACGAGACAGAAGATCCAGTCGGCTTTGTCGGCGTAGGAGGTCCAGACCTTTTGCCCGTTGATCAGGTAATGATCACCTTTGTCCTCGCACCGCGTCTGAAGGCCTGCGAGGTCCGAGCCGGCGCCCGGTTCCGAATAGCCTTGGCACCAGCGGGTCTTACCTTTGAGAATGTCCGGGATGAAGCGCAGCTTCTGCTCGTGGTTGCCGAACTCCAGCAGCGCGGGGCCGAACATCCAGAGGCCGAACGAGAAAAGCGGCGGACGCGCCTTGATGCGGCGCAATTCCTGCTCGAGCACGCGGGCCTCGGCGCGGCTGAGGCCGCCGCCGCCATATTCCTTTGGCCATTCCGGCGAGGTCCAGCCCTTCTCGCCCATCCGGTCGAGCCAGACCTTGGACTCAGCGTTCTTGAACACGGCGCTGCGCCCGCCCCAGACCAATTCGTCATCCGGCATCGGCGTGCGCATTGAGGGCGGGCAGTTTTCCTCCAGCCATTTGCGCGTCTCGAGACGGAATTCTTCGAGTTGCTCGGCATTGTCGTAGGCCATCGGCTCACTCCTTAAAATGATAGGCTTCGCGCAAGCTTAGTCTTGGCCGCCCGTTCCGCCAAGCGGTCACGCGGCGTCAGAAGCAGGGTCCGGGGCCGCCCGGCCAGCTTGCGCGGCGTCTTGGCCCAGACGTGCGGGCATTTCGCGCGGCCGTATAGAGCCCGCACCATGGCGATACTCTGGAGCGGCCGGTTGCAGCGCCGTATCGGCTTCAACCCTGAGGGCGATGAGCAGCGTGTAGACCGGCCAGCCCTCCTCAGCCTCGGGCGGCCACCTGGTGGGTTCTGCCGCGGAACAAATGCCAGCAACGTGGAGCCAGGCCCTGAACAGAAGGACAGAGCCGAAGTAGAATGCGCCGGCCAAGCCGAAGATGCGCCCGAACGCCTCACGTTGCCCGGCGCTGAGCGTTTACGCCGCAGATTTCCCCGGTATGCGCTGCAATAGGCCGAAGGCGGCAGCATGCGCCGGGCGGCGGTCCGGCTGACGCGTGCTGAGGCTGTTCGCGGAAGGGCTTCCGGGCCGCTCGAAGAATCCGTCCCCGTCCGCCGCCATGCGGCCGGCCCACATCTTCCGAACAGGTTTTTCGCAAAACCTGAGATTGACGCCTCTAACGCAACAATTCCGCACTCAGCAAGCGGCCGCTCGTCCAGGCCGCTTCGACCCGTGCGCCGAGATGCCAGTCGCCGCAGGTGCCGATGCCGGCAGCGGCATCAAGCTGGAAAGGGACACCCAGCGGCTCGGCCACCCTCGCATAACGCCAGCGATGCGCCTCAAAGAATTCAGGCGCGCCGGCGCCCGTCTGTTCACGGAAGGATTCCACAAGATGCGCGGCAACAGCCTCCGGCTTGGCTTCAAGGTACTTACGCGACCAGTCCGGCCGCGCGTGCAGCACCCAGGTCTCGGCGTCAGTGCGGCCAAACTTCGACGAATTGCGCGCGGTCCAGCTGAGCGGCCCATCTTCAGGTTCAAAGCTCAGACTAACGATGCCGGTCGGCTGTTCATAGGCAAGCATCGCAGACCAGCAGGGCTCCGAGCGCACCTTGCGCGCGCTCGCTGCCAATTCGGGCACAGCGTCTGCCAGCAGGACTGCCGCTTGCTCGGCCGGAACTGCAACGATCACCTTCTTGAAACTGCCGGAGGCAGATCCGTCCGCAAACCGAAGCCGCCAGTCGGACGGTCCACCTTCGAGGCTTTTGACTTCGGCGCCCCAGGAGACGTCCAGCGGCGCGGCCATAGCCTTGAGGATGCTGTTCATCCCCGGCGCGCCGACATAGCGGTGCGGCGCAGAGGCGGGCGCGCTGTCTTCGTTCCAGGGCGCGGCAACCCCTGCATCCAGCCAGCTCGAAACGGCTGCGCGGAAGCCATCTGAACGCGCCGTGAAATACTGCGCACCATGATCGAAAGTTATATCTGTTCCGAACAAGCTTGTCCGGCGTGTGGCCATCCGGCCGCCTGCGCCGCGCCCTTTGTCAAACAAGCGGACGTGTTCGCCCCGCCCCCTCAGCACTTCCGCCGCCGACAGACCGGCCATACCGGCGCCGACAATCGCAATCGTCATGGCGGCCTCCCTCAAGTTATGTCCTATATTAGCGGGGAGGCCTGTCAGGTCCAGCCTGCTGCGAAGGCTTGCCGGGCTATCCCTTATGTTCTATGTTTGTTCCATGTCCGGAATTCACCTCGTCTGGTTCAAACGCGACCTCCGGGTCCACGACCACGCGCCGCTGCTCGCCGCGGTCGCCAGTGGTGCGCCGGTGATTCCACTCTTCATCTTTGAGCCCGGCTACTGGGCGCTGCCGGAGCATTCACGCCGCCAGTTCGATTTCCTGATCGAGTCGCTGCGCGAATTGGACGCGGCGCTTCAGGCCCGCGGCAGTCGCCTGCTGGTTCGCACGGGCGCGGCTGCCGATGTCTTATCGGCGCTGCACCGGGCGTACGGCCTCGCAGCGATTCACGCACATGAGGAGACCGGTTTGCAATGGACCTTCGACCGGGACCGCGCCGTACGCCGCTGGGCGCGCAACGCCGGTGTCGCTGCGCGTGAACAGGCTCAGCACGGCGTCGTGCGCGGCCTGAAATCCCGCGACGGCTGGGCCGCGCGGTGGCAACAGCGCATGTCGGAGCCGCGCGCGAAGGCGCCGGAGCGCATCCTGTCTCCCGCCCTGCCCGCACCCCATTGGCCGATTGCCGAAGACTTTGCGCTCGGCGTTGACGACTGCCCGGATCGCCAGACAGGCGGGCGCACGGCCGGCGTCGAATGTCTGCGTTCCTTTTTGGAGGCGCGCGGACGCACCTACCGGAAAGACATGTCGAGCCCGCTGGCCGGCGCTGAAGCCTGCTCGCGCCTCTCGCCTCACCTTGCCTTCGGCACGCTGTCGATGCGCGAAGCCTGGCAGGCTGCGCGCCGGGCCCGTGACCAGCAGGCGGTGCAGGGCGATGCTGCCTTTGCGGCGTCGATCGACAGCTTCATCTCGCGCCTATACTGGCACTGCCACTTCATCCAGAAGCTCGAGGATCAGACCTCGCTCGAAAGCCGCAACCTCAATCCGGCATATGACGGTCTGCGCCCCCGTCCCGACGGAAATGATCCGCGCCTCGAAGCCTGGATCGAAGGGCGCACAGGCTTTCCCTTCCTCGATGCTTGCATGCGCTCGCTGAAAGCGACCGGCTGGCTGAACTTCCGGATGCGCGCCATGACGATGGGATTTGCTGCGCATCATCTGTGGCTCGACTGGAAAGTGCCCGCCGAACGGCTCGCCGCGCGGTTCACCGATTTCGAGGCCGGCATCCATTATCCGCAGGCGCAAATGCAGTCGGGCACAACGGGTATCAACACACCGCGCATCTACAATCCGGTGAAACAATCGCGCGACCAGGACCCGGAGGGTGTCTTCATCCGGCGCTGGGTGCCGGAGCTCGCGAAGCTGCCGGACGAGTTCCTGCATGCGCCCTGGGAAGCCCGGCCCGAAATCCTTTCCGCTGCGGGCATCGTATTGGGTCAGACTTACCCGATGCGAATGGTGGACCATATGGCCGCAGCCGAAGAAGCCCGCACAAGGATCGCCGCCGTGCGCCGCGGACCCGGCCATGCGGCGGCGTCCGACGAGATCCAGTCCCGGCATGGCAGCCGCCGTTCGGGCATCAAGGCCACGGGCCAACGCCGCCGCCCCGCCAGCCCGCGCACGGACCGCAAGGCCGCGCCGTCGAGCCAGCTGTCGCTTGATCTCGGCCTTGTCTCCGGCGGCGCCCATGCCTCGTAAGGCCGGCAGCGGCAAAGCTATCGCCAAAGCCGACCTGCCGGTGAAGATCTGCGCCCGGTGCGGGCGTCCGTTCACCTGGCGCAAGAAATGGGAACAGGTCTGGGACGAGGTCCGATTCTGCTCGGATCGCTGCCGCTCAGCCCGCTGACGACTCCTTATTGAACATCGATATGCGATGGAGAGGCGCCCGGACAGGCGCCATATATTGTTATTCGATGAAGCTACGCCCTTGATTTTTCTAATGTATATTTTTTTTCAATAATTTAATATTGTAAAACAATAAATCTTGAGGTATGAAACCTGTGTCGGCGACGGGATGAGCCCGCCAAGGACAAAACGGACACGCCAACCAGCATTTCGGAGAATTGATCATGTCCCCCGCACCTATCCCCCCGGCCAGGTGCGAGAGACCCCTTCGACCTCCAGGCCCCCTGCCGTCGACACAAGCGCTACGCGCCGCACGCGTAGCCAAAGCCGGAGCGCCGCCGGACCGCCCCTGACCCGGCCGCGCTCGCACCCAAGACAAACCTCAAAGTAAGGAAACACCTCATGTCCCGCAGCCTCATCGCCGCCGCCCTCGCGCTCACCACCCTGACCGCGCCGGCCTTCGCCGCCACCAGCACGTTCCGCATGGAAGTAGACGTGGTGAAAGCAAACCTCGCCACGCCGGCCGGTGCCGAGAAAGAATATGACAGCCTCAAGCAGCAGGTGGCCGAGCGCTGCGACGCCGAGTTCGAAGACCTGAAATATGGACGGTCGTTCACGATCGGCGCCTGCAACGAGCGCACGCTGTCGAATACGGTCCGCGCCATCGGCAATGCAAACCTTACCGAAGTGCACGCCAACCGGGACTAAGTCCCGCCACTTGGTCCGGCCCTGCGCAGGCGCGGTGATCCGCCCTCTCTGACGCCGCTGCGCCTCGTGCAACCTGCCGCCCCCGCCCGCCTGGCGGGGGCGGATTTGCATGCGGTCTAGGCGTCGTCGCCGTCCCGGAAATCCTTGGCCCGCAAAACACGCACCAGCCGCAGGCTGGAGGGCTGGAACACAACGTCTTTGTCTGCTTCGAAGAGGGCCGCGCAGCTCGTCGGGAATTTTTCGTTCAGCCTGAGCGAGGCCTGATGGTCCAGGGCGCCGCCTTCGCGCAGGATTGAGAGAGCGAAATCATGCAGGCCGGGATTGTGCCCGATGACCATCAAGGTGGCCGCGCGGTCGTTCTGCGTCACGGCTTCGGCGATGCCCCTCACGCCGGTCAGGTAAAGCGATTCCATGGGCCGCACCTTCTCGCCGGACACAACGGCGGCGACTTCGGCGCATGTCTCCCGGGCCCGGCGAGCGCTCGACACCAGGATGCGTTCCGGGCTCCAGCCCAGCGCCACCAGTTCCTCGGCCATGCGTTTGGCATCATCGTGCCCCTGCGGGATCAGCGCGCGGCCGAAATCATCTATCCCCTCGGACCAGGGCTCGGTCTTGGCGTGGCGCATCAGGATGAGGCGTTTCATGGACACACCACTCCCCGGCGGCATTGAGGATTTCTTATCGGCGGCTTCAGGCAGCTGTGGTTGTTCGGGCCTCGTTAGGCACTAGTTTCAGGGCATAAATCAAGAGACAGGACGCGCGAATGACCCTTTTGATCGGAGATACGGCGCCGGACTTCCAAGCCGATACGACCGTTGGCCGCATCCGCTTCCACGATTGGGTCGGCAAGGACTGGGTGATCTTCTTCTCCCACCCGGCCGACTTCACGCCCGTCTGCACCACGGAACTCGGCTACACCGCCAGGCTGAAGGACGCGTTCGCCAGGCGCGGCGCCAAAGCCCTGGTGATTTCGGTGGACACGCTGGAGCATCATGCGGCCTGGAGCGCAGACATCGAGGACACGCAAGGCGCCGCCGTGAACTTTCCGATGATCGCCGACGCGAACCGGAAAGTCGCCACGCTCTACAACATGATCCACCCGAACGCCGACCCCAAGGTTACGGTCCGGGCGGTGTATGTGATCGACCCCGACAAGAAGATCCGCGCCTCGATCATTTATCCGCCGAGTGTCGGACGAAACTTCGACGAGGTGCTGCGCCTGCTCGACGCGCTGCAGCTGTCGGACGGCTACCGCGTGGCCAC
>CAMEDD010000033.1 GCA_945913285.1 Candidatus Sulfopaludibacter sp. SbA3
CCCGACCGGTCGAAAAGAGGCCGAAAATTCCAGCTCCGCGTGAGGGAGAATTTGGGAGCGTTTCAGACCTTATCTCCTTCGGCTTTCGGCAGGAACCTGGGGCTCAGGCTGACCCCGGCCGAGATGTCGATCGGCTGGCCCAGACGTTCGGTCGCTGCCTTCAGTGAAACAGTGTCCCGGAAAGCAATGATCATGCTGAACCCGTCCGGCCCGATCAGCACCAGCCGGCCGTCGGATGTGGGATGTTCGCGCCAACCTTGAGGAATGGTCAGGACCGGGGGAATAAAAACATCCCCGGGCAAGGACGAAACTGCCGCGCGCCCTTCATACAGGCGTTCGCCAGCCCCTGTCTGCGCCAGGGCAGTGGCCGGACCGAGCAGGATCACGGCTGCCAGGCAGGCTGAACGGGGGTATAAGGATAGCGGCATCAGTCAGATCCTTCCTGGCCTGCGATTTGGCTGGTCCAGCGAACAGATCAGCCAGCAAGAACCGGGCCATGCTCCTGATCACTGGAAGTAACTGCGGATCTGTCAGCCTGCGGGTGATATTGACCTGCTTGCGATCCGTCGCCGAAGCGGAACGCTTCAACGAACCGGCGGTTTAACGCTCTCTCCCCCGCGCGCCGGGGTCCGCGGGCCGCTCTGGTCAATCAGCTCGAATAAAGCCAATCTGTCCCATCGTGTCCGGTCCTTCTGGTTGAGTTTCGCAACCACAACCTCGACAGATTAGCCCGCTATGACCTTCCTCAGGTCGAATTCACACCGCCCCCCCCCAGGGACGCTAACCGTTCAGAGACCCAAATGACAGATCAGACCTTCGACATCATTATTTACGGCGCGACCAGTTTCGTGGGGCAGATCATGACCCGCTACATGTCTGAGCAATTCGGGGACGCAACGATCAGATGGGCTATCGCCGGGCGCTCGCGAAGCAAACTGGAGAAACTCAGTAAGGACATCGGATTGTCAGGCATCGAAATGCTTGTCGCCGATGCCAGCGATGAAGCGGCGCTGCAGGCCATGTGCGCACGAACCAAAGTCATCGTATCGACCGTCGGGCCTTACGCGCTTTATGGCGACACGCTGGTAAAGGTCTGTGCGGCGTCCGGAACCCATTATTGCGACCTCACAGGCGAGCCGCAATGGATCCGAAAGATGCAGGCGCGCCACGAACACGCCGCCAGGCAGAGCGGCGCATGGATCGTTCACTGTTGCGGGTTTGACTCCATTCCTTCGGACCTGGGCGTCCATTTTCTTCAGCAGCAGGCAATGAAAAAGTTCGGCCAGACCTGCAACCGGATCAACATGCGGGTCGCGAAGATCAAGGGCGGTGCCTCCGGGGGGACGATCGCCAGCATGATCAATATGGTCAAGGAAGCATCGGGAGATGCCGAGCTGCGCGCGCAATTGAAGGACCCCTACAGCCTGTGCCCGCCAGGCCATGGTTTTACGGCCCGGCAGCCCGAGGTGAAGATGGCTTATGACGAGGAGTACAAGAGCTGGACCGCGCCCTTCATCATGGCGGCCATCAATGCGCGCGTCGTGCATCGTTCCAATGCACTGAGCAATAACAGCTATGGCACCGGCTTTCTGTATGAAGAAGCGATGGTGTCCGGCGAAGGCGCCAGCGGAAAGCGCGCAGCGAGAGCGATCAGCTGGGGCATGGCCGGCGCGGTGATCGGCCTCGCTTTCGCGCCCACGCGCTGGCTCCTCGAAAACCTTGTCCTTCCCAAGCCGGGCGAAGGGCCAAGCGAAGAACAACAGCTGGGCGGCGAATACGATCTGGTCTTCTGCGGAACGACACCGCAGGGCGAAAAGATCAGATGCCGGGTAACCGGCGACCGCGACCCTGGCTATGGGTCCACGGCAAAGATGCTCGCACAGGCCGCTGCCTGCCTTGCCAGGGACGTGCCGGAAAGCACCGCGGGCGGGTTCTGGACACCGGCCACGCTCATGGGCGACAGACTGATCCAGCGGCTGCAGACCCATGCCGGGCTGACGTTTGAACTTGAAGCCATTTGAGGATTGCAAACACGCTGCGCTGGCGCTGTGTGTTTTGCAGACAACTCCTGGGCGCACGGCGGAGGAAAAGCGAACCTCCGGGGCCTGGAACCACGATGCCGGTGGGCGCCGATTGCGCGTATGACTGTCCCCGGCGAAAAGCAGCCGCCAAACTCAAGGCGCCTGACGACCGGGCCTCAACCACACCAGCAACATCGCCCCCACCGCGAGCACCGCAATCCCGAACCAGGCCCCCGCCCCCACATAAAGGATGGCGGAGACAAGCATCGCGCCGCTCGTCAGCGTGAAGACCAGCGGCAGGACCGGATAGAGCGGCACTCGGAACGGCCGGGGCTGATCGGGGAACTTGTACCGGAGACGGATGAGGGCAAAGCCGCTCGCGATCAGGAACATCCAGTAGATGGGCGCGGTATAGTCCACGAGGGTCTGGAAACCCTGATAGGCCGCGCCGAGCCCGACAAGGGCCAGCGAAATTACGCCTTGCAGCAGGATCGCGTTGCGCGGGCTCCGGGTGCGTTCATTCCAGCGCCCGGCCCAGCGGAGGGATGGGATCGCCGCCGCGGCGGCAAAAGTCGTCCGCGCACCGACGATGATGGTCGCGTTCAGAGACGTGAACGCCGCGGCGACCACGCCGATCGCCAGCACGAGGCCCGCCTGCGGTCCGAATGCACGGTCCATCAGGTCAGCGGCGGGCGCGTCGGAGCCGGCAAGCCCGTCGAGGCCGAGACCTCGCAACATGGCCCAGGCGGTCAAAAGGTAGAGCCCGGTGATGATCGCAATGGCAAGGATCAAGGACCTCACCATGCCGCGTTCGCCGTCCCTGACCTCGGCTGACAGCGTCGCCGATTCTGTCCAGCCGCCGAAGGCCAGCAGCACGAATACCAGCCCGTAGCCGAGCCCGCCCAGCGTCGGGGCCGCGCCCTCGCCCGGATCGGCCGGCGCGATGGCGCGCACCTCAAGCCAGACCGCCGCCGCCGCGAGGGTCAGCAGCCCCAGCATCTCGAGCGCGACCATCGCGCTGTCGCTGGCCTCGCCTTCGCGGCGCAGTTTGAGAGCGGTCGCGATGAGCACACTGGTGAAGGCATAGATCGCCGGGCCGAGAGGCCCGAGATCCAGGACCCGGTTCATGTAATCCCCGATCACGAAGCCAAGCAGTGCAATCGCGCCAGTGTTGATGACGGCGAGCCGGGCCCAGGCGAACAGGAAGGCGAAGCGCCGTCCGAAGGCGCGCTCGAGGAAATGATAGTCCCCGCCGGGGTGCGCAAAGGCCGTGGCAAGTTCCGAGTAGCAGAGCGCGCCGGCCAGCGAGATCAGCCCGCCGATGGTCCAGAGGATATAGACAGCAGCTTCGGACCCCGCATTGGAGGCGACGAGCGCAGGCGACTTGAAGATGCCGGCGCCAACGACCATCCCGACCGTGACGATCGCCACGTAAGCCGCCGACTTGTGCCGCCGGATAGCCGTGCCCGCCCCGCCCGGCGCGGGGGTTTCAGACGGGGGGCCGGGCAAATTCATCATTTCTCCTGGGCAGGCTGCAGCATAGCAGGGACATGCCCCTTGCCGATCCGTCAATTAGCAAGCCTAAACAAAGGCTTGAGCGGGAGCCAATCGTATGAGCCGAATAAAGCACTAGTTTGCGCGCCAGACCCGCATGGAGCAGAACGCCAATGACGAAATTCAGAAAACACCTCATCTCAAGTTCGGCGCTCGCCGCCACCGCGCTTTTCCTCGCAGGCCCAGCCCCGCTGGCCAGTGCGCAGGAAGCGGTCAGCGATGTGCGCGCCGAGACGGTGATCGTGACAGGTACCCGGACGGATGGGCGCACCGTTCTTGAAAGCACGGTGCCCGTGGACGTCGTCAACGCTGATGACATTGCAAGCTCCGCCACGCTCGGCGGCGAGCTTGGCTCGGCTTTGCAGACCCTCGTCCCCGCCTTCAGCTTCTCCCGTCAGTCGAACTCGTCATCCACGGACGTGGTCCGTTTCGGCCAGTTGCGCGGCCTGAACCCGGACCAGGTGCTGGTCCTCGTCAATGGCAAGCGCCGCCACACGACATCGGTCGTCAGCCTTGATGCAAAGATCGGCCGGGGCACAACGCCGGTGGACTTCAACTCCATCCCGCTCTCGTCGATCTCGCGCATCGAAGTGCTGCGCGACGGCGCCGGCGCGCAATATGGCTCGGACGCCGTGGCCGGGGTCATCAACGTGATCCTCAAGGACGGCGATGCGCCGGGCGAACTGAATGCCAGCTACGGCTTCCACCGCACGGATTTCGAACCGGCCGGCGAAACGCTCGAAGACGGCCAGACCTACAGCATTGGCGTCTCCAGGGGTTTCACCCTCGGCGAAAACGGCTTCATCCAGGTCGGCGCCGACTACCGCGACCGCGGCAACACCTCTCGCGGCGGCTCGATCAACCAGTTTGCCTTCATTTTCGGCGTTGAGCCCGACAGCGCGCTGAACCGTACCTTCGCCGGCCGCCCCGGCCTCTATCGTCCGGGCGATCCGGACGTGACCGACCTCAACCTCTGGGCCAATGGCGAAGTCGAAATCGGCGCCGGCCTCACCGCCTATGGCTTTGCGACCTACAATGACCGCGAAGGCGAAGGCGCTGCCTTCTACCGCTACCCCGACGGCCCGGCCGGTGTGCCGGGACTCTATCCGTCTGGCTACCGCCCGATCACGACCAACGACAATACCGACATCAGCCTCGTCGCCGGTCTCCAGGGCGAAACCGCCGGCTGGAGCTGGGACGCCAGCGTGAACTACGGCGAGAACGAATTCGAAGCGGGTGTGCGCAACTCCGCCAACCCGTCCCTCGGCTCGGCTTCGCCCACCTCGTTCCGCTCGGCCACCTTCAACAATTCGCAGGTCGTGCTGAACTTCGACGCCTCGCGCGAGATCACCCTCGGCACCATCGCCGCCGGTGTAGAGTATCGCCATGAGGATTACAGCACCGAAGCGGGTGACCCGGCCGCTTATGCCGTGGGCCCGCTCGCCGCAACCTTGGGCAAACGCATCGGGGCGCAGGCCGGTATCGGCCTTTCCCCGGCCGATGCTGCCTCTGTCTCGCGCGATGTCGGCGCAATCTACGCCGAACTTTCGGCAGAACCCCTGCCCGGCCTGCTGCTGGACCTGGCTGGCCGTTACGAGAACTACTCCGATGCTGGCGACGCCGTCGCCGGCAAAGTGGCCGCCCGATACGCGGTGAACAACGTGATCGGCCTGCGCGGTTCGGTCTCGAACAGCTTCCGGGCGCCGTCGCTTTCGCAGACCGCGTTCCAGTTCACGTCCACCTCGTTCGGCTCCGGCGGCGCCCTGACCACAGTACGCACGGTCGCGCCGGGCTCGCGCATCGGTCAGGCGCTCGGCGCGCCTGAGCTTGAGCCGGAAACCTCGGTGAACTTCAGCGCCGGCATCACGGCCGAGTTCGGCAATTTCGGGCTCAGCGTGGACGCGTTCCGGATCGATGTCGACGACCGCATCATCGTCAGTGAGCGGAACTTCGGCTTCGAAAGCAGGATCCTTGCTGCGACCGGCATCCCGAACGTGACGGACGTGGCCGTCTTTACCAACGGTGCCGATACCCGCACCGAAGGCGCCGAGTTCGTCGGCACCTGGTCCGGAGATGCCGGCCCCGGCGAGCTTGATCTCTCGCTCGCCTATGCGCTTGCGGAAACGCAGGTGCGCGCGGTCAAGCAGAACGCCGGTTTCGTGCCGGGCTATGTTGTGCTCGGCGTCGAGGAGCGTAACACGATCGAGACAGCGGCGCCGAAAGACCGGCTTGTCGGCTCGGCCGAATACTCGCTCGGCCGCCTCGGCCTTCTGGCCCGCGCAACCCGTCAAGGCGAGACCACCCGTATCTTCAACTTCGGGGGCGGCTTCGAGCCGGAGCAGACTTACGGCGCCAAAACGCAGCTTGACCTCGAAGCTTCGTGGCAAGTGAACGATGGCATCGAGATCGCAGCGGGCGGCAATAACGTTCTGGACGAGTATCCGGACCGCTCGAGCGCGGACATCGCCTACTTTGATGCCCTGCCCTACGACGTGCTATCGCCGATCGGCCTCAACGGCGCCTACTGGTACGTCCGTACACGGATCACATTCTGATCAAAGTGCCCGCGCAAGAGCCGCGTGCCAGCCTTCCAGAAGGCTGGCGCGCTTCTCTGCGGCCATAGCCGGTTCGAAACGCTTACCCGGAACGGCCCGCGCCGCCCAACCCGCCGCGTCAATCCAGCCGAGCTGCATCGCTGCGGCAGCGGCAGCGCCGAGGGCTGTCATTTCGCGGTAATCTGGCCTCAGAACCGGCAACGCGCAGATATCCGCGAGGAACTGCATCAGCCAATCATTTCCGACCATGCCGCCATCGACGCGAAGTTCCGCAATCGGCGCGCCGTCGCCTGCGAAGGCGGCGAGCAGGTCGTGCGTCTGGTAGGCGACCGATTCAAGGCCCGCGCGGACGAGATGCGCAGCGGTGGCCGCGCGGGTGAGCCCGGCAATGAGGCCGCGCGCTTCGGCGTTCCAGTGCGGCGCGCCGAGACCGGTGAAAGCAGGCACCATATAGACGCCGCCATTGTCCGGCAGGCCGGCAGCGGCGGCCGCGCTTTGCTCCGCACTCTGAATAAGCCCCAGATCATCGCGGAGCCATTTAATCACCGTGCCCGCGTTGAAGATGGAGCCTTCGAGGGCCATCGCAGCCGCGCCGGGCAAAGCATAGCCTATCGTGCCGAGTAGGCGGTTTTGTGAGGCGGGGCGCACTTCGCCCGTGTTTGCCACGAGGAAGGCGCCGGTGCCGAAGGTGACCTTCGCCTGTCCGGGCGCAAGGCAGCCCTGGCCGACAAGCGCCGACTGCTGATCGCCGAGGATTGAGCAAACCGGAATGGCGCGGCCGAACAGGGCGGGGTCAGTAACCCCATAGTCCGCGGCGCTGTGTTTCACGGACGGCAGAAGCGAGGCCGGGACGTTCAGCATCTTCGCCATCCCGGCGCTCCAGCCACCCGCGCTGCCGAGGCCGAGGCGATAGAGCAGCGTGCGAGACGCATTGGTAACGTCGGTGGCGTGGACCTTTCCGCCTGTAAGGTTCCAGAGCAGGAAACCATCAACCGTGCCAAACGCGAGTTCACCCGCTTCTGCGCGGGCGCGGGCGCCGGGCACATTGTTCAGTATCCAGCCGATCTTGGTGCCGGAGAAGTAGGGATCGAGCAGCAGGCCGGTCTCGTCCTGAACGGCGGCTTCATGGCCGCCTGCTTTGAGCGCGTCGCAGGCAGCGGCGGTGCGGCGGTCCTGCCAGACGATGGCCGGGGCGATGGGCTTGCCGGTCGTCCGCTCCCAGATGAGTGTCGTCTCGCGCTGGTTCGTGATGCCAATGGCGGCGATCCGGTCCGCGCCGCCAGCCTTGGCGATCACCGTCCGGCAGACCGACAGGGTGCGCGACCAGATCTCCTCGCCCTTCTGCTCGACCCAGCCATCAGCGGGGTATTGCAGGGCCACCTCCTCCTGCGCGAGGGCGACCTCCTGGAAATTGCGGTCATAGACAATCGCCCGCGTGGACGTGGTGCCTTCGTCGATGACGAGAATGAAATCCGCCATGTTGCCTCCCGGTTTTTCTCTTCGCCTTAGACCGGAAGATGCGCAAATTCCAGCACCGGCGCGCGCGGCGGATACGGCGCATGCCTCCATCTTTGAAACCGGCCTGCCCGCAGCCCCAAAAAGTCGGGCCGGGCTCTCAGTCCCAGCTCAACCCACCTCCCGCCTTTATCCCCGGTCACCGAACCACCAGGGCGCCGCCGCAAAGGTGGTCGTCATGATGATGCCTGCCCGGGCATCCGCCGCCGCGAGCCGCCGCCGAAGCGCCGAAGGGGTTCAAAAGTGAGGGATAAGCCGCAATTTATACCAACCCTTCCGGCGTTCAGACCGGACGTATCGAGAGCCGGAACGGGTCATCCCGGCTCGCGCCGGGATGATAGGATTACATCTCTGCGGATGGTCGCAGATGTCAGGCGGTGACTGTCTGCTTGCGCACGAAGCCGAGGCCCTTGGCGAGCGCGGCGCGCGCGTCGTCATACTCGCGCACGAGCTGGTCCACGAACACCTGCGTCGGCATCCGGGCCTTGATGGCGCCAATGCCCTGGCCGCAGCCCCAGATGTCCTTCCAGGCCTTTGCTTCGGAGTTGCCGCCGGAGCCGAAGTTCATCTTCGATGGGTCGCTTTCAGGCAGGTTGTCAGGGTCAAGGCCGGCCGCGATGATTGACGGCTTCAGGTAGTTGCCGTGCACGCCGGTGAAGAGGTTGGTGTAAACGATGTCTTCAGCGCCGTACTGGGCGATCGCGTCTTTGTAGCCATCCGTTGCATTCGCTTCATCGCAAGAGATAAAGGCGGAGCCGATATAGGCGAGGTCCGCGCCCATCGCGAGCGCGGCAGCCACGGCGCCGCCATTGGCGATGGAGCCGGAGAGCGCCAGCGGGCCGTCGAAGAATTCCCGGATTTCCTGGATCAGCGCGAAGGGTGACAGCGTACCCGCATGGCCGCCGGCGCCGGTGCAAACGGCGATCAGGCCGTCGGCGCCTTTTTCGAGCGCCTTCTTGGCAAAGAACGTATCGATCACATCGTGCAGAACAATGCCGCCATAGGAGTGGATCGCGTCATTCACGTCCTTGCGGGCGCCGAGCGAGGTGATGATGACCGGCACCTTGAACTTCACACAGGCTTCGATGTCGTGCTCGAGGCGGTTGTTCGTCTTGTGGACGATCTGGTTGACGGCAAACGGCGCGGCCGGACGGTCCGGGTTTTTCAGGTTGTATTCGGCCAGTTCCGTCGTGATCCGGTCCAGCCACTCGTGCAGCACCGGGCCGGGGCGTGCGTTGAGGGCGGGGAAGCTGCCGACCACGCCGGCCTTGCACTGCGCGATCACGAGATCCGGGGTCGAAATGATGAAGAGCGGGGATGCGATCACCGGGATGCGCAGGTTCTGAAGGATGGGCGGCAGCGACATGAGCGTTTGACTCCAAGAGGGAAAGTTCCGGACCAGAACCTAAACTCCGGGCGCGCCGGAGCAAGCCTTACGCTGGGGAAGCGTCACGGTTTCGCGAGGTCCGGGTCGAGGGTCAGGTCATCGTCGAGTTGGACGCCGAAGGAATTCAGCATCATCGAGACCTGGGTGTACTGGCCGACGGTCATGACGAGGTCCATGCGCTGTTTCTCGGTGAGCGAAGAGAGCTGCGCCCAGGTCTTGTCGGTGATGAAGGCGTCGCAGGTCAGCTCGTCCGCGGCGCGCAGCAGGGCCGCGTCAAGCGCGCTCCAGCCGGGGGCGTCCGGCCCGGCCTTGATGCGCGAGATCTCCTCGTCCGTCAGGCCGCACTGCTTTCCGATGCGCACATGCTGGGCCCATTCGTAGCCGGATTTCCAGTTGAAACCGGCGCGCAGGATAACGAGTTCGCGCTCGCGCGGGGCGAGGCTGTTATAGTCGGAGAGGATGTAGCCGCCCCAGCGCCCGAACGCCTTGTAGGCTTTCGGCGCGCGGGCGAGCGTGCGGAAGATGTTGAAGACGGGGCCCCTGCCGAACTGGGCGGCAAGCGCGTCTTTCTGTTCGTTGCTCAGCTCGCTGTCGGCGAGCGGCTGAATTCTCGGGCTCTTGAGGCGCATCTGTCTGTTTCCTCCGGTGTTTCTTTGCACCGGAGTAAAGGCCGAAGGCTTGCGAGGAACAAGGCCCCCCGATTGTCAGATCGTGGCGGGCCCGAAGATCGGCGCACTGGTCCGGTCGAGCGTCGATACGCGGGTGCGCGACGGATCGTCGGCGGCCTTGTCGATGGCGGTGACGGTTGCGGCGTCCGCAATGCCGGTCACCTCAAGGCCGTTCTCGTGCTGGAAGGCGACCACTGCCCGGCGCGTGCCCTGACCGAAGGCGCCATCCACGCCGCCGGTGGAGATGCCGAGGGTTTCGAGGTCCTGCTGGAGTTCGCGCACGCGCGGGCCCTTGCTGCCGACCTTCAGCGGCTTGAGTGACGGTGTCTCTGGCGAGGCAGCCGCTGCGAGAATAGCGTCCTCACGCGGAACCGGCGCAAAGGTATAGGGCTTCTGGGTTACCGCCAGCGCGGTTTCGGTCCAAACGATGCGCAGGTCTTCGTGATTGGCGGCGGCGGCCGCGTTGGGGTCGCCCCGGTTCACAGCGCGTGATACCTTCACAGCGTCGTTGATGTCGGCAAGTTCGTTCAGTCCGTTGGTCTTCCAGAAGGCGGCGGCCACTTCGATTGACTTGGTCAGGTCGCGCTTGATGATATCGGGATCATTCACGAGGTCTATGCCGGCGGCTTCGCCGTACCGGGTGTAGTTGTCACGGCCGGTGAGCTGGATGAAGCCGCGGCCGCGGAACTTGTGTCCGTCGCCCTCCTGCGTATTGCCGAGATCCGCACGGCCGCCATAGACGGTGTTGGCAATCAGTTCCGGCTTGCGGGCATGCTGTTTGGCAAGGATCGGATTGCGGCGGTAAACCCGGAACGTCTTGATCAGCCCTTCGGCGGAATAGCTGAGACTTTCTTCGGTGTATTTGAGCCAGCCGGTCTCCACCAGGCCTTGCCCGAAGAAGTGGCCGAGGCGCAGCGCAGTGTTGATCTCATAACGCTCCAGCACGGACCAGGAATCGATGATGGCCTTCATGTAGCGGCCCTGCGTGCCGAGCTTCAGGATATCCCATCCCTTGCGTCCCGGCAGAAGCCGGGCGATGCGGTCAAGGTCGACATCGCCGACACCCTTGATCGTAATGAAACTTGCCATGTCCCACCTCCCTGACCCGCGCAATGAGGCAAGTATAGCCGGATTTGCGACAAATGCGTGACTGGCAGATCAGTCCGCGGGATCGCTGCCTTTTTGCCCAAGCAGTCGGCCGGCGAGCACGCCGGCCAGGGCCGCGATGATCAGCGTCTTCGTTGATCCGCCATCCAACGCGAGGCCAGTCAGCGTTCCAAGCGCTGCTTCCTGGCGCGCTGCGGCGACTTGCCTGGCGCGCTCTTCTTCAGCGCGGGCCGATATGCCGGCGAACCAGAACACGATGCCCGCCATGCCGAAGAAGCCAAGGGCGATGATGGCGAGCGCAGCCCAGGTGCTCATGTGCCCGGCGAGGAAGAACGCGAGCGCGCCGACCGCCAATACATAGGCCGTCAGCAGGAAGATGATCGCGGTGAGGGTGTAGCCCACGCCCCTGGCTCGCCGCGAGACGGCGCCGCCAATATCAACATTGGCGAGCGACATGAGCGAGGAGAGAAGCGGCAGGAAACGCATGGCGCGGGATCAGCGGCGCAGCAGGAACGACGCCAGAAAGCCGGCGCCAAAAGCGATCAGCAAGGCCTCGAGCGGATGATCGCGGGCCGTCTGGGTGACTCTCTTTTCGGCATTACCGGCTTGCTTTTTCGCTTCAGCCAGAACGTCGCGAAGGTCTTCGATGACCTGCTGGGCGGGACCGCTGGCGATGGAACTGGAAAACTCGGACGCCTGCTTTTCAGCCTTGCCGGCGACGGCGCTCAACAGCTCGTCGAGATCGGCGCGCAGGGAGGCGAGACGGGCTTCGAGCTCTTCGGATGTTTTTTCAGCGGCCGCTTTGACGCGTTTGGAAGCGTTGGAAGGCGTGTCAGACATTTTGATCACCTAGGGTTCGCGATTCAGGCCGCTGGCAGTGGCCGGGACACTGCGAGGCTGAGCGTTCTTGTACGCCGGAATGCTGAAGTTGCAGTATAGAACATGGATAAAACTGGGCAGACCGCCCAATTCACTCAGGTGGAGAACCTGTAACGCAGCCGCCTCAGCCGCGGCCCATGCGGGCTCGCAGCATCTGCAAACAGGCCGGCTGCCGGTGCACCGGGCTGAACAGGTCGCCGGGACCGGCCTCAGCGATGAGACGGCCGAGCCGGAGACCAGGCACATCTGCCTGCGAATCAAGCCAGTCGCCCATCGGTGCGCTGACCGGGATCGGCGAGCAAGCGACGCCGGCAGACGGCGGAGTGCGGATGTGTCCCGTCGGGGGGTTAGGCAGGTTTTGCGTGCCGGATTGCCCGGACGGGCGCAAGGCGCGGCCCCAGTTTTGCGAACAATTCTCATTCGCTTCTCTGTCAGGCCCGGTCAGGCGGCGCACGCGGGTGTCGATGTGTCCCGAAGGAAACGGTTCACAAGGCCCCCCGGAATGCCCTAAATCCCGCGCCATGCCCGATGACATACTCCCCTTCAGTTCCGCCTTTCCCGAAGCAACCGAAGCCGACTGGCTGCGCGAGGTCGAAAAGGCCTTGAAGGGCAAAGGCGCCGAGACGCTGACCCGCAAGACAGCGGACGGCCTCGGCATCAAGGCGCTTTACCGCGAAAGCGATTTTGCAGGCGCGGGCGATCCGCTGGGCAGTCCCGGCGCGGCGCCGTTCCTGCGCGGCAAGACCGCAGCGCCCGACAAGTGGCTGCCCTGGGATATCCGGCAGGCCTTCGCGCATCCTTCGCCCGAACAGACCAATGCGGAGATCCTTCGGGATCTTGAGCGCGGGGTCTCGTCGATTGAACTGCGAACCGATGGCACCGGAGCGAACGGCGTGCAGCTTTGCACGGCAGACGATTTTGCAGCCGCGCTTCGCGGCGTGGATACGTCCATCGCGGCAGTGGCCCTCGACTCAGGCCGCGGCTTGGGCACGCGCACGGCCGGGCTGCTTGGTCAGTGGGCTGAGGGAACGGGACACGCGGCGGAACTGAAGGCCGATTTCAACATGGACCCGCTCGGCGCGCTGGCAAAAACGGGCCGTATCGAAGGCGGCCTCGACGCGGCGTTTGCCAAAGTTGGCGCGCTCTCGAAGGCGCTCGCCGAGGCATTTCCATCTGCAAACCTGCTGCGCATTGATGCCACGCTTGTCCACGAGGCAGGCGGATCGGAGGCGCAGGAACTAGGCGCCCTCATCGCGTCGGCCATCGACACGCTGCGGCGCATCGATGGCGCGCTGGATGCAAAGACGGCTGCAGGCCGCATTGTGTTCGCGGTCGCGCTCGACGCCAACTACGGTGTGGGCATCGCCAAGCTGCGCGCCGCGCGGCGCTTGTGGGCCCGCTGCCTTGACGCGCTGGGCTTTGAGGCGGCGCCGATGCGCCTGCAGGCGATCACTTCGGCCCGCATGCTGACAAAGTATGATCCGTGGACGAACATGCTGCGCAATACGTCTGCCGCGTTTGCAGGCGCTGTAGGCGGCGCAGACATTCTCACCGTGCGCGCGTTCAACGAAGCGCTGGGATTGCCGGAAGAACTTGGCCGCCGGATTGCGCGCAATACGCAGATAATTGCGATGGAAGAAAGCCAGCTTGGCCGCGTGGCGGATGCGACCGGCGGGGCATGGTTCACCGAGGCGCTGGCAGATGATCTCGCCATGGCGGCCTGGGCCGAGTTCCAGCGCATCGAGACCGAGGGCGGCTTTGCGGGATCCTTGATGGCTGGCAGGTTCCAGGCGCGGGTCGCCGCAGTGCGCGACGCGCGGGCCAAAGACGTCGCGCGGCGTAAGATTCCACTGACCGGCGTCAGCGAGTATCCCTTGCTGGAAGAGATTGCAGCGCCCGTCGCCGAAGTGACAGCGCCGAAGGCGAAAGCGGTGACGGACGCAGGCCTCAAGCATTTCGTGAAAGCCTTGCCAGTGGCTGGCAAAGATGCCGTGGCCGCAGCGCTCGAGCCGGTCCGCCTTGCCGCGCCGTTCGAAGCGCTGCGCGGCGCAGCCGCACGCGCGGTTCGTCCGCCGGCGGTGTTTCTGGCAACGCTCGGCAGCCTCGCGGAGTTCACCGCGCGGGCAGATTTTGCGCGCAACCTGTTTGCGGCTGGCGGCATTGCCTCGAAGGAGCCACCCGTGCCGCCGCGCACGACGGCCGAACTTGCCGCCGCTTTCAAGGCTTCGGGGTGCACGCTGGCCGTGCTGTGCAGTACCGACAAGATTTACGCGGCCGAGGCGTCTGCCGCGGCTGGCGCACTCAAGACCGCGGGGGCCCTGCGCGTCTGGCTGGCCGGCAAGCACGAGGGAGATGGGATTGATGCCAACATCTTCGCGGGCGCTGACGTGATCCACATCCTCGAACTTGCGCAGGCTGAACTCGGAGTATCCGCATGACGAAGTTCCCTGATTTTACGAAGCTCTCGCTCGGGACGCCCGCCGCGCAGGCAGGCATGCTGAAACTCGGCGAGACCTGGGAGACACCGGAAGGCATTGCAGTGAAGACGGCATACACGGCAGCCGACCGCGCGGGCCTGGATTTCGTCGATGACTATCCGGGCCTCGCGCCATTCGGACGCGGGCCCTACCCCACCATGTACACGAACCAGCCCTGGACGGTTCGTCAGTATGCGGGTTTCTCGACCGCTGAGGATTCCAACGCTTTCTACCGCCGCAACCTGGCCGCGGGCCAGAAGGGCTTGTCAGTGGCGTTCGATCTCGCCACGCACCGCGGTTATGATTCCGATCACGTCCGCGTCTCCGGCGATGTCGGAATGGCGGGTGTGGCGATCGACTCGATCTATGACATGCGTACGCTGTTTTCCGGCATTCCGCTGGACCAGATGTCGGTATCGATGACGATGAACGGCGCGGTGCTGCCGATCCTCGCGCTGTATATCGTCGCGGCCGAGGAACAGGGCGTGCCGCCGGAAAAGCTCGCCGGAACGATTCAGAATGACATTCTGAAAGAGTTCATGGTGCGAAATACCTATATCTATCCGCCGAAACCCAGCATGCGGATCATTTCGGATATCTTCGCCTACACCTCGCAAAAGATGCCGAAGTTCAACTCAATCTCGATTTCCGGCTATCACATGCAGGAAGCGGGCGCGACGGCGGACCTAGAGCTTGCGTATACGCTGGCGGACGGCATCGAATACATCCGCGCAGGCGTGGCCGCAGGTCTGGACGTAGACGCCTTCGCGCCGCGTCTGTCCTTCTTCTGGGCCATCGGCATGAACACCTTCATGGAAGTTGCCAAGATGCGCGCCGCGCGCCTTATCTGGGCGAAGCTCGTGAAAGAAAACTTCGCGCCGAAGTCCGACAAATCCCTCAGCCTGCGGACACATTCCCAGACTTCCGGCTGGAGCCTCACGGCGCAGGACGTTTACAACAACGTCATCCGCACTTGCCTTGAAGCGATCGCCGCAGCGGGCGGGCAGACGCAGTCGCTGCACACCAACAGCTTCGACGAGGCGCTCGCATTGCCGACGGACTTCTCGGCCCGCATCGCACGCAACACCCAGATCCTGCTGCAACAGGAAGCGGGCGCCTGCCAGTCGATCGACCTGTTCGGCGGCAGCTATTATGTCGAGCGCCTGACACATGACCTTGCCGCGAAGGCGCTGAAGCACATCGCCGAGGTGGAAGCCATGGGCGGCATGGCGAAGGCCATCGAGGAAGGCTTGCCGAAACTGCGCATCGAGGAGGCCGCCGCCAATACGCAGGCGCGCATCGATAGCGGCACGCAGACCGTCGTCGGCGTCAACAAGTTCCTGCTGGATGAGGACGAAGACGTCCCTGTACTGAAGGTCGACAATGCGGCCGTGCGACGGATGCAGCTTGAAAAGCTTGCGCGGCTGAAAGCCGAGCGCAATGGCGCGGACGTCGAGGCGAAGCTGAACGCGATTGCGGACGCGGCGGCCAGTGGCAAGGGCAACCTGCTGGAGCTGGCGGTGGACGCCGCGCGCGCCAAAGCAACTGTCGGCGAGATTTCGGAAGCCGTGGAACGCAGCCAGGGCCGCCACAGCGCGGTCATCCGCTCGATCAAGGGCGTGTATGGCGGAGGCGTGAAGGGTAATGACAAGGCCGAGCACGCGCAGGCGCTGGCCGCGAGGTTCGAGAAGGTGCATGGCCGCCGCCCGAAGATCTACATCGCCAAAATGGGCCAGGACGGACACGACCGCGGCCAGAAGGTGGTCGCCTCCGCGCTGATGGACCTTGGCTGGGAGGTCGAGATCGGCCCCTTGTTCCAGACGCCGGAAGAAGCCGCGCGGGATGCGCGCCAAGCGGGCGTCGATATCGTCGCTGCGTCCTCACTCGCGGCTGGCCACCTGACGCTGGTGCCCGAGCTGAAACGCGCGCTCGGCAACGAAGGCGCAGCGACGGCGCAGATCATCGTGGGCGGCGTGATCCCGCCGCAGGATTTCGACGCCTTGCGCTCGGCCGGCGCCGCCGCCATCTTCCCCCCGGGCACCGTGATTGCCGACAGCGCGATTCGCATGCTCGAATTGCTGGACGGCAAGACGGATCCGGCCCTGGCGGCAGCGCAATAGGAACCCGCGAATGATCATCACGACCACCTCCTCCATCGATGGCCGCCGAATCGTTGCCTACAAGGGGATTGCCTGCGGTGAGGTCGTGTTCGGCGCCCACCTCGGGAAGGATATCCTTGCGAGCTTCACCAATCTCGTCGGTGGCCGTTCGGAATCCTATGAAAGCTCGCTGCGCGAGACACGCGACGGGGCGATCAGCGAGATGATCGAGGAGGCCAAGCGCCTCGGCGCAAACGCGGTTGTCGGCGTGAAGTTCGATTACGGCGTGGTCGGCCAGCAGGGCTCGATGATGATGGTGGCCGTCTCCGGCACGGCGGTTGTGCTCGAGTGAGCGCGTTTGCGCTGACGGCGCCGGGAACCGAGGAATTCCTCAGCTGCGCGGAAGCATGCTTTGCCGCGCTGCCGGCTGTCATGCGGCAAGCGGCGGGCGACGTGCGCATCGTCGTCATGGATTATGCCGAGGATGAGATCCTCGACGACATGGAAATCGACGACGCCCTCGAATTGACGGGGCTGTATGTCGGCACGCCGCTGACACTCGAGAGCGTGACCCAGCCTGCGATGGAGCGTCCACTCATCTATCTTTATCGAATGCCAATCCTGTTCGAATGGGCGGCGCGCGGCGACGCGACGATCGAGGAGCTGGTCTCGCACGTTTTCATTCACGAGCTTGGCCATCACTTTGGCTGGTCCGATGAGGAAATCGACGCGAAACTGGCGGAAGAGGATGAAAACTGATCGCCTGTTTGCAGACCCGAAAAAATGTGACACCCCTTTAAGCTGGCAAAGGCGAAGGGACAGGTCATGAGATCATTAATTTTTATAGCGGCCGCGCTGCTGCTCAGTGCTTGTTCGCAAGACGCAGCGGCGCCGTCAGCCCCTGAAGCCGGGGTTGCGGAACAAGCCGCGGCGGTTGCGAACACCGAAAACGACCCGGCGCCGACCTTGCCGCAGACGCCGGCGGCGCCCGCGGACGCATTGGCAGGCCTGGCGGAGCCTGCACCGGCGACCCCGGTGCCAACTCAGCCGGTTCAGCAGGCGGTTGGCGACGAGCGCGATGCCCGGATGGTGGGCATCTGGGTGAACGAGGACAACATCAACAGCGGCGGCGGAGACTTTGCCTCCTACTCAACCGTGATGACGATGGAGCTGTATCCCGATGGCCGGGTTCTTCAGTACACAGAATCAGTGGGCGGCGGCGGCGACTGGTCCTATGACGGCGGACGCACGCTGGATTTCGACGGCCAGTGGCGCGCCGATGGGCAGACGCTCTACGTCTATGCGGCGCCGCTGCCGGACTTTACGCCGGTTGCGACCTATAGTTTCTCGGGCGAATACCTCGTCACGCAATCCGACATGGGCCGCCTCATATGGCAGCGCCGGGGATAAATGAACAGAAGCAACGCGGGAGGACGCGCGATGACGGAACTTGATGGATTGGGCCTGGCGCAGCTTGTCCGGGACAAGAAGATCTCGGCGTCCGAACTGCTCGACGCCACGCTCGCCCGCGCTGAAAAAGCCCAAGAGCGGATAAACTGCTTTGCGGCCCTGTATCCGGACCTTGCGCGCGAGCAGATCGCGAGATGTGGCCCCCAAGGGCCTTACGGCGGTGTGCCGTTCGTGACGAAGGATCTCTCGGTGGGCGTGAAAGGCGCGCCGCTGACCGGCGGCAGCCGCGCCTACAGGGATACGGTTTCTGCCGAAGATACAACGCTCACGAAACGCTACCGAGAAGCCGGTCTCGTCTTCTTCGGGTCGACAACGACGCCGGAATTCGGCCTGACCCTGACGACGGAATCCACACTCTACGGCCAGACGCGCAATCCCTGGGACCGCACGCGCATCGCAGGCGGATCGTCCGGCGGCGCCGCAGCGGCGGTGGCGGCGGGCGTCCTGCCGGTGGCGCAGGCAAGCGATGGCGGCGGCTCGATCCGTATCCCGGCGGCCTGCTGCGGCGTGTTCGGGCTAAAGCCCTCGCGCGGACGCGTGCCGATGGGGCCGTCGCGAACCGAGGGCTGGAATGGTCTGTCCACGGTGCATGTGGTCAGCCGCACGGTGCGCGACAGCGCTGCGCTGCTCGACCTGACGCATGGGCCGGAAACCGGCAGCCGCTATATCGCGACCCCGCCTGCCCGCCCCTATCTCTCTGAACTGGAGAAGGACCCGCGTCCGCTACGCATTGCGCTGTGGCGCACGGCGCCGAATGGTACAAAACCGGATGCCGACGCGGCAGCCGGACTGGAAGCGACTGCGAAACTGCTCGAAAGCCTCGGACATATCGTGGTTGAGGCCGGTCCGATCCTGAACGGTGAGGCGCTCGGCAAGGCGGCGCTGTTCACGATCTCGGCGAATATCGCAGCGCAGCTCGATGAGCATGGCCAGGCGCGCGGACGGCCCGTTGGCGACGACGAGATTGAACCCATCACCGCCGGCATGGTGCAACTCGGACGCACTGTTGCGATGGCGGAGCTTGCCAAGGCGAACAATACGTTCATCACGGCGGCCATTCAGTACGAGCACTTCCTCGATGCCGGGGGCTTTGACCTCACCCTCTCCCCCACCCTTCACCGCGCGCCCGACCTGCTGGGCACGATGGCGCTGACGGCCGACCGGCAAAAAATGGGCGAAGCCGTCGCCGGGTTTGCGCCGCACTGCGCGGTGTTCAACCAGATCGGCGCGCCGGCCATGTCGGTGCCACTACACTGGACCGCGCCGACAGCAACCGCGCCCGCAGGATTGCCCATCGGCATGATGTTCGGCGCGCGTTATGGCGCTGAAGGCCTGCTGCTGAACCTTGCGGGACAACTCGAACGCGCAGCGCCCTGGGCGCACCGGCGGCCGCCGGAGTGGGCCGGGTGAGCGCGGAGACGCGAACCTGGCGCGCGGGCGGATGCCATTGCGGCGCCGTGCGGTTCGAAGCGGAGTTGCCGCTGGCCTTCGAAGTGGAGGACTGCAACTGCTCGATGTGCGCGATGAGCGGCAATGTCCATGTGATCGTGCCGGCCAGCCGGTTCAGGCTTCTTCAGGGCGCGGAGCAACTCGGCAAGCACACCTTCAACACGCACAAGGCGGTTCACCTCTTCTGCACAACCTGCGGCATCAAGAGCTTCTATATCCCCCGCTCAAACCCGGACGGGTACGCCGTGACCTGGCGATGCCTCGATGACTGGGACAAGCTCACCGTGACCGTGGTGGCGTTTGACGGGCAGAACTGGGAGGCGAATGCGGGCCGCCTCGCTCACAAATCGATCGACTAGGGCGCGCCGTCCTCTTCGCGGCGGCGCTCGTCCCTGCGCTCACGGAACTTTTCGAACCGATCATGGCGCTGCATGCGCTTGTCGAGGTTGTTGGCCATGAGTTTGGCCACAAGCCCGCGCTGCTCGGCCGACAATTCGTCCATGCCGTCCAGCATGCGATTGGCAACGGTGTCCCGCGCCGTCCCGTCAGCGGCGCGCAACTCGGCCAGCGCGGCGCGCGCCGCTGTTTCGTCATACGGTTCGGCCGTCAATATCTCGACGAATTTCCGTTCGGCCTCACGGCCGGCTTCAATCTGAGAGCGGCCCTCGGCGACGCTGTCGCGTAGCAACCGGCGCACCACATCCCGTTCGTGCTGGCTGAGTTCAAAGCCCGGCCCTCCCGGCATTCCGCCCGGACCCGGCGGCGGGCGCGGCGAAGACCGCAGGAAGATGCCGGCCACGAGGCCAATCAGCACCAGATTGCCCAGCACCGACGCGGTCAGCAAAAACGGGAAACGGCGTTTCGGCGTGTCGTTCATTCGGCAATTCCTTCAGACATGGCCGCCGGATCATAGCCGATGGCTTCCTCGAGCAAGGCCTGCACATCGTCCGTTTCGCTATCCGCGCTGGCGCTGGCGCTGGCGCTGGGCGCCGCCATAAGGCCCATGAACAGGCCGGCGGCGAGCGCGGCGGCGCCGCTGGCCGGCGCCCAGGGGGCAAACTTCGGCACGCGCAAGGCGCCGCCTGCGCGCTTCGGTTTCGGCGCCGACGCAATCAGCGCCGCGGTCAGCGCGGGCGGCGGAAACACGTCCGGCATCCGGGCCAGCGCCGCGTCGAGCGCGCGCGCCTCGGCAATGGCCGTCGCGAACCGCTCGGGATGAGCGGCGAGCAGCGCCCGCGCCGCGCCGCGCTCCGCTTGCGGGAAGGCCGACGGATCGGCGCCCCAGGATTCGATGAGTTCAATCAGACGGTCTTCAGTCACGGGCTGGGGCTCCTTTCCAGCAGGTGTGCGCGCAAGGTGCGCCGCGCGCGGGCAAGAAGGCTTTCGAGGGCTTCAACGCTCACATCCATGATTTCCGCCGCCTCGGCCTGTGAATGTCCCTGCAGGGCGCAGAGCGTCAAGGCGGCGCTCTGGCGCTCTGGCAGAGCGCTGATCGCCTGCTCTATGGCAAGCACGCGCTGTGACTGGTCAAGCGCCTCCTGCGGCGAAAGGCGCGTATCGGCGAGATCCGGCAACTCGCCGGGCAGCGATTCGCGGCGCTTGCGCAGCCCGTCGTAACAAAGATTGAGCGCGACCCGGTGCAGCCAGGTCGAGAATTTTGCGCGCGGCTCCCAGCCGGGCAGCGCCTTCCAGGCGCGGATGAAGGTTTCCTGGGTCACGTCTTCAGCCTCGCCGCGGTCGGACAGCATGCAGGTGGCCAGGCTGAGCACGCCGGGGCTGTAGCGATTGACAAGCGCGCGCACTGCAGCCGCATCGCCCGCTGCGGCGCGCGTGATCTGGTCAAGGTCAGACGAAAAAGCCACGCGGCAGGGTTTATCCGATTCCGGGCCGGAGACCCGCACAACAATTGCCACGGGGAAGCAATCGCCATCTCATGGCTCCGGCCCGGCTCAGGGGTCCTTACCGGGCGGCGGGCTTCTCCCGCCATTTGCCGCGGTGCTCCTTCATCTTGGCTTTGGCAGCTTCCTGCTCGGCTGGCGTGATGTTGCCGTCGCCGTCGGTGTCAGCCTTTGCGAAGCGGGAGAGACGTTGCGCCGTGAACTCGATCTGGCTCCATTTGCCGTCACCGTTGGAATCAGCGGCCGCAAAGCGCTCGGCGGATTTCTCTGCCATCTTCGCCTTGCGGGCTTCCATCCTGGCCGGATCGCGGTCGCCTTTCGGCTTGCGTCGTTCACCGCCTTCGGCCTTCTCTGCCCATTTCGCCTGAATCTCAGCACGGCGGGCTTCGCGGGCCGATTTCATTTCGTCCCGGGTGAGGAAGCCGTCCTTGCTGGCATCGATCTCGGCGAACCGGGCGAGAGCCGCAGCTTCAGCTTCGCTGCGGGCAATGGTGCCATCCGCGTTGGCATCAAGCTTCCCGGAAGGGTTTGCGCCTTTGTGACCGTGGGCGTTTGCGATCATCGGGACGGCCAGCGCGAATGTCAGCGCCGTGGCCGCGGCGAGTGTCAGTTTCTTCATGGGGTAAACTCCTTGTTGATCCCAGCAACTGTCAAACGGCGCGCGTTCAGGATTCCGTCGCCCGCAGGTGCAGTTTTTCGCGGGCAAGCTGGTGGACCCGGGTTTTGACGGCAAGAATGCGCGCCTCAAGGTCCTCAAATGCCTCTTCCCCGGCGGCCCGGCACATCCGCGCCTTCAGGCCATCCGGGAGCGATCCTTCGACGGGGCCGCTGCCCAGCGCGAGGCGCTGCAGTTGCTGTATGCCGGAGAGGAGGTTCAGCGCCGCACGCAGGAAACACCAGTCTTCGCTGTCTGCCCCGTCGGCGTCCGCGAGCCCCGAGAGCGCCCGGGCCGTGTTCGGGCGCACCAGGTCAGGCCGGGCCCGCTGCAGCATTTCCTGCTGGGCCATGAACTCGATGTCGATGAGGCCGCCCTCGGCGGTCTTGAAGTCCCATAAACCATACCCGGGCTTCTCGCGGTAAAGCGTCTGGCGCATCTCGGAGACATCGGTGGGTATCTGCTTGCGCCTTGGGCTGCGGGCGCGGGTGCAAATCGCATCGGCGGCCATCTGGTGCACGGTTTCACCCAGCGCCGCGTCGCCGGACACGAAGCGAAGCCGGGTCAATGCCATGTGCTCCCAGGTCCAGGCCTCCTCGTTCTGGTAATGGCTGAACCCTCCGAGTTTCACCGCGACCGGTCCAGCGCGGCCGGAAGGGCGCAGCCGCATGTCCACCTCATAAAGTTCCCCCTCGGCAGTAGGCGCGGTGAGGCCGGTGATCAGGCGCTGCGTCAGGCGGGTGAACCAGGTCTGCGCATTGTCGCTCGCCGAGTCGTAGATCACGATCAGGTCGAGATCGGATCCGGCCGTCATTTCCTCGCCCCCAAGCTTGCCCATGCCGAACACAGCCCAGCGGCCGGGGACATGCCCGTAGCGCCGCGCCGTCTCGGCCTCGGCGACGCAGGCCATATAGCGGATCGTCTCGTCGGCCAGGCGGGTCCAGACGCGCGCCGCCTCCTCCGGACGGATCAGGCCGTGCAGCAAGCGGTGCCCGGTCAGGAAACTCTGTTCACGATGATACCGGCGCCAGGCATCGAGCGCGATGTCGAACGTCCCGGCGGCTGATGCATCCGGGGCCACGGGCACGGCGTTGGACACGAGCGCTTCCAGCAAATCCGGGCGCCGGGCGAGGACGCGCGCCAACCGCGGCGCAAGCGCAAGCGTCGCCACAAGATCAGACAACAAGTCCGGCCGCGCAAGCAGCATCGACAATGTCTGCACACCGGAGGACAGGCCTTCAAAGAACCGGGATGTCCAGAGGAAAGCCAGGTCCGGCTCGCCCGTCTCGCCCATCGCCTTGAGCATCCCGGGCAGGATGGCGGTCAGCAATTCACGCCCGCGCGCCGTCCGCGTCGCCGGTACGCGGCCACGGTGCCAGTTACGGATCGTGTCAATCGCTGAGGACGCGTTCGAAAAGCCGAGACCTGACAGCGTTTGCACCGTACCCGGATCATCATCCACCCCTGTGAAGACGAGGTTGCCGAGTTCGTGCGATTCGGCGGCGCGGCCTTCCTGCGCGAACAGGCCGTCATAAGCGCGCTGGACCTCGCGGCGGGTGGCGAGCAGGTCAGGCCCGAAGGCTTCCAGCGCATCATAGCCGCATAAAAAAGCGAGGCTTCCGCGCTCGGCCGGATCGGCAGGCACGGTGTGCGTCTGTTCGTCATGGCGCATCTGAATGCGGTGTTCGACGTTGCGCAACGCACGGTAGGCGGCCGTCAGCGTTTCCGCCGTTGCGCGCGACACGACACCGGCTGCAGTCAGCGCCGCGAGCGCGCCGAGCGTCGTGTTGTCACGCAGCGCCGGATCACGCCCGCCGAGGATCAGCTGCTGGGTCTGCACGAAAAACTCGATCTCACGAATACCGCCAGGCGCCAGTTTGACGTCCGGCGAGACGGTGCTGAAATCATCCGCGCCGACCTTGGTGTTGATCATTCGCTTGATGGCCTGGATGTCACCGACCGCCCAGTAATCGAGATTGCGGCGCCAGACATATGGCTCGAGACGGCGCAGGAACTTTGAGGCGGCCACCGCGTCACCCGCAGCAAACCGGCCCTTGATCCAGACCATTCGTTCCCAGTTCTGACCCGCGCTCTCATAGTAGAGTTCTGCCATCTCGGTCGAAACCGCGAGCGGCGTGGAGCCCGGATCGGGGCGCAGGCGCAGATCGGTGCGGAAGACATAGCCGCCAGCGGTTATGTCGTGCATGATCCGCACGACGTCTCGCACCACCTTCTGCGCCGCCTCGCTGGCATCCAGCTTTCCGCCGTCGAACCGGCCAGGTTCGTAGAATACCGCGATGTCGATATCGCTTGAATAGTTGAGTTCAAACGCGCCCATCTTGCCCAGGGCGATCGCGAATAGCCCCTCGCCGCTCAGTCCACGCGCGCCGAGCGCCGCGCGGAAGGCTGCTTGCAGGCAGTCCCCTGCAAACTGCGTCAGCCCTCGCGTCACCTCCATTACGTCGCGCGCGCCGGAGAGATCGTCGGCCGCGAGCGACAGATGGGCTTCGAGCTTCGCCGCGCGCAGCACCGCCATGGTCTCCTCGACACTGGCCTGCGGCGACAGATCGGCCACCCTTTTCAGAGCGCCTTCGAAGCTGACGCCCACACCGCGTTCGATGAGCCGGCGGAGATACGGCGCGTGCGGCGCAGCCAAATCAAGTGCCGCGGCAGAATCGGAGGCGATTGGGCGCAGGTCCAACATGTAAAAGGCTTAGACGAGGCTGCGGCGCGCGACAAATCCAATCCTGCCCGGCGGGGGCAAAAGGCAGGCCGCGGCGCCGAGGCCTGTTTCAGTTGTCCGGCCGGTTTGCTATCAGAGGCGCATGAAGACCCTGCTCGCCGCCGCATTCCTTGCGCTTCTTGCCGAGGCCCCGCTTACCGACCCTGAGGCGGAAGCCCGGGCGCAGTTGCTGATGCGGGAAATCCGCTGCGTCGCCTGCGAGAACGAGCCGGTATCGCAATCCTCGGCCCCGATTGCCGAGGATATGCGCATCCGGATCCGGGAACTTGTCGCCTCCGGCGCGTCCGATACAGAGGTCCGGGACTGGTTTGTCAGCCGGTATGGGGATTTCGTGCTGTTCCGCCCGCCTGCCCGCGACGTCTCCGGCTGGCTGCTTTGGGGACTGCCTTTCCTGCTGCTGGCCCTGGGCGGCGCAGCCGCCCTGGTCCTGGCGCGCAAAGCGCGCGGACGGGCACCTTCGATCGAGGCCGAAGACGTCTGACCCCGGATGGCCGGTCTGCAGAGACCGGTTCACATCCCGCGGAAATCACCTAACTGTCTTTTAATGACCACATTGCCTGTGGCATGTTTATGCTCTGTCACGTCGCCGGAAATGGCGACATTTTCAAATCTCCGGAGAGATTGATGAACAAATTTGGCGTTTCGGCCCAGACGCTTGTTGCGGCGGCTTTCGGCGCAGCGATCATGGGCTCGGCGATAGCCGTTCCTCGTCTTCTGGCCCCCGAGGCCGGCGCGCAACCGATCGCGATCCAGGCGCCCCCCGGCGCGCCGCTCAGCTTTGCGGACCTGATCGAAAAGGTCGAGCCAGCGGTCGTGTCGGTTAACGTCGTCTCTACACAGGAAGTCAGCGAACTCGGGGACATGGACCAGTTCTTTGAACAGTTCCGCGGGATGCCAGGGCTCGATGAGTTTTTCGAGGAGCGCCGCCAGCAGCAACAGGAAGAGCAGGAAGATCCGCGTTCCCGCGAGTCCCGCTCCCTCGGCTCCGGATTTTTCATTTCCAAGGACGGCCTTGTCGTCACCAACAACCATGTCGTGGAACGCGCCACCCAGATCCAGATCGTGATGAGCGACGGACGCGAACTCGACGCAGAACTGGTCGGCGCCGATCCGCTGACCGATCTCGCCGTCGTTCGTGTCAAAGAACCCGGCGCATACCCTTATGTGAAATTCGGCACCTCGAAAGACATCCGCAAGGGTGACTGGGTCATTGCGCTCGGCAACCCCTTCGGCCTCGGCGGCAGCGCCACGGCCGGCATCCTCTCCGCCGATGGCCGCGAACTGGGCGCTGGCAGCCCCTATACCGACTTCCTGCAGATCGACGCGCCGATCAACCGGGGCAACTCGGGCGGACCGACCTTTGACCTCAAGGGCAACGTGATCGGCGTTAACTCGCAGATCCTGTCACCCAGCGGCGGTTCAGTGGGTATCGGCTTTGCCATCCCGGCCGAACTGGCGAAGGAAGTCACCGACACGCTGATCAAGTCAGGCCGCGTCTCGCGCGGCTGGCTCGGCGTCCAGATCGGTGACCTGCCGCCGGAGTTTGCTGAAGCGCTCGGTATCGAAGGCGTCGAAGGCGCACTGATTGCCGACGTCACCGTAGGCAGCCCGGCTGAACGCGCAGGCTTGAAGCGCAACGACATCATCCTGTCCGTGAACGGCCAGAAGGTGACCGACTCAACGTCCACCACCCGCGTCGTCGCCAAGCTGATTGCGAACACGCAGAACAAGTTCGACATCCTGCGCGATGGCAAACCGAAGACCATCAATGTCACGGTCGGCGAACGCCCGGCGGACCCTGCCGCGGCCAATCCGGCCACCGGCGGCGGCAGCGGTAAATCGGACAAGGATGCGCCTTCGGCCGTCCCCGGCGTACTGCTGAAGGATTTCGGCGTCCGCCTCGCCCCGATGGATGCGACCGTCCGCTCGAACCTCGGCCTTCGCGCAACGGATGCCGGCCTCCAGATCACGGAAGTGGTCAAAGGCGGCATCTTCGACGAAGCCGCCTTTGAACCCGGCATCGTGATCCTCGAAGCCAACGGGCGTCAGGTGGCCACCGTCGATGCCTTCGAACGCGCAATTGCAGAGGCCAGGGCCGCCAGCCGGACCAAGGTGCTGCTCGCCTTACGTATCGGTCAGGTGACCAACTACCGCATGATCGATATTCCCAAGTAACCCTAGCGTCATTGGAGACCCGGATGGCGGACACACTTCACCATCGTTGCCTCAAAGTCCTCGTCATCGAAGATGACACAGAGATGGCGAACTTCATCGAGAAAGTGCTCGAAGATGCGGGCCACGATGTGGAGTGTGCCCATGACGGAACCGCTGGCCTCGCCCGCGCCCGCGCGTCGGAATTCGACGCGCTGGTCGTGGACCGGATGCTTCCGGAGAAGGACGGCCTGACGCTGATCCGGGAATTCCGGGACGCCGGTGGCACGACGCCGGCTCTCTTCCTCTCCGCCCTGGGCGACGTTCAGAACAAGGTTCAGGGCCTGAAGGCCGGTGCCGAGGACTATCTCGGCAAGCCCTTCGTGCCGGCGGAACTCGCAGCGCGCGTGGAAGCCCTCGGGCGCCGGCAAGCCGGTGAGCCTCAGGTCACGACCCTGAAGGCCGGCGACCTGGAAATGAACCTGCTGACCCGTAAGGTCACCCGCGGCGGCAAGAAGATCGATCTCCAGCCGCGCGAATTCCGCCTGCTGGAATACCTGATGCGCCATGCCGGGCAGGTCGTCACCCGCACCATGCTGCTCGAAAAGGTGTGGGACTATAACTTCGATCCCCAGACCAACGTCATCGACGTGCACGTCTCGCGCCTGCGCGCCAAGATCGACAAGGACTTCCCGGAGCCGCTGCTGCAGACGGTGCGCGGCGCGGGTTACCGCCTGCAAGGCTAGACGAAACGGAGGGGGCGTGGCACGCGTCACCCATGAAGCTGCCCCTGCAATGGCCGGCCTGGCTCCGTTCTGAGCGCATCTCCCGTTTGTCCGCGAAACTCGCCGGGCGCCTTCCCCCTATGCCGAACCTCGACCGCCTTCCGATCCCGGAAGGCGTTCGTAAGGCGATGCCAATCTTCGTGCGCACCACGACGTTCAAGCTCGCCCTGCTCTACAGTACGATGATCGCCGTCTTCTCAGGGGCGCTGCTGGCATACCTCTACTACTCGACCGTCTATTATGTCCGCGTCGAGTCCGAGCGCCGGATCACGGTCGAGTTCGAACAGCTGGCCAACGCCTACTATACCGGCGGCATGCAGCGCCTCAGCCAGGCCGTGTTCGAGCGGATGACGCTGTCGGGCTCGCCTTTCTACTATTACCTCGAAGACACCGCCGGGCAGAAGATCGCCGGCCACTTCCCGCGGCTGCCGGACGACCCACCGGAGTCCGGCATGAAGACGGTCTATTTTGACTTTGAACTGCCCCAGACAGACGGATCTAAGGTCCTGCGTCCTGCGGCCGGGCGGATCGTCCGACTGCGTGACAATGGCGGCGCGCTGATGGTGGCATTCGATACCGCGCAGCAGACCGTCATCGTGGACCGGATACAAAGCGCCATCCTCGTCGCCGCGCCGGTCGCGCTGATCCTCTCGCTGTTTGGCGGCGTGCTGATCACGCGCGGCGCGGCCCGCCGCGCGGAGGAACTTGCAAAAACAGCCGAGGCGGTGATCGGCGGCGAGCTCAGCCGCCGCGTGCCGATGCGCGGCACGGGCGACGAGTTCGACCGCCTCGCGCAGCGCATCAACGCGATGCTCGACCAGATCGGCAAGCTTGTCGAAGCCTCACAGAATACGGGCAATGCCATCGCCCACGACCTGCGCTCGCCGCTCACCCGGCTGCGCAACAGGCTGGAAATTGCACTGTCAGCGCCGATGAGCGAGCGGGACGCGAACGCGACCCTTGGCGAAACCGTCGAGGAAGTGGACCGCGTGCTGGACACGTTCAATGCCATTCTCCGGCTCGCCCGGCTGGACGCCGGCACCGAGGGCCTGCGGGTGCGCATGGACCTCAGCGAAGTGGCCGAGGAGCTTGCCGAGCTGTTCGATCCCGCCTGTGAGGAAGCAGGCCTTGCCTTCCGCAGCCAGATCGCCCGTAACCAGCTGGTGCTCGGCGACCGGGAACTTATCGGCCAGGCGATCTCCAACCTGATCGACAATGCCATCAAGTACACGCCGGAAGGCGGCTCCATTGCGGTGAGCGTGACGCGCGGACCTGAAGCGATGGTCGATCTCACGGTGACAGATACCGGCCCGGGCATTCCGGAATTCGAACGCCCCAAAGTCGTCGAGCGTTTCCACCGGCTCGATTCGGCGCGCACCCAGCCGGGCTCGGGCCTCGGCCTGTCGCTGGTTCAGTCAGTCGCCGATCTGCATGGCGGCGAGCTGATCCTCGCTGACGGGAGCGGTCCGAAGCACCGGCCGGGCCTCAAGGCAACGCTTCGGCTTCCGCGGGCTTGATCGCGCGGCCACCGGGCCACATGCCGAGCAGGCCGGCGAGGCCAATCAGCGCGACGCCGAAATAGAGAAGGTCCACCAGCGGATTGAAATAGACGCGGAAGACCCAGCGCGCCTCACCGTCCACATCGCGTTGTTCGCCAAGCGCGGCATAGAGATCGCCGGTGCCGGTCTTGTAGATGGCCGTCTCGGTCGTCGGCATGGCGGCCGCGGGATAGAAGCGTTTCATCGGCTCCAGCACGGCGGTCTGCGCGCCCCGGCGCGCGGTCAGCACGGCCCGGTCCGCGTACCAGTTCGGCCCTTCGATGGAGCTGATATCATCCAGCGTGATGACCCATCCCGCCACCGTGTCCGAGCCGCCGACCGGCAGGGCGAGCGTCGCCTCGTACCGCCCCGTCGTCTCGACGACGGCGCCGATGACAAAAAGTCCGAGCCCCGCATGTGCAAGTGTCATGGCCCAGACCCGGCGCGGCATCTTGAAGACACGGCCGAACGTGATCGCCCGCCGTTTCAATTCCCAGACCGCGCCGAACACCAGCCAGAGGCCTAGGGCAATACCGAACGCAGCCCCGGGGGAGATGTCGAGCGGGCCCACACCCAGCAACACGAAGAGCAGGACGAGCCCTGCCCCGCCCGCTGCCCAGCGCAGCCAGCCTTTCACATCCGCCTTGCCCCAGGCCCAGGCTTGCACGATGGGCAGGAGGATAAGGATCAGGACGAGGATCGGCACGAAGGTCAGATTGAAATAGGGCTCGCCGACCGAAATCGTGCGGCCGAATGCTTCCGCGATAAGGGGGAACAGAGTGCCGAGCAGAACCGTCAGCGCCGCCACGACCAGCACGAGATTGTTGGCCATCAGTGCGCCTTCGCGGCTGACCAAAGTCCAGGCCTTGCCGCCCTCAAGCTTCGGCGCGCGCCAGGCAAAGAGTCCGAGCGCAAAGCTGCCATAGGCGAGCAGCCCGATCAGCAGCAGCGTGCCGCGCTCGGGATCAACCGCAAAGGCATGGACAGACGTCAGCACGCCGGAGCGGACCAGGAAGGCGCCAAGGATCGAGAACAGGAATGCCAGCACGGCGAGCAGCGCCGTCCAGGCCGCAAAGCCTTCGCGCTTCTCCGTCACCACGACCGAATGCAGCAGCGCAGCCCCGATCAGCCAGGGCATCAGGGAAGCATTCTCCACCGGATCCCAGAACCACCAACCGCCCCAGCCAAGCTCGTAATAGGCCCAGTAGGAGCCGAGCGCGATGCCGATGGTGAGCGGCGCGAAAGCGGCGAGCGACCAGATCCGCGCTTCCTTCGCCCAGACGCGGTCAATGCGCCCTTCCATCAATCCGGCGGCCGCCAGCGCAAACACGAAGGAGTATCCGACATAGCCGAGATAGAGCATGGGCGGATGGATCGCGAGCGCCGGGTCCTGCAGCAGCGGATTGAGTTCAGCGCCCTGGAACGGTGCAGGGTCGAGCCGCAGGTAAGGCGAGGAGGCAAACAGAAGATAGGCCAGCGCGCCCGTCGCCAGCAGTCCCTGGACGCCCAATGCACGTGCCTCGAACACGTCGCGCCCCGTACGCATTCCGCCAGCTGCGGCGGCGCCGAAACCCAATGTGACGAGACACCAGAGCGCCATCGAGCCTTCGTGGTTTCCCCAAGTGCCGGCGATCTTGTAGACCATCGGCTTCAGCGTGTGTGAGTTATTGGCGACCAGCGCCACTGAGAAATCGGACGTCACGAACGCATTGATCAGCGTAAGGAACGACAGAGCCATCAGGCCGAATGCGCCGACGGCGATCAGCCCGGCGAGCCGGCGTTCCCCGCGCAGGCCGAAGACGCCCTGGGCAAGGGACAGCGCGAACGCAAGGAAGGCCGCAACGTGGCCGGCTTCGATCATCCGCCCGCCTCAAGCGGCTTGAGTTCGCGCGGCTGGTAATTCTCGTCATGCTTGGCCAGAAGCTGCTTTGCCATGAACTGGCCAGCCGCATCGAACGAACCGGTCGCCACAACGCCTTGCCCCTCGCGGAACAGGTCCGGCGCAACGCCCGTGAAGCGCACCGTGATCGTGTTCGGGCTGTTGTCGATGACGGTGAACTGCATGGTCGCGCCGCCGTCGGCATAGGTCAGCGTGCCCGGCTCGACCCAGCCGCCGACCTTCACTTCCTTGCCCGCCCGCGGCAGCCCTTTTTCGGCCAGGACTTCCGGCGTGTAGAACAGGTTCGCATTCTCACGCAGCGCAAAATAGGCAAGCACGGCGGCGGCCAGCACCAGCAGCGCAGCAATTCCAAATGTGTAAAGTCGGCGAGTCCGGGCTCTCATCCTCTGAGGTATAGGGCGCGCCGGCGGCTTTGGGGAGTGCGGCAATAAGGGCGGGCTATTGCGGCGGCGCGGCTTGCCCGGTCTCCCCGATCGCCTCGATCATGGCGCGGAAGCGCTCGCGGCGGGGGTCGTCCTCGGGCAAGCGGGAATAGATGTAGCGCATCGCCTGCTCGGCCTTTTGCTGGTCGCCCGCCTGCGCGGCGCCCATCGCCGCAAACATGCCGGCGCGCACCTGTGTTTCGTCCAGTTCGTAAGCCCGGCCGAACAGGCGGGTCGCGTCCGGGCTGACTGCGCCGCCGCCCAGTTCCACCAGCACATCGCCCAGAGAAACCAGTGCTGGCACAAAATCGGGATTGCGCCGCAGCGATGACTGGTACGCCCTCAGCGCATCCTCCGGACGGCCCTGCGCACGCAGCATCTCGCCAATGAAGAAATGCGGCTCCGGCGCCTCTGGCTGTTCCTTGATCGTCTGCTCAAGCCGCGAC
>CAMEDD010000034.1 GCA_945913285.1 Candidatus Sulfopaludibacter sp. SbA3
TCCTGCTCGAACGTGAGAAAATCAAAAGGAGGACGATGAAACTCAGGCGCTTGCAGCACGCCCAATCCGCTGCTTAACTCAAACCCAGATGCGCCAGACCCTCCTTAAGTCAGGCAGCCTTCTGTCTCAAAATACCTGACGACGGACAGCGCCGAAAGGATCGTGCAGCAGGATGATGCCCCGCCGCCCTCCGGCGTCCAGCTTGTTTAGGATCCGGCCGACCGACGCTTCCGGCGGCTCGTCAAGCCAATCAGCCCCGTCCGCGGTCGCGGTCACATCCAGGTAGCCCGCCTCGCGCACCGCGTCGGAAAGCTCGGGCGACGTGTCGATGAAAGGAAACCGGAACATCAGCACATCCTCACCGGTCGCGGCCTCGATCGCTTCCATTCCGGCCTCGATGTTCGAAACCGCGCCCGCGACCGGCAGCTTTGAGAGATGCGGATGGTCCCAGCTGTGCCCGCCCAGCGTATGTCCCCGCGACCGGATCTCGCGCACCAGGCCAGGAAAATCTTTCGCTTCCCTGCCCACCAGGAAGAAGGTCGCCTGCACGCACTGATCGTCCAGAAGATCCAGCACGCGTTTCGTGCGGTTGGGGTGGGGACCGTCATCAAACGTCAGGACGACTTCGTTTTCGGCCAGCAGGTCCGGCACATAATCGGTTTCAAGCGAAACAACCTGCACCCGGGAGGTGCCCAGCACGCCTGGTCCGCAGGCCGCTGCCGGGCCGCGGTCGTGCGAACAGGCGCCCAGCATAAGGATGCAAAGACCTGAGATCCTGGTCTGGAAGTCCAGCATTCGTTTCACCTGACCCGTCGCTCGGCCGCCCTCTACGATAGAGCGCCCGGCCGGACCTGCCAAGGTCAGCCCGCTTCACTTCGTCTTCCATGATGTTCCTTCTCTTCAAGCCGCTGCGCCGCGCAGGCCGCTAAAGGGGAGGCATGCAACGGGCATGGCGCGGCCGATCGAAGTCGAGCCTGTAGACTTGAATTTGGTGCTACCCAGTAGTACTTTAGGGCCACAAGGAGAGAGCTCATGACTGTCAAATCTTCGATCTCGCTCACCGACGAACAGGATGCCTTCGCACGCCAACTCGTCGAGAAAGGGCGATTTCCATCTGTCAGCGCAGCCTTGCAGCAAGGACTGGAACTGTTGCGCGTTCGTTTCGAAAATGACGAGCTGGAGCTTGAGGCGTTGCGAACTCTTCTGCTCGAACGGCGAAGCGGAAAGTTCGTATCCAATGACGATATGATCGACGTCATTTCTGGCGCAGCGACCCATAAGCGCGCCAAACATGGCATATGAGGTCGTCTTCGCGGCCGGTGCCCGACATGACTTCACACTGATTTTCGAATTTCTGGTCGACAGCTATGTTGGCTTTGGCGATGATGCCGAGACAGCCATCATGCGCGCAGAAACTCGCGTGCAGTCGATCCGCGCAGACACCACTCAATTGGGACAACTACCCTATCGCGGAACGCTGCATGACGAAATGCTACCTGGACTGCGCCATTTGACAATTGGGCAGGCCATTGTGTGGTTCGACATAGATGAAGATGTGAAACTTGTTCGGGTGCTCGCCGTCTTTTTTGGCGGCCGGGATCATATCCGCAGAATGCTAACCCGGTTGCTCGGTGAGTAGCTCAATGGCAGACCCGGATCGATCCTGCCCGTCGCCCGCTATGGCAATCGGTACCAACTCCCGTTCCAATCGGTGGTGCGCCGCGGCGGAAAGTGGGTTAAAAGCTCGAAGCTGATTAAACCGCCGAAAGAGGCCAGACGTTTCATGCCAAAAAGAACTCTTGAGAAGCGCGATATTCCCGGCTCCCTCCTTGCGGGCGCGCGTTGGCTCATGAACCCGGTTTCTGAGGGCGGCGCGAAGCAAGTTCCCCGCATCAAGATGTTGGCGGGCGGTCCTGAGATTCTGGCGGACGTCGAGCGCATGCGCGTACACCCAACTGGAAGGCGCTTGCTTGCCGAGCGGCCGGATCTGGGGGTGTCATTGTCGGATACTGCCGCGCTCAAGGCGATGCCAGCCGGCAGCCTGGGCCGGGCCTTTTTCGACTCGATGGACAATCCTTACGGCGTGCCGGGCTATCTGTTGGCCGGACTGATATATCGCGACGGGTTTTTTGACTCATTCGAGATGAGTGACGACGCCCGATATTATCTGGAGCGCGCGCGTTGGATGCATGATCTGTTTCATGTCGTCACTGGCTATGCCCCGAACCTTTCGGGCGAAGGCTTGCTGATCTATTTCCAACACGCTTATCTCTACGGCGTTTCATATTCGAAACTGGCGTGGTCCTCTTTTGGAATTGGACCCAGATTTTTCATCCACCCTAGCATCGGCACGAAACGCTGGCGCGCTTTGTTGAAGGAGGCGCACAAAAATGGCCTTGCCGCACACGCGGTGTGTCCGGCAATTTTCGTGGATTGGGAAGCGCTTCTGCCGCAACCGCTTGAGGCTGTGCGCGCGCAGCTCGGAATCGTTCCGTTCCTGGAAGATACGTCACGCTGGCTGGACAAGTCCTGGCTGGGCAAACAGGCCTCTGACGGGTTCGGCGCCCAGTCGCGCGGCGTGACGAGCGCCAAGCTGGCGCGGCGTGTAATCGAAGCTGGCGTGGACTACCGCGACTTTTATCGTTTGAGCCCGGCCAAAGCGCGCGCGGTTATGACGCTCGCAGCAAACGGTGCCAGCGACCAAGATATTCGCATCGCCACCGCGACATGACCGTTTTAGCGCGGGGCGGGAAAGCCAATATCAAAGTTGCCTAGAGGGTGACGCTGCGCAGGCCTTGAGGTTTGCGGTGGATTGCCTGGCTAGCCTCGCAAGGCCGCCACCTCTGGACAGCAGAGTAGGGGCCGCAAACGGCAAAGTCCGGCCTCATCCCCTGAGGCGGCCGAATGACAGGACTGAGGTGACCCTGCCGGATGCCGAACCTGGCTATCGGAGCCAACCTGGCCCAAACGGACGCGCGTGCCCTCATCCCATCGTTCTCAAGCACGCGGGTTGGAAAACCACAACGTGAACCAAATCAGGCCTCGATCTTGAAGAATAGAGCATAGCTTGCGCGCCAATATCTCTGGCCGCATCGGACCACGCCCAGGTTGGTGAAATTGCGCCAGCGGCGCGCAGATCTTGCCAGACGATCGACGCGAGTTTGTTACCGCGCTGATCAGCCACGCGATCTGATTTTAGCTTTAACGACACAAGTTCTCGCTTCACGCCGTCCGCAATGTAACGTTTGATCGCAACGTGGGCGCCTTCGGCGGTCAGCGACGCATACGCCGCGATCTGGCCCGAGTGATGGAAACGACCTTCCGGCGCCCTCGCGGGTTCGCAAGGTGTTGTAACCAGCGATTCAGGCAGGAGCCGCCAGACCGGGCCGTCGAAAGAAAACAGTGCAGGCATCGTCCGTCTCCAAGGCCCAAGCGGAACACGTGCCTTATAGCTCGAACGTACGCAATCGGCTGATGAAGGTCGCACCTAACGCTGGGTCAGCACCAGGGCGCTCGGAGCCATCGCCTATCGTGATCTGCGCCGTCCTGCGCGCCTGCGGGCAGATGAACAAGTTCTCAAGTTATCGCCATCGTGTCCTTTCTGCCGTCACGCGACAGACATCTCGCGGTGTTAACGGAACCAGTGAACGAAACCGGTCATCGCAGGCGCGACAGAACGCGGCGTCTGGAACTCGCCAGCGCACCGTATCGAATGAGCCGGTCGGTGCGCCTTGTAGGTTAATTGGGAGCCGACGATGCTGACCAACGTCAAACACAACCGCGCGGGGTTTATCGCCTTTTTGTGCCTCGGTGCGAGCGTCGTCTCGGGCTGCGGTGCGAGCAAGGCGCCGGCGGCTGAAGACGGCAACTGGCGGTCCAGCATGAGCAAGGTACAGATCGCCATTCGCGGCGCCGATGACGACCCTGCGATGATCGCCAACCGGTCGAACTTCGAAGCCTACTTGGAGGACGTTCTGGATTTGCCGGTGATCATCATCGAACCGGCCGATTATAACGGCTCGATTCAGGCGCTGGCCTCCAATCAGGTGGACGCCGCCTACATGGGCGGCGGAAGTTACGCCAATGTTGATGCCCAGATTGGCGATCTCGCCGCGCCGATCCTCGTGCGTCGGCAGGCCGAGGGAAATGATGGCTATTATTCCGCCCTGATGGTGAAGACCGACAGTCCGTTTCAGTCGATCGACGATCTGAAGGGAAAAACGATTGGCTTTGTCGATTTCAACTCAACCTCGGGATATCTTTACCCGCGCATGATGATGCGCCGGATGGGCATCGACCCGGATACCTATTTCGGCCAGACCGCGTTCTCGGGCGGGCATACGCAGGCCGTGATGGCACTCGACCGTGGCCAATTCGACGCTGTCCTTGTCAACGTCGCGGGCGGCACGCCAGAAACGGGTTTCACGACCGGCGCACATTTCACGATGGCAGGACGCGGGCTGGTCGACATCAAGGATTTCAGGATCATCTGGAGCGTCGGTGAAATTCCCAATTCTCCGATCGTGATCCGAACCGACCGGCCGCAGGAGTTCATTGACACGTTTCGGGGGGCCTACGCCCTTATGCCGTATGACCGGCCCGACCTGATGCTCGAGTTGGGCGGCCCGACGGGCTCAGACTATTCTGCCGTTGATCGCGAGGTGTACGAAGACGTGATCGCACTGCGTCTGGCGGACATCGCAGAACGCCGCGGACTGGCGCCTGAGGTCACCTCTGCGCCGACCTCGACGGAGAACCGGTAATGGTACGCCTTCGCTTTTTTGTTGCAACGCTAGCCGCGCTCTGGGTCGGGCAGACGGCCTGCCCTCAGGCTTTGGCCGAGGCGCCGACCGGTCCTTTCAGGATCGGGATCGCGCTCGGAACCCCTGGGCCTTGCGCAGTGCCAACCAACGACGCCGGCGCCGAGGCACTGGCAGACCATCTGGGCGCGCGCTTGAAACGGCCCGTCGAGATTTGCCGTTTTGCCACGACCGAAGCGGCCGGCGCAGCGCTCGCCGCAAGTCAAGTCGATTTCGCGCTTCTGGACCAGGCCAATGCACCTGACCTAGCCACGGCGCGCGCGCTGGTAGCGCCGCGCGCAAAGGACAGCATCGGACGGATCATGTCGGTGGTTGCGGCGCCGAAATCCTCGAATATTGCCAGCCTGAAAGATATCTCCGGTACGCACGCCGTGTTCGCCGGGCAGGGGGCCGCGTTCATCTCTGGTCCGAAGGCAGCGATTTCGGACAATGGAGGACGGATCGAGACGCTGGCATCGGAAACGATCGAGCCGACGCCGGAACAGGCAGTGGAGCGCGTGCGAACCGGTGGAGCGGATATTCTTATCACCCACGTTGCCGCCTGGCAGCGGCTATGCCGGGGCGCGCGCGCCGGGGATGAACCTTGCGCCGATTTCAACGTTGTCTGGATGGGCCGCGAGCGCGCCAAGACCGCTTGGGCCCTGCGCGCCGATACGGATCGAGACACGCTCTACCGGCTCGCCGGGATCCTCGTGGCGCTCAATCTGGAAAACCCGGCCGCGTTCTCTTGGATGGCCCCCGGAGCGGTAGAGCTGACCCCTGTTGAAGCCGGCGCGCTCTCGCCAGCAGGGCCGGGTCCGTGAAGGAATCAGAACCGCGGCCGACTGCTCCGCCCACAACACCAGAAGCGTTCGAGTATTGGCGCGGACGCGAACTTCGCCGGTCAAGGCTCGCCGCGCTGCTTTGGGTCCTGGGTTTCAGCGCTGTGTTTGCATGGTCGCTGAACGTCAGCGGCATGTTCAGTTCAAATGCGGGAATCGACGCGTTCGGCCGGCTCGGCCAGTTTCTTGAACGCATGTTGCCTGACCTGCGGAGCGAGGTTTTGTTCGATGACAGGCGCACGCAAGGGTCTGTTGCTTACTGGTACTATGATTTTCCGCGCTGGCTCGACGCTGCAATCGAGACGGTCCAGATGGCGGTCGTTGGTACGGCGGCAGGGGCAATCATCGCCCTGGGACTCTGCAGCCTGGCGGCGCGCAACCTGATGCCGTTCGCTCCGGTGCGTTTTGTCGTGCGCAGATTTTTTGAAATCCTGCGCACCATCCCGGACATCATCCTCGCAATCCTGCTGACGGCGGCGTTTGGTATCGGACCGATGGCCGGCGTCCTGACCCTGATGATCGCGACTCTCGGGTCGCAAGGCAAACTCTACACCGAGGCGATCGAGAGTTCTGATGCCCGCCCGATCGAAGCGGTCCGGGCGGCTGGCGGCAACTGGTTCGCCCAGATCCGGTACGGTGTGCTACCACAAGTGTTCCCGATCATTGTTTCGTATCTGCTGCTGAGGCTCGAGGTGAACCTTGCAGCCGCTGCAGCTCTCGGGATCGTCGGCGCCGGCGGTATTGGCCTCGAACTGGAGCGTGCGATCACGTACACGGAGTTTGATACCTATTTCGCGATCCTGCTGATGATCATCCTTATGATCTTCGTGATCGATCTGACATCGGAGTTCATCCGTCATCGTCTCATGGGTTTGAAGGTGTATGCATGACCAGCCCGGCCATGACTGAGGATCCAGGCGTTCGTGCGAGCATGAGCGCGGCGCGGTGGCGGTCGATCCGGACGTGGAGCATTTGGGTCGCAGTGTTCGGCGCTATTGCCTGGTGCGCATTCGACCTTGGCTTGTCCATGGACCAGTTCGGAACCGGCCTCCACAAACTGGGCGGGTTCCTGTCGGCGATGTGGCCTCCGAGCGATGGCGGTCAGCTCCCGCGGATCGTGGACGCTCTGGTGCAGACTTTCGCGATGGCCTTCGCCGGAACGGTTATCGGGGCGGCGGTCGCGGCGCCGTTGGGAATTCTGGGCGCCCGAACGGTGGTCTCCAATCCGGTGATCCACTTCCTGCTTCGGCGATTGTTCGATATCTTTAGAGGCGTGCCCGCACTCGTCTGGGCCTTGATCCTGATTGCCGCCTTTGGTCTGGGCCCGCTTGCCGGGGTCATAGCGCTGGCGCTGGAAGATGCCCCGCGGTTCGCAAAGCTTTTCGGAGAGTCGATCGAGAATGCCGATTCCCGCCCGCGCGAGGCGGTCAAAGCTGCGGGCGGCTCGACCCTCGCCGGTATCCGGTTTGGCCTCTTGCCGCAGACGATCCCGATCTGGGCGAGCCAATGTCTCTATTTTCTTGAACGCAACTTCCGCTCGGCAGCAATCCTCGGGATCGTTGGCGCGGGCGGCATTGGCTTTGAATTGTCAGAACGCATCCGCATCTTCGCCTTCGACGAAGTCTTGTTCATCACTGGACTTTACATGATCTGCGTGGCGGTGCTTGACTTCGCCTCGGGCGAACTTCGAAAGCGCCTGCAATAGTTAATCCGTATAGGGACGAAATGCTCTATCGGGTGCACCGAGCGGCGCCGACCCATCAAGCGACGCGGCCATCGCCCCCCATTGGCAGGCGTGATTCAGCGCGGCCTCCATGCCTGCCCGGGCTGCAAGAGCCTGCATCAAGCCGGCGGCAAAGATGTCACCGGCGCCAGTGGCATCCTTGACAAGAACGTGGCGTCCGGGCGCCGTGACTGTCCTATCATCGCTGAACGCGAAAGCGCCTTGCGCGCCGTGGGTCAACACCAGCCAACGTGGCCTTGGACCTGAGACTTCGCGGACCCGGCGAAACGCGGCGCCAGGATCGGGATCTCCGATGTCACTCGACGATGCAACCACGACATCTGCCGCCGGCAGGCTTTCGCCGCCGGCCCAATGCGCGATCGTCAGTATACCGGCAGGGATGTCTACGCGAATGGGCGCCCTCAGAAAGACGCCGCAAAAGGGTTCTGCCGCGAGGCGGCGCGCGACGGCGCCTGATAATCTATCCTGCGTTGCCGCCAGCGATTGATCCTGGGGCGCGCCGTTTGCCGGCTGGACCCCAATGATCGTTCGCTCGCCGGATGGATCAATCAGAATGAGCGTGAGCGCGGAGGGCGAGTCCGTCTGCTGCACGAGCGACATGTCCACGCCCGCTTGTGCCAGAGCCGCCTGAACCAAGCGGCCGGCATCATCGCGCGATAAAACCCCTGCCACGGCCACAGCGCAACCTGCCTTCACCAGAGCGACTGCGGCGTTGGCAGCGCCGCCCCCGAGCCGCCCGGCCAGCGGGTGAGGGTCGGACATGCCTGCCGGCAAAATCTCACCGGCCAGCCGCGCGCCCGGCGCAACAGGTCCCGACAACCGGATCACCCGATCCCATGCCAAACCGCCTAAAATCAGGAACTTCGCCATGTCTTCCCGTGCCAGATTATGACTTGTCTCGACAAGTCCTCGATCTGATGCGCAGCGGCGGCGGTGCATGTCACATCAGAGTTACGCGGCGAGGCTACGATAACCCAATCCTAGGAGAGGTCGTTCCATGCTTGAGTTGCGCGCGCTCACCAAGTCGTTCGGAGACACAATCGCGGTAGATAACGTTTCTTTGTCAATTCCCAAAGGAGAAATGGTCGGAATAATCGGCCGCTCCGGCGCGGGAAAATCGACCCTGCTGCGGACGATCAATCGACTGGCTGAGCCAGACAGTGGCGACATCCTCTGGGACGGCAATTCCGTATCCGGCCTCTCCGGCAGCGCGCTGCGAAACTGGCGGCGGCAGGCCGCGATGATCTTTCAACAGTTTCAGCTCGCCCCGCGGCTCGATGTGCTGACCAACGTGCTGATTGGCTCGCTGCACGGGCGGCCGGTTGTCCCGACGCTGTTCAAGCAGTTTCCAGCCGAGTTGCGGGCGAGGGCATTCGAAGAGTTGCAGTCGCTCGACATGGCACAATGTGCTTTGCAGCGCGCGCAGACCCTTTCTGGCGGTCAGCAACAACGGGTGGCGATCGCTAGGGCGATGATGCAAAATCCGGATATAATTCTGGCAGATGAGCCCATTTCTTCGCTTGACGTGTCCAATGCGAACACCGTTATGCAGGCGCTTCAGAGGATAAATCGCGAGCGCGGGATTACGGTGATCGTCAATCTGCACACTCTCGGAGTTGCGCGGCGCTATTGTCCGCGCATCATCGGCATGATTTCGGGAAAGATCGTGTTTGATGGCCCGCCGACGGCGCTGAATGATGCCGCGCTCAGCGAGATTTATCGTGGTCCGATGGATGATCCGGATATGCCCGAGCATTACGAAGCGGCCGCGTGACCGGGCGCCTGCAGGATCGCCCGCTGCCTCCGGGCTATCGCTACTATGGGTCGAAGCGAGATTCGGCAGCGGCTTTGCCGGTCGAGGGGGCCGAAGTCGGCCCGTCGGAACCGAACGTGCATCCTGAAGGTTCGGCTCACGATTGCGTACTCGGGCCCTGGGTAAGGGTCGGTGCGCGCACCAGCCTGAGTGAAGTTTGGATGGGCGCTTACAGCTACATCGTGTCGGACTCCAGCGCGACTTATTCCGATATCGGGAAGTTCTGTTCGATCGCGCGGGATGTCCGCATCAATCCTGGCAATCACCCGATGTGGCGGGCAGCGTTGCACCATTTCTCCTACCGGTCAGTCTCCTACCAGCTTGGCGAGGAAGACGACCATGAGTTCTTCGAGTGGCGCCGGAGCCACCGAGTTGTGCTGGGCAATGATGTCTGGATCGGCCATGGCGCGACAATATTGCCCGGCGTGACCTTGGGGACCGGCGCGGCCATCGGGGCTGGCGCGGTTGTCTCAAAGGATGTGCCGGATTTCATGATCGTCGGCGGTGTGCCGGCGCAACCCATTCGCGAGCGGTTCCCGAAGGAAATACAGATCGGCCTGAAGGCGATCGCCTGGTGGAATTGGGACCATGAACGGATTGCGGCGGCTCTGCCGGATTTCAGGAAACTGGGCGCGGAGGCCTTCGTCGAGAAATACGCATGAGCGGTCGCGGCGTCTTGTTTCTGGTGGTGGGGCCATCCGGCGCGGGCAAGGATACCCTTATCGACGGCGCCAGCCTTCTGCTTGCTGATGAGCTGTCCATCCGGTTTCAGCGCCGGGTCATCACGCGGCCCGCGGATGCCGGCGGCGAGGATCACATCGCGTGTACGTTGCCCGAGTTTGAGGATGCAGAAATGGCAGGCGCGTTCATGCTGTCATGGCGGGCCCATGGACTCGGCTACGGCATCCAGATGGAAGCGAGCGAAGCACTCGCCAGCGGCACTTCTGTCGTCATCAATGTATCGCGCACGGTGATTGATGGTTCACGCGCCCGCTTTCAGCCCCTGCGTGTCGTCTCAATAGCGGCAGAACCTGAGATGTTGCGCGCGAGGCTTAGGGCGCGCGGCCGCGAAAACCTTGAGGTGGTCGAGGACCGGGTGCGCCGGGCCGCGGCGTATTCGGTTGAAGGGCCAGATGTGGACCTGATCGTCAACGATGCGGATATTGCATCGGGCGTCGCGCGGCTTGTCGCCGTCATCCGGACCAGCGTGGCTGCGCATTCCGCTTCCGGATGATTGAAAACTCGAGGCTGGAACTGGCCACGAGATCGATGAGGTTCCAAAGATTGGCCCTCACGCGCAATTCCGACCCGTGCGCAAGAATTGCGTGATCAGGCCGATCGACGCGGATACAGTCGACTGGCCGCTCTGTCTCCTCGCTGACGAAGTACCCCGCCCCGTTTGAGAGGGCCCTCCACGACGTGCCGGGATCGAAGACATAAACATAGATCGGAGTTGAGATCAGAGCGTCCAGCCAAGCGTGCTCAATCGTGACGATCCGGCCCGCTGTCCCGGTCAAGAAGCGCGCGGCGTCAACGTCCGTGGTCTGAGGACCGCGCCCGTAGGTCACGCGGGGGCAATCCCGAGGCGTGAGATAGTTTGGAAGATGCACATGATCGATCGCCCAGACGGCATCTTCCTTGACGCCCGCATCCGGCGAGGGCGGCGGGCGCGGACGGAATTCGGCGATGCCTGGTTCCTCGGAGACATGAAACAGCGCGTGCGGATCAAACAGGGCGCTCGACATGGCGGGCGGGCTCACTTGCCGGCGTCACGAGCGAGTTGAACAAATGCGGCGTTGGCGGCTTCTCGGGAGAGGCAGCGCAACACTTTCAGGTGGGCAAATTCCGGCTCGTTCAGCATCTCTTCGTAACGCCGACGGCGGCTGTCATGCGTCGTCCAAGCCCAGCGGATTGGATGTTCTCTTGTAAAAAGGCGCCAGACATCTTCCCGGCATCCCGGAAAGACGTCGCGCGGAAGGACGGCGCGGCCGAGCGATCGCCAGATCACCTGGCGCATGACCACGCGCTTGGGCAAGTCGAGCCAGACCAGATGCGTCGCCTTGGACCACAACATACGCCGGACCTTGGAATAGCCTCCGGAAACCGTCCAGCGATCTCCTGCGGTCGCAGCATCCACCAAGGCGATGAACCGGTCCGGTTCGCTCTCTGAAAGGCTGTACCAGCCGGGCTGCCAGTTCACGAGATCGAGCTCGACATGCGGAACGTCGAGCTGCTTTGAGAGCCGGCTTGCGAACGTTGTCTTTCCAGAACCGGACGTGCCGATGACGACCACGCGCATGCCACATTCCCCCATGCCGGATCACCTCGCAGCAGATATCACACCGCAGCAAACCCGGCAAAACGTCCGCGCGCGATTACCGTGAAATCAGAATCCCGGTCCATTTGTTTGAACAGGCCGAGACCGGTCACGCGGTGGGGCCCCTCCAGATCGGCAAAGTGCGATTTCAGCGCCGCCAATATGCTGGACCGAACGGCTTCGTCACGTATCGCGCCTGTGAGGGTCATGTGGAAACGGAAATCCTGGAAGATGCCAGGATAACCGAAGTCCTTGAGCTGGCGATCCTGCGCCTCGCTCATGCCCGGCCTGCGGCGGCGTTGATAGTCGAAGTCCGACAACGGCGCCCGGAAGGGTTCAAACAAGCGAACGCAGTCTTCGTGGAAGGCCTGCATGTCGCTTGAGGGCTCAGAAAGGCGAAAGGCGAGAAATACGCTCAGCGCCTGAACCGACAAGTGCGCCGTGAAGCCTTGTCTATCGCGGCAATAGTTCTCCACGGCAGCGATCAGTTCAGCCTCAGTCTTGTCGTTCGCCAATTCGAATGGCGCCTTCAGAGTTGCATGAAATCCATAGTGGCGTGGATCGGCCGTCAGGCCTTCCACGTCAACACTGCCCAGCCCGGCGACACTCGGGCGTTCAAGCCGGCTGCCAGAATAGGCATCCTGTCCAAGCCAGCGGCTCGCCTCGCGGTACAGCTGGTCGTCCTGCGACGGGACATAATAGAGTGCGTATCGGGCGGTCACGCGACGCGAATACCCTCGCGCCAGACTTCGACTGGCGTCGGCCAGTCACTCAAAATACGCACACGGACAAAATCAGCGCGCAGGCCAGACCGCAATTCTCCGCGGTCGCTTAGCCCACACATGCGTGCCGGAGCACCCGCCACGACATCCATCGCGCGTGGCAGCGACCATGCAAATGGCGCTTCGGTCAACTGGAACGCGGCTTTGATCATCGACATTGGCACATAGTCCGAACACAGTGCGTGCAGCAAGCCTTCCGATGCGATGTCGCGGGCCGAAACGTTGCCGCTGTGCGATCCGCCGCGCACGAAATTTGGCGCGCCCATCACGTTGATCATGTTGTGCCTGGCGGCGTGCCGGGCCGCCTCCATCGTGACCGGGAACTCCGCGATCGTCACGCCGAAGGCGGCGGCTTCTTCGATATGTGCCTCGCTGGAGTCATCATGACTGGCGAGAGGTAAGGCCGCCAGCTTCGCGATGGCGGCGATTTCTGCCCGGCGACGCGGCGCGTTTGCCGTGTCGCGGCGTTCCAAGGTTTCGGCGAGCTGTGCGTCGATCTCGGCTTCGGATTTGCCCTGAAACCGCCATTTTTTGCGCCAGCCCTCAAGTCCATCCATATTCCGCTGACCTGGCGCATGGTCCATCACGGAAAACAGCGCCAGCGCCGGATTGTCGATGTGCTGTGCGACGAGGTCCATCAGATACGGATTGGAGACTTCGCAGCGTAGATGAAGGCGGTGATCGGCTTTCAGCGCACCCGCGGCGGCCGCACGGCTGACTGCCTCCATCATTTCGGGAAGTGCTTCGCCGCGGTCGAGCCCATTTTTTGCGCCGGATAGGCTGAGGCTGTCGTAGACGGTCGTTATGCCGGCCGCGGCGCATTGCGCGTCGTGCGCGAGCGCTGCGCCAAAACTGTCCCAGCGCGTTCCGGGCCGAGGCATGAAGTGCTTTTCGAGATTGTCCGTATGGATATCAATAAGGCCCGGAATGATGATATCATCGGCCCAATCGAGGGCGTGTCTTGGCTCCGAGCCCCGTGCATCAACGCTGACGATCCGGCCGCCCTGAATAACCATTTCGCCCGAGACCACGCCGTCCGGCATGACGATTCGGTTTGAGAAGAAACGCGTTTCGGTCATGTCAGGCGGCCGTCTTGTAGCTTTCGATTTCAAAGAAACGCGTCGCGGCCGCTTCCCGGACGGACTCATCATGAAAGATGCCGATCATCGCCGATCCCTTGGCAAGGGCCGCCTTGATCAGATCCACAACGATCCCGCGATTGGCGGCGTCCAGGGACGCAGTGGGTTCGTCGAGAAGGAGGATCGGATACTCACGCACGAAACTGCGAGCGATGTTGACCCGTTGCTGCTCGCCGCCGGAGAACGTGGCGGGGGGCAGGGACCAATGAGCCTCCGGCAGTTTCAGCGATGCCAGCATTGCCCGTGCGCGTGCCTCCGCTTCCTCCGCAGACACACCATTCTCGAGCAATGGCTCCATCACCAGCTGCAAGGTGGACACCCGCGGAATGACCCGAAGGAACTGGCTGACATATCCCATCGTGCGCCGGCGAATATCGAGAATGGTCTGAGGGGTCGCTCCGGCCAGATCGACTTCGGCGCCATCGTGAAGAATTTTTACGGAGCCGCCACTGGTCAGGTAATTGCCATAGACGCAGCGGATCAGGGTCGACTTGCCCATTCCCGACGCGCCGGCCAGCACAACGCACTCGCCTTTTTTAACTTCAAGATCGAGCCCGCCAAAGACGCCGATCCGCGCTCCTCCATGCTGGTGCAAGGTGAACCGCTTGGTCAGGCCTTCGACCTTGATCATGGGTCTTTCGAGCTTCTTTGTCATGATATCGCCTAAAGCTGAAGGACAGAGGAAACAAGCAACTGGGTATAAGGATGCTGGGCATCGTCGAGCACCTGATCGGTCAGCCCGGTTTCGACCACGTCGCCGTTCTTCATCACCAGCAAGCGATCAGCCATGAGCCGCGCCACGCCCATGTCATGCGTCACGATGATCGCGGAGAGTTGCAGGTCGCGGACGAGTTCACGAAGCAGGTCCAGCAAGCGCGCCTGGACGGACACGTCGAGCCCGCCCGTCGGCTCGTCCATGAACACGAGGCGCGGCTGGTGGATAAGATTGCGGGCAATCTGAATGCGCTGTTGCATCCCGCCGGAAAAGTTGCGCGGCTTGTGGTCGACACGCGAGATATCGAGTTCAACCCGTTCCAGCCAATCCGTTGTTGCCCTTCGCATTTGGCCATAGTGGCGCCCACCGAGGCTCATCAGCGGCTCGGCGACATTCGCGCCGCCCGAAACACGCATCCGCAATCCATCGCGGGGGTTCTGGTGGACAAAGCCCCACTCTTCTCGTTGAAGCCGGCGGCGATCCTGTTCGCCAAGCTGGAAGATATCGACGGGACCGTGCCGCTTCGACAGGAATTCGGCGCCGCCCGACGTTGGTTCAAGCTTGCCGGACAGGCAGCGCAGAAGCGTCGTCTTGCCCGATCCGCTCTCGCCCACCACGCCGAGAATCTCGCCCGGATGCAGGTCGAAAGAAACGTTCCGGCAGCCGACGATCTCCCCGAACCACTTGGAGACGCGATTAACGCGCAACAGGGGCGGAGCTTGGGTGGTCATGACGTTGCTCCTGCCAGCGCATGGTCCGCCATCGGGCCGACATGCCCCTCGGCGCGGCGCTCGCCGCAATGATTGCTGTCGGAACACACGAACATGCGGTTGCCCTGATCGTCGAGCACGACTTCATCGAGATACGACTCTTCTGCGCCGCAGAGCGCGCAGACATCGTCCCAGCGCTGTGTTTCGAACGGATAGTCCTCAAAGTCGAGACTGCGAACCCGTGTGTACGGCGGCACCGCATAGATGCGCTTTTCGCGCCCTGCGCCGAACAACATAAGCGCCGGGCTCATGTGCAGCTTCGGATTGTCGAACTTCGGAATCGGCGACGGCGACATGAGATACCGCTCGTCTACGATAACGGGATAGCTCGCCGTTGCGGCGATCCGCCGATAGGCCGAGACGCTCTCATAAAGCGAGACATATTGCAGGCCATACTCTTCATAAGCGTGCATCGCCCGCGTTTCCGTTTCGCGCGGCTCAAGACCCCGCAGCGGCTCCGGTTGGGGAACCTGGAACACCATAACTTGCCCCTCCTGAAGATCCTTTTCGGGAATTCTGTGGCGGGTCTGAATAATCGTAGCTTCAGCCGTAGATTCGGTGACGGCAACCTCGGCGATCTTGGCAAAAAAGCGCCGAATCGATACTGCGTTGGTGGTATCGTCCGCGCCCTGATCGATGCACTTGAAGACGTCAGATCGGCCGATGATTGAGGCCGTCACCTGGATGCCGCCCGTTCCCCATCCATAAGGTACCGGCATTTCACGTGAGCCAAATGGAACCTGATAACCCGGGATCGCGATCGCCTTGAGGATCGTTCGCCGGATCATCCGCTTGGTCTGCTCATCAAGATAAGCGAAATTATAGAGCGGCGCGGTCAACTCGGCCTGGGCAGTAGGTTGCACGCTCATTCTGCAGCCTCTTTGGCGGAACGCGCTTCGGCCCATTCCCGCCGCAGTTTGCGCACGAACTGCAGGCTCGCCTGGAAATCGACATAGTGCGGCAACTTCAAGTGCTGGACGAAGCCCGAAGCCTCGACATTGTCGCTGTGATAAAGAACAAATTCCTCGTCCTGAACGGGGTGCACCTGATCGACTGCGTTTTCGGCTGCTTTAAGAGCCCGGTCGACGATCGCCATGCTCATGGCCTTGCGCTCGCAATGTCCGAAAGTCAGTCCGTAGCCCCGTGCATATTGCGGCGGATGTTCCATCGAGCCTTCGAATTCTGAAAGCATTGTACACTCAGTCACCGTCAAGTCCGCCAGTTCAATCGGAAAGCCGAGTTCGGGCGGCGTGAACTCTACACTGACGTCGCCAAGCCGGATTTCACCGCAGAGCGGGTGCGTCGAGCCCCAACCGCGCTGGCTGGAATAGGCAAGGCTCAGGAGGAACCCCTCGTCGCCGCGCGCCAGCGCCTGAAGCCGCTGGTCGCGGGTCGCCGGGAATTGCATCGGTTCGCGCGTCAGATCGTACGGTTCGGCAGCGTCCAGAGCCGGAGTCTCATGCTCCAGCAAGTCCTCATGCAAAAAGACCGAAGCGATGGTGGGCAGATCATCCGCAAGCGGAGCGTCAGCCATCGCGGCGGGATCGGGCAGGTGCCCGCCTTCAGCGGCGAGCGCAAAATCGAGCAGGCGGTGCGTGTAGTCGAAGGTTGGACCGAGCACCTGGCCGCCGGGGATATCCTTGAAAGCGGCCGAAACCCGCCGGCGCACGGCCATCTGCTCCGTGGCGATCGGATCCGAAAATCCAAAGCGGGGCAGGGTTGTGCGATAGGCTCGCAAGAGAAAGATCGCCTCGGGCAGGTCGCCGCGCGATTGCTTGATCGCAAGCGCCGCAAGGTCACGGTCATAGCACGAGCCTTCGCCCATCACGCGGTCAACCGCCAGGCTGAGCTGGGCGCGGATCTGGTCGACCCCGACTTCCGGAACGTCCCGCGAACCGCGGCGATCTTCGGCTAACAGGGCGTGGGCGTTGGTGATCGCCTGTTCGCCGCCTTTGACTGCTACATAGGCCATGGGTCTCAGGCTCCTTTGAGTTCAATTCGGATGGAACGCGGCAGGCAGATCGCTTCCGATCCGCAAGTCAGCACAAGGTCGACGCCGCACTGGAAGCGCGCTTGGTTCTGGCGCCAGTCTTCGATGAACGTCGCCGGCAGGCCAACAGGCGAGATGACGGCAACCAACTTTATGCCGGGACCTTCCAGAACAAGCTGCGGGCCGCCGTCGAACGCGCTACAGGCGAGAACGAGCGTCGTGGACTGATCGGGATACTTCTCGCTGCCCGGATTGAAAGCGCTGAGCGGAGCCGACGCGGTATCGCGTCCGGCAAACGCAAAGGCAGCACTGGCCGGCGATTGTGTGACCGGGCAGCCGCAGTGGAACCGGACAAAGGTTTCGGTCTCGCCTCCGGCAAGCGCGGGCGACAGCCAGACCGGTGTGTCGATATCGAGGAAGGTCAATGCAAAGGCGGCCGCAGCTGCGTCCAAGCCTTCAGGCGGCTTCACATCAAGATCCAGCCTCGCGCGGGTTCCGGGCCGCGACATTGCCTGCATGACTTGCCTGAACACGGCTTGAGACTGGTGAACGGGATCGGCAAATCCTGGCTTCACAGCAGAGAGATCGAGTGGACTCATTTCTTCGGGCTCCGGTCGCGGACCATCGTAAAGAATTCGACTTTCGTGGCCGCTGCCTTGCGGCTCGCCTCCCGGCGCGCTGCGTCGCGCGCCGAGGCGAGGGGGGCTATCAACCCGGTCATCACAGCTTGCTTGTGATCGGGTGACTGGAGGAGCGCGTCCGCGAGCGCCGCCGTCAGCGCGTGCCTTTTGTCCCGGCCAGAAACGTATCCGACGCCGGTTTCGCCAGACGACAGACGGATAACAGCGCGTGTCGCTGTCATCTCTCCGAGATTGAAGGCATCGCCGGTGCCGCCAGCTCGGCCGCGAACCATGACAAGGCCCGTCTCGGGAGGGCGGAGCGTCTGAAAGTCAGGTTCGAGCTTCAACGCTGTCCATCGCGCCGCCACTTCGCGCGCATCGCTCCTCGCCAGGACACCGAGCCAGGCTTTCCGCTCATGATGTTCTGACTGGACAAATTTGGGAGAAATCAGGTCGGCAGTCCCCATAACACCCTCGACAATCGCACTACTTGCTGCTCTTGAATTTGCGATTTATTGGCCTTGTTGGGATCGAGGCGCAACTCTGCTTAGTGCGAAACTTACGTGACGCAGCAAAAATTTGTCTAGTGATAAGTATTGCGCAAGTAAAAACCGAATGGAAACTTCATGCAACGCCCGCTTTGGCAAACTATTTCTGACGATCTTGAGCATAAGATCCGCAATCGGGAGCTCTCGCCGGGAGACAAAGTCGCAACTGAGCAAGAACTCGCGCGCGCTTATCTTGTAAATCGTCACACGGTTCGCCGGGCGTTGGGTTTACTCCATTCGAAAGGACTGGTCGAAACAACCCAGGGCCGGGGAAGCTTTGTCCGTCGTCAGACGGTTGTCATGCGGATCAGCCGGCGAACGCGCTTCTCCGACACGATGCGCGAGAACGGGGTTGCCTATAAGCACAAGCTCTTGGTACTTGAGACCCAGCCAGCCGACCCGCTGACCGCTAAGGCGCTCGGCCTCAAACTCGGTGCACCGGTCGTGGTGGTCGAACGGATCGCCTGTATCGATGACGGTCCGATCGGCATCGGGCGCCATCATTTCAGCCATGACCGGCTCCCGCATTTCATCGACATGTACAAGAAGCGCCTGTCAATCACCGACACGCTCCGGGACTCCGGAGTTCTCGACTATGTGCGAACACACACGACGGTGCTGGCCCGTCTGCCGACGGTTGCCGAAGCGGAACTCCTCGATCTTCCGCGGCATGTGCCACTGATCATTACGCGTTCCGTCAACAACGACATGTTGGGGCAACCGCTTGAATATGGCGAAACGCGCCGAGCAGCTGACCGGGTGGAACTGCGAATCGATTCCGAAGACTTCGAATGTCCTCTGCACCACGACTGAACCGCCTTTTGATTTGTTCGCCGATTGAATCGCGCGCGGACAAGAAACTGCAACAAACCGCTGCCATGACCAATCCGGTTGCCCGTTCGAAGGACAAGAGGATTCCATGGATTACGTTCTGACAAATGCCGAAATTGTTACCCCGGACGAAGTCATCCGCGGTGCGATCCATGTGCGCGACGGCCGTATTGTTGACATTTCATCGTCTCCGACACGGACGGGCGAAGACTGTGAAGGCGATTACCTGACGCCGGGGCTGATCGACCTGCACACGGACAATCTGGAAAAGCATTTTTTCCCGCGCCCGAACATTGGATGGGACCCCGTCTCGGCCGCCATCATTCACGACGGCTTCTGCCTGTCGCTTGGCGTTACCACCGTCTTCGACGCGCTGAGCGTCGGTTCTTTTGCCAAAAAAGAGTCGCGGCAGGCCGACAACCTTATTCGTCTTGCGGAAGGCGCCAAACATGCAAAGGCGATTGGCGCGCTCAAGAGCGATCACTTGCTGCATTGGCGCTGCGAACTCTCCGCGGATGATCTCGAGCCCACACTGGACCGACTGATCGGCAATCCGCTGACCGCGTTGCTCTCGCTGATGGACCACACACCGGGCCAGCGTCAGTATCGCAACATCGACCGCCATCTTGTCATGTGGCGCGAAGCGGGCATGACCGACGCCGATATAGACCAGAAGCTCGCCACCGGAAAGGAACGCCAGGCGGCGAACGTCGGCCGCAACCGCGCCTATGTTGCGGCTCTTGCAAACGAAAAACGCTTGCCCATTCTCGCCCATGACGACGAAACGGCCGAACATGTGGAAGCCGCGCACGCCGCCGGGGCTGTGGCGGCCGAGTTTCCGGTGACGGTCGAGGCAGCGCGCCGCTCCCGCGAACTGGGCATGATGATCGTTATGGGTGGCCCAAATCTCGTACGTGGCGGATCCTATTCGGGAAATGTCGGCGTGGCTGAACTGGCGAAGCTGGATTTGCTCGATGCGATCGCTTCGGACTACGTGCCGCGCAGCATGATAGAGTGTCCTTTCCTGCTGACGGGGGCGCCGTTCAACTGGTCGCTGCCCAAAGCGATTGCGACCGTAACCGCCAATCCGGCCAAGGCGGTGGGCCTGCATGATCGCGGCCGGATCGCGCCGGGCCTGCGCGCAGATCTGATTCGCATCCGCCCCGTGCAAGGGCATCCTGTCCTCGCCGCGGCCTGGGTCGAAGGGCGCCGATCGGCATGACCCAAAGCCTGCGGATCGTCACGCTGAACACATGGAAGGGCGAGGGCGATTATCTGAGGCGACTGGCGTTGATCGAGGCCGCTCTAGCCTCGTTGAACCCCGACATAATCTGTCTTCAGGAATGCCTGAAGGTTCCCGAGCGCGGATTCGATACGGGCGCGTTCCTTGGCGACCAATTGGGACTTCACGTGGTGCAAGCCGAAGCGCGCGAGAAGTTTCGATCGGTGGGGCCCGAGAGTGTTCTCTCCACTTCCGGACTCGCCGTCCTGTCGCGCAAGCAATCCCAGACGACTATGGTTCTGCCGCTTGAGACCGATGATGACGACGGTGGCCGCTGCCTGCTGATCGCTGGTTTCGAACACGATGGCGATCGGATTTGGGTTGGCAATCTTCACGCAACGCATTTGCGCGGCGAGCACGGCGCAGATCTGCGCCGCCGCCAGATCGATCAGACCGCAGCCGCGTTGGCAGATTTGCCCCCCGGGCCGGTGATCCTCGCCGGCGACTTCAACGCTCGTTTGGATGCGCCCGAGTGTAGGTCCCTGTTTATAGCGCCCGAGTTGGACTGGGGGCCGGATCCCATTTCGAGCCTGCCGCCGACGATCAATGAAGGCTTGCGCTCTCACTCGCCTTCGCAGGCAAGCGTCATCGATCATATTGTGCTCCTGCGTGCCGGAATGGCTTGGCGCGTCGCGAGGCGCCAGCGCGCCCTCGATACAGCCGCACCCGACGACGGTCAGTACCCCAGCGATCATGCTGCCATCGTCGTCGACCTTGTGAAAATAGAGGGGACGCCCCGATGAGAAAGCCTGACAGAGGGCCCGCCCTCGCGCGGGACCGCAAATCCGTTCGCGGAGCCGTGGGCTGGGCCGAGGTTCTCGGCGTTTGCGCCAGCTATTGGTTTGCGTCCCCCCGGAAGGTCGCGGTTTTTGCAGCTCTTCTGGCCGCCGCGTTGGCAGCCGACCTTAGCGTGCCGGTCGCCATCGGCGGCGTCGTCGGCGCGCTGCCGAAAGAGGGCGGCGATGGAAACTTCCAGCACGCCTATGCGCTGCTGGCCGCTGCCGGCTTCGGCATGTTGGCCTACGCCGCTCTGCGCGGCGTGGCAGATCGAACGTGGAACGGCATCACGGCGGAATTCATGCGCCGTCTCCAACTGGACATGTACGCCCGCGTGCAACGCTTCTCTGCCGATTGGCATGCCAATTCCTTTGCGGGCGCCACCGTGCACAAGATCTCCCGCGCGCGCTGGGCGCTCGACTCAATCGGAAACGTGGTTATGACGCGGCTGGTGCCGCCGATGGTGATGATCATCGGCGTGGGCGTCATGCTCTTCCTGCGGCTTCCGCTGGCGGGGCTCGTCTTTTTCCTAGCGGCGGCCGTCTACCTGGTCGGCAGTTTCTGGATCGCCAATGCCTGGGTGCGGCCAGCCAACATCGCCGCCGCAGAAATCGATTCAAGCCTTACCGGCCTCGTGGCTGATGGCATCTCCAACAATGCAGCCGTGCGCGCCTTCGGCGCCGAAGACCGGGAAGACGAACGCCTGGCCACGCGCTCGGCTGAGTGGGCTTTGGCCTCCGAACGCGGCTGGACCCGCGGCTCAACCATGAATGCCCTTCAGTCGGGCACATGGGCCGTGTTGCAGATTTCCACGATCTGGATCCTGATTTCCGCGGCCGAGGCCGGCCGCGCCAACGCCGCAGATATCGCTTTTGCGATTGCTGCGAACCTTCAATTGGGGGGCCATTTGCGCGGTATCGGCGGTGATATCCGTATGCTTCAGCGAGGCTTTTCAGAATTCATTGATGCCGTGATCTTTTTACGGGCGCCCGCCGGCGTCCCTGAGCCTGAAGCACCCGTCGCGTTCAAGAGACCGCGCGGAGAGATCGTCATCGATCATATCACCTTCGCTTATGCTGGCCGGCCAGCCTTGTATGAGGACTTTTCGCTGCGCATCCCGCAAGGACAGCGCGTCGGTCTGGTGGGCCCATCGGGCTCCGGAAAATCGACGTTCGTGAAATTGATCCAGCGTCTTTATGATGTGGATGCGGGAGCGATCCGCATCGATGGCATAGATATTTCCACCATTGCTCAGTCGGACCTTCGGCGGGCCATCGCGATCGTGCCGCAAGACCCGGTTCTCTTTCATCGATCGCTGGCAGAAAACATCGCCTATGGCCGGCCCGGCGCGAGCCGGGAGGAGATCCGCGGGGCAGCTCGGCGTGCGCGGGCCGATGCCTTCATTGAAAGCCTGCCGCAGAGTTACGATACGCTGGTCGGCGAACGCGGCGTAAAACTGTCGGGTGGCGAGCGTCAGCGGGTTGCCCTCGCGCGGGCCTTCCTGGCCGATGCCCCTATTCTCATTCTGGATGAAGCGACGTCCAGTCTCGACACCTTGACCGAGCAGGATGTGCAGGCGGCGATCGAAGACCTTATGGCCGAACGCACAACGATCATCATTGCGCACCGGCTTTCAACTGTCCGTCGCGCCGATCGCATCCTCGTGTTCGAAGATGGCCGAGTGGCCGAGCAAGGATCCCATGCCGAGTTGCTGGCCAGGCCAGGAGGCCTCTACCGGCGCCTGCACGGCCTGCAGGTGGAGCAGGAGACCTATGCACTGCCGCTTGTAGCGGAATGAGTTTGAAGAAGATCCAGAATCTGCTCCGTCACAAAACGGTTACCCGTAATTCCTAGGCAATTGTCGTGAGATCAGAAGCAACATCGATGCTCAGCAGGCTGCCCAAGTTAGAAATCCTCGAAGCATTCATTGAAGCGGCACGCGCGCCAGATTTGCGCACGGCTGCTGATAATTGCGCCTTGAGCCAGGCGGCTCTCGCACGCCGGATCCACGCTTTTGTCCAGTTTGCTGGGTGCCCCATGTTCGAAAAGGTTCCGGGCGGGATGGTTTTGACGCAGGCCGGACGGGAATGTTACGCCCTGCTGGAGCCGAGCTACGTCGATTTGAAACGCGCAGCAGCCTCCATAGCAATACCTGCATCAGACCGGACTGTGATACTCTCGGTGTCCCGGTCGCTTGCGCCGGCCTGGTTGAACCCGCGCCTGGAACGGTTTCGCAATCTGCATCCTGGGCTGGAAGTTGATGTGCAGACCGATCAGGACGCATCGAAAATCCGCTCCGGAGCTGCACACCTTGGAATTTTCGACAGCGATGTCGACACGAGCGGACTGAAGGCTGAGCCTTTCATCAACATGCGGGTCACGCCTGTGTCGAGCCCAGCTATCGCCTGCTTTGCTGCCGGGTGCAGCGACCGATTTTCTCAACTCAGCAGACTGACGATGCGCCAGAAACCTGATGCTTGGCATTGTTGGTCCAGGGCGGCTGGGGTCGACTTGCCGGAGAGCCAGCAAACCTGTCAGTTCGATGACGCACACGCGATGTATGAAGCAGCGGCGGCGGGCTTGGGCATCGCGCTCGGTGTGAGCGCTATGGTCGAACCGCGTCTTCAGTCCGGGCACCTTGTAGCCCTGGGATTGCCGATTGTCTGCCTCCCGACCTTCTACAACTTCGTCACGCCGCGTGAACGTCCACTCTACGACGCCGCTTGGACGTTCGCGAAATGGCTGCACGCCGAATCAAGTCGCGACGCGGTCGGGTGGCAGGCTCAAAGTGCGCTTTGACCATCTGTGCACGTCCACCTGTGTTCGACAGGTTGCGACGTTCCGGAGCGTGTTTGCGAAGAAGGAGCATGGGCTGCACCTGAAGGCATGCCTTGCGTGGCGCATTTGCCACATAAACCATCTAACCCGCCCAGCTCCCGGCCTTTCATCAATTGGTAACAAATCCGTATCTCGGGCGTCACGAGCTGACATTAATTGCCCTGCAAGAACCGAAGGTCGGTTCTCATACACTTCTATCGGGGCAATGAAATGACGAAAACGACACGCCGGACCACCTGGCTTTTGGGCGCTGCAAGCGCAGCGCTGGGTTGGGGCTCCATGCCTGCACTGGCTCAAGAAGCCGCCGCCGTTGCACCGGCCACAGACGCCGCTGCCACAGAGCAAACCGAAGCCACAGTGGCGCAGGATGCGATCGTCATCACCGGCCGTCGCCCGCTTGCTGAATCCGAGGCCGCCTCGCTGGAAATCCAGCGCGAGTCCGACACGATCGTCAGCGCCTTGTCGGCTGACGCCATCGGCAACCTGCCTGACCAGAACGTTGCTTTCGCCGTCGGCCGTCTGCCGGGCGTTTCGCTCGAGCGTGACCAGGGCCAGGCGCGTTACGTCAACATCCGCGGCATGCCGAGAAACTGGACGACGATCACGTTCGACGGCCTGCAGGTCATCAGCCCCGAGGGCCGCGACTCGCGCCTCGACAACATTCCGTCGGCCATCGCTTCCCAGATTATCGTGAACAAGGCCATCACCCCGGACATGCCCGGCGGCTCCGTCGCCGGCAACATCAACGTCATCACCCGTTCGGGCTTGGACTATGACAAGCGTACGATCTTCGGCAAACTTGGCGCGGGTTATGTGACCCTTGGCGGCGGCGAAGAAATCGACAGCAACATCGTTTACGCCGACCAGTTCATGGACGGTCGTCTGGGCGTGCTGCTGCAGGGCTCATTCTATACGCGCAACATGGTCACCGATAACTGGGAGACCGACAACTACATCACCCCGCTGGCCGCTAAAATCGACCAGCGCTTTCCCAGCCGCCACCGTAACAAGCAGTATCGCCTGACACGCGGCAACGAGTCTCTGTCGGCAAATTTCGACTATGAGTTCAACGAAGATCACAGCGTGTTCTGGTCCAACATCTGGACCAACTATTCCGATGAAGAACTGCGCACGCAGTACCAGTTCATCTTCAACTCCGGCACCGACGCCGCCGGCAACCTCTACACCTCGCCTGCGTTCAACAGCGGCACCCAGTTCAGCGGTACGGTCTACGGCGCGCAGATCAGCTCCGACACCAACTCGCTGGAATCCGAAGAAGACAGCCACATCCACACAATCGGCGGCGAGAGCAACCTGGGCGGCTGGAAAGCCGACTGGCGCGCCAACTACACTTACACGGCCGACGGCGTCGACGCGCCGGCGGCGCCGACATTCCAGAGCCCCTCGACCGCCACGGCCCGCCCGACCGTCGTTTATGATTTCAGCAATCCGGACCGTCCTCTGTCACTGTTCACGACGCTGGCGCCGACGTCTTCAACCCGCGCCATGGGCCCACAGCAGTTCTCGGTCGATCAGTTCTCCACGCCGCTGACGACGATCTCCCGGCGGGGCGGCGAAGCCGCAACCCAGGCCTACACATTGAAGGGCGACATCTCGCGCGACTTCGTCGTCGGCGGACTGGACCTCGAATTCAAGACCGGCGCGCTCTACACCGACCGCACGAAGAAGAACGACCAGGAATCCTACACTGCCACCGCAGCGCAGCTGACGGCGGCCGGCCTCGCGGTCCCGACCCAGAGCACGTTCGCCCTCCGGAAGCCGTATCTGGGTGACCTGAACATGGGCTACGCGTTCCGGTATCACTCGAAGGATGCGCTCGATGCCTATGCTGCAGACTTGCAGCGCCGCGGCATTGCAACGCGGAATGTACGTTCGGACACCCTGGCTTACTGGAAAGTCGGCGAAGAAATCCTCGCAGGCTACGCCATGGGCAAGCTCGACTTCGATTGGGGCAACATCGTTGCTGGTGCCCGCGTGGAGCAGATCACCAACACCGGTGAAGCGTTCGTTGAATTCCCCGCTCGCCCGGCAGTGGGAACTACGCCTGCGACCCTCGCCCAGACGCGGCTCGTCAATACCGAAAGCGAAGACACGCAGGTTTATCCGAGCGTGAACGTGAACTGGGACATCAACGACGAGATGAAGTTCCGCGTGGGCTTCACCGGCAGCGCGGCGCGTCCTGACTTTGACGACCTTCGCCCGAACTTCTCGATCAACGACGCGGCGCAAACGATTTCCGGCGGCAACCCGGAAGCCCAGCCCGAGAAGCAGGTTGGCATCGACGCCTACTATGAATGGTACATGGAGCCGGAAGGCTTCCTGTCGGCTGGCGTCTTCTACAAGGACATCACGGACGTTCTGTTCACGCAAACCTCCACGTTCGGCCTCGACACGCTGGATATCCCCGGCCTCGACCGCTCCAACTACGCATTCAGCCGCGTGGACAACGCGGGCGATGGTTACCTGCAAGGCTTCGAGATCTTCTACTCGCAGACCGCGCAAGGCCTCGTCGACAGCATGGACATGCCGCAATGGCTCGGCGGCTTCGGTGTTCGCGCATCGGGCACCTGGACCGACAGCGAAGTCGAGATCCCCGCAAACTCGACCGGTCTGGCGACAGTTCGCACGCAAACTTTGCCGGGCACGTCGGACGAAACCTACAACCTCCAGCTGACGTACGAAAAGTACGACCTGTCTGTCCGTCTCGCCTACCAGTTCCGCACCGCCTGGGTGCAGGGCTATGGCAACTACACCACGGTTGCTGGCCAAATCGTTCCGAGCAACAACGGCGACATCTACTGGGGCGATGACGAAGAGATCGACCTCTCCGTCCGCTATCAGCTGAACGACAACCTCGAATGGTTCTTTGACGGGATTAACCTCGGCAATGATCCGGCCATTCGCTTCGGCGATTCGGAACGCTACCCGATCGAGTACGAAATGTTCGGCGAGCGCTACCTCATGGGCCTGCGCTTCAACTTCTAGACTGATCGTAGACTGACGTTTCGCCCGGACACACAGACACCTGAAAGGTGTGTGCGTCCGGGCGAAATTTTTTGCATAAACACCACCGGCATCGTCCGGCGAGCCGTGGGATAACGGCGCGCAGGCACGTCGCAGCGCATCAGAACGGGACAATGAAATGAAGACGGTTGAAGCCAGAACACTGACCGTGGCCATCCTGCTGGCCGGCACGGCGATCCTGAGCGGCTGCGTGCAAACAGGCAGCGGTCATCATCATGGCCCGGAAGGCGACCATGTGCATGCGCCGGCCGCGTCATCCGAAAGCCGGACCTGGCTTGCCGGAGACCACCATATCCATAGCGAATTCAGCGCGGACTACACGCCCGACCCGGCAAATCCCTCCGCGCCGCCAGCTGTGACCCTCGGGGCAGACGGGCGCTATTCGATCCTCAAGAACGCTGAAATGGCGCGGGAGTTCGGTCTGTCCTGGATGGTCTCCACCGACCATGGCGGCCCGCTACACTCCAAGCTCAACCACGATCTGGCTTACCCCGAATTGCTGAAGTCGCGCGCCGCCGTGCCGGAAGTTCTGCAGTTCTTCGGCATGGAGCTTGATACGCCGGGCGGTGAGCATAGCAGCCTGATTATTCCGCATACGCATGATGAGAGGGAGTCGCTGCGTGATATCGAATCTCGCTTCGCGCACGAGGATGCCTGGCCTGAAGACCCCTCGCGCAATACTGAACCGAAAATGCTCGAGGCATTGCGCTACATGCTCGGAATCGCAGCGCCGCCCGTTGTCATCGCGAACCATCCGTCGCGCTCTGCAACGGGTTTGGGTGTGTACGGAAAATACACGCCCCGGGAGTTTCGAGATTGGAACGATACGGCCCCGGAAGTTGCGATAGGGATGGAAGGAGCGCCAGGCCATCAGGCCAGCGGCCTCAATCCATTCGGCGCGGCAGACCCGACCGGAGCGAGAGGCGGGTACTCTCGCTCGCCCACGCTTGGCGGCTTTGACCAAATGACGGCCCGTCTTGGCGGCTTCTGGGATTCGATGCTTGGAGAAGGCCGCGGCTGGTGGGTGACTTCGACATCAGACTCGCACCGGCATTTTACCGAAGGGGGAAGCGACTTCTGGCCGGGCGAATACTCCAAGACCTACGTTTTGGCCCGCCGTGATCATGGCGACATAATCGACGGGCTCCGTTCGGGCCGGGTCTTCGTGACTACGGGCGATCTGGTCTCGGAACTGGACGTCGTGGTGTCCGCTGGCCAGTCGCGTGCGCAAATGGGAGAAACACTCGTCGTTGGCGCCGGTCAGCCGGTCAGCATTTCCGTTCGCGCGCGTGACCCTTCGGCGCCGAATGCAGCGGGTCAGACGCCGTTGGTCTCACGCATCGATCTGATTGTCGGTGAAGTTGCTGGTCCCCGAGAGGATCGCGAAGGCGACACCAATACGACGACCAGAGTTGCAAAACGCTTCACTGCTAGCGACTGGACAGCAGACGGCGAAATCCTGACCATGTCTTTCGACTTGGGAGTCCTTTCAACAGACGCCTACATTCGTGTCCGCGGAACAAATTCAAACGAACTTGAACCTTCGGCTGACCCGAAGGGAGAAGACCCTTGGAGCGACCTGTGGTTTTACTCTAACCCGGTATATCTGGAATTGAATTGAACTCAGCACGTGATGCGATCTAAGTGTGGCTGACCGCCGAGAACGCGGCCTAAATCAGCTCTCCTTAACGTCGCTTTCTATCGGATAGTCGCCTCACACGTGGACATCCGATGACTGCGGCATAGTCTAATCTGCTCATGAGACGTTGTTCGACGTGAAACCGCAGATGACCGGACTAGGGTGACTTTGCTATTTACACGCGCAGTCGTCGGCGAAGGCGATGGACGCACTCTTAGCAAGCCGCCGGCGATTGGCTTTGACGAATCAGGTCCGCTGGATCAACCAAGAACCGGTTCCCGACGGACCCGAGCGGTTCGGTCGGTTTAGCGATATGAAAAGCGCTAGTGTCATCAGCTCGTCAACAAAGCCCCTGATAGTTTTAGCGAGGATAAATCCAGGAGAGCTTCATGCGAATGTTCAGTCTTGTCGTGCTGGTAACTTGCCTTCAAGGTTGCGCGCAGTTGGCTGTATCGTCGGCGCCGGCATATGCTGTCATCACTGGCGACAGCTCGCTCCATGCTCATGAGCATCGCCACGTCGACGTTCGGCCCGCGCGGGAGTTTGATTTTCCGGCGCTGGCTGATGGCCGGCAGATTGCTGTGGTTGATCTGCACACGCACAGCGTGTTTTCCGACGGGCATGTCTGGCCGACAGTGCGGACCTGGGAAGCTGAAAAAGACGGACTTGACGCCCTAGCGATCACCGAGCATCTCGAATATCAACCCCATGCCGACGACATCCCGCACCCTGACCGCAACAGGGCCTATAATCTCGCTGTTGAAAGCGCGGCTCGGATGCCTGAAGCAGGACTGCTCGTGATCTCGGGCGCCGAGATAACGCGGCGCCTGCCACCCGGGCACGTCAACGCGGTCTTCATTACCGATGCCAACGCCCTTCTCACGATCGATGCGCGCGAAGAGGACGCCCTCGAAAATGCGCGAGAAGCGCTTGAAGAAGCAAAGGCGCAGGATGCATTCGTTTTCTGGAATCATCCGGCTTGGCCGCGTGACGCACCTGACGGCATTCTGAAAGTGCCCGCAGCCCAACAAGCCCTCATTGATGACGGACTCATCCAGGGCATCGAAGTTGCGAACGGCCATTATTTTTCCGAGGAGACGCTGCAATACGCGCTCGATAATGACCTCGTGATGCTTGGGACATCTGACATTCATGGCTTGATTGATTACGACTATGATATCGAGGGCGGCGAGCATCGGACAGTGACCCTGGTGCTGACCGAGGGCCGCTCCCCCGAGGCGCTTAAATCCGCGCTCGTTTCGGGCAAGACAGTCGCGCTCTATCACAACCAGTTCGTTGGCCGCGAAGCTGAAGTTGGTCCTGTAATGAGCGCGATCCTAACAGGTGAGGCGGGCGAAATGCCCCGCAACTCGACAGTCCTGCAGGTCACCTTGCGCAATTCGAGTTCTGTGCCTCTGCTCCTGCGCAATCTCGGTCCACGCCGCTTCTCGAACGCGAGCGACATCGTGACTGTACCGGCTCAAGGCGAGATCATCGTCAATCTCAACGACGCCGGTGCGCTCGATCCTATCGTGCTTGATTTCGAAGTCCTCAACAGTTTCATAGGCGTTGGCAAACATCTGCAACTCAGAGTATCGGTTGCGAGCGCCAAAAGTCGGCTATCCGCTGAGTGATTTTGATTTCGTCCGATCGCGAAGTCTAAATCAAGAATTGAAAACGGGGTCCCGACGACCGGATTGGGCCAATTCTGTCAGACGTCCAAAGCGATGATCTGAGCTGACTTTTGGTCCTTAACAGCCGATCGCCCGCGCCTGATCCTCGCGGTTGTAGGAGAGGAAGATGTCGGTCATCGAGCCTGGATGACATCAAGGCCAGGAATTGCCAGCGCGCTCCATTGCCGGTCAGTCGTGATCGCCGGCAAGCCCGCCGCGATCGCCAGCG
>CAMEDD010000035.1 GCA_945913285.1 Candidatus Sulfopaludibacter sp. SbA3
GAGGCTGTCCTCGGCAGAAAGGCGCGTCGGGTCGATCAGGTGCCAGGCATTGCCGAGCCAGACTTCGACCACCGCATGGAAATCCGGCGGCGTGATCGCCGGCGCATAGGCCGAAACCATCCGCGCCGGAATACCGACAGCGCGGCAAAAGCTGATCAGCGTGTGCGCAAAATCGCGGCAGACGCCGCGGCGCATCAGGAAACTGTCGGTCGCTGTCGTCATCGCATCGCTGACGCCGGGGGCGTATTCGAAGTTGTGATAGATCCAGTCCGCCATCTCCAGAACCTGGTTGCCGCCCTGCGCGCCGGAGGAGAACTGGCTCTCGGCAAACGGGGCGAGACGGTCTGATTCGCAATAACGGCTCGGCATCAGGTAGGTGATCACATCGTGCGGCAGGTCGCGCCGCAGCGGCACATATAGGCCGGCAATGTTGACATGCCCGCGCGTGACATCGACCAGCGCCTGGTATCGGATGTTCACATCGCCGACTGCCGTCGTCCACTGCCGCCGGCCCATCAGCTCCGGGCCATCCGCGAGCGCCAGCGGACCCGTCGGCGAGCGTGTCAGCTGATCGGAAAAGATGACCTGATCCTGCGCCCGGATCGCCTCCAGCGCCAGCACAACATCAGCAGGCTGGGCAAAGTGGTAGGAGAGTGAAGCGTCGATCTTCACGCGCATGGGAACAGTCCTGATTTTCGGGTTGGGTCGATCTGTAGGCGGGATATGCTGCACAAGGATGCCCGGCGCGCCCGATAGTTACCGGACGCGCAAAAACAAACCCTGAATTTCTGCGGGGCAGCGCAGCCTCAGCTGTTGGGGTTCCAGTCTTCCCGCCCGTGCCGTACGCGGACAATGGTCAGCCGTTCGTCTTCGACCCGATAAAGGATCAGGTGCGACCTGTGAGTGTACACCCTCACGGGCGGTTTGAACTCAGCGTATTCCCGGTTGGCGTAGGGAAAATCCGCGATCGTCCGAAACGCGGCATAAACGCTTGCCAGATAGCCCTCGGTTTGCTTTCGTCCAAACTGTCTGAGCCCTTCCTGAACCATCCGGTCCAGATCGGTGTTGGCCTGCGCCGAAATCTCGATCTTCACAGACCCGCCCGTTTCCGGACCCCATCAAAGATTTCTTCGATGGTCATCTCTGTGAACCCGCTGGCATAGGCCTCGTCGATCTTGACCTGCATCGCCGCGATCTTCTCCTGCTTGATCTGCTCGCGGCGGATCAGGTCGCGGATCAGATCAGAAGAGTTGGCATACCTGCCATCCGCGGATTGCGCCTCGACCCAGGCTTTCATCTGGTCCGGCAGGGAGATGTTCATCGTGGCCATGGCGGGGCTCCTTTGGACAGAGAATTGCGTTTATGGCAAAGTTTGTCAATATTGCCAGCCGCGCCTATTCCTGCAGGTCCGTTTCCAACACAAATCTTCGGCGCGTTTCCGGGGATGGGAGATAGCAACGATTAAGTTTCCCGAAGAGTTTGTACCGGTTGTTCGCCAGGCGTGCTGAGAACCAGTTCCGGATGGGACGCGGCACGAAGCAAAAAAACGCGGATCAACCGCCCCGGCCCGCCTACCCTTTGCGACATGGCGAAAACGGCGTCAGTGAGGAGGTCTGACGTGCCGTCCTCGACAAAGATAAACCGTGTGCGGATTGTCCTGATCGACCCCATTTGCGAGAGCGGTCCGCCGCCGCTGCGCTGACTTGATCGCAACAAACCGGATCAGGGGATCTGAACGATCATGCTTCAGTACGTAGCGCACGGCGCGTGAACGGAGCACGAATTCGCGATCATAAACACACGCCGGCAACATAGTCATGAGGAGGAAATATGCCAGCCATCAGCGACCGGGAAGATATTGCGGTAGCCAACCGCACCGATCTTTCGACCGGTGCGGGTCCACTTACCAAGTCAGGTATCCAGGAAGCTTCGCAGTTTCCTTGACCGGCTCGGATGCTTCAGCTTGCGCAGTGCCTTAGCTTCGATCTGGCGGATGCGTTCGCGGGTGACCGAGAATTGCTGGCCGACTTCTTCGAGCGTGTGGTCGGTGTTCATGCCGATGCCGAAGCGCATGCGCAGCACACGTTCCTCACGCGGGGTGAGCGAAGCGAGCACGCGGGTGGTCGTCTCGCGCAGGTTCGACTGGATGGCCGCGTCCACCGGAAGCAGCGCCATCTTATCCTCGATGAAGTCGCCGAGGTTTGAATCCTCGTCGTCGCCAATCGGGGTTTCCAGCGAGATCGGCTCTTTCGCGATCTTGAGAACCTTGCGGATCTTCTCGAGCGGCAGGCCGAGCTTTTCGGCCAGCTCTTCCGGGGTCGGCTCACGGCCGATCTCGTGCAGCATCTGGCGCTGTGTACGGATGATCTTGTTGATCGTCTCGATCATGTGCACCGGGATACGGATCGTGCGGGCCTGGTCAGCGATGGAACGCGTAATGGCCTGACGGATCCACCAGGTGGCATAGGTCGAGAACTTGTAGCCGCGGCGGTATTCGAATTTGTCCACGGCTTTCATGAGGCCGATATTGCCCTCCTGGATGAGATCCAGGAATTGCAGGCCGCGGTTGGTGTATTTCTTGGCAATCGAGATCACGAGGCGGAGGTTGGCTTCCACCATCTCCTTCTTCGCGATGCGCGCCTCGCGCTCGCCCTTCTGTACAGTCTGCACGATACGGCGGAAGTCGTCGATCGGGATACCGATCTCGGTGGCGATCTCGGTGATCTCGGCACGGACGATTTCGATCTCGCCGCCCTTGCCATCAATCAGGCGTTTCCACTTGGCCGAAATCGCGCGCACGCGCTCGGACCAATTGGGTTCAAGCTCGCAGCCGATATAGTTCTCGAGGAATTCCTTGCGCGGCACGCCGTGCGTGTCCGCAAGACGCATCAGCTTGCCTTCAAGGCCCATCAGCTTCTTGTTGATTGCGTAAAGCTGCTCGACCAGCGCCTCGATACGGGCGCTGTTGATGTGGATCGTCTTGAGGTTCTCGACGATCAGCAGCGACAGCTCGTCATACTCGGTCTGCGCTTTCGGCGTCAGGTCCTTGCCTTCGAGGCGGCGGCCGACGAGACGGTCCTGCAGCTTGCGGAAGCGGCCGAACGATTCGGCGATCTCGTCGAGCTTGGCGAGCACGCCTTCGCGCAGTTCGCCTTCCATCGCCGACATCGACATGGCGACGGCGTCGTCTTCCTCTTCCTCTTCCTGCTGCTGCTGGCGCAGGCGTTCGGCTTCGACCTCGTCGATCTCTTCCTGGCTTGGACGTTTCTTGCCCTTGACCGGGACGACCGGCTCGGGCGCCTTCTCCTCGATCACTTTCGGTTCCGGCGGCGGGTTTTCCGCGCCATAGGTGGCCTCGAGGTCGATCAGGTCACGCAGCAGGATGCGTTCATTGATCAGCTCGTCGCGCCAGACCATCATGGCCTCGAACGTCAGCGGGCTTTCGCACAGGCCCCGGATCATCGCGTCGCGGCCGGCCTCGATGCGCTTGGCGATTGCGATTTCGCCTTCGCGGGAGAGAAGCTCCACGGCGCCCATCTCGCGCAGGTACATCCGCACGGGGTCGTCGGTGCGGTCAGAGCCGCGCGCGTTACCCTTCTTGGCGAGGACTTTCTTGTCCTCAAGCTTGGTCAGGGCCTTGCCCTGCTCTTCGGCTTCTTCTTCGCTCTCGACGACGGCAATGCCCATCTCGGAGATCTGGGACATCACGTCCTCGATCTGATCCGAGCTCATGTCCGAATCGGGCAGCAACTGGTTGATCTCGTCGTGGGTAATGAAGCCGCGCTTCTGGGCGCGCTTCAGGACCTTTTTGACGTCAGTCGCGTTGAAATCGACAAGACCGCCCTCAGTTTCCTTCTCGTCTTCGCCCTCGCCGTCGCCCGCGGTGTTTTTCTTTTTCTTGGTGGCTGTCGCCATATTCAAGTTTCTCCCTGGCGAAGGTGGCTGCCTGTGCCGCCCAATGCCTGTTGCCAATCGCCCTGCCGGTCAGCTGTCGCTGCGTTTGCTCGATGCCTCACTCACACGGGCTCTCAGAGCCCGGCGTTCCGCGACCATTTGATGCTGCCGCCGCCAATCTTGCGGTGACAACGTCGGATCCGCGCCCGCACTATCCATGCCAGAGCCCGTCTCCAGTTCGCCGGTACGCCGTTTCGCCACATCCTGCTCCAGAGCGATGAGCCATTCGCGGACCTCGGGCGCATCGGCCACTTTCTGAGGTATTCCGCGATATTTCTTGAGCAGGCTAGCGGCACGTATGTGCCCAGAGTTGCCTAAATGGGCGGCCACAGCCGTCCGGTCAATGGGGATTCCGTCTTTGGCAAGGTCAAGAACTGCATCGCGCAGGCGTGCGACATCCTCATCCGGCGGTGCCCACTGGGCGAGCAGTTCGGCGCCTGCCGCCAGAAGGGCCGGATTGTCGATGGCAAGGATCACCGAGCGCAGGCCGCCGATCTTCTCGAACTGGCGCTGTTTCAGGGCGGCCTGGGCGTCTTCGCCCTCTGCGGGATTTTGTCCCGAAGCGGGGCGGCCCTTCCTGTAGCTGTTGCTACGCTTGGCGTCCCGCAATGCCCACATATGGTCGCGTAGGCGGGACTTCAGATCGCGTTCATAGGCTGCCTTCACGCCGCCATGCCGGATCTGGCCGCAGGCGGCCATCAGGCGCGCCTCGAGACCCGCCTGACGCTCCGGCGTGTCCAGCGGTTCGGCGTCCCGCTCCCGCCGCCAGAGCAGCTCCGACAGCGGGAGGCGGCGGTCCAGTTCTTCGCCCATGGCGCCGGCCCCGCGGGCGCGAATCAGGTCGTCCGGGTCCATGGCGTCCGGCAGCAGGACGAAGAAGACCGATCGGCCGGGCTCGACGAAGGGCAGCGCCCGGTCGAGCGCGCGGTAAGCGGCGCCAAGACCGGCCCGGTCGCCGTCAAAGCACATCACGGGCTCAGGCCCCGCTTTCCAGATCAGCTGCAGCTGGTCTTCGGTCAGCGCTGTGCCGAGCGGGGCCACCGCCTGTCCGAAGCCGGCTTCGGCGAGCGCGATCGCGTCCATATAGCCTTCGCAGACGATCAGCCCGCCGCCTTCGCCCGCCCCCAGCGCCTCGCGGGCCGCCTTGTAGCGGTAGAGCACGGCGGACTTGTGGAAGAGTTCGGTATCGCCGGAGTTCAGGTATTTCGGCTTCGCATCCGGCGTGAGGCCCCTGCCCCCGAAGGCGATGACGGCGCCGCGCACATCGGTGATCGGGAACATCAGGCGGCCGCGGAAAAAGTCGAACGGCTCGCCGCCCTTGTCGCTCTCCTTAATCAGGCCGGCGGCGATCAGCTCAGCGTCGGTGAAGCCTTCGGCCAGAAGGTGCGCCCGCGTGCGGCGCCAGTCATCGGGCGCATAGCCAAGCCGGTGGCGCTTCCAGGCGTCCCCAGACAGGCCCCGGCCATCGAGATAGGTCCGCGCCGCGGCGCCTTCGCCGGACCGCAACCGGTCCTCGAACCAGTTGGCGGCGGCCTCACACGCAGCCACCAGGCGCTTGCGATGATCGTAGGCCTCGGCGGCTTCGGGGCTCGCCTTGGGCAGCTGCATCCCGGCTTCTTCAGCCAGCTTCTCGACCGCCTCAATGAAGGTAAGGCGCTCGGTTTCCATGATGAAATTGATGACGTCGCCGCCAGTGCCCGAGGAGAAGCATTTGAAGATGCGCTTCTGATCATTGACATAGAAGCTGGGCGTTTTCTCGTTCGTGAACGGCGAGAGGCCCACCCATTCCTTGCCCTTCTTGGTCAGCTTGACCTTGCGCCCGATCACGTCCGAGGGACGGATACGGGCTTTGAGCTCCTCGACGAAGCCGTCAGGGATACGGACTGGCTGGGACATGAGGGTAGAGTAACGCTTTCAGACCGCCGGGGGAACGAAGCATTTCACCATCCCACAAAAAGCCGAAGGCCCGGTCTCGCGGCCGGGCCCCCGTCGTTTGCGCGGGCGGGCTTTACTCTCGTTTGTAACCCGGCGCCTCGGCCAGGGCTGCGGCCGTCAGGTCGAGGACGACTTCACCGTCCGCATCGCCCTGCGCCAAAACGATGGCATCACCGTCCACGACGATCTGCTCCATGCTGATGAGGTCAGGCGAGATCACGGCGAAGTTCGTCTTGCCGTCGGCAGCGAGGATCAGATCCTGGATGCGGACCGAATCGCCACCCGGATTGATCGTCACCGTCTTGCCGATCAGCTCGGAGGCGAGGCGGAAATCATCGGCGGTGGCCTGCTTGAATTCCGGCAGGGTTCCCATTGAGTCCTTGGTCAACCGGACAATCACGTTCGGCTCGTCGCCCGCCTTGTTGGCATCGGGCACGATTGTGGCTGCATCGAACGCCGCAAGGCGCAGATCGCCGCCCACGCCGGCCACGCCGCCGTCGCGCAATATCAGCATTGCATCCGCGTTGTCCCCGGACAGCCAGATGTCCTCCACAACGGAGATTTCGGCATCCGCCATGTCGTGGACAGACGCGCCGAGGAGATCGGACGCCTCCACCTCACCGGATGCAAGGACATACATCCTTCGGGTCGCAGCGGCGGGTACCGACGTATCGGCCGTTTCCGTCGCCGGGGTGGTGGCGGTTTCGGACAAGACGGTTTCACCCTGGTCACAGGCCGCAGTGAACAGGAGCGCGAATGCCCCAACAGTCGCATAGAGGGTTTTCATAGACGTCTCCTTTCAGGAGTCAGGAACGCTATGAACGGGCCTGAGCGGGTTGGGTTCCCGAGGAAGCTGCGTTTTTGAGCCCTTGGGTGGATGACGTTTGCTTGACGCCTTGGGGACTCAGCCTCAATAAGCGCAGCGTTTGGCCCGGCGCAGCGAGGGAGCCCGTCTTTGAGCAGCAAGCAGGATCTCAGCACCGCAACCGGCGCCCTTGCCCTCCATGACGGCGCCGTGTTTGCGGGCTACGGCGCGGGCGCGGCCGGGACGCAAACCGGGGAACTCTGCTTCAACACCGCGATGACGGGGTATCAGGAAATCCTGACAGACCCCTCCTATGCGCAGCAACTCGTGCTGTTCACCTTTCCCCATATCGGCAATGTCGGCGCCAATCCGGAAGATCACGAGGAGTCGACGCTGCAAGCTTCACGCGCCGCGCGGGGCGCGATCTTCCGCGAGCCGATCACGGCGCCGTCCAACTGGCGCGCCGCCGAAGATTTCGGCGCCTGGCTCGCCCGCAAGGGCATCATCGGCCTGTCGGGCGTGGACACCCGCGCCCTGACGCGCCGTATCCGCGAGCTTGGCATGCCGAAGGCGGCGATCTGCCACCAGCCAGGCGGCAATATCGACTTCACGGCGCTCATCGCCGCTGCCAAGGCCTGGCCGGGCCTCGACCATGCGGACCTTGCGGCCGACGTCGTGCAAGCAGCCCCTTACGAACATACCGAAGGGCTCTGGAAACCGGGCCTCGGTCATGTGCCGATGGGCAATGCCGAATTCCATACGGTCGTGCTCGATTTCGGCGTGAAGAAGAATATCCTGCGCAATCTTGCCAATGTGGGCGCGCGCTCGACGGTGCTGAATGGGGACGCGTCCGCGGCGGATGTGCTCGCCCTCAAGCCGGACGGCGTGGTGCTCTCGAACGGCCCCGGCGATCCGGCGGCGACGTATGTCCGATCCGGCGCGATGATCCGCGAGCTGATCGCCTCGGGCGTCCCGATCCTCGGCATCTGCCTTGGCCACCAGATGCTGGCGCTGGCGCTCGGCGCCAGGACGGTGAAGATGGCGCAGGGCCATCACGGCGCAAACCATCCGGTAAAGGACCTTGCGACCGGCAAGGTCGAGATCGTCTCGATGAACCATGGCTTTACCGTGGATGTCGCCACCCTGCCGGCAGGCGTCGCCGAGAGCCACCGCTCGCTGTTCGATGGCACGAACTCCGGCCTCGCGGTCGCCGGCAAGCCGATCATCTCGGTGCAGCACCACCCCGAAGCCTCGCCCGGCCCGCAGGACAGTTTCTATCTGTTCGAACGCTTTGCAGGTTTGATGCGGGATCATCGCGGGAAGTAGATCCGCACACGGAGACACCCATTCATGTGTGGCCGTTTCTTCCGTGAGGGTGTCACGTGGGCCGAGTATTATGCTGCGCTCAGTATCTATGGCGAGCCTCCGGAAGGCGTGGAGCCGCCGCCCGCGACCTACAATGCCGCGCCGACGCAGATCCATCCCGTGGTGCGCCTGAACGAAGTGACCCGAACGCGCGAGATGGTGCCGGTGCAATGGGGTTTGGTGCCGTCCTGGTGGACGAAGCCACTCTCGGAAAAGAAGTTCACGACGATCAACGCGCAATCCGAAACCGCGCACGAGAAACCCGTGTTCCGGGGCGCCTTCCGGCACAAGCGCTGCCTGGTGCCGATCTCGGGCTATTACGAATGGTCCGTGAGCGGAAAATCGAAGATACCGTTTGCCTTCAAGCTCAGGAACCGGCGCTGGTTCTGCGTGGCGGGCCTTTGGGACGCGGCCTTGATCGACGGCTCGGAACTCCAGACTTTCACGATCCTGACCACCAAGCCGAACGATTTCACCGCTGGTATCCATGACCGGATGCCGGTGATCCTGTCGCCCGAAAACTATGGTTGGTGGCTGGATCCCGCGAAAGGCGATCCGGCGCCTCTGTTCGATCCCTTCCCCAACGAGGACATGATGGCCTGGCCGATCGGGGCCGCAGTAGGCAATGTGCGCAACAATTATGCGGAACTTCTGGAAGAGGTTTAGTTCGCCTTGGCCCGGGCATTGCGGCACGCGCCGGCACGGACTAGGTGGGCGCCATGAAAATCCTGCCGGTTGAGCCCCGCCATATCCCTGCCCTGTCCGCATTGGCCGCCAAGACGTTCACGGACACGTTCGGGCACCTTTATCCGCCGGGCGATCTCAAGACTTTCCTTCGCGCGAGTTATGCGCACGATGTGCTGGCGGCCGAGGTGGCCGGGCCCGATCAGTTCTGGCGCATGGCCTGGCTCGGCGACGAGGCGGCGGCCTACCTGCAGGCCTGCCCGGTCGGTCTGCCGCATCCTGATGCCGATCCGGCCCGCGAAGGTGAGCTGAAACGCCTCTATGTCGACACCTCGCATCATGGCCGGGGTATCGGCAAACAGCTGCTCGCGCTCGGCCTCGGCTACCTGTCGGAACGCTACGGCGATGCGCCGCAATGGATCGGCGTGTGGAGCGAAAACATCAAGGCGCAGGCGCTCTACCGCGCAAATGGTTTCGAGAAGGCCGGCGAATATGGCTTCGTGGTGGGCGGCGTAACCGACCGCGAGTTCATCCTGCGCAAGCGCTGATCGCCGGCAGTTTAGCGAAGGCCGCGCAGCAGGCGTTCAAAGGTGTCCAGATATTGCTCACGGGTGATGCCGAGTTTGTCGAGCGACAGGGCGTACGCCGCTGCATTCAGCGATGCCTGCAGCATCAGGGCAGCGGGCTCAGCCAGCGCCATCGGGAAATGCCCCTTGGAGGCGATAAAGGTCGTGCCCGCGACAAGGCTTGCGCGCCCAAGGTCGAATTCCAGTTCATGCCAGCGGGCTGGGCCCAGCACGGATGGCCCATCGATAAGGACGATGCGCTGGTAGTCGGGCCGCGAGGCCCATTCGAGATAGACCCGGCTACCCGCCAGAAAGGCAGCGAAAGCGTCTTTGCGATCGATGGCGGCCAACGCGGCGGCGCGCGCCTCAACGTCCATGTCCAGCTGCAGCTGGCGCCAGATTTCGGTGAAGAGTTCCTCTTTCGAGGTAAAGTGATGAAACAGCGCCCCCTTGGTGGCGCCGGCCGCCTCTGCAATCTCCGTGACGGTGGAGTCGCGGTAGCCTTTGCGCGCAAACAGATCCCCCGCCACGCGAAGGATACTCTCCCGAGTCTCGGCAGCCTGCGCGACTGTGCGTTTCACCATGCTTTTCGTACCTTGCGGTCTAAACATACCAGTAGTATCAAAAAACCACGACTGCTCTCTAGTGGGAAAACGTTCCACTTCATTAACTCGACGTTTGCAGGCTGGGTGGAACCCGTTCGCCGGGCCGGACTGCTGACCACGAGCCGCGCAGGCCGCTTTTAAAATGGCGCCTGCGCGGCTTTTTTTTGGTGAGCCGCTGCTCGCGAAGCGCTTTCAGCTCAGCGCCCAGATGTGCTTCGAAATATCGATCACAGCCGAGGCAGGCATTGGCGACCTTGCGTCCCTTGCCATCAAGGGCGACGGACTTGTCGCGGAACATCTCGCGGCTCCAGCCCTGCGCCAGACCCATGCCCTCAGGGTCACCGGCGTTCAGCGCCTGAATGGCCGGCAGGGTCGCAACACTCTCAAGGATGTCCTCCAGCCGCTCCTCGGCGAGGGATCCGAGCGGCGCCCTGGTCTTGAGGCAGCGAGGATAGATAGACCCATCCGGCTCGATGGCGATCTCGCTGCCCGCCTGGTGCAGCTTGAGGAAGTTCTTCCCGCCCGACCAGCGCGCGCAGAAATTGGTTTCGTAGCCCGCATTGGAAAGCCCGTTTGCCCAGGCGCGGCCGCGCGGCCAGAGTTCCCCGATCCAGCGGTCCGGCTGCGCGCCGAAGAACAGGAAAGTCGGCTCGCCGTTCAGCGGCCGGGCCGCCGGATCGGGAGACTTGAGCTTTTCACTCTTGCCGCCGCCGAGCGAGACTTCGCGCACGCCCTTCTCCGCCATCATGGCGCGGACCTTGTCCATGAAGCGGAACTTGCGCTCACCCTTCATGCCCACGTGATAGTCGTCGATCGAGGCAATCGCGATGGTGGTCACGCCGCGCGACAGCATGGCGTCGATGTGGTCCGGCTCTAGGATATCGCCGGTGGTCTGGACCGAAAGGCGCGGCGGGGCGTCTGGCCAGCGGCGCCGGATGGCTTCGAGCACGGGATAAAACAGCGCCTCGCGCACGCCGTCGATAAGCAGCTCGCCGCCCGCCAGCACGATCAGTGTGGGCTGGCGTTTGCCGGCCGCGTCGGTCCAGCTCATGTCATCCGGCAGGTTTGCCAGCACGCGGTCGTAAGCGCTTTGGCCTTCAGCCACGACATCGGTAAGGGCGCCGCGCACGTAAGGGCGGAAACGGTCGTCATAGCAGTGTGCGCATTTGCGGTGGCAGGCCCACGTGAGCACCCAGTAGAGAGATTGCATTCTTGTTCCGCCCTGACCTCGGCCCTCGACGCTACGGCTTGCCCCCCGCAGCGTCCAGACCGCTCACGCGACCGCTACAGCCATCCGCCGGTGTTTGTTGCAATCTGTTCAGGTTCAAAACCAGGTGCACGCCCGAAGGGTTGGGGGCGCCTGCGCCGCAAAAGAGGTGGGCGCTCCAAGGCTTGCGCGAAGCCCGCGCTCAGCCACTGGCGGGAAATGCGCAACAACGATGAATGGATCGGCGGGGCGCTGACCTTGCGGGCCTGCGACGGGAGCCGATTCTCGGTTTCGCAGGTCTGGAGGACGAACTGGATGAACGGGTCAAAGACCTCGTCGGCGGAGACCAGCGCGGCCCCGGCATCGGTTTCCTGACGGGCCATCACGGCTTCTGCAGCCTCCGGCAGGCTCCCCGCCAAGAAGTCCGCCTGTTCCTGCGCACGGACCTGAAACGCAATGAACAGCCCGCTAGCGCCCAGCGCACCTGTTGCGGACGCCTTCTCCTTCTCGGCCCTGAAAGCATACGTCAAACCCGACTTCGCTTCGCCGAGTACAATGCGAAAAGTTCTGTTGGGCGAGTGGGCACCTGGGCGTCAGCGGAGCGGGCCGCAGCGAGCCTCGTATTCGGCGATCGCATCCGGCATCCACTGGCGGAAATTCTCCGCGCGGGTTTCGGAAGCGGGGTGGGTGCTCATCCATTCCGGCGGACGCTCACCCTTGCCGATTTCACCCATCCGCTCCCACAGCTCCGGCGCTTCACGCGGGTCGTAACAGGCGCGCACGAGCAGATCGAGACCGATCTTGTCCGCCTGGGTTTCGTGGTCGCGAGAGAAGGCGAGGAAACCGCCCTGCGCGGCGACACCAAATGCCTGCATCACCATCTGCTGCTGACCCGCGCTCATGTCACCGAGCCCCACCGCCACCGCCATCTGGCCGATCTGCAGTACCTGCTGCGTGCTCATCCGCGCGGCGCCGTGATGGGCAAGGGCGTGACCGATTTCGTGGCCCATGACAACGGCCAGTTTGTCCTCGTCGCTGATATCGTCGAGCGACACCCGGCCATCATAGTTCCCGGTGATGTCGAGGATGCCGGTATAGACCGCCACATAGCCGCCGGGCAGGCAGAAGGCGTTGGGCGTGGCGGAATCGACGACGTAATAGGTCCAGTTGAACGTCTCGACGACGCCGGGCATGTCGTAGCCCTTCTCACGGTATTCGTTTTCAAGTTCGAGCGCCGCTTTCTCGAGCCGCGCGCCGATGGTGCGGACCGTCTCGGTCAACTCTCTTGCACCGCCCGTACAGCTGGCTTCGTCGGCGCAAAGCACGGTGTTACCCTGTTGCTGCTCGCCCTGCAGGATCTGCAGGTAGGATTGCTCGCCGAGCTTCACTTCCTGCTCCACCGACATCGTGTTCAGCTGCTTCTTGCCAGGCGCGAACGGGACTTCCTTCTGGTTTGCCTGCCAGTAGATGAACAGGCCGACCAGCGCGACGACGATGATGGCGAAACGGCCCTGTAAGATGTCGCCAAGACCATTGGCGCGGATGGGGCGTTCTTCCCGCTTCATCGGCAGAATTCCTTCGGCGCAAGTTTCCGTCTGCCCCTTGTTAACCGAGCCCTTCGGGGAGGGAAAGCAGCTTGAACGGATTTGCCGTTCGGCGCGCAGACCCTTATGTTAGCACGCATGAGCATACCGTCCAGCGCCCCCAAACTCGAGATCCGGATCGTTCCGGTGACGCCCCTGCAACAGAACACGTCGATGATCTGGTCGACCGAGACGATGGAAGGCGTGTTCGTCGATCCCGGCGGCGAAGTGGACCGACTGATGGGCGCGGCGCAGCATTTCGGTGTGAAGATCGTTGCCGTCTGGCTGACGCATGGCCATCTCGACCATGCCGGCGCCGCTGCGGCGGTCGCCGAGCGGACGGGCTGCCCGGTCATCGGGCCGCACAAGGATGACCAGTGGCTGCTCGACGAGATCGAAGCGCAAGGCGCCCGGTACGGGATCACGGACGGCAAGAACGTCACTCCGGACCGCTACCTCGATGATGGGGACGTGCTGGAACTCGCCGGCAACAAGTTTGGCGTCGCCCACTGCCCCGGTCATACGCCGGGCCATGTGGTGATCTACAGCCAGGAAGGCGCGCTGGCTTTTGTCGGCGATGTGCTGTTTCGCGGCTCGGTCGGGCGCACGGATTTCCCCCGAGGAAACCACCAGCAGTTGATCGATTCCATCACCGGCAAGCTCTGGCCGCTGGGAGACGGGATGCGCTTCGTGCCCGGGCACGGACCAATGAGCACATTTGGCCAGGAACGCCTCGACAACCCCTTCGTGGCCGACGCCGTGACGGGATATGCGGGCGCGGAAAAGGGTGAAGTCGACATCATCGGACAGCGCCTGTCGAAGCGCTGGACCTGACCTGTTTGCCGCAGAAACAGGCCGGAATGCTTAGCTTCTGAAGGGTTTTACGCCCGTCTGTGTTGAACTTTGAATCTCCGGATCAACGGACAATCAGATGGGTTCGGGTATGCCTGACACCGTCTGACACGCTTCAGGCGCCGCCTGACCCGGGCCGACTGGACCGAAGATGAACGCGGATCGGTGATGGCGATGTTCGTGACCGCACCGATGGCCATCATCTCCCTCGTGCGCGCAGCCATCGCGCCGGGTCTCGATAGCCGGGCCGCCTCGAACCTGCAGATTAGGGCAGATGAACCGGCCTTGCCGGGTGCAACCGCGTTCATCAATACGGCCTCGCCCAAGGCGTCAGACCGGCTCGGGCGCGGTTTCGATGATCGGCACTCGCAACAGCGTTCGGGGGCGCGGTCCATCTCTTCACAAACATTGTAGTCCTTGCCCCCCAGCCCGACTCCCCGCTATACGGCAGCCGTTTGCCCGCCCACCGAGGAGAGACCCCCATGCCGAAGCGCACCGACATCTCCTCGATCCTGATTATTGGCGCCGGGCCCATCATCATCGGGCAGGCCTGCGAGTTCGACTATTCCGGCGTGCAGGCCATAAAGGCGCTGAAAGCCGAGGGCTACCGGGTGATCCTGGTCAACTCGAACCCGGCCACGATTATGACCGATCCGGACCTGGCGGACGCAACCTATATCGAGCCGATCCTGCCGGAGATCGTCGAGAAGATTATCGCCATTGAAAAGCCGGACGCACTGCTGCCGACGATGGGCGGCCAGACGGCGCTCAACTGCGCGCTCGACCTGCACCATGCGGGTATCCTCGAAAAATACGGTGTCGAGCTGATCGGTGCCAAAGCCGAATCGATCGAAATGGCCGAGGACCGCAAGCTGTTCCGCGAGGCGATGGACCGTATCGGTCTAGAGAACCCGCGCGCTGCCATCATCGCCGCGCCGGAAATTCGTGGAACGGACGGAAAGATCAAGGGCTATGACCGGATCACCGGCCTGAAGGCCGCGATGGACGCCATCGACATTGTCGGTCTGCCGGCAATCATCCGCCCCGCCTTCACGCTGGGCGGCACCGGCGGCGGCATCGCCTACAACATCCAGGAATATGAAGAGATCTGCCGCACCGGCCTCGCTGCGTCTCCCAATGCCCAGATCCTCGTCGATGAAAGCCTGCTTGGCTGGAAAGAGTTCGAGATGGAAGTCGTCCGCGATACGGCGGACAATTGCATCATCATCTGCTCGATCGAGAACATCGATCCGATGGGCGTGCACACCGGCGACTCGATCACCGTGGCGCCGGCGCTGACACTGACGGACAAAGAGTATCAGGTAATGCGCAACGCCTCGATCGCGGTGCTGCGCGAGATCGGCGTGGAGACGGGCGGCTCGAACGTGCAGTTCGCGGTGAACCCGAAGGATGGCCGGCTCGTCGTCATCGAGATGAACCCGCGCGTCTCACGCTCCTCTGCGCTCGCCTCAAAGGCCACCGGCTTTCCGATCGCTAAGGTCGCAGCGAAGCTCGCGGTCGGCTATACGCTCGATGAACTGGACAATGACATCACTGGCGTGACGCCCGCCTCGTTCGAGCCGACGATCGACTATGTCGTGACCAAGATCCCGCGCTTCGCCTTCGAGAAGTACAAGGGTGCAGAGCCGGTCCTGACGACCGCGATGAAATCGGTCGGCGAAGCGATGGCCATCGGGCGCAGCTTCCAGGAGAGCCTGCAGAAGGCGCTCTGCTCGCTGGAGACGGGCCTCTCCGGCCTCAATGAAATGGAGTTCGAAAGCGAGGACGCGCTGCGCCAGGCCCTCGCCATCCAGTCCCCGGACCGTCTGCGGCTCACAGCGCAGGCCTTCCGCATGGGCCTCAGCGTCGAGGACGTGAACACCGTCACGTCATACGATCCTTGGTTCCTTCGCCAGATCGAAGACATCGTAAAAACGGAAGCCGGCATCAAGGCGAACGGCCTTCCGAGAACCACGCATGAGCTGATCGAACTGAAGTCCAAGGGCTTCTCGGACAAGCGGCTCGGCGAACTCGTGGGCCAGGCCGAAGGCTGGGTTCGGGGCCTGCGCCATTCGCTGAACGTGCGGCCGGTGTACAAGCGCATTGATACGTGTGCGGCAGAATTTTCGGCCAAGACGCCCTATCTCTATTCGACCTACGAACATGCCACCTTCGGCCAGGCCGCGCCGGATTGCGAGGCCCTGCCCTCGACCCGCAAGAAAGCGATGATCCTCGGCGGTGGGCCGAACCGGATCGGCCAGGGCATCGAGTTCGATTATTGCTGCTGCCACGCCGCCTTCGCGATGAAGGATCTCGGCATCGAGTCGATCATGGTCAACTGCAACCCGGAAACCGTGTCCACGGACTATGATACCTCGGACCGGCTCTACTTCGAACCGCTGACGATCGAGCATGTGATGGAGATCGTGCACAAGGAGCAGTCGAGCGGCGATCTCCTGGGCCTGATCGTCCAGTTCGGCGGTCAGACGCCGCTGAAGCTCGCCGGTCCGCTGCACAAGGAAAAGGTGCCGATCCTGGGCACGACGCCGGAGTCGATAGAGCTTGCCGAAGACCGCGAACAGTTCGCGCGCGTGCTCGACGATCTCGGTATCTGTCAGGCACCCTCGCGCACGGCGCGTAGCGTCGAGGAAGCAGAAGTGAAGGCCAACGAGATCGGCTACCCGGTCATGTTGCGCCCCTCCTTCGTGCTCGGCGGCCGGGCGATGGAGATTGCCCGCTCAGATGAGGACCTGCGGACCTTTGCCGCCGAAGCGCTCGCCGTCTCGGGCGATGCGTCGCTGTTTATCGACCGTTATCTCTCGGATGCAATCGAGGTGGACGTGGACGCTATCTGCGACGGACGCGACGTGCATGTCGCCGGCATTATGGAACACATCGAAGAAGCCGGCGTGCATTCCGGCGACTCCGCCTGCGCCTTGCCGCCCTTCACCTTGTCGCCAAGCCTGCAGGGCCGGATTGCGGAGCAGACGATCGCCCTTGCCCGCCGCCTGAACGTCCGGGGTCTGATCAACATCCAGTTCGCCGTGAAGGGCGAGGATATCTACGTACTCGAAGCCAACCCCCGCGCGAGCCGCACGGTGCCATTCGTGGCCAAGGCGGTCGGCGCGCCGATTGCTGCGATTGCCGCGAAGGTGATGGCCGGACGTCCGCTGGCGGACTTTGACCTGCGTCACGCCAACCCGCGCCGGATCGCCATCAAGGAAGCCGTATTCCCGTTTGCGCGCGTCCCGGGCGTCGATCCGCAGCTCGGCCCGGAAATGCGCTCGACCGGCGAAGTCATGGGCTGGGACGATGATTTCGGCATGGCCTTCCTCAAAAGCCAGCTTGGCGGCGGCATCCGCTTGCCGGAAGAAGGCGCTGTATTCATTTCCGTGCGCGACAGCGACAAGCCGGGCGCGGTGGAAGCGGCGCGCAATCTCGTGCGAATGGGCTTCACCATCATCGCCACGAGCGGCACGGCGAACCATCTGGAAGCGAGCGGCGTGCCAATTCGCCGGGTCAACAAGGTGCTGGAAGGCCAGCCGCATATCGTGGACGCGATGATCAATGGCGACGTGCAGCTGATGTTCAACACGACCGAAGGCGCCGCCTCGCTGGCCGACTCCGCCTCCATCCGGCGCACGGCCGTGGCCCGGAAGATTCCGTATTTCACAACCCTTGCGGCCTCGATTGCCGCTGTTCAGGCCATTGAGAGCTTGAAAACACAGGAAATCTCCGTGCGCGCCTTGCAAAGCCCATGAGCTGGCCCCACTTGACGCGATTGGTTTTTGAAACCACGATTTTCAGCCGCGCAAGATGAGGAAAACTCACGATGGAACGCATACCGATGACTGCCGAAGGCCACGCTGCCCTGCAGGCTGAACTCAAGGTTTTGAAGTCCGTTGAGCGGCCGAGCATCATTGCGGCTATTTCCGAGGCCCGCTCGCACGGCGACCTGTCAGAAAACGCAGAATATCATGCGGCGAAAGAGAAGCAGAGCTTCATCGAAGGCCGCATCAGCGAGCTCGATGACAAGCTCGCGCGCGCCGACGTGATCGATATCAGCAAGCTGGGCGGCAAGAAGGTCCGCTTCGGCGCGACCGTGACGATCATCGACGTCGATACCGAGGAAAAATTCACCTACAAGATCGTCGGCGAAGACGAGGCCAACGTGAAGGGCGGCAAGATTTCCGTGACCTCGCCGCTGGCGCGTGCGCTGATCGGCAAGGAAGCTGGCGAAGAAGCTGAAGTTGCCGCACCCTCGGGCGCGCGCGCCTACGAGATCAGCAAAGTCGTTTATAAGTAAGGAACGCGCCGATGGGTTCGCCCGTGCCGTCGCTTGGGCCATCCATCTGGGCTGTCTCAGATGGGCGCGCCGGGAATGTCTCGCAGGTGCGTGCGCTCGCGCAGGCCTTGGGTGAGCGGGGCCGGTGGATGAGCCTCGCGCACATTCAAGGCGAGGCTCACCGCACCGAGCCGCTGGTTCTGATACCGCGCGCACCTTGGACATGGTTTTCGGCCGGCCGCTGGCCTGCCGTGCTGCAATCGCTGCCGGAAGCGCAGCGCCCGCTACTCGCCCCGCCCTGGCCGGATATCTGGATCGCCGCGGGGCGGCGTTCGGCGGCGTTCACGAAATTCGTCCGTGAACGGTCAGGCGGGAAGACCTTCACGATCCAGATTCTCGATCCGTACATCGCGGCGTCGAACTTCGACCTGCTGGTGGTGCCGGAGCATGACGGACTGAGCGGACCAAATGTCGTCTCCACGGTTGGCTCGCCAGTCTATGTGGCGCCAGACACGCTGGAAGAAGCAGGCCTGAATTTTGCGCCGCTGGCGGACGATACGAACCGTACGGTGGCTGTTATCCTCGGCGGCAATTCCAAGGTTCACACCTTCACGCAGGCGGCGGCCGCGAAACTCGAGGCGCAGCTGCGCGCCCTCGCCGCTCAGGGATGGCGACTGCGCATCACGGCGTCGCGTCGCACACCGATCGGGATTGTCACCCGATTCCGCCGGCTCGCGGACATGACCGGCGGCAATTTCTGGGCGGGCGCGCAGGACGGCGCAAATCCCTACCTCGCCTGGCTGATGTTTTCTAAGGCGGCCATCGTCACCGAAGACAGCGCGAACATGTTGTCGGATGCCGCCTGGCACGGCCTGCCGGTGCACATTGCGCCGCTGGAAGGCCGGGCCGCGAAATTCGACAAGCTGCACGAGAGCCTCATCGCCCGCGGCGCCGCGAGGCGCTTCACCGGCACGCTCGATCAGTGGACATATGAACCGCTGCGGGAAGCCGACCGCGTGGCGGACCTGATCGTGGCCAAGCTGCTGGAGCGCCGTCCGGCGCCGGCCTTCAAGAGCGGCGTGGCGGCGCCGGACTGGCTGAGCTAGGCCTGCGCCACGCGCGCGTCGGCGGGCAGCGGTTTCGCGATGAATCCGCCGCCCAGAATCCGCGTTGAGCCTTCCGGATCATACAACACGGCAGCCTGTCCGCGCGCGACGCCTTCTTCGGGTGCATCGAAGAAGACAGACGGAACGCCGTCTTCATACCCAAGACGCCCCGGCACGGGCGGACGCGTGGACCGCACACGGATCAGCACACGGGCCTCGCTGCGCGCGGCCTCTTCGAGGCTGCCCTGCCCGAGCCAGTTCAGTTCTTCCAGCAGCAGGCCGCGTGTCATGAGCGCCTCGCGCGGGCCGACGAGGACACGGCGTTTGGGCGCATCGATCTTGACCACGAACAGGGGTTCGCCGGTGGCGACACCAAGGCCGCGGCGCTGACCGATGGTGTAGTTGATCACGCCCTCATGCTCGCCGAGCACGCGGCCATCGAGGTGCACGACCTCGCCTGCGCGGCCGGAGCCAGGGCGCAGTTTCTCGACCACCTTGGCGTAGGAGCCTTCCGGCACGAAGCAGATATCCTGGCTGTCCGGCTTTGCGGCGACAGGGAGATCGAATTTCTCCGCAAGTTCGCGAACCTCCGTCTTCGGAAGATCGCCCAGCGGGAAGCGCAGGTAATCGAGCTGCGCGCGCGTGGTGGCGAACAGGAAATATGACTGGTCGCGGCTCGCATCGCGGGCGCGGTGAAGCTCGGGCCCGTGCGGACCGTCGGCGCGGCGGATATAGTGGCCGGTGGCGAGGCAATCAGCGCCAAGCTCCTTCGCGGTGCGCAGGAGGTCCGAGAACTTGACGGTCTGGTTGCAGCGGATGCAAGGGATCGGCGTCGACCCTGCAAGGTAGGTGTCGGCAAAATCCTCCATCACCTGCTCACGGAAACGGCTTTCGTAATCGAGCACGTAATGCGGGATGCCGATCCGGTCGGCCACATTGCGCGCGTCGTGAATGTCCTGCCCGGCGCAGCAGGCGCCTTTCTTCTCGATGGCGGCGCCGTGATCATAAAGCTGCAGCGTGATGCCGATGACATCATAACCTTCGGCTTTCAGCATCGCGGCGACCACCGACGAATCCACGCCGCCAGACATGGCCGCGACCACCCGAGTGGCATGCGTAGGCTTGGCAAAGCCAAGCGAGTTCAGGCGGCCATCCGGCCACGTCGTATCAGGCGTCGTCATCTCTCACTCCCACCGGGGTCAAGGCCCGGAGCAGCTGTTGGAGCGAGGGATATAAGAGATGTCTGGGGCGAAGGCGAGAGGCTTCAGGCCGCGCTGGCCTTGGCGTTGGCGGTGCCGGAGGCGACCCAGGCGGTGCGCAGGTCGCTGGAGGGCTCAAGGCGGTCGGTCAGGCCGTAGAGGGTTTCGCCCTCGGCCAGAATGATCAGGCCGCCCGGGGCGAGCTGGTTGGCGAGGCTGTCGGCAAGGCGGGACTTGCCGGAACGGGCCATGCCGGACAGCACGTTGCGGCAAAGGATGATCTCGAACTTGCCGAGCCCGCCGGCTGGCTCCAGCAGGTTATGCGGGCGCAAGCTGATGCGGGCGCGCAAGGCTTCGGAGGCCTGCCAGTCGCCGGAGTCGAGGCGCGTGAAGTGTTTCAGCAGGCGGTGGATCGAGAGGCCCCGCTGGACTTCGTAATGGCCGAAGATGCCGGTGCGGGCCTTTTCGCTGGCATGTTTGCAGAGGTCCGTGGACAGGATTTCAACCTTGGCGCCGGTGAGGTCCGCCCTCGTGTCATCCTCGAGCAGCATCGACAGGGAGTAAGCCTCCTGCCCCGTGCTGCCGCCGGCGCACCAGATGCGAATGCGGCCCGATGGCGAGGCGGCGAGCCGCTCCGGCAGGCGGTTCTGAACGAGGGCTTCGAGCGAGCCGCGCTCACGGAAAAACCAGGTGTCGCGTGGCAGCAGGGCGGCGGCGACTTCGGCGCGGAACACGGGATTTTGCCGGGCCTCGAGGGTGTGGACGAGGTCATCGAGGCTGCCGAAACCTTCCCGGCGGGCGATCGCGGCCAGGCGCGCTTCGATCAGGTAGGTCTTCGACATGGAAATCGACTGGCCGGACGCATTCAGCGCGAGATCGGCGAGCGCATTGAACACATTTTCCTGCATGGACAGCTCCGGCGAGAGGCTAGGCCGCCTCAATCGTTACCAATTGACCGCCCAATCTTAACAAAGCTTTCAGATCAGCCCGGCTTCGGCGAATTTGCTCTCGAGAATTTCGGCATCAAACGGCTTCATGATGAACTCGTCGGCGCCGGACCGCAGCGCCTCCTGGATGTGCTCGGCGCCCGTTTCGATGGTGCAGAACACCACACGAGGGGTTTTGCCGCCCTCTTCACGGCGCAGCGCCTTCACGAAATCGAGGCCGTTCATCACCGGCATGTTCCAGTCGAGGATCACGGCGTCCGGCATGGATTCGCGGCACATCAGCAGCGCCTCAGCCCCCTCGGCCGCCTCGGTGACCGCGAAACCGAGATCGCGGACGATGCGCGAGGCAACTTTGCGGACAACCCGGGAATCGTCCACGATGAGGCACGTCTTCATGAGGCGAAGGTCCGCTGAATTGACGATGGGAACGCCTCAGGGGTGCCCCAGAGTCGTTAACAAACCCTGACCAGGCGTTTACGTTTAGCGCTCTAAGCCGATTGCTGGCGCAATCCGGTCGCCATGAACACGATGCCGTCAGGCGTCGTTTTGGCGAGCAGCGTGCCGCCCAGCCCGTCGCATGTCATCTTGGCAAACAGGGGCTGGATGTTTTCCGGCCGCCAGCCATTTTCGGGTTCATCACCGGCGACCGCCCTGGCGACATCGTCTTTCAGCAGCGCCCGGTCGCCCTTGCACGTGACCACGATGTTCTTGACGCCGCCCTCTTCCCGGACCCGGATATGGATCACCCCTCCGCGAACGGTAGCCGTGAGGCCCAGCAGGACGAGGTTCATGATCATCCGGGCGTGCCCGAAGCCGAGCTCGGCGGTGCCGAGATCCCATTCGACGCTGGGCTTGTGGAAGCGAATGTATTCATCGGTGAGCTTGCGGAACTGATGGGCGTCCGCTGTCCCCGGCTGCAGGCCCATTGATCCGAACGCGTAGCGCAGGAATTGCAGCGTGGCGGCAATGCTCTGGGCGCCTTCGCGGAGGGTGCGCTCGCTGTGCGCTTTTTCTTCCGGGCTGCCCGGGCTGTCCAGCATTTCCAGCGATAGGGACATCGTCGCCGCAGGCGAGACAATATCGTGACAAAGGCGCGCAGCGATCAACGACGCGAAGCGTGCAGGGTCCAGGTTCATCAGTTTCAGCCCGTCTTGTGATCCAGCCATAGCCTAGAATCGGGTGCGCCGCCCAGCCTGTCAATCAAACCTGAGTGACAGGACCGTAACAAGTTTAAGGCAGAGGCGTTGTCAGGCGCCCGGAGGTGGATCGATATCATCATGTCCGTGCCGGGCGCTGTAGAAGCTGAGCGCGAAAAGGCCCATCGACAAGCCAAGCGTGAGCACCCCGCCGAGGATGTAGGCAAACCAACCGTGACCGCTTATGCCACTGCCGAGGCCCTGCCAGAACTGCGTTGCGCCCAGAAGCAGCGCGCCGAGGGCCAGAAAGGCCGCGAGAGTCCAGAAAATGTATGTGCGGGTCATGCGTCCGCCACGCTATCGCCCGGCGGACGCCATACAAGCCTATTTACGCTGCCAGGCGCCGGAATCGTCCATGTAGAACTCACCGGCCTCAAGCTTGGCGATCTGCTTTTCACCGGCGAGTTGGGCGACGATCTGGATCGTGGTTGCTTTGTCGCGGGCGGTTTGCTCGTACACGCTGCGGCGGCGGTTGTTGATGTCCTGCACCTTGCGGACGAGCGTGGCATCGCCGGTGCCGACAACGCCAAGATAGCCGTCGATGCGCTCACCGACTTCGCCGGCGGCAATGGCGGTGTCGATCACCGGATCCCCTGCTGAAGCGGACGGCGCAAAGGCGAAAGCGGCCAGGGTGAGGCTGAGACTTATCAGGATAGTACGAAGGGCAGTCATTGAATGTCTCCTCAGCTTCGCGGGTCAGAACAGGTCGGGGTTGCTGGCGATCAGGTCTTCGACTTCCCGGTCGAGCTGGATGCGCACAGTCTGATCAATCTTGACGTTGAGATCGATCTTGATGGGTTTGTCGGACGGCTCGATTCGCAAGGTCGGCGTGCAGGCCGCGAGGGCGGCCGCGCTGGCCGCGGCGAGCAGGATTCTCTGGTAGGCCATGACGGCGGTCTCCTGATAGGACGCCGGACAATGACACGGCGGGCCTTAACGTCAATCGTATGGCGTGTTGCCCATCATTCAGATGACGGAGCTACCGGCTGTGGTTCGACGGGTTCTGCCCTTTCGACATCCAGAAGTTCCAGCGCGGCGTCGATCACGTCCTGCTGACTGAGGAGTCCGAGATTGCTTTCGATCATCTTGCCGATCGGCAGATCGAAACCGATGGCAAACTCGAAGGCCTGCCCGGCGGGAAGCACGACATTGTTGTTGATAGGCAGCGGCTGGATGTTTTCGCCCGCGAGCAGGATGTCGGCGCGCATGTCGCCGGAGAGGTCGCCATTGACGCCGATTTCGAGCACGTCGAACTTGAGATCGCGAAGCGCATCGAAGGCGAGGCTCGCGTTGGCATCCTGCCCCGCCGCCGCGTCCACTGCGCCGCCGGTATAGGAGAGGCGCCCGCCTGGATCGTCCGCCTTGAGGCGGGCATCCCTGATGAGCACGCTGTTGTCGCTGAACGCGATCGGGAATTTCCCGCTAACCGTGCCGGTGGCCACCGTGTCCGGCAGTTTCAGGATCTCGACCATCTCGGCGAGGCCGATGGCGTCCGCGGTGACCGCAACCGACTGTTCCTTCAGACCGCCTTCCAGAGCCCAGTCGAACGGCGCGAGGGCCAGCGTGCCGCCGCCAAAGGGGAAAGTCACGGTATCAAGATGCAGGATGGCGTCCTCGCGCAGGTCGAAGACGATACGTCCATCCGTGAGCGGAATACCTGGATTGACGCGGGCGACTGTAAACACCTGCGCCGGCGCAGTCCGGGTTTTCATCAGGTCCGCAAACATGATCGTCCCGTTGATCCCGTCAACGCGGCCGAGACGCACCGTCTGGAAACCGAAATTGCGGACATTCACCTCGGCCGTTCCCGCAATATCGCCGCCGTCGATTGCGAAGCGGGCATCGGCGGAAACACTGCCCGAGGCTTCAGTGAAAAGGCCGGTGAAACGGCCCGAGATCATGTCGGGTTGCAGCCCGCCATCTGCGAAGTTCAGGGGCCGCGTCACCACGCTGGCGGTGCCGTCAAGCTTCAGGAGATCGAGATCGAGGACAGCGTCGGCGAGTGCGACGCCTTTGCCTTTAAGTTCCAGCGGGCCGGCAAGATGGAGCTTATTGTCGCCGACGGTGCCCACAAACCCGGCCGTGACAGGTAGATAAAGCGGATCGGTGTTGATGTCCGTGATCAAAACACCCGTACCCGCCACATCGCCCGAAATCCCGGACGCCGCGCTCACACCATCGAAGGTGAAGGCACTGGATGACACATTGTCCGGGATCAGCGTGCCGCCAAACCGGGTCTTGCCAAGGCGCGCGGCGATGCGGGCAGGGCCTTTTCCGGTTTGCACATCGATGCGCGGCGTTTCGCCGGCCATCGTCAGTGTACGGTTTGCGATGGTCATTGGCAGTTCGAGGTCTGAGGCCTTGACGGACAAGGCAAAGGTCTTCGCGGCGGTCCAGTCAATCGCGGCCTTTTCCAGTGAGAGCACGCCGGAACCGGACTCCATCGTGAAGGGCAATCTCACGTCGCCCAGATTGGCGGACCCGCTCGGTACCGGTCCCTGCTTCATGAAGCGACCGTTGACCGGGCAAACATTCAGCTTCGCGGGCGCCATCCGGATCGCGCCAAGGCTCAAGCCTGCAGTGTCTACGCCAAGACAAGGTGCGCCAATAGACTGCACCCGCCAGCCGGTTTCGTTCTTGCCCGCTTCGAGCCCACCGGTAATCTTTGTGCTGGCAAGACGTACGCTGGCGACTTCACCGGAAAATGAGAGCACGCCGCTACCCGCCAGCGCGAGACTACCTGCCTTGCTGTCGAGTTTAAGGTTTTGCAGGCTGGCGCTGAGGCTGCGTCCGCCCACGGACCAGTTGGCGAGGTCGAACGCTGCGGCCTGTAGTGTGACCGCGTCCTTTACGAGCCGGAAGGCATCCACATCGACCCTGGCCGAGGGGGCGCCGCCTCCGGACAGTGAAACCATGCCCTGCGCCGAGACGCCATCTGTCGTGACATTTACCCAGGGCGCGCCTTCGGCCGGCGTCACTTCCAGATTCAGCCCAGACGCCGCTTGCAGCGTGGCGGCTCCGATTCCCGAAGCCGACGCGGCTTTGCCGTCATACGTCAGGGCAAGACCGGCTTCGCCGCCAAAGTCCGACAGCGCCCGGCTGAACGCATTACGCAAGGCATCCGCATGGCCTGAGAGAACACCGGGCAAACTGAAGGCGGCGCCAGTTCGGCGTCGCAGTTCGCTGTCGAGCGCTGCTCCGCTCACGGAGATTTTTCCTTCGAAGGCGGCTGCGCCTGTCTTGCGCCGGTTGACCTCACCCGCCAGCGAGATCGCCTGCACCGAACCGGATGGTCCGGTGCCGATGCCTGCAGAAGCGATCAGCGGCCCGGATACGTTTCCTGCACGGCCTGCAAGCTCGCCTTCGAAGCGCGCGGCATCGAACGTGTAGCCCGCCGCCGTCAGGGTATCGGCTTCGCCTTCGAACACAGCCCCTGACAGCTCGCCGAGCAAGCCTGCTACCGAAATGGCTGGCCGCGCGGCAAACTCGGCGCTGCCGGATGTGCGAATGTCGGTCGCGCGCAGGCCGGGCGAGGCGATACGGTCCGCCCGCATCGACCATTCGATCGAGGCCGGGGCGCCAGCATCCGCCTGAAAGTCCGCCCGGGCAAGGAGGTCAAAGGCGTCGAGGCCATAATCGCTATAAGCGGCATTGTTGAGCCGAAGGCCCAGTTCGGCCTCGACCTGCCCTTCCACCGCACGCACATTGAGCCGACCTTCCCGGAAATCGGCCCGGGCCTTTCCCACCGCCAGTTCCGCCGGCTCAAGCCGCAGCGTCAGAGTACCGCTGGTCGCCAGCGCGCCGGTCACGCTGAGCCTGAGGTTTGCCTGACCGGCCGGCGTCGCGATCAGAATATGCGCATCGCGGATCTCGACGGACGGTGCCGGCCCGCCTCCGCCGCCCGTCTGAACGAGGCGTTCGAGCCCCCCGAACCGAAGACCTTGCGGACCTAATGTGCCCTGAAGCGAAAGCCCGTTAACCGTGACGCCGGTCACTTGCGGGGTGAAGAGGCCCGTCCAGCGGAGATTGGCGCGGATTTCAGCCGCCTCGGCGGGTGTTGCAGCGCCTGAGGAGACCTTGACGGCCGAAACGGTCATGCCGGAGGCGTCCAGCTCGGTGAATTTACCGTCACATTGAAGGTCCCGGGCGCCGCACCAGGCCGAAAGGGCCTGTTCTGCAACGGGTTTGCGCAGCAGCCATAAAACCACCGAACCGCCCAGAAAAACAAAGGTAAATCCTGCCAGGACATACCCAAGGCGTCCCGCCCGGCGCGTCGGCGCAGGCTCGGCAGGCGAAACCCGAACGGTGGCATCATCTGGCGTCACTGGTGGGACCGGCTTGCTTCTTGCTTTTCCTACGACATAAAGTGCTAATTTGGCACCTAAAGCTTGCGCTCTGAATTCTCGAATCTTTAAGTCGCACACAGGACAATCTGCAGCGTGCAGCTCATATGCCAGCCTCAGGGCCGTGGGGGCTTCGAATGACAGGAAACCGATCCTTGAGCCCATACGAGTCCACCGACCCTGTTGATGTCCCCGTGCCGCTGAAATCCGGGCTATCGCAGGGCCTCAAGAGCCTGATCGTGCTTGGCATCCTCGGCAGCGCATCCGCGCTCGCGGGCATCTTGATGTCCGGCCGCAGCGCTACGCCTTTTACGGAGACCGCCGAAGCCACCGTGCAAGCGCCGCTGGCCGCACGGTTAGTGACGGCCTGGGACGCGGTCGATGCGCCTCCCGTGCAACGGATCGAGGGCAAGCTGGAGCGTAACGAGACACTCACCGGTCTGCTCGTGCGCCTCGGTGCGGCCCAGGGTGATGCCGGCGCGGCGCTCCATACACTGGCAGGCACCGACCTGCTCGACAGCCGCCGGCTGCTGCCTGGCAAGACGATGGCCGAGGCCTGGTTCGAAAACGGCCAGCTGACAGCCGTCTCCGTGCGCGCAGCGGCAGATCTCAGCCTGCTGATCACGCGCACGCCAGACGACAACTGGTCCGCAGCGCCGCTCTACGCGAAGCTGACACCCGGCTATCACCGCGTTGAAGCCGAGATCGAGACATCCATCTACGCCGCCGCGCTTGAACTCGGCGCCGAAGACCAACAGGTCGCCGATTTCGCGAATGCGTTCGCCTATGACATCGACTTCCAGCGCGAGATCTATCCAGGCGACCGGTTCGAGATCCTGTTCGAGACCGCCTATGACGAACGCGGCAACCGCGTACGTAATGGCGAAGTTCTCTACGCCGCGCTGAACGGCAAAGCGCTGAAGCGCGGCTTCTACCGGTTCACCCCGTCGGACGACACGGTGGCTGATTACTTCGACGAGAATGGCGAAAGCGCCACGAAGTTCCTGATGAAGACGCCGATCAACGGCGCGCGGATTTCCTCCAGCTTCGGCAAGCGCAAGCATCCGATCTCCGGCTATACCCGCCTGCACAAGGGCACAGACTTCGCCGCGCCGACCGGTACTCCGGTCTATGCTGCAGGCAACGGAACGGTCGAGCGGGCGAGCCGGAACGGCGGCTATGGCAATTATGTCCGCATCCAGCATACGCGCGGCTACGAGACTGCCTATGCCCACCTCTCCCGCTACGCCAAGGGCATCAAACCGGGAAAGAAAGTGATACAGGGCGACGTGATCGGTTATGTCGGATCAACCGGCGCCTCGACCGGCCCACACCTTCACTACGAAGTCTACGTGGACAACAAACCAGTCAACGTCATGTCGCTCAACCTTCCGAATGGCCGCAAGCTTGAGGATCACCCAGCAATGCTCTCCGAGTTCAAGGCGCACAAGGCGACCGTAGACGCCTTGCGCATGGCGCGGGGCGAGCCTGTGGCGACCGCTTCGCTCAGCACGGCGCAAACCCAGTCGCCCTCGCCCAGCCAGGCCGAAGCCGCGCCGCTTCAGTCACCCTGAACGCAAAAGGCGGGAGGCCTCAGTTGAGCGCCGCCCGGCCCTTGGCGAAGTTGTTCGGCACGCCGTTGATCGACAAAGCATCGCCTTCAACGCCGACATGGATCGTCTCGCCGTCGAGAATGCGGCCCTCCAGAAGGAGGCGAGCAAGCGGGTCCTGCAACTCCTTCTGGATCACGCGTTTTAGCGGACGCGCACCGTAGACCGGATCATAGCCGCGCGCGGCCAGCCAGTTGCGGGCGGCGAGGCTGAGGTCCAGCTTCATCTTCCGCTCACGCAGCAATCCTTCAAGGCGGCCCATCTGGATATCTACGATATGGTCGATCTCACCGCGGCCCAGCCGTTTGAAGAAGACGATCTCATCAATCCGGTTGATGAATTCCGGGCGGAAGTGACGCCGGATCGCCGCCATCACGTGCTCGCGTGCCTGTTCAGAGACTTCGCCTTCCTCCCCGCTCGCCAATGCATCGGCGCCAAGGTTTGACGTCATGATGATGATCGAGTTCTTGAAGTCGACAGTGCGACCCTGACCGTCGGTGAGACGTCCGTCATCGAGCACCTGAAGCAGCGTATTGAAAAGGTCCGGATGGGCCTTCTCCACTTCGTCAAACAGGATGACCTGATAAGGGCGCCGGCGGATCGATTCCGTCAGGACACCGCCTTCATCATAGCCGACATAGCCGGGAGGCGCGCCAATCAGGCGGGCCACAGAATGCTTCTCCTGGAACTCGGACATGTCGAGCCGCAGCACCGCCGTTTCATCATCGAACATGAAGCCGGCGAGCGCCTTCGTCAGTTCGGTCTTGCCAACGCCGGTCGGACCAACGAACAGGAACGAGCCGATCGGACGGTTCGGATCCTGCAGGCCTGCCCGCGCGCGGCGTACCGCGTTCGAGACGGCCAGCAGCGCATCTTCCTGTCCGACCACGCGCCCGCGCAACGCATCTTCCATGCGCAGCAGCTTCTCGCGTTCGCCTTCCAGCATCTTGTCCACGGGGATGCCGGTCCACTTCGACACCACGCCGGCGATATGCTCGGGACGCACAACCTCCGATACGAGGCCGCCATCGGCGTCACCCTTGGCTTCGACTTCGGCGATCAGCTTTTCGAACGCCGGGATCGTCGAGAATTTAAGCTCGGACGCTTTGGCGAGGTCGCCCTGGCGCTGGGCTTCGGCCATGTCGGAGTAGGCGCGGTCGAGCTTTTCCTTGGCAGACGCTGCGCCTTTGAGCTTGTCCTTCTCGGCGCCCCAGGCGGTTGCGAGTTCGCGCGAGCGGGTATCGAGCCCTGAAATTTCGGTCTCAATCGTTTTCAGCCGGTCTTTGGAGGCAGTATCCTTTTCTTTCTTGAGCGCCTCGGCCTCAATGCGCAGCTGCATGAGGCGCCGGTCGATCTCGTCGAGTTCCTCAGGTTTCGAATCCACCTGCATTCGCAGGCGCGCGGCGGCTTCGTCCATCAGGTCGATTGCCTTGTCCGGCAGGAAGCGATCGGTGATGTACCGGTTCGACAGTGTGGCAGCCGACACGATGGCTGCATCTGAGATGCGCACACCGTGGTGCGCCTCGTAACGGCCCTTCAGACCACGGAGGATCGAGATCGTATCCTCGACGGTCGGCTCATCGACATAGACCGCCATGAAGCGGCGTGCGAGCGCAGGATCGCCCTCGACGTGCTTGCGGTACTCGTCCAGCGTCGTGGCGCCGATACAGTGCAGCTCACCGCGCGCCAGAGCTGGCTTGAGAAGGTTCGAGGCATCCATGGCGCCTTCGGATTTGCCGGCGCCGACGAGCGTGTGCATCTCGTCGATGAACAGGATCACACCACCTTCGGCTTTTGTAACTTCCGTGAGTACC
>CAMEDD010000036.1 GCA_945913285.1 Candidatus Sulfopaludibacter sp. SbA3
CCTTCCTCCCCTAGCTGAGGCTATCGCCCGTCATCGCGCTCAAGCCGAAAACGAGCCGAAACCCACGAGCTACGCGGAGCGGCAACGAAGCATGAAGGCGTGGGCCAAAAGCGTCGGCTGGCTTTGATCCGAAGGTCGGTTTACGGCGATCTCCGGCCAAGCGCTGATGAAGTCACTGAGTGACAGGACTGAGGTGACCCTGCCGGTCACGGGAAATACCTGTCGGTGTGAACTTGGCCCAATTCAGTCAGTGGGTGCCAAAGCGCGGCGCACCGCCTCCGGGTCTCGAGCGATCACTCGAAGATAGGCCTCAGCGGCCCTGTCCGGCGAGTTGCGGTCCTGCTCCCAATCCCGCAGCGTGCCAATTGGGATGTGGAATTGTTCAGCGAACGCTTCTTGTGTCAGACCGAGCGCCCGGCGGATGATTTTCACCCGGGGCGTCCGCTTCATACGGACAAGGTCTGCCTCGGTAAGGGTACGATCTTCCGGGTCAGGCATAGTCTTGCTCATGATAGGCACGCCTTTCATTTGGTTCGGCTTTTCGAGCCGAGATGATCCTGTTTCTCCGCTCGCGAAGAACATACACAACGACCAGCACCTGGGACTGTGTCATTCCTATAAGGACAAAGCGATCTTCACCATACGCCTCGCGGTCATCGATAAGCTCGATCGCCAACGGGTCGCGGAAGACGCCGCGCGCCTCTTCAAACGTGATGCCATGCTTGCGCAGATTCGCAGCCGCCTTGTCGTCATCCCATTCAAACTCTTCATCCAGCATTGCATACGGTATGCCCGTAGTTTTTCGTAATGTCGAGGTTCTCAGCGTCGTGGTGCTCAGGCTTTAAAGGCCTCAACCGCAATGCTTGCGACTGGCTGTCATCGGCGATGAATTGCCTGGTTTGCCTAAGCCGGTCGAATGACAGGACTCAGGAGACCCTGCCGGATGCCAATCCCTACGATCGGAGCCGACTTGGCCCTAAGCAGCCGTTCTTGATTATCTCGGCGAACGTCGGATTTGATGAAATTCGGATGTTCTTACACCGCGAACCCGGCACAAGACTCCAGTTCCCAAGTCGACTATTCATAGGGAGGATTACCCGGCCAGTTCAGGCGGCGGCGCGCCGGCGCCAGGGGCATAAGGATTGAGTCGGAGGTCCATATTGAGAGATGTTATGCCAAGTTATCGAAAATATGTAAACTGGGATAAGATGTATCAATGTTGACCACAAAGCCGGCGCACAACCGAACCAACGAGCTTCCCACCGTGGCAGACGGTCAGGTTCAGACAACGGTCACGATCTGCCCGTAAGCAGCAAGCCGCGCCTCAACGAGCCGCTCCGGAGACATCTCCGGGGCGGCTTTTTTATCGTGCAAGCATATCAGCTGGCCCCTGCGAATTTGCCTGCGCCGGAGGCTCAGCTCCAGTCTAGTAAATCCAGTCCTGGAATGTCCGAGAAGTCGTCGGCATTCATCGTGATCAGCGTGGCCCGGTGCGCCAGCGCCTGCGCCGCGATCATCCGGTCAAGGATCTTCCGCCTCGAATAGCCCGCCTCGGCGAGAATGCTCGCATAGAACCCGGCCGCCAGGTCATCAAAGGCCAGCGCCGGTATGGCCGCAATGATGACATCGAGACGCGCGCGCCGGATCGCGGCGTGTTCCGGAACTCTGTACACGCCGCCTTCCAGTTCGACCCGGGTGACGATCGACATGAGAACGCCGTCGCCGAGTTCTGCGAGCCGCGCTGTTACGGCGGCATCGCCATCCCGAAGATGGATCGCAACATTTGTGTCGATGATGCAGGCCAACTTAAAGCGCGTCCCGCTCGGGCAGAGACTCGGTTTCGCGAACTTCGATCTCAGGCGGCACCGGCAGGGCTTGCAACCGGCTCAGCATCTCAGTGACTGACATCTGCGCCGGGTAGATCGTCATCACATCGCCGGAACGGACAATGATGAGTTCGACCCCGTCGCCAAAAGCCACGTCTTTCGGAAGCCGGACGGCTTCGCTGTTCCCGCTTTTGAAGGTTCGGCTACGTGCGACGGTCATGGGGTCCACACCTTGGGATATACGTGTATATACTGTTTTGAGATTTGACCGTCAAGCCTGCGTCCGCTTTCCATTTACCGAGTCCGCGCCAAGTCTCGGCGCGAACGCGACTCATGGATCGCAATCGCGACCGGCTCAGTATGGGAGGCCGTTTTCAGACAACGGTCGCGATCGGTCCGTAAGCGGCGAGGCGCGCGTCATGCGTCGAGAGCCTATACGGCTCGGTCAAGGTGGTCGCGACCCGAAGCCGGTCGAACGGGTCATCATGAAGCCGGGGCAGGGACTCGAGTGCCAGGAGATGGGCGCTGGCTACTGGAAGGATGACAAAGCCGGAAGCTTCGAAGAAGCGTTGCGCGTCCCCGGCTGACATTGGCATGGCCTCCGGTCCCCGGCCCAGCGCATGCTTGATGGCGATTTCCCAAAGGCTGACGACGCTCACCTAAAGTGTGTCGGAGGGATCAAGGATCAGTTCGCGCGCCGTCTGAGACAGGCAGGGCTTATCTTCCACTGCTCAGAGCGCAATGTGTGTATCCAGCAGCAGATTCATGAACCGGAACCGCCAAAAAGAGCAGCCGCTTCGGCTTCCAGTTCCGGATCCGGTTCAGGTGTCGTGAACTTTCCCTTGGCGATGCCAATACGCACGCCGACCGGCGAGGCATGGATCGGGACAAGGCGTGCTGCAGGCTTGCCGTTGCGGGCAATGATGATTTCGCGTTCCGCTCCGCTCTCAATGGCTTCTACCAGACGGGAAAGGTTCGATTTGGCATCCAGCATGTTTACAACGGTCATAGACGATAGATTTCAGATTGGATTGGCTAAGTCTAGCTAACGCAGAAGTTTGCCTGACTCTCGCCACCCGAGCGTTTCGTCATTTCTCTCCAAAAGCAGTGTTTGTCCCCAGAGCGGATGGCCTGAGTCTTGCGACGAGAGGTCACGTCCACCTGAGTGGTGGAAATTGGGGCGGCCAAGCGGTGTACCGGCTCAGGCCGCGCGCGGTGCAAGTATCTGCGATGCTGCTGGCGGCGCAAGAGCGAACCGGTCGATTTCCTCATCGACTGTATCCACGCTCGCGAACGCCTCTATCGACAGGTAGCGGTGCTGCAGCTGCCATTCATCGTTTGCCTCCAGGAGTACAGCGCCGACGAGCCTCACGATCGAGGCCTCATTGGGTAAGATTCCAACAACGTCGGCGCGGCGTTTCACTTCCTTGTTGAGGCGTTCAAGGCCGTTGGTTGAATATTGTCGGTCATCGGATTCGATCCTCGTTTGGAGTGGCGTGTCGCAACACAACCCTAACCCGGATTCTCCGATGACCACCCCTCCCGCCAACCGCGCCCCGGGCGCGCGCAGACTCTTGCGGTCCGCGCGCCCGGAGCGCTCCGTCAGCGAATTTCCACCACTCCAGTGGACGCTACCCCTCAGGCTGTGTCGTTCAAAAGCTGATGATGCCGTTTTGCCGCTCCGAAAACTCATGCGGGCGCAGGCGAGCGGCAGGCTTGAGGCTATTCGTGCCGCTCTCATCCCGATCCTCGGGTCGCAGTCCTGCTCCCGGCCCTTTTGGTTGGAGGTCAGTCCTTTGCATTTCTGTCTGGAAACAACCCGGGCATCCAGCGTGAAGCCAGCGTTGCCGGGAAGGCGAGGCGAAGCGGGGCGCGCGAAGACACAGATGTCACGACACCGCGCTCGATGAGAGAGGCCGTCATGCGACGCGCTGTCCGTTCACTCGAGCCGAGCAGCTTTTCGACATCGCCTCGTGGCAGTTCGCCTCGAAACAGGATCGCTTCCAGCACGCGCCCCGCTTTCGCAGGAAGGCGATCTGCTTTGATCTCTTCTTCCGTCCAGACCAGCATACGTGCCCGTAGTTCATCCGGATGAACAAGCGATCTCATGAAATTGATCTGATCAAGGCAGGCTGTCAGGAAGTAGGACGTAAAGCGGGCCAGCGCTTCTTCACTGAGATTGCCGCGCCCATCGAGATCATTGCGCCGCGTCTGATCACAGTTTGCAAGATGGTCTTTGTATTCATCAACGCTTCTGGCAAGGCCCCGCGCGATCGACCAGATGCCGCCGGTGTTCAGAGCGTCTCGCAGCATAGCATAAGACATCAGACGCACGACGCGGCCATTGCCATCGGCAAAGGGGTGAATCCACAAGAAGCGATGATGGGCGGTTGCGGCAGCGATGATCGAATCGACTCTGCCAGGCCTGCGGTAGGCTTCTTCAAAGCGCGCCATGAAGCGCGGCACGGCTCCAGGGCTGATCGCTATGTGCCTTCCGACGGCAACGTCGCGGCTTCGAAACGCTCCTGGGATGACTTGGATACGCTCGCTCGTATCGGGATTTGTCACCCAGAGCAGGTCATCGGGCAGCTCACTGCAAAAGCGCATATGTGCCGCGCGAAGGCCATCTGACGTTGTCGCGCGGCCGTCCAGTCCCCCTTCGTCAATCCACTTCTGGACGTTGATATGGGCGCGGGCTTCCAGTTGAAGATCACGCTTCCTGGGATCGGCGCTGTAGTCTGCCTTCAGCGCCCGCTCGATATCGATCGGGTGTGTGTCATGGCCTTCGATCAAATTGCTGTAGTAGCAGTTCATTGATCGGACGAGATCAGACAGCGCGCTGACCACGCCGTCCGGCAAGCTGGCCCGGAATCCGGCAGACTTTTCGGCGACCTCAAGCGCCAGATCGGCCAAGGGGCCGCGGCGCGCGCCGCTCTCAGAAATAAGCATAGGCTCCATCAGCCCGGTGCTTTCATCGCGATCAGGCGCCACGTCGGTGGCCGCTTCTTTGGCCGGTTCTTTGTCCGCTTTCGATGTCGTCATAATATGATGTATAACAGCGTATTGAATGAAGCGCGAGCATATTCATGGCCGCAATATTGGCCGGTTAAGTGGCTGTATTTGCTTGGCTTGATATCACTTTCTGTGGCATCAAGTGGCGCTTACCGGTTTCGAGGATTTTTATCCCGAACATTTCGCCCCTCATCCTAAGCCAGCCCGAAATCTCCCCACATCGCCGGGCCTGAGGAGCCAAATACCCGGGTTAACCACAATGCACTGGGGATGATTGACCGGCAGAAGAGGGCAGGATGCAAGCGTCAAGCATCGTTCGACATCCCGGGGTAGTCTGCCGAACGGCCGTTGTTGAGGCGGGGAATGGCATCAGTGGAAAGGCCCCCTCAGGCAGTCGTTGTTAAGGTTTCCAGGACGCCCGCCATGCGCAGCCGCTTGCCCCGGGCCCGGCGGCGGGCGTCCTGGAAAGCTCAAGGCCTGACGCGCGGGTGGCTGCCACACTATGGAGATTTGAAGCGAACGCCTGGTTCGACGGTGGCCAAGGATAGCGCTTCCGTGTGCATTTTCCGTATCGAGACGGCGCGCTGCTCCTTGAGCAGAACGACGAATGGGCTCTCACCCGGCGATACATGTCACTGGAAAGTCTCGCCAGGATCGTCGATAACCCTGTTCTCAGTCTGCCCGGCGGGGGCAACTGAAACCATCACCGCAGCCGAAACGGCGTGCACGATTTACACCATGGGATGGGACGCTACCTCTCTGATCGGGCGCAAGACATTTCTTTAGATCGGAAGCAAACTCACACGCATTGCGGCGCAGAGTGCGCGGCAAAGGTTTTGATCTCCACTCAGCGGCATGCGATTTGGACCGCTGACGGGGAACACACGTGAGCAGAAAGCCGCTGAATTCTGCCGGCGATTGTCCCCCTTACAGGATCCAGCGGATCATTCGAAGTCTGGTAAAAACTTGAGCCGTCGAGCGGCAGTTATCCGCCCGTCGGCAGACACAGTGCCGTTCTCGGCATCAGACAATTCATCGGCCTTTAAAACCCATCCGCCTCCCTCGAACCAGCTTCTACTTCCTTAGCTTGCTCGCCGATTTCGTCGTAGGCCACCGCGAAGTCCACGTTCCGGCCTCGAGTGGCTTCGCCGATGTTCTCGCAGACGTAGAGCGCCTCTGCGAGGGTCTCGACATCGAGCCAAAAAGTCGGGCGCTCATCGAAGTCGATGTGGTAGGCGCAGACGCGGAACTTGCCTATTGGCGCGATGACCGGGCCGGACGGCGTGCGATCAAATGTCGTGCCTGCCTTCTCAATCAGGGGATCGCTGACCCAATTGAGCCAGCGGTCGCGATAGAGACTGGGCGGCCCGAAGCTTAAAGCATTTGGTGGTTCGGGCATGGGCCATTGCCGTCCGTCCTGGGGGAACGCTAGCCGTTATCATATGGCCAAACGGCTGGGTCGCTCAAGGCCGGTCAACCAGCCTGCCGCCAACGCTAAGGCTCCAACTCGCCGGAAGCTGCCGTTTGGTGTCCCGTCAGCATCTTCTTTGCGTTCCGTTTTAGGCGATCGCCTTTAGCCCTTTGGCCTTCACAAGATTGAGCAATTTGAGCGATGGTCCGTCTGGACGTTTTTCGCCCCGCTCCCATTTGCTAACAGCGTCGTTGCGCACGTTGAGATAGTGGGCAACCACAGGCTGGGACACTTGCTCACGCATGCGCAGCGCCCGTATCCAGGCCGGCTGCAACGGTTCGACTGGCGTCAAGAACAACGCATCGAACTCTCGCATCGTAGCTTGATCCATGACACCTGCGACATGAAGGCCCTTCGCCGTTTTGCGCACGCTAGCCAGTACCTTGGACTTACGCGCCGCCGTCTTCTTCGTTGTCATTTTCATCCACCCATTCGATCAACTTACCTGCCGCCTCGGCCGCGGCAATCTTCACCGCCGAGTACCCGGGTAGTTCGTCCGCCAACTTCTTCAGCGCCCTAAGCCCCTTCGCCGAAACATTAGCTCGTTTGCTCTAGGCAAAGCCGTAGGCGAAGAATGTGTGCCGTCCAGCCTTGAAGAAGAGGATGGACCGATAGCTGCCGGACTTGCCGGCGCCTCATCGTGCAACGCGCTGTTTGAACGCGCGCCCGCCCAAATCGGCGCGGAAGTGTTCTTGCGGCTGCTCAGTCACGGACGATCCGGGAGTATTTCTGCGCAAAGCGTTCCCCCCGGGCACCGCGGCCAGTGCAGTCGCATGATTAAAGCCTCAACCAGGCGATTGATCGCATTCAGAAGCAGCGATACGCCCACCCTCGCGGTAAGAGCAGGGGCTGCCCGGGTAATCCTGAGCCGCTTGCTCCCAACATTGCGTCTGCCGAAACAGGCGCGCATAAACCGGCACAACAAATCATGTCTGGAGGAAGTCATGGCGGACCTGTTGGCGCTTTCGCGAAGCGTGATTGATGAGGGAAAGGGCGTCGCTGAAACTGGTCCGCTGAACCGGATCACACATGAACTGTCTGAGATCGCGGACGGCTTGGCGATGGTCGAAGCGTTCTCGCACTCGATCGTGTTTCGTACTGATGACGGCCTCGTTGCTTTCGACACATCTAATGAGAACGGCGGGGAAAAGGCCGTAAAAGCCATCCGGGGCTGGGCCGCCGATCCCTTCCACACGATCGTCTACACTCACGGCCATATCGACCATGTTGGCGGCTGCGGAGCCTTTGTTCATGATTGTGCAGCTTGCCGGGCGCCGGCGCCCCGCATTGTCGGGCATGAGAATGTTCAGAAACGTTTCGAGCGCTACAGCCTGACCAATGGCTACAACAAGGTCATCAACGAGCGCCAGTTCGGTCAGTTCAAGAAGCGCGGTTATGACCTTGCTGGAGACGCCCGCTTCCTGCCGTCAACAACACCCGCTCCGGATACCATCTACAGCGACGCGCTCGCCCTCAATGTTGGCGGTCTGGATATTCACCTTCATCATGCGAAAGGCGAGACCGACGATCACAGCTGGGCATGGGTGCCGAAACACAAGGCCATCTGCGCTGGTGACTTCTTCATCTGGAACTTCCCGAATGCCGGCAATCCTCAGAAAGCACAGCGCTACCCACGCGAATGGGCTGCAGCTTTGCGCAGCATGGCGATGAAAGGCGCAGAACTGTTCCTGCCCGCGCACGGGCTGCCGATCGACGGCGAGACCCGAATCCGCGCTGTCCTGACAGAAGTGGCGGACGTTCTCGACAAGCTGGTCAACGACACGCTCGATATGATGAACGACGGCGCGCGCCTTAACGACATCGTGCACACTGTGAAGGTTGATCCGGCGCTCCTGCAGAAGCCTTACCTGCGCCCGGCCTATGACGAGCCAGAATTCATAGTGCGCAATATCTGGCGCCTCTATGGAGGCTGGTACGATGGTAATCCGGCGCAGCTGAAACCTGCACGTGATCAGGATCTCGCCCAGGAAGTGGCGCGCATGGCCGGTGGTCCGGTTGCGCTGGCAAAACGTGCAGCAGACCTGTGCGACACAGATATCCGCCTGGCTTGTCACCTCGCAGAAATGGCCGCGCTGGCAGACCCGGAAAATGCGGCAGTGCACGCCTATCGCGCAGATGTCTTCCAGCGGCGGCGCGATAGCGAGACTTCCCTTATGGCGAAAGGCATATTCGGGTCAGCCGCCAACGCCTCGCGGACGAAGGCGCCGGACTGAGGCCTATCCGGATGGCGCCGCCGGCGCAGGCGCAAAGGAGCGGTCGCGCTCAGGTGTATAGCCACGGTCCACGCCTTTGATTACCGGTTTCGGTATCGGGGTGGTTCAATTCAATGCGGTCATCGGCATCCCGGGTCTCCAGGTTGGCTCCGATGATCGGTTTCGGCGTCCGGCAGGGTTGCTTCAATCCTGTCATTCGCCTGCCTCACTGCAGCCAGGCCGGACTTCGCCGGAAGTCGCGGTTGTCTGCATCTCGGACTCATGCCTAGATGTTGACGTATCGAAGGCACCAGATGGGAAATATGCGCGGGTCAACGACAGTCCTTCTGACCCTGCTGACACTGCTCGCAATCTTGGGCGCAGGTTTCATCGCTCTTGCGAATATCGGCGACGCTTCAGTCGTCGCCGCCACAGGGGGCATCTTCGCCGCACTTGAGTCCGCCGGCGCGCAGGAAAATGTTGCTTTGCGCGATGACCTGTACGCAACCGTTCTGCACCTCAAGGGACCGTGGGCGGTCGTTAACCTGGGCGGCGTCATCGTGCTCGCGCTCTCACTCGTCGCAATTGTGCTCGTCTGGCGGAATCGCAAATAGTATCTCCGACAAGCGATTTTGCGAGCGGCTTGATCCGGCCAATCGTGACATCCGGCTTACCCACCGCCGGCAGGTAGGTAGTTCGCCGATAGCGGCCGCTTGTCTATTCATCTTGCTTTGACAGGCGCAAGGCATTCAAAATCCGAGGCACTTTGTCCGATGTGCACTGGCCTCGCGGGGGACAATACCACTCGGGAGAAATCGATGCGCACAGTTTCACTCCGCGCCGAACAAGACGGTCGCGACCATCGATACCTTCGTGCAACTCTCAACACGCAAGGCGACTTGGTTATCGAAGGGCAAGATTTGGGGCCAAAAACAGCATCAGTGTCAAGCGATGGAGAGTACGAGTGGTCTCGCACAATCCTGCGCGAACACATTCCCCAATTGCTCATTCTCTTGGATGAACCCGCCAGCGCCGACATCCTCAGCACGCTTGAGCGGCACTGGACCGGCCCCAAGTCTTACGAGCTGGAGAGCCGGATCAGCGAAAGTGACATCCGATCCGCGCTTTGGATCTGGAGCGGTTGAAGCAACTCCTGGCAGCGCCTGGAACGCGCCAGTTCTGCGCGGGCCGGCGTCTTGTGACAGACGGCGAGGTTGCTCAACACCGGCCGCTCCCTTCTGTTCGTCTCCTCAGGCCGGAAATCGCCGAGACCCGGCATAGCCGGGCCTGCGCGTGTCATTGCTGAGCCACTGCGGATTGGGTGCGCGAAAACGCGGTTCTCGCTATGGCATCGATGAAACCATTTGTGTGGGCCGATGCAGGTGTGTCCGCCACCGTGACGGCGCAAACGCTGAACCGTGCCTTTCCCGGCAACGGCGCGCTCTGCAGCTTACGGTTCGCTGTCAGCGACGCGGCGGCGGATCTCGGGACCGCCGTCAGCAAATCGCTGCACTCAGCCATGTCGGCGCACCCGCTAAGGCTGGCGATCTGATACTTTGGAAAACCGCGTTGCTGCAGCATCTTGCGGTGATCGCGCTGCAACCCTTCCTGGAACAGATTGTCGAAACCTGGAACGACCCAGTCATAGCCGAGCATTGCGCCGTTTAAATCGCCTGCGCCTTCTATCGGATGCCCCAGTCGAAACAGGACAACATACGGCTCAGAAACGATCCTCCGGACGATCAGCGACTTTCGATGCTCAAGATCGCGGACCACGTTTTGGTGAAACAACAGAAAATCCACCCGCTGGCGTACGAGCTGCTCAACCGCCAGCGCGGGTGTCATGACTTGAAGGGCAACATGGACCTCAGGATGATCCACACGGAAATCAAGCAGCGCACGATGACAAATGGCATCAAGAATAACCGGCCCGCACAAGATATTGAGCTGAACCGCGCTCGCGGAAATCGCTGCGATCACGTCGTCTGAATGCGCAAGCAAGTCAGGGGCGCGGTCGAGCAAACGCTGCCCAGCCGGGGTCGGCGCCAATGAGCGGGTTGTTCGCTCGATCAGTCGCACATTGAGGCCTTCTTCAAGGCTGTGGATGCTCTTTGTCATGGCGGAGTGGGACAGGCCCAACTCGTCGGCAGCTCGCGAAAAGCTGCGAAGGCGACAAACCGCTTCAAACCGGCGGACCAGGACAAGGTCAAAAGACATGTTCCATTTAGTACATAATGGCTGCACATTATTCAATTGTGATCCGTTCTGACCTGCTGCACCTTGATGCAGCAGGCAGGAGCGATCTCATGAGTGTCCAACAGGCCATGGACCTTCCGATTGAACTGATTTCGATTAGCTTGTTTCTCGCGATGATCGCGATCGAACTCATCGCCATCTTCGTGTTCCGGGCCAAAGGCACTTACGTCGCCAAGGACAGCCTGCTGGGGGTTTTTCTCGGACTCGCCAGCGGGCCTGCCAACGCACTGACAGCGTTCATCACCTTCGGGCTGCTATCACTTGCGGCACCTTTTCAGATGACGAGCATCCCGGTCACCTGGGCGACCTTCGCGCTCTGCTTTGTGCTCGATGATCTTCGCTTTTACCTGCACCACCGTATCGCCCATCGCTGCCGCTGGGTCTGGGCGATGCACGTGGTCCATCACTCAAGTCAGCAGTACAACCTGTCGGTGGCGTTGAGGCAGTCCTGGACCAAGCACTTCACCGGGACGATGATGTTGAAGATCCCTTTGGTGCTGATCGGGTTCGATCCCTTGCTGGTAACCTTCTGCGGTGTGCTCAACGCCACCTACCAATTCTTCCTGCACACCGAAACCATCCGCAAAATGCCACGTTGGTTCGAAGCTATCTTCAACACACCCTCTCATCACCGCGTGCATCACGGTGCCAACCCTCGCTACCTAGACGCAAACTATGCCGGTACGCTTATAATCTGGGACCGTCTTCTCGGAACGTTTGTAGCCGAAGAAGCCGCTGACCCACCCGCTTACGGATTGGTCAAGAACATCGAGACCTACAACCCCATCAAGATCCTCTTCCATGAGTACGCGGGAATCGCGCGCGACGCGCTCCGGCCACAGCTGACGTTCGGACAACGACTGCGTTACATATTTGCGCCGCCTGGATGGAGCCACGACGGTTCTCGGCAGACCAGCGAATCAATCATGCGTGACGCGGGTATTGTCCGCCGCAGAGGCTCTCAACGAGCGCGATCGGTGCCTGCAGAGTAGGCGAAGCGCTATGCCTCTTCATTATGTGCTCTCAGAAATCGCAATCTGTATTGCAGCCATTTGGGGCGCGCATCGCTTGTGGCGAAACAGGCAGGCGCTCGGCTCGGTCGGTGTGATGTTCTATGGCTTGGCGGCGCTCATAGGCGTTATTCGCATCGCCTCAGGCGCTGATGAAGTATTTGCTCCGGCTCACCGACTTGTTTCGCAGGCCGGCGGGGTCGTCGGGTTGGTTCTCATTGTCTCAGAAATTGCCCGCCTCCGCGGATTGAAGCTGCCGCTTTGGGCGGTTCTGATTTCCGCAGGCTTTGCAATGTTGGCCACGCTCCAAGGCGCGGCATGGGGCGGTCTGGTCTTTCTCTGCTTGCTCGCGACAGGTGCGATACTCTTAGCCATGCACGGCGGCGGAAAACGTAAAACATTTGTGGCCATTTGGTTCGCGGTGATGGCGCCAAACATCCTTTTCGTGCGCCAGTCACCGGCTCTGGACCCTGCCGCAAGCTGGCACGCTTATCATTTCATCATCGCAGTTTGGCTGATCGCCGTGATCGCCGGGCTGAAGCAAACCCAAACCGGGTCGTTGAGCCGGGCCTTGTCAGCCTGAGAGGCAAACTTGGGCCACGCTGGCTCTGATTATCAAGTTCTGCGTCCGGCAGGGTCGCCTCACTTCTGATATTCAATGACATCACTAGCAAAAAGCCGGAGATCGCCGAAATGCTTCATCCGTTCTTTGCAAGCGCAATCATCGACAACGCGCCCAGCGCTTCAGCTACGAGCCAAATCAAAACAATCACAACTCCGGCCAGCCAAGCTGAATGGTCTCGTTGAGATCCGAACCGTCCTCGACAAGTACAATTTGCATAGCCCGCCCCATTTGTATTTGCGGTCTCGAAGGTTATCCTTCTTGCGGTCAGCTTAGGCCCTGTTCGCAGCCGGCATCAATCCGGTGGTCCCGGATCGCCAGGAATTCAACCTTGTGGCGGCTGGCGGCGGAGCGTCGCCGCCCTTGCGGGACTGGCGGGCGCAATCTCCGATGGATCGATGAATCTCGCGCCCACGAGGTCGCCGCGCTGCCAGCGGGTTTCGCAACTGCGACGTTCGCTGATCCCTGTATTTGTATTGAGAATGAGGAGTTGAAATGTTGGCGGCACGACGAACGTTGTACTCAGTTTGAGCTTGGCGCCGGTCTCGGACATCTCCTTGATCGTGACGTCAAAGGTGCTGAATGTCCCATTGAATTCGATACGGCCGCTCTTCAGCGTCTTGATCCGCTGTGAGCGGCGGGGTGTTGCAGGAGCAGGTTCATCGGGCATGCTAGCGGCCAGCCTGGGTCGGAGATTGACGGGCGGTACGCACCCAACGGTCACACTTGATTACTTGAAAACAGAATACGTCCCCAGCGCCGAAAAGCCAAATCAGAAAAACCCGCCAGATCAGGCGACGCGGCAATGCAGAAAAAAGGGCCAGCGTTGTGAAACGCTGGCCCTGACTTGTCAGTTGCAGATGGAGAAGCTCGAAGGCTTCAACCTTTCTATGCGCGGGCACTCGAAAGCGTTCGCTGGGCGCAAAAAAATTCTGGCGGCGCTGAGCCCGGCCGGACCAATCAGTCTTTGGCGCGTTCGAGATAGCTGCCGTCTTCCGTGTTGACCACGACCCGGGTGCCGACACCGACGTGTGACGGCACCATGATGCGCGCGCCATTATCAAGCTTGGCGGGCTTATAGGAACCCGAAGCCGTCTGGCCTTTGACCACAGGCTCGGTCTCGACGATTTCAGCGGTGATGCGTTGGGGCAGGGTGACCGAGACCGGCTCCCCGTTGAACATCTGCAGGCTGACCGTCATGTTTTCCTGCAGGTACTGGGCGCCGTCGCCGACCATCGCCGCAGAGACCGTCACTTGCTCGAAGTTACCGGAGTTCATGAACACGTAGTTCGCGCCTTCCATGTAGAGGAAGGAGTGATCCACCTCTTCGACATAGGCTTTCTCGACCTTGTCGGTGGTCTTGTACGTGTTGGAAATCTTGATGCCATCCGAGATGCGGCGCATGTCGATCGTGGTCGTCGGCGTGCCTTTGCCTGGGCGGAACGACTCCGCCTTCAGGACGACGTAGAGCTGGCCGTCGGTGTATTCGATGATGTTGCCTTTGCGGATATCCGCAGCGATTTCAACGGCCATTGGGCGTTCCTGAGTTGCGAGGGCGAAAGGGCTGCTATATACCGCCTTCGCGCCGTTTGGCCAGCCGCCCGATGCGGCTTCGCCCGCTTCGCCTTGCCCCTTGGAGAAAGATGTCCCCCGACGTCCCTATCTGGTGGTCGCCCGAAGCCCATGCCCGCCGCAGGGGTTTGCTTGCGGCGCGGGGGGTGATCAAGGCGTCTATGCGAGGCTGGTTCGAATCGCAGGGCTTCACCGAGACAGAATGCGGCCAGCTTCAGTATTCGCCGGGCAATGAAGCCCATCTCCATGCCTTCGAGACATCCTTCGTGGCTGAAAACGGCCGCCGGACACCGCTTTTCCTTCATACGTCACCCGAATTCGCGATGAAGAAGCTGCTCGCGGCGGGCGAGACCCGGATTTTCGATTTCGCCCGGGCATTCCGGAACCGGGAAACGGGGGTTCGCCATGCGCCGGAGTTCACGATGCTCGAATGGTACCGGGCCGGTGAAGGCATCGAAGCGGTGATGGCGGATGCTGCCCAGCTCGCCCGGCTTGCCTTGCTGGCGGCCGGAGCGAAGGCGTTGACCTGGCGAGGCGCCGCCTGTGACCCTTTGGCAAACCCGAATTACCTGACGCTCATCGAGGCCTTCGACCAGTATGCCGGGATCGAGCTTGAACCGCTGCTTACCGATGCGGCGGGTCTGGCCGCCGCGGCTCGCCGCGCCGGGATCGAGACCCCGCAGGATGCCAGCTGGACGGATGTGTTCTCGGCGATTCTCGTGACGTTGATCGAGCCAAAGCTCGGACAGGGGCGGTTGACCTTCCTGCACCGCTACCCCGTCAGCGAAGCGGCACTGTCGCGTCCGGCGCCGGACGATGTGCGCTTTGCAGAACGCTTCGAGCTTTATGCCTGCGGCGTGGAACTTGCGAACGGCTACCGCGAGCTGACCGATGCCCATTTGCTCCGGATGCGGCAAATGCGTGAGATGGATCTCAAACAGCAGGTCTATGGCGAACGTTATCCGCTGGACGAGGATTTCATTGCGGCGGTCGGCGCCATGCCCGAAGCGAGCGGGGTCGCGCTGGGGTTTGACCGGCTGGTCATGTTGGCAACGGGCGCGCAGGAGATATCGGATGTTCTCTGGACGCCGCTTGGGTTAGAGGGGCGGCCATGACCGTTTCAACCCTTCGCTCCGTGGCGGCCCTGAACGCCGCCGGCCTTGTCGCGGATGCGCAGGTGCGCGAACTCGCCGATGTGGAAGCGGCTTACGTCATCGCCTTGCCCGAGCCTCTGGCGCGGGCGATTGATCCAGCCAATCCGCGCGACGCGATCAGGCGGCAGTTTGTTCCGTCGGCGCAAGAGCTGGATATCCGCCCGGGCGAGGCCGACGATCCGATTGGGGATGCGCGCCACTCACCCTTGCCGGGACTGGTGCATCGCTACCCCGACCGTGTGCTCATCAAGGCCGCGTCCACATGCCCGGTCTATTGCCGGTTCTGCTTCCGCCGCGAGCGTGTCGGTCCGGATAAAGGTGAAGCGCTGACGAGGGCCGACCTAGGCAACATCTTCGCCTACATCGCCAATCACCACGAAATCTTCGAAGTGATCCTCACCGGCGGCGACCCCCTGATGCTGTCGGCGGCGCGGGCGCAGGAGATCACGCAGCGCCTTGAAGCCATCGAGCATGTGAAGGTCATTCGCTGGCACACGCGGATGCCGGTCGCGCGCCCGGACCGGATCACGCCCGTCTATGCCAGTGCCTTGTCGAGTAGGACGAAGGCGGTCTTTCTCGCCGTTCACGCCAACCACGCCAGTGAGTTTACGCCCGCGGCCCGCGAAGCGTGCCGCCTTCTTGCAGGGCAGGGCATTGCGCTCGTCTCCCAGACGGTCCTGCTGCGAGGGGTGAACGATACGCTGGAAGATCTGTCAGATCTCATGCGCGCATTCCTCTCGGCCTGCATCAAGCCTTACTATTTGCACCAACTGGACGCGGCTCCGGGCACGGCGCATTTCCGTGTGCCGGTCGAGGAAGGCCAGGCCCTCGTGCGTGCGCTGCGCGACACCGTCTCGGGCCTCGCCATTCCGCACTACGTGTTCGATATTCCGGGCGGCGTCTCGAAGGCCTCGCTCGCCTTGCCTGACATTGAGCGCCGGAACGACGTGTGGAGGGTGCGCGGCCGGGACGGCGAGTTTTATCCGCTCACAGACTGAGCGTTGCCGCGCCGGCCGGTGAGGATACGAAGCGCCGCAAGCCCGATGGACGCGGCCTGGCTGGCAAAGAGTTCCAGCAGGACCGCAAACAGCCAGCAAGGCAGTGCCGCGCGCTGCTCCGCTTGCAAAAGGATGTCGCGCGATCCCTGGCCGAGCAGTCCGGTATTGGCGGCTTCGATCTTGGCCGTCAGCCCATCTCGGCGCTTGGCAAGCCCCAGCTCATTGCGTCAGGTGAAAAACGTTCCGGCTGCGAGGCGTCACCTCCCCACCGACCCGATCACGCTTGCAGCAGCAGTCCGTTGTGAAAGTGTTTTCAACTTGGACCGCGCCGCCACAGGCCTTAATCAAGTATTAACAGGCGCGGGCAAAGACTTCGCGCATCTGGAGAGCCGCTGGCTGATCTGGCGGAACATAAAGGACTACCTGCATGACCCCGCGATCCACCGCGATCCCGAAAAACTGGAAAACCTTCGACATTCCCAGCTTCTTTTCCGCTTTCGGCTATCCGGTCCTTGGCGTTGTGCTGTTCGTGACGATGATCCTGCTGGGTGTTTTCGTCAGCCAACTCACCTTCCACTGGTGGTATGTGCCGCTTGCCTTCGGCGTCATCGCCTTCTCTGTCTTCTGGTGCAACATGGGCATCGGCCCCCTGCACCGTATCCTGCAGCACCGCGCCGGGGAGCTGGCCCCGCCTGCGCAGGTGGTCGCTATGCTCAACCTGTTCTTCGCGATGCAAGGCCGTGTCCGCGACTGGGTAAACTATCACTCACAGCACCACCGTTTCGCGGATCAGCCGGGCGATCCGCACAATCCGTTCGAGTCCAAGCGCTGGGCCTGGGTGGGCTGGATCCTCTGGCGCGACCAGAACGACGTCGAACGTCCCTGGCCGCTCTGGCTCAAGAAACATCCGATCATTGTCTGGATGGACGAGTTCTATATCCAGTTCAGCATCGTGATCCATTTCGTGGTGCCGGCGATCGTCTACCTGATCGTCTGGGCCGCCGGCGGTTCATTGGTGCTGACAGCGCTTCTGCATGCCAGCGTCATCATCGGCCGGGCGATCCAGTTCCATGCCACAGTCTACGGCATCAACGTGTTGGGCCACCTCAAGACGCCCGTCTGGGCCGATCACTTGATGGCGCTTCTCACCGGAGGCGAGGCTTTCCATGATCATCACCATGACCAGCCGCAGAGCGCGCTGCACCGTCCGCGCAAGGGCGTGTGGAACCGGATCGTCGACTATAACGGCACCGTTCTGCTGCTCCTTGAAAAGATCGGCTGGGTCAGAAATCTGAAGATTGCGCCACAGTTCGCGTAGACCCTTCGCACTTGCAGCACAGAATTATGGGAAGCGCCCCCTTTAACCGGGAGGGCGCTTTCCCATTTGGGTTGTCCGGGGTGCGGGGGCGCAACGACGGAGCACTCCCATGACCGACAAACAAGCCAATGGCGCCAAATCAGGTCCCGCCCACGCCTACATTCTCCTCGACCGGACGGGCTCGATGTCCGGCATCTGGGCTGAGGCGCTTGGATCGGTGAATGCTTACGTGCATGCGCTGGCGAAAGCCGAAGATGGCGCTGCGCCGGAACAGGGCGAGAAAGTTACGCTCGCCGTGTTCGATCATCAGGCCGGGCTGCAGTTCGACGTGCTCCGCCGAGGGGCGGCGCTGGCGGACTGGAAAAACGTGAGCGATGCCGATGCAACTCCGCGGGGGATGACGCCGCTGTTCGACGCCATTGCCCGGATTGTTGCGCTCGCGGAAGCCGACCAGCCGGCCCGCGCCATCCTCGTCATCATGACCGACGGTGAGGAAAACGCCTCCACAGAAGTGACCAGGGACGGCGCCAAGGCGTCCCTGGACCGGGCGCGCGCAAGGGGCTGGGAAGTGGTTTTCCTCGGAGCGGACTTTGCGAAGTTTGGTGACGCTGCCGCTGTCGGCGTGATCCGTTCGAAAGCCATGGCCATGAGCCCCGGCATGTTCGAGGACACGATGAACCTGCTCGCCAAGAAGACCCGCCGCTACTATTCGGCGGCTTCGGCTCCGGTTGACTTCGACGAAGCTGACCGCAAGGCTTCGGGCGAAGACGACGTCAAGAACCGCAAAGGCGGTTAATCCGTCCCCTGACGAGCGAAGTCTGAACACTTGTTCAGCAAATGGCCAAATTTCAGGAAGGGCCGCCTCGCAAAAGGCGGCCCTTTTCCTTGGCGAAGGCGGAATTGCGCCGCAGACGCGCCTCAATCCGGGCGCAGCTTTTCCCCACCAGACACACGTGAAGGAACGCCAGATGAAATTCATGAACTCATTGATTGCCGCCGCCGCCGTCATTGCCCTCGGGGCCTCCGCAGATGCAAAAGTGCTGCCGAAACCGGCGAAATCCGACACGGTACAATCTTACATCCTGCTCGACCGGACGGGCTCCATGTCCGACATCTGGGAAGAGGCGCTGACATCGGTTAACGCCTACGCCGACAGCTTTGCGGCCGATGCACCCGGCGCTGAGATCGCGGGCGGCGACATCAAGACCGCCGTCACGCTCGCCGTGTTCGACCACCAGGACGGCCTGCAGTTTGACGTTCTGCGCGACAAGGTCGATCCGTCCAAGTGGACCAAGGTGTCGGACGCGGATGCAACGCCCCGCGGCATGACGCCCCTCTATGACGCCATCGGCCGGATCGTCAGCCGCGCCGAAGCCGATGCGCCGGAAAAGGCCGTGATCGTGATCATGACTGACGGTATGGAGAACTCCTCGACCGAGCTGACCAACCAGGGCGCCAAGGCCGCGCTTGACCGGGCCCGCGCTCGCGGCTGGGAAGTCGTCTTCCTCGGCGCGGAGTTCGCCAGCTTTGGCGACGCTGAAGCCGTCGGCATGTCAGCCTCGAAAACCATGGCGGTAGGTGAAGGCCAGATGTCCGGCTCGATGAACGACCTTGCGCAGAAAGCCCGTGCTTACGGCAAGGGCGCTGCCCCGGCCGTCGAGTTCACACCAGAAGACCGCGCCAAGGCCGACGAAGAAGGCGTGAAGGAACGCCAGGGCCAGTAATCACGTCATCAGTCCTCGAACAGACGAAAGCCCGCTCGCGTTGAGCGGGCTTTTTGTTTGGTCTAGGCTGACGTTGGGAAGGGGCTGTTCATGGCGAAACCGAAATCCGGCGCAAACCGCCCTGGTCAATGGCTTGCCGCCGCACTCGCGAAGACCCGGGCGTTCGCGAAAATCTATGCCAACCCGCTGTTCCGGATGGCGATCACCTTCACCGGGGTTTCCCCCGTCGGCCTGATCGTGTTGCTGATCTCGCCGCTGATGCTCCGCAACAGCCGCTTCATGCCGGCTCGGGCCCAAGGTGTGACGTATGACGGAACCCTATGCCTCGCCGGCGCCTTTCTAGGGAGACCGGGAAACGGTGCACAGATGGCAAAGGACGTCCGCGCATGCCTGACATTGACAATGACGAAGTGCCCGGCGTGATCTCGGCGCAAGACGTGCGCGGGGGCGAAGTGCTCAAACGTGGCAACTTTGGAGACACGCTTGTGCCGGTCCTTGTCGGAGCGGCGCTGCTGAGCGTCGTCGGAATGGGACTTGTCGCGGTTCTTTCGATGCGGGGCGGCGCCTGAGCGGGCTTAGTCCTCAAATCCCCTGAACACGGCCGCCTCGTCCACGGACTTTCTGCGCGAAACCACGGCGTTCGCCGGAAAGCTGTCGTCCGGCCAGCCCATAGCAACGCAGGTCTGAATGACCTGATCGTCCGGGATGCCCGCTTCGGCTCTCACGACTGGGCTCTGCATGATCCCCTGCGAGTTGATCACGCAGCCAAGCCCCCGGTTCCAGGCGGCGTTGACCAGACAGTTGACCACGCCGCCGCAGTCGAACGGCGCGATATCGCTGCCGTGGACCGAGCGGTCATAGGTGATCACGATGGAGACGGGCGCGTCGAACTGCCGGAACCCGCGCAGGATCCAGTCATTGCGCTTTTCCTTATTGTCGCGTTCGATACCCATCGCTTCGAACAGCTGGATGGCGATCTCGATCTGCCGTTTGCGGTGCTCGCCGGCATATTCAGGGCCGAGCCGGAATTCCCGGCTATGCGGTACGCCGGCCAGGTTGCGCTCGACATTGCCTGCCCGGATGCGGTCGAGCACCTCGCCGGCGACAACGTAGAAGTTCCACGGCTGGGTGTTCAGCGAGGTTGGCGCCCGTATCGCGATCTCGAGGATCTCGCGGATCAGCGCCTTGGGCACGGGCTTCTTGAGGTAACCCCGGATGCTGCGGCGGCCCCGCACAACGTCATCGAATTCCACATCACACTCCTGTCCCGGTCCGCTCCCTTTTTAGCGCCGCGCCCGGCCCGCGCATCCCCTCCCGTTGCGGCAGGCTTGCCAAGCGTCTCTGTTGCGGCAAGTTCCAGCGGGTTTCAGTCGATCAGGGCAGGGCGGCATGCGTTACTTCGAAGACATGGTGATCGGCACACGCACGCACGCCTCGCGCACCTACAAGGTGACACGCGAAGAGGTCATCGAGTTCGCCGCGAAGTACGATCCGCAGCCCTTCCATCTCGACGACGATGCCGCGAAGACTACCTTCTTTGGCCGCCTCTCGGCTTCCGGCTGGCACACCGGCGCGATGGTCATGCGCATGATGGTGGATACCTGGAAGGACACCGAGCCATCGGCCGGTCTCGGCTCACCCGGGATCGATGAGCTCAGATGGGTAAAACCCGTCTATCCCGGCGATGAGCTGTCGGTCGAAATGGAACTCATCGACAAGCGCCGCTCGAAATCGCGCCCCGACATGGGCCTGACCAAGACCCGCCAGACGGTTACCAACCAGAACGGCGAAGTGGTGATGACGATGGTCTCCAACGGCCTCATGCGCGTGCGTGACCCTTCGGCGCCCATCGACTGAGAAAAAGCCCGCTCCGGAGAGCGGGCTTTCCATATCTGAAGATTGAGGGCGAGAGCCCCACGAGCAATCGTTAGCGCGGCGCCATACGGATTGCGCCGTCGAGGCGGACGTCTTCACCGTTGAAATAGCCGTTGCGGCACATTTCGACGGCGAGCGACGCGTACTCTTCGGGCAGGCCGAGGCGCGGCGGGAAGGGGACCTGCGCGCCGAGGGCGGCTTTCACAGGCTCCGGCGCAGCGGCCAGCAGCGGCGTGTTGAAGATGCCTGGCAGGATTGTGTTGACGCGAATGCCGTCGCGCGACAGGTCGCGCGCGATCGGCAGGGTCATGCCGACCACGCCGCCCTTGGAGGCGGAGTAGGCTGCCTGGCCGATCTGGCCATCTTCAGCGGCAACGGATGCGGTGTTGACGATGGCGCCGCGCTCACCGTCGATCGGGTCGAGCGTCAACATGCCGGCGGCCGATTTCGCGATGCAGCGGAACGTGCCGACGAGGTTGATCTGGATGATCAGGTTGAACTTATCGAGCGGGAAGTGCTCCGGCTGGCCGGTTTCCCTGTTGCGGCTGGCGGTCTTGATGGCGTTGCCGGTGCCAGCGCAGTTGATCAGGATACGCTCCTGGCCGATGGCAGCGCGGGATTTCGCAAAACCGGCGTCCACCGAGGCTTCATCGGTGACGTTCACATTGCAGAACACGCCGCCGAGTTCCGTGGCGAGGGCTTCGCCTTTCTCCGCGTTCAGGTCGAACAGGGCGACCTTGACGCCGTGGCTCGCCAGTTTGCGGGCCGTTGCGGCGCCGAGGCCGGACGCGCCTCCGGTGATCACGGCGGACACATTCGAGTTGAGTTCCATTGGCAGCTGCCTTCCTTTGATGTTGAGCGATTTATCGGCTATGACCTTCTGCACTATAATGCCGCTAGGAGAGCGCAATGAGTGACGCTGCGGAAATCATCAATACGGTGAAGGGCGAAGACGGCGTTTACCTGCCGAAATCGATCCAGCGCAATGAGCGCACCGCGCGCGGCCTCATTCCGAAGCTGCTGCGCCTCGCTGGCCAACTGCCTTTCGCGGACGATCTCGCCGCCGCCTATTTCTGCGCGCGCGATCCGCGCACGCCTGCGAAAGCCAAGGCCGTCCTGTTTGCGGCGGCGGCCTATTTCGTGATTCCCGTCGACATGTTGCCGGATGTGCTGGTCGGGCTCGGTTTCACGGATGATGCGGCGGTCCTCGCCACCGCGCTCAGTGTGGTGGGCGCGCACGTCAAGGAACGCCACCGCGTGATGGCGCGGCGGTTGCTCCGTCTGCCGGAGCCTCTCGGAGACGCCGACTGAGCGCGCCGGCCCTCTGGGCTGCCTTCGCCGCGGCCACGCTCGCCGCGTTGGCCTATGGATTTCTTTTCAGCTTTCGGGGGGAGGGGCCCGCGCGGGCTGCCCTTAAGGTTGCCGGCGTCGCAATCCTGGCTGCAATTGCCTTCGCCACCGGCGGGCCCTGGCTGCTTTGGGCGGCGCTTCTTGCATCCGCCGTCGGCGATGCCTTCCTCGCTGGCAAGCCCGAGCGCTGGCTGCTGCCCGGCATGGCCGCGTTCTTCCTTGCGCACGTCTTCTACGTGATCGTGTTCTGGCAGATGGGCCAAGGCGGCGCGGGGGGCTGGCCGGTCAAGGCCGCGCAGGCGGCCCTGGTGCTCGGCGGCGCGGCTTACATTTTCTGGCTTTCGCCTTCACTCGGCAAAATGCGCGTGCCGGTAATCGTCTATGGCGCCGTCATCCTGATGATGGGCGCCGCAGCCCTCGAACTGCCTTTTGCCAACTGGCTCGTTGCGCTCGGCGCACTGATGTTTATCGCCTCCGACGCGCTGCTCGCGAATGAATTGTTCCACAGGCCGGCCGGCGAGGCGGCCCGGAAGTTGCCGTCGATTGCCTTGTGGTTCCTGTACTTCTTCGGCCAGGCGGCGATCACGCTCGGTGTGACAGGATTGCCCGTCTAGAATGGCTTGTCACCGTTCACTGTGGCGCGCCGCATGTGCCGCCGATGCCCGGGATAATCGTTCAGCGCATAATGCCAGGTGCAGCGATTGTCCCACATCGTCACGTCACCGGCCTGCCAGCGGACGCGGCAGGTAAACCGCTCCTCGCGTGAGTGGTTGAATAGGTAGTCGAGCAGCGGCTTGCTGTCCCGCAAGGACCAGCGGGCAAAGCGCAGCGTGAATGCGGGGTTTACGTACAGACCCTTGCGCCCCGTTTCGGGATGGGTGCGCACAACGGGGTGTTCATATTCGGGTGCGTCTTCGGCCTGCGATGTTTCCATCGACTGGCGCTTCTGCGCGGAGGTGCCATGCGTGCTGTATTCGCGGCTGGCAGAATGCACCGCCTTCAGACTGCCAAGTGTTTCCTTGAGACCCGGTGAGAGCGTGTCATAAGCGGCCTGCTGGTCTGCAAACAGCGTGTCCCCGCCATAGGGCGGCAGTTCGATGGCGTGCAGGATTGAGCCGAGCGCAGGGGTCTCTTCGAAGCTCATGTCGGTGTGCCAGCCACCGCCGAAGTTCACCTTGTCCTCTTTCTCCTTGATGATTTCGAGAAGTTCCGGGTGACCCGCCATGCCCTTCACATAAGGGTGGATGTTCAGCGTGCCGAACCTGCGGGCGAACGCCTTGTGCTGATCCGGTTCGAGGGTCTTCTGGCCCCGCATCACGATTACCTTGTGATCGAGAAAGGCCTGATGGACTTGATCAAACTCGGTGTTCGAAAGGCCGGTCTGAAGGTCCAGGCCGAAGATTTCAGCGCCGAGGGTGCCGGACAAGGGGAGGATTTCGATGCTCATTCCTATACTGAACCACCGGGCTCGGCGCCGCGCAAGAAATCCCTGCGTTGAGAGAAACTGCACGGTGCCACTACCGCGATACACGAAAATGCCACTGGTGAATTGCCCCGGGATGTGCCATTGCAGCAGCGGGCCAGGCGCCCCCAACGGTGCCCAGCCTATCTGTGAGGATAGGAGTAAAACAGATGAACGTGACCACCGCCAAGCCGGACGTGCGCCCGGCGTGCCCGCATTTCTCTTCGGGCCCCACCGCCAAGTATCCCGGATTTTCGCTCCGCAACCTCGAGACGGCCGCACTTGGCCGTTCGCACCGTTCGGGCGATGCCAAGAAAAAACTCAAAGCCGCCATTGACCGCACCAAGACAATCCTTGGCCTGCCCGAAGGTTACCGCGTGGCCATCGTGCCAGCGTCCGATACCGGCGCCGTCGAGATGTGCATGTGGTCGATGCTCGGCGCAAAGCCCGTCGATGTGTTCGCCTGGGAAAGCTTCGGCTCTGACTGGGTGACGGATGCGACGAAGCAGCTGAAGCTCGCCGACTGCAAGACCTACACAGCTGATTACGGCGACCTGCCGGACTTCTCGAAGGCCCGCGATGATGCCGACATCATCTTTACCTGGAACGGCACCACGTCCGGCGTGCGCGTCAAGAACGTCGACTGGATCAAGCCGAACCCGGACCGTGTCGTGATTTGCGACGCAACCTCTGCGGCCTTCAGCCAGGACATCGACTGGGAAAAGCTCGATGTGATAACCTATAGCTGGCAGAAATGCCTCGGCGGGGAAGCCGCGCACGGGATGCTGATCCTGTCACCGAACGCCGTGCGCCGCCTCGAAAGCTATACGCCGGACCGCGCCCTGCCGAAACTCTTCCGCATGACCAAAGGCGGCAAACTGGACGAAGAGCTGTTTGAAGGCGCGACCATAAACACGCCCTCGATGATGTGCGTAGAAGACTACCTGAAAGCTCTCGACTGGGCCGAAGGTCTCGGCGGCTGGAAAAAGGTCAAGGCGCGTTCGGACGAAAGCCTGCGTATCCTGACGGACTGGGAAAAGAAGACCGACTGGATCCAGTTCCTCTGCGTGGATGAAGCAGTCCGGTCCAATACCGGCGTCACCTTCAAGATTGTCGATCCCCGGGTCGCCAAGCTTGACGAGGCAGGCCAGCGCGACTTCATCAAAAAGTTCATCAAGCGTCTCGAAACAGAAAACGCCTGCTTCGATGCCGCCGGCTATGCCAAGGCCCCTCCTGGCCTGCGAATCTGGTGCGGCGGCTCGGTTGAGCCGTCCGATGTGCAGAAGCTGCTCCCCTGGCTCGACTGGGCCTTCCACGAGGAAGCGGCAAAGCTCTAAGGGCCCACAGACCGCGGGCGGCTGCATGGAGGCCGCCTGAAGCCGGGATGCTCGAGATGATCGTGCTCAGACCTGCAACGTTGGATGACGTGCCGCTTCTGGATCTGTGGGATCTGGAGCCGGATGTTATTTCAGCCACGTCCGATGATCCGGACGCCCCCAAGGCGTTCGGTGACATCTATTGGCCAGGTGAACTGACGCTTGTGCGGCATGACTACCAGTATTTCATCGCCGAGCTGGACGGGCGGCCCATCGCGGGTCTACAAGTCATTGATCCGTATACGGAGCCCACGAAGTACTGGGGTGAGGTCCAGCCCCATCTGCGTGCCATTGATATCTGGATCGGAAGCGCTGCCGATCGCGGGCAGGGGTTCGGCAGGCAGGCCATGCGGCTCGCCATCGAAGCCTGCTTCCGGGATCCGGATGTCAGGGCCATCATTATCGATCCGCTCGTGTCCAACACGCGGGCCCACACTTTCTACCAACGTCTCGGTTTCCGGCCTGAAGGCATTCGGGAACTGGGTGAAGATGACGATGTCTGCCTGGTCCACCGCCTGACGCGGGAAGACTGGCGTAAACTTTTTCCCGGAGAATGAAACAACATGCCTAAAGTCCTCATCGGAGACACGCTCTCCCCCGCCGCCGTCGAAATCTTCAAGGCCCGCGGTATCGAAACCGACATCAAGGTTGGTCTGTCCAAGGAAGATCTGATCAAGATCATCCCGCAGTATGACGGCCTCGCCGTGCGCTCGGCCTGCAAGCCGGACGCGGATGTCATTGCCGCCGCCACCAACCTGAAAGTCATCGGCCGCGCCGGTATCGGCGTGGACAATATCGACATCAAGGCGGCCACCGCCAAAGGCGTCGTCGTCATGAACACGCCGTTCGGTAATGCCATCACGACGGCCGAACATGCCATAGCTATGATGTTCGCAGCGGCCCGCCAGATCCCGGCCGCGAACAATGACACGCAGGCCGGCAAGTGGCCGAAGTCCGGCTATATGGGCATCGAAGTCTCGTACAAGACGCTCGGCCTCATCGGCTGCGGCAATATCGGCAGCCGCGTTGCCGAGCGCGCCATCGGCCTCAAGATGCGCGTCGTGGCCTACGATCCCTTCCTTACAGAAGAGCGCGCCGTCGAACTCGGCGTTGAGAAGGTCGACCTCGACGCCCTTCTCGCCCGCGCGGATGTAATCACGCTACATGTCCCGCTCACCGAGCAGACAAAGAACGTCCTGTCCCGAGAGGCGCTCGGAAAAACCAAGAAGGGCCTGATCCTCGTCAACTGCGCCCGGGGCGGTCTCGTCGATGAAGCAGCTGTCCGCGACCTTCTGGAAAGTGGCCACCTCGCCGGCGCCGCCTTTGACGTGTTCGCCGTCGAGCCCGCCAAGGAGAACGTCCTGTTTGGCGCCAAGAACTTCGTCGCCACGCCCCACCTTGGCGCCGCCACGGTTGAAGCCCAGGAGAACGTCGCGCTGCAAGTGGCAGAGCAGATGGCGGACTATATCCTCACTGGCGCGGTCACGAACGCGCTCAACATGCCCTCGGTAACCGCCGAGGAGGCCCCGCGCCTGAAGCCGTTCGCCGTCCTTGCCGAGAAGCTAGGCTCGTTCGCAGGACAAATCTCCGACTACGGATATGATGAAGTCGTCATCGAGTATGAAGGCGAAGTCTCGCACCTGAACCACAAGCCGCTCACCGCTGCGCTCCTGTCCGGCCTGCTGCGCGCCTCGCGCGGCGACGTCAATATGGTCTCCGCCCCGGCGATCCTCGCCGAAAGCGGTGTGAAGCTCACCGAGACGAAGACCGAGACCAGCCCGGTCTATGACAGTCTGATCCGCATCAAGGTGAAAACCAAGGCGACGAAGAACTCGCCTGAAGGCGGCTGGCGCACGCTCGCCGGCGCCCTGATCGGCGGCAAGCCGCGCATCGTCGAAGTGAAAGGCATGGCGCTCGAAGGCGATTTCTCGCCGGTCACGCTCTACGTCAACAACATCGACAAGCCAGGCTTCATTGGCGCCCTCGGCCAGATGCTGGGCGAGGCAAAAGTCAACATCGCGACCTTCCACCTCGGCCGTCAGGCCGCCGGCGGAGAGGCGATTGCGCTGGTCGGGATCGACTCGATGCCGCCCGCGGGCGTAATCGAGAAACTCGACGCCCTGCCGCAGGTACGCTACGCAAAAGTCCTGAGTTTTTAAAAACGCATTGGGGCGTGACGTGGCAGTTGCGCCCCGGGTTTTCTCTGGCTCTGTGTGGATTCCGGCACTTGACGCTCCAGGCGCGCAAGCGCGAAACCATAGCAACGAGTATTCTGAAGGAAGCATCATGCGCCATCTTGCAACTTGTCTGGCCCTCTCGGTCTTGCCGGCGATGGGTGCCAGTGCCGGCGTCGTCAAGGAAGTCCGGTTTGGCGTGACCGACCACAATATCTGCGTCACCAATTGCGACAACGCCAACAAGGAAACGGGTCCCGACGTCAACGGCGAGATCGTGTTCGCCTCGCCGGACGTCCTCGATATCGTTTGGAGCCCGCGGCCTTACGTAATGGCGAGCGTCAATACGGCGGGCAATACCAGCTTTGGCGGAGCAGGGCTCTACTGGAACTGGAACTTTGCTGAAGGCTGGTCGCTCGAGCAGGGCGTGGGCTACGTCATCCATGATGGCGAGCTCAACTTCCCGTTCCCGCAAGGTGATCCGCGCAACGATCCCGTTTCGGCCGAGACCGTCTTCTTCGGGTCGCGCGACCTGTTCCGCACGAGCCTCGCCCTCAATCGCGATTTCGGAGAGAAATGGGGCGCGCAGCTGATGTATGAGCATCTGAGCCACGGCCAGATCCTCGGGTCGGGGCGCAACCAGGGCCTCGACAATGCCGGGGTCCGCGTCATCTACCGCCTCGGCGGCTAATCGCGCAGGCCCGCGCATCTTCCCCTTGCTTTTGCAGGCCAATTCCTGACCTTGTCGCCGCGGTTGTGAACGGAGCATTTCATGGCAGGAGTCGTGGTCGTAGGCGCCCAATGGGGCGACGAAGGCAAGGGCAAGATCGTCGACTGGCTGTCGGCCCGCGCCGATGTCGTTGTGCGCTTTCAGGGCGGCCACAATGCCGGCCACACGCTCGTCATTGATGGCAAGACGTTCAAGCTCGCGCTCCTGCCATCCGGCCTCGTGCGCGGCGGCAAGCTGTCGGTTATCGGAAACGGCGTCGTTGTCGATCCCTGGCACCTCCTGACAGAAATCGAAGGCATCCGCGCGCAGGGTGTGGAAGTCTCGCCCGCCAGCCTCGTTCTTGCCGACAACGCCTCCCTGATCCTGCCCTGGCACAAGGATATCGACGCCGCGCGTGAGGGGGCCCTCGGGGCCGCTCAGATCGGCACCACCAAGCGCGGCATCGGCCCGGCGTATGAAGACCGCGTCGGCCGCCGCGCCATCCGCGTCGCAGACCTCGCAGACCCCGCCGCTCTCGACATGAAGATCGAGCGCCTGCTGGCTCATCACCGCCCGCTCCGCATCGGTCTCGACCTGCCAGAGCCGGATGGCGCCGCGCTGAAAGCCGGGCTCCTGAACATCGCGCCGCAGGTGCTCGCCTATGCCCAGCCCGTTTGGAAACTGCTCGACGAGCAGGTCCGCAAGGGTCGCCGGATCCTCTTCGAAGGTGCGCAGGGCGTGATGCTCGATGTCGATCATGGCACCTATCCCTTCGTGACGTCCTCCAGCGTCGTCGCGGGCAATGCCAGCGCCGGTTCCGGCGTCGGCCCGGGCGCCATCTCCTATGTCCTCGGCCTCGCCAAGGCCTACACGACGCGCGTCGGGGCCGGCCCGTTCCCGAGCGAGCAGGCCAACGAAATTGGCCAACGCCTCGGCACCGTCGGCCACGAATTCGGCACCAACACGGGCCGCCCGCGCCGTTGCGGCTGGTTTGATTCCGTAATGGTCCGACAGGCTTGCACCACCTCGGGCGTCGGCGGCCTCGCGCTTACCAAGCTCGACGTGCTGGACGGCTTCGACGAGATCAAGGTCTGCGTCGCCTACAAGCTGAACGGCAAGACCATCGACTATTACCCCGCCGGCCTCACCGATCAGGCGGCAGTCGAACCGGTCTACGAAACGCTGAAAGGCTGGAGCGGCTCGACCCGCGGCGCGCGCAGCTGGGCGAACCTGCCGCCCGAAGCGGTTGTCTATGTCCGCCGCCTTGAAGAACTCGTTGGCAAGCCCTGCGCGATGGTCTCCACCTCGCCGGAACGTGAAGACGTCATCCTGATGCGCGATCCGTTCGAGGGGTGAGGTCAGGCCCGGGCCTCAGCTCACCCGTTCCACCATCATGTGTTTGATCTTGGCAATGGCCTGGGCGGGGTTC
>CAMEDD010000037.1 GCA_945913285.1 Candidatus Sulfopaludibacter sp. SbA3
CGTGCTGAGCCCGCTCAGCCAGAACGAGTTCGATGCGCTCGTCTCGTTTGCCTTCAACATCGGCGGCGAAGCCTTTATTTCGAGCGGCGTGATCGCCTCGCTGAATGCCGGTGACCGGGCCGGCGCCGCCGATGCCATGTGGGCCTGGCGCCTCGCAAACGTTTCCGGCGAACTTCGCGTCGTTGACGCCATCGCGCGCCGCCGCGCTGCCGAAGTGGCACACTTTCTGGAACACCCGGCTGGCCGCGCCGCCGTTCCCGGCGCCTGGGTCCGCCCGCTGGCCCGGCAGGGGCTTGATGACGAGGATGCCGGGCCCGCGGCGCGTTCGGTCGTGATCGGCTCGCGCACCTCGGCCGGCACCGAAGTGCCCCCCCCGGCTACGACGGATAACGCCACACAGGCCGCCGCCCGCGCCGTCAGCGAACGCATTGCCCGTATTCTCGGCGAAGCCCCGCCGCAGCCGCCTGCGCCGCCCACGCCGCCGCCCGGCCCGGGCGATGGCCCCACGCCGGAAGAAATCACGGACGCAGTCAAAGCGCTCGTCGGAGACGATCCGGGCGCTACGATGTCGCCTCGTCCCAAAGGGCCGCCCGAAGGCATCGAGCGCCGCCGCAGCGCGCGCGCACCGAACCCCGCGCTGCCGGACGACGCCCTGGCGTTCCTGCCGCTCGCTGAAGCGGTCGTTGTGGATGACCTTGAAGTCGTCCAGATCAACGAGCGCGATCTTGAGCGTGCTATCCAGGAGAACGGCGACACCGACACGGCCTCGCCTGGCAAACTCAGTGTTTGGGGGCCATACGCGCTGCTCTCCGGCCTCGGCCTCGTCGGCCTGATCGCCGGCGCCCAGCGCTACCTCAAGCAGGCTGGCCAGCCGGTGCTGCAGCAGAGCGACATCTATGCCGGTCCCGTGCTCGCGCTCGGCGGCGGTTTCCTGTTCCTGATCTCGAGCTACTATCTTTACCGGGCGCTGACCCGGCACGACTGAATTCAAATTCCTCGCTGACACGCGCGGGCGCCTTTGCTAGGGCAGGCGCATGATCGCGAACACATATCCCACGCTGAACTTCGATCTCGGTGAAACCGCGGACATGATCCGCGAAACCGTGAAAAACTTTGCCCAGAACCAGATCGCGCCGCGCGCCGCCGAAATCGACCGGACGGACACGTTCCCGCGCGACCTCCTGCCAAAAATGGGCGAACTCGGCCTGCTCGGCATCACGGTAGAGGAAGAGTGGGGCGGCACCGGCCTCGGTTATCTTGAACATGTCGTGGCGATGGAGGAAATCTCCCGCGCTTCCGCTTCGGTCGGCCTCTCCTACGGGGCCCATTCAAACCTCTGCGTCAACCAGCTGCGCCGCTGGGGAAATGACGACCAGAAATCCCGTTACCTCCCCAAACTCATCTCCGGCGAACACCTCGGCTCGCTCGCCATGAGCGAAAGCGGCGCAGGCTCAGACGTCGTCTCGATGAAACTGCGCGCCGACAAGAAGGGCGACCGCTACGTCCTCAACGGCACCAAGATGTGGATCACCAATGCGCCGGACGCCGACACCCTCGTCGTGTATGCGAAGACCGATCCGAACGGCGCTTCCAAAGGCATCACAGCCTTCCTGATCGAGCGCGGCTTCAAGGGTTTCTCGGTCGCCCAGAAGCTTGACAAGCTCGGTATGCGCGGCTCCGAAACCGGCGAGCTCGTGTTCGAGGACTGCGAAGTGCCTGAAGAGAACGTCATGGGCCCGGTTGGCGCGGGCGTGCGCATCCTGATGAGCGGCCTCGACTATGAGCGCGCCGTCCTCGCTGCCGGCCCCACCGGCATCATGCAGGCCTGCCTCGATGTCGTGCTGCCCTACATCCACGACCGCAAGCAATTCGGCCAGTCGATCGGCGAGTTCCAGCTCGTACAGGGCAAGCTCGCGGACATGTACGTGCAGATGAACGCGGCCAAGGCCTACGTCTATGCGGTCGCCAAGGCTTGCGACCGGGGTGAGACCACCCGCAAGGACGCCGCCGGCGCGATCCTGTATGCGGCCGAGACCGCCACAAAACTCGCCCTCGACGCCATCCAGCTCCTCGGCGGCAATGGCTACATCAACGAGTATCCCACAGGCCGCCTCCTGCGCGACGCCAAGCTCTATGAGATCGGCGCGGGTACCAGCGAAATCCGACGCTGGCTGATCGGCCGGGAACTGTTCAACGAAACAGCCTGATCCGGCCCGCGTGGCCCTGCGCGAGAAGATGGGAGTCCGGCACCGCGGAACGTGTTCAAACGCCGGGTTCAAGCACGGCCGATGGCGCGATGCCGGATATTGGCAACTCGCCGTCGGCAGCCATCATGGCGTACCGGATGAGATCATCCCGTTTTCGAAACCGGGCGACTGAAGGTTATTTGAACCGCTCTGGCTGCCTGGCAATCAAGGCTTCCAGTTTGGGCATGCCGTCCACCAGTCCCTTTGTCAGCTGCCGGGTTATGACCGCGCCCAAAAACGGTGCCGAGCTCGCCTTGCCGCTCCAGCGCAGCTCGCAGCCGCCGTCCACCGGCACCACCCGGTAATCCTCAACCCCCGCCGAGACGGGCAGGGTGGAGCGCTCGAACCGGAACGCCATCCGCTTGCCCTCATCCCAAGCGAAGAAGGTCTCCTCGATCACCTGTGCGCCGACTTCCACGGTCCGTGTCGTGCCAGGCCCGAAGGGCTTGGGGCTCGTCCAGGTCACCTTGGTAATCGGCAGCCACTCGGTCCAGGCCGGGCCATCCAGCAGCGCGTTCCAAACCATCGGCGGCGGAAATGGAAACCGGTGCACAGCGCCCGGTTGCCTGGCTGTGGCGAGGTACTCTTCGCCAACCGGCTTATGCGCTTTGGGTGTCTTGGCCATCTGGGTCTCCATTCGGGCCTGCGCGCGGATGCGCGCTAGCCTCTGTCGCTTCCGGCCCTGCCAGTTTTTGCGAACACCGTCGACGGGCATTCCGCCCGCGCGGCCGTTCACGCTGCGTCAGCCGGCCTGCAGTCGGGTCTGTACGGTCTCCGGCGGCAGGCTCAGCGTTTGCGCAATCGCCGTGATCAGCGAACGTTCGTCGATCGGCTTTGACACATAGCCGCCGAAGCCCCTGGCCAGAAACGTCTCCCGAAAACCGGCATTCTGCAGGAGAATCTGGCTGCAATAGGCCTCAGGCCCGGTTGAGAATACGACAGTTCCGGGCTCAGACAGGGCAGCAGAGCGCGGGAATGTGGCTCGTTTCAAGAGCGGCCCTGGCAGCCACATAGCCGGCTTCCACTGCGTCGTCATACGCTGTCCAGTCGCGCAGTTCGATGCCGGGCAGCTCCGGAAGGATCACGACATCTGCAAGGTCGCGGCCGAGACGTGGGTCGTTGCGCACCGTTGCGGCCCGCATCAGCAGGCCAGCGATCGGTGGCGGCTGGGAGAACCCGTTGCGCGCCACCCACTGGAAGAAGTTCAGCGGCCGGGCGAATTCTTCACGGTTAAGCCCTTCCGGCTGGCCCGAGACGTCCGATCCGATCACGAAGCCCTGATGGGTATCCCGCATCGTCTCGACAGGGAAGTTGTCGAGCACGCCGCCATCCACGAGGATGTCATCGCCCTCCACGACAGGCGGCAGGATACCGGGCAGGGAGATGGTCGCCCGCAGCGCCTGCCTGAGGCTGCCGGAACGATGGATATGGACATGACCGGACGTCAGGTTCGTGGACAGGGCGTAGAACGGGATCTTCAAATCGATGATATCGGTCTCGCCGAAATGTTCCTGCAGGCGCGCGTTGACACGTTTGCCTTTGACCATGCCAACAACCGGCAAGGTATAGTCTCCGAGCGGGCTCGACTCGACGAACGCCTTGCGGATGCGCCGGTCGATCTCGTTGTCGTCCCAGCCCATTGCAAGGCATGCCGCAATCACGGCGCCCATGGAGGAGCCGCCAGCAAAGTCGATCGGAATACCCTTCTCGCGGATCGCACGGATGGCCCCGATATGGCTGTAACCCCTTGCCCCGCCGCCAGACAGCACAAGGCCGACCGAACGGCCGGCCATGACGCGGGCGAGGCGCATCGCGTCCTGCCGCTCGTCGCCGTACCAATGGAGCAGGCGCTGGGCGCCCGCTGCGGCCCGCCAGTCTTCCGGATTTGCGGCGCGTCGCTCCGTGCCCGGATGAAGCAGAAGTACGTCGACAAGTTTCAGCTTTTGCGCCGGCGACGTCTCTTCCGGCATGAGGGGGACGGAGGGGCGTGCATCACCGCGCGCCAACACCCAGATGCGATCGGCCTGGCGTGTCGCCAGCCGGAACCACGAACTGTCGCCGATCGCGGCAATCAGGATCACCGTATCATTGTTGTGTTCAAGTTCGTCAAAAAAGCCCGCAGGCTTCTCGTCGCCCTGGATCTCGTCGATAATGGCGACCTTCTGGCCGAACTTCATCAGCTCCTCGCGCAGAGCCCGTGCCCGGTAGCGCAGGTCGATCGTCGGCGAGGTTGCCAGCAGCGTGTAAACCTTGGGCAGCGCCGCCTGGTCGCGTTTGCCGCTGCGCCCCAGCCGCCGCAGGATGATGCGGATCATCCCTTCCAGCAATTCCGGCTCGGACTTCACCAGCCGGTTCCAGCCAATGCGCGATAGGGCGATGACTTCAGAATCGCGAAGCGCATAGACCGAGCCGGTATGCGGCTTGTTCTCTATGACGCCGTCACCGTTGAGGTCAGTGCCGCCGAGGAACAGCGCCATTTCGCCGACGGGTTCGCCCGGCCGGATATGGCCGATGAATTCATTGCCAGCTCCGAACGCTCCCAGCGATCCGGACACGACGAAGAAGATCGAGTCGGCCAGTTCGCCCGCAAGGAAAAGCGGCTGACCCGCTGGCAGGGAGAACCAGCGCGCGTCTTTTCCGGCCGACCGCATCGCTCGCTGCGAGACATCCTTCAGCAAAGGAATCGTCTTCAGACTGGGATTGGGAGGGATCCTCATGCCCCTATCCTTGCGCTTTCTGGTGGGTGTTTCAAAGCCGTCCATGAGGCCGGGTTACCATAAATGCATTACCGAACCGGTGACATGCGCGTGAGCGGGCGGTAATCCTCGGGGCAAGTCGTTAAGGATAATCGCATGCCTGTTCTGAAATCGGCGCTCGAGGTGTCTGGCCCGAGATTCTCGGCCAATCGCCGGGCCATGCAGGCACTCCTGTCGGAGCTTCGCGCAAAGTCCGCCGAAGCCGCCCTCGGCGGTCCGGAAGCGTCACGCCGCCGCCACACAGAGCGGGGAAAGCTGCTCCCCCGCGAGCGGGTTGAGCGCCTGATCGACCCCGGCAGCGCCTTTCTCGAGATCGGCGCGCTGGCCGCCAACGGCATGTATGACGGCGAAGCCCCGGGCGCCGGCCTGATCACCGGCGTCGGGCGCGTCGAAGGCCGGGAATGCCTTATCATCTGCAATGACGCGACCGTCAAAGGCGGCGCCTACTTCCCCGTCACCGTGAAAAAACACCTGCGCGCGCAGGAAGTGGCGATGGAAAACCATCTGCCGTGCGTCTATCTCGTCGATAGCGGCGGCGCGAACCTGCCGCACCAGTCTGAAGTCTTCCCGGACCGCGAACATTTCGGCCGCATCTTCTATAACCAGGCCCATATGAGCGCGAAGGGCATTCCCCAGATCGCGGCCGTCATGGGCAGCTGCACCGCTGGCGGCGCCTACGTGCCTGCGATGAGCGACGAGACCGTCATCGTCCGTAAGCAGGGCACGATCTTCCTCGGCGGCCCGCCGCTGGTTAAAGCGGCCACGGGTGAGGAAATCTCTGCAGAAGACCTGGGCGGCGCCGACGTGCACGCCCGCCGCTCCGGCGTGGCCGACCATTACGCCGCGCACGATTCCCACGCGCTGGCCATCGTCCGATCTATCATCCGTACGCTGAGTAAGCCAAAGCCGCAGCCGTTCGACCTCACCGACCCGCAGGCCCCGCTTTACGATCCTGCAGAGCTTCACGGCCTCGTCCCGCAGGATGTGCGCGAGCCCTATGATGCGCGCGAAGTGATCGCCCGCCTCGTCGATGGGTCTGATTTCCACGAGTTCAAGCAGCTTTACGGAGAGACCCTCGTCTGCGGCTTCGCGCGGCTTTACGGCATGCCGGTCGCCATCCTCGCCAACAACGGCATCCTGTTCTCGCAGAGCGCGCAGAAGGCCGCGCACTTTATCGAACTTGCCGACCAGCGCCGCATCCCGCTCGTTTTCCTGCAGAACATCACCGGCTTCATGGTCGGCTCGAAATATGAAGCGGGCGGCATCGCGAAGGACGGCGCCAAGATGGTCACTGCTGTGGCCACCGCCTCCGTACCGAAGTTCACGGTCGTCACGGGCGGCAGTTACGGCGCCGGCAATTACGGCATGTGCGGGCGCGCTTACTCGCCCCGTTTCCTCTTCATGTGGCCCAACGCCCGCATCTCCGTCATGGGAGGCGAACAGGCGGCTAGCGTCCTTGCGACCGTCAAGCGCGACGGCATCGAGCGCAAGGGCGGTCAATGGAGTGCGGAAGAAGAGCAGCGTTTCAAGCAGCCCATCCGCGATCTCTACGAGGCTGAAGGCAATCCTTACTACTCCACCGCACGCCTCTGGGATGACGGGATCATTGACCCCGCAGACACGCGCCGCGTCCTTGGCCTCGCCCTTTCCGCCAGCCTCAACGCGCCCTTCGGCGAGCGCGGATTCGGACTGTTTCGCATGTAATTGAGTTATGCTAACGGCTCTGCAAATTGCGCGTAACCATACGATTTCAGGCTCATTGATGGCGGTAAAAACATCGGTCTTTCTCAACGATCAGATTTATGACAGGGCGATGAAGTTGGTCCAGTCCGGCACGCTCCCCCATTTGAGCGCTCTGGTTGAACGCGCGCTCCACGCCCTGCTCGAAGCAGAGGACGTCCAGAAGGCCAGGTCCCTGCACCTGCGGGGGGAGCTTATAGCTCGGGCCGAAGCCGAGTTTCTGGATGCAGACCTGTTTCAGGTTGAAACAGGCCAGATGTTCTCTCAACTTCTTTCTAATCCGTGGACGGTATGAATCTTCAGCGCTTCAAGGTCCGGTTTTCCTCCGCCGCCATCGAAGACCTGCGGGCGATCGCGCGGCGACTGGAAGGCGCGACGGGCGACATTGCGGGCGCTGTGCGGCGCACCCAGGAGATGCTTACATTCGCGTGTTCGGCAGTTTCGCTGTCCCAGCATAGCCGGCAGAGAGACGACATCCGCAAAGGGCTGCGAACTGCACCCGTCGGTAGCGCCGTTGTTGCCTTCGAACTGATCAAGGATCTGCAGATCGTCCGTGTTTTTGGTTTCTTTCACGCTGGCCAGGACTTTGCCAGCATCCTGTTGGACCGTGAGGGTCCCGATCAGGGCTGAACGTCCCTGGTCCGCCGACCGGTACCGGCTGTATGTGTTGCGGCACAGGTTGCCGGCGGCAAGGTCATAGCGGCCGAGGCCGGGGCGAGGTTCATGAAGATCGACACCAGCGCCGACCGTGTTGTGACAGGCGCCGGGTAGACAGGCGCCAAGGACGCGCGGAAAAAGTCCAGGGACAAGGCCGCGCCGGCATCGCAATTCCTGCGGGACTTAGCCTCTTGGACGTGCGGCCTCCATGCTGCGGCAGCGGGGCCGTTTTTGTGTGTGGCAATCGGCAGCGTCTGGGTGCTTCGCGAACCGCGTGCAGCCTGTTAAGCGGGGGATGCAACACGGCGTTGCAGGGACGACCAGACTTTGAACCTGCCAGTTTCGCAGCAGAACCGATTTGACCTGATCCGGCTCGTGCTGGCTGCGGGCGTATTCGTGTATCACGGCGCCGCGCTCGCCGGCCAAAATCCCGGTGGCCCGCTGGAACTTGCCCTCGCACAATTGGCCGAGGTCTGCATCCAGGGCTTTTTCATCGTCTCCGGCGCCCTCGTCGCAGGTTCCCTTGATCGCTCGTCCAGCCTCGCAGACTATGCCGGAAAGCGCCTGCGCCGGCTCTATCCCGCCTACGCGGCCGTGATCCTCATTCCGGCGCTCATCAGCCTTGCGCTCACGCGCGACACGCCGGGCGTCCTCGCCTACCTCGCCGCCAATCTCGGTTTCCTGAATTTCCTCGCGCCCAACTTGCCCGGCCTGTTTGGCTCCAACCGCTTTACCGAAGTCAACGGCGCGCTCTGGACACTGAAGATCGAGGTCCTGTTCTACATGGTCCTCCCGCTGATCTTCCTTGTGCTGAAGAGGCTTGGCCGGCTCTGGTGGCTTGCAGTGATGGCGCTCTATGCGGCCGCCGAAGCCTGGGCCTACATCCTGCCGCTGGCGCTCGAAGGCAATCTCGGCCTGTTGCTCGCCCGCCAACTTCCGGGCCAAATGGCCTTCTTCGCGATGGGTATCGCGCTCTGGAAATGCGAAGCCCGGATGCGCCGCCGCTGGCGTGCGCTCGGCCTCTCCGGCATGGTCCTCGTGGCGGCTACTGTGATGCATCCTATACTGGAGCCGCTACGCGCCTTTGCGCTCACCGGCCTCATCGCCGCCATCGCCTTCGCGCCGGGCCCCGCGCTTAACGCCGCGCGCCTCGGCGACATTTCCTACGGCCTCTACATCACGCACTTTCCCGTCCTGCAGGCCTTGCTCGCTGCCGGCCTCTTGCCCTTGCTCGGCCTGCCGGGCTTTCTTTCACTGGCAGCCGTGCTGGTCATTCTCGCGAGCTTTGCTCTCTGGCACCTCATCGAGAAGCCCGCCTTGCGCCCGTCGAGCCACTACCGCAAGGTGGCCACCAAAGATCCCCCCTGAGAGGAACCCCCATGCGCGATTCCGAGTACGACCTCATCAAGTTCGATGCGACCCGCGACGGCGTCGCCGTCGTCACACTGAACCGGCCAGACGTCCACAACGCGTTCAATGCCGAACTCATCGCCGAGCTCACCGACGTTTTCGAGATGATCTCGGACCAGACCTCGATCCGCATGATGATCCTGCGCGGCGAAGGCCCGTCATTCTCCGCCGGCGCCGACCTCACCTGGATGAAACACGCCTCCACCCAGTCGCGCGAAGACAATGAGGCCGACGCCGTCCGCCTCGCCGAGATGCTGCAGCGGCTCAATGAAATGCCCCAGATGACACTCGCGCTCGTGCACGGCACGGCGATGGGCGGCGGGGCAGGGCTGGTTGCCGCCTGCGATGTCGCCATCGCGATGGCCAATACCAGCTTCCGCTTTTCCGAAGTCCGCCTCGGCTTGACGCCGGCGACGATCAGCCCCTTCGTCATCAATGCCATCGGTCCTCGCTGGGCCCGCGCGCTGTTCGTCACCGCCGAGACGTTTGACGCCGCCTATGCCGAGCGTATCGGCCTCGTACACTATGTTGCTCAGACAGCGGATGAAATGTCCGAGCTCGAAGAACACATCGCCAGGCTCGTCTTTGCGGCGGCCCCGGGCGCGGTCGCCGATTCCAAGAAACTCGTGCGCGATTTTGCTGGCCGGGAGATTGACCGCGATCTCGGCCACAAGACGGCCAAGCGCATCGCCGCACGCCGGGCCTCCGATGAAGGCAAGGAAGGCATCGCCGCCTTCCTCGAAAAGCGTGCGCCTGGCTGGAAGGTGTAACGCCTACTGCTCTGCCGGGGTCCGGTTCACGACATCTTCGGCGCCCGGGATCGAGGCCACCGGCAAGCCCCAGCTGCCGAGCGTGTTGTACACCGCCGAGACCGGATCGATCCCCGTCAACGCCTCGATCTGGCCGCGTAAGAAGTAGGCCAGCACGCCCAACAGGATCAGGTAGATGACAAACTGCATCGCCGATTTGAGCACGAACGACCCAAGACTTGCCACCACAAGCCCGATGCCGCCGAGGATCAGCGCGCCCTGCAGCGGGTCCATGCCGATCTCTGCCGCCTGATTGTAACCGAGATAACCGCCGACGCCTGCACCGATGATGCCGGCAAGGCCGCTGAGCTGTACGCCTGAATTGTAAGCCATCGGAGTCCCCCGTTGCTTGACCGAGCCTTAACCTTACGCCATCCGCCGCGCCTGACATAGCCTCAAAATCAGACCGGTGCCGGCTCCTCCCGGCCTTGTTTCGGCCCGTAAACTCCGTCATCCCGGAAGGCGATGACACAGTCCGCCTCCGCCGCCACCCGATTGCGCGACCGCCTTCACGCCGGGCGGGAGGCCCTGCGCGCCCGCTGGGTGAGGGGCCCGGTTACCCTCGGCGTCTTCGAATTCATCAGCTTCGGCATCAAGCAGGCCTGGGCCTGCATCTTCGGCGGCGTGATGCTCGCCCTCCTTTTGCTGACGCATCTCTTCTATCCGGATGACGCGCCTCTCTCGCGCTACGACTTCCTCGTCCTCGCCGCGCTATCCTTGCAGGGCCTGCTCATCCTCTCCGGCCTTGAGACCTGGGAAGAGGCACGCGTCATCCTGGTCTTCCACATCGTCGGCACCGTCATGGAGCTCTTCAAGACGCAGGCCGGCAGCTGGGTCTATCCCGAAGACAGCTACCTGCGCATCGGCGCCGTGCCGCTCTTTTCCGGCTTCATGTACGCCGCCGTCGGCTCCTATCTCGCCCGCGTCTGGCGCATCTTCGAGTTCCGGTTCGACCGCTTCCCGCCGCTCTGGTTGCAGGGCCTGCTTGCCGCCGCCGTCTATGTGAACTTCTTCGCCCACCACTGGACCGTGGACATCCGCCTTGGCCTCTTCGCCGCCGCCGCGCTGATCTATCTGCGCACCGTCGTCTGGTTCCGCCCGGACGAGGTCCACCGCCCCATGCCGCTGCTCGTCGGCTTCTTCCTCGTCGCCCTGTTCATCTGGTTTGCCGAAAACCTCGCCACCTTCGCCCGCGCCTGGTCCTATCCGGGCCAGGAGGACGGCTGGGAGATGGTCTCTTTCTCCAAGCTCGGATCATGGTATCTGCTGATGATCATCAGTTTCGTCCTGGTCGCCACCGTGCACCGGGGACCCGGAGGCCAGAAAAGTGAAAATCACGAAACTCCTCGTGGCGAACCGGGGTGAAATCGCCGTCCGGATTTTCCGCACCTGCCGCCGCCTCGGCATTGCTACCGTAGCCGTCTATTCCGACGCGGACCGCGCCGCGATGCATGTGCGCGAGGCGGACGAAGCGGTCCACATCGGCGCCGCCCCCGCCGGCGAAAGCTACCTGCGTGTAGAGGCCATCCTCCAGGCTGCTGCCCAGACCGGGGCCGACGCCGTCCACCCCGGCTACGGCTTCCTGTCCGAGAACGCCGCCTTCGCCGAAGCCGTTCTCGCCGCCGGCCTCGCCTGGGTCGGCCCGCCGCCTGCCGCCATCCGCTCCATGGGTCCGAAGGACGAAGCCAAACGCATCGCCGAAGACGCTGGCATTCCGGTGCTCCCCGGTTACCGGGATGAAGCACAGGATATCCTTACCCTGACGAAAGCCGCCGAGACGGTCGGCTATCCGCTCCTCATCAAGGCTGTGGCCGGCGGTGGGGGCAGGGGCATCCGCCAGGTCTCCCGCGCCGCAGACCTCGAAGCCGAACTCACCAGCGCCGTGCGCGAAGCTGAAGCGAGCTTCGGCGATGGCCGCGTCATGCTCGAAAAGCTCGTCGAGCGACCGCGCCACATCGAAGTCCAGGTCTTCGGTGACAGCCAGGGCAATGTCGTCCACCTGTTCGAGCGTGACTGCTCCCTTCAGCGCCGCCGCCAGAAAGTCATTGAGGAAGCGCCAGCTCCCGGCATGCCAGAGGCTGTCCGCAAGGCCATGACCGACGCTGCCGTGAAACTCGCCAGGTCGGTCGGTTATCAGGGTGCCGGCACCGTAGAATTCATCGTAGACGGATCAAGGCCGCTTGCGCTCGACACGTTCTGGTTCCTCGAGATGAATACACGCCTGCAGGTCGAGCATCCGGTCACCGAAGCCATCACCGGCACGGATCTGGTTGAATGGCAGATTATCGTTGCTTCCGGCGGAAAACTGCCTCTGAAGCAGAAAGACATCAGGCTCAACGGCCACGCCTTCGAAGCCCGCATCTGCGCCGAAGACCCCGCTGAAGGCTTCCGTCCCGGCGCCGGCCTCATACTTGAGTTCGGCCTCCTCGAAGAACCGGACGGCGAAACCCTCCGCTGGGATGCCGGCTTCCAGTCCGGCGACCGCGTCCCCTCAAACTACGATTCCATGATCGCCAAACTGATCGTTCACGGAGAAACCCGCGGCGCCGCGCTCAAGCACCTGACCGACACGCTCGCCCACACCCAGCTCGCCGGCGTGCCGTCCAATGCGGGCTTCCTGCGCCGCTGTGCCCTGTCAGGCGAGTTCGCCGGCGGCACGCACCACGTTAACTGGATCGGCGAGAACCTCGACACGCTCGCCGCTGTGCCGGATGCCCACCGCGCCGCCTCGCTCTCGGCCGTGGCAACCCTCCTGCTCGATGATGAGGGCGCCGTCTCACCCTGGGACCTGCATGACGGTTTCCGCCTCAACGCCGGGCCCTGTCGCACGGTTCTGCTGGCCGCTGACGGCGCCGCCCGGCTTATAGAGGCCGATACCCCGCTCACGGATGATACGCCATTCCCGCTCGTCACCGATCTCACGCCCCGCCGCTACGCCGTTACCACAGGCGGTGACACCTTCCTCGTGACTGTGCCTGAATACACGGCTGACGCGGATGCGGCCCTCGGCGGCGATGTCGTCAAGGCCCCGATGCCCGGCAAGGTAATCAGCGTGCTCGCCGCTCCCGGCGCCGCCGTCATCCGCGGTGACACTCTCGCCGTCCTTGAAGCCATGAAAATGGAACACGCCCTGACAGCGCCGCGCGACGGCATCATCGAAGCCGTCCACGCGAAGGCCGGGCAGCAGGTGGCCGATGGCGATGTGTTGGTGATGTTAGTTGAGGAGTAGCCCTCCCGACCCCTCTCCCGCTTGCGGGAGAGGGGGCAGCACTACCTCGGCCCCGCCACGATCAGGTCATCATGCAGGTTCGCAATCTCCCCGTCCGAGTATCCGATCCCGGACAATATCTCATCGGTATTCTCGCCAAGGCTCGGCGCCCGGACGGGCGCGATCCGCTCCGCTTCGGAGAACGCGATCGGATTGCCGGGCGTCAGATAAGTCCCGATTCCCGGGTGCTCCAGCATTGAAAACATCGGGTTATCCACCGAGATATCCGGGTCTTCCCGGACCGCCTGTGCGAACGTGCGATACTGCGCCCAGGTTACGCTCCGCTCATTGAACGCCGCCTCGAACTCCTCGACCGCCCTGATGTCGAAAAACGGCTTCAGCACCTGCGTGATCGCATGCCGGTGTTCGAACCTTGCGCCTTCAAGGTTGAGGTTCACGCCCAGCTTTACGGCGAGCTCCTCGAACGCGACCTGCGTATGCGTTACTGCTTTCAGGTTGTCCCACTGGCGCTGCGTCAGCGCGACGACAATCACCCGCCCGCCGCCCTTGCACACGAAATCCTGCGCATACGCTCCGTACAGGGAGTTGCCCATCTTCGGCCGGTCATAGTTGTTTACGGTCACTTCGGCGATGATGCCGAGATTGCCCAGCATCGCCAGCGCCATGTCCTTCAGCGCCAGTTCCACAAGTTGCCCGTTACCGGTGAGCCTTCGGTGCCGCTCCGCTGCGAGGATGCCGAGCGCAGCCTGTTGCCCGGTGATGCAGTCCCAGGCCGGCAATACATGACCCACCGGCCCGGCAGATCCTTCCGGCCCGGTCGCCATCGGAAAGCCCACGGCAGGGTTCACCGTATAGTCCACCTGCGGCCCGCCGCTGCGGTCTCCGGTTACCGACATCATGATCAGGTCCGGCCTGTGCTGCTTCAGCGCCGGATAATCCATCCATCCGCGGACGCGCAAGTTGGTCAGGAAAATTCCCTTGCCTTCGCCCGGCTCGCAGATCAGCCGCGTGACGATCTCCTGTCCCCGCGGTGTCGTCATGTCCACTGCAAGGCTGCGCTTGCCCTTGTTCAGCCCGGCCCAGAACAGGCTGCGTCCCTTGTCCGTCACGGGCCAGCGCCCGTTGTCGAGGCCCCCGCGGATCCGGTCAAACCGGATAACGTCCGCGCCCATTTGCGCAAGTGTCATCCCCGCCAGCGGCGCCGCAACAAAAGCTGAGCCTTCCACGATCCGGAGGCCCTCCAAAATCTTGACCATGCTTTCCTCCCGTGGGCCGTTCGTCCGGCCTCTCGAAATCATCATTTAGGCCGCTTCAGGCGGCCGCCCAGCCGAGATTTGCCTGCATGCCGGCGGCCCCGTCGCCGTTTGCGGTGAACAGGTCGAGTCCGCCCATATCATTCGTCCGCCCACAGACGGATACCGCGTCGAAGTCGAACAGCGGCCGCAGTCCCCGGAACGTATAGCTCGCCGGCTGACGGCCCGGCTGCCAGCGCCGCGCCGCCTCCATGAGCAAGATTGCCTGCAACGGCCCATGCACGACAAGCCCCGGATACTTCTCCGTATCCATTGCATAGGTGCGGTCGTAATGGATCCGGTGCCCGTTGAATGTCAGTGCCGAAAACCGGAACAGCAGGACCGGATCAATTGCTACGCGCTCTGTCCACGGACAGTCAGTCACCGCCACGGGTTCTGGGGGCGAGAACTTTTCGGGGATCGGCATATAGACAATGTCCTGCTCCTCCTCCATCAGCCCCGCGCCCCCGCGCGAATAGGCGTGGCGCACCGTCACGAACACCATCTCGCCGGACCGTCCGGTCTTTGCCGAGACCTTCGCAATCGTTGACACCTTGGTCAGCTCATCGCCGATCCGCGCCGTCCCCAGGAACTGGCACCGGCTACCGGCCCACATGCGTCGCGGCAGGGTGATCGGCGGCAGGAATCCGCCCCGCTGGGGATGCCCGTCGGGCCCGACACCGGATGCCCGCACCACAGGAAGAAAGTAGAGCCACAGCCAGAGCGGCGGCAGCGGCGCGCGCGCCGTGAAATCATCGGGGTTCTGATCTAGCGTCGCTGCCAGTGCGCGCGCTGGCCCCGGCGTCACCGTATCGATCTGCACTTCGGTGCGGCCAATCCAGCTCTGCAGCGTTTCGGCGTCCATGCGGCCCCCCGTCTCTCGTCAAGCGAGCAAACTAGCGCATTTGGCTCGGGCCTCAAGTGCCTCGCCCGTTTCCCGCTACTTCAGCTCCAGGCCTGCCAGTTCGCCGCCTTCGCGCCAGGCTTTCAGGATCCGGAAATAGGCATTGGGCCCGTCCCCGTATGAATTGTTCTGCGCCGACCGGTCACTCGGCTTGCCCTCGTTGTTATAATATCCGGGCGTGCATTCATCCAGGAATTGCTGGCGCGTGACCGCCTTCGCGATGATCTGCTGTACCCAGGCTTCTTCTGCGTCCGCCGAGGCCTCGAAAGTCCTGGCCTGCCGGGCTTTGACTTCCGACAAGGTATAGCCGATCTGCTCGGCTTGCTCGTCCAGCAGGTGGGGATAGTTGGCCGTGAAGCCTGCCTGTCCGGGCCCCATCAGGAACATGTTCGGAAATCCGTGAACGGAAAGTCCGTGCAGGCTGCGCATGCCGTCCGCCCAGTAATCCTTCATGTGCACGCCGCCGCGTCCGACCGGATCATAGCCAGCCCGCCGCGTATAGTCCGTGCCCACTTCGAACCCGGTCGCATAGACGAGGCAATCAATCTTGTATTCCTTGCTGTCCACCACGACCGCGTCTTCCGTAATCCGGTCCACGCCCTGGCCATTGGTGTCCACCAGTGTCACGTTCGGCCGGTTGAACGCGTCGAGATACTGGTCGTGGAAGCAGGGCCGTTTGCAGAACTGCCGGTACCAGGGCTTCAGCGCCGCAGCCACCGCCGGATCCTTGATGATCTCGTCCACGCGGGAGCGCACCTGTTCCATTTTCTTGAAGTCGGCAATTTCTGCCAGCTCCGCCAGTCGCTCCATCGTCAGGCCCTGCTGGTCGCCTTTGGAGGCGATGAACAGGATGTTCCGGATAATGTCCGTCCACCCGTCATTCACGAGATCTTCCGGCTCATAGCCGCCCGAGACCAGCGTGTTGAAATTCTCCATCCGCCGGCGTTGCCAGCCGGGCTCCAGGCTCTTCGCCCAGTCCGGATCGGTTTGCCCGTCATTGCGCACGTCAATCGAGGAGGGCGTGCGCTGGAACACGTAGAGATGCTTCGCCCCTGCCGCGAGATGCGGTACGCACTGCACAGCGGTTGCGCCCGTGCCGATGATGCCGACCACCTTGTCCTTCAGCCGCGTCAGCCCGCCTTCCGGCCCGCCGCCCGTGTACTGATAATCCCAGCGGCTCGTATGGAAGCTGTGGCCCTTGAAGCTTTCGACGCCCGGTATGCCGGGCAGTTTCGGCCGGTTGAGCGGCCCGTTGCTCATCACCACGAACTGCGCGGTGAACTTGTCGCCGCGGTCGGTTTCAATCGTCCAGGCCTTCTTCTTCTGGTTCCACTTCATGCCCGTCACGCCGGTGCTGAGCAGGGCCTTATCGAAAAGGTTGAAGCGCTCCGCGATCCGCTTCGAATGCGCGAGGATTTCCGGCGCCTTCGTGTACTTCTCCTTCGGCATGAAGCCGGTCTCTTCGAGCAGCGGCAGGTAGATATAGCTTTCGATATCGCAGGCTGCACCGGGGTACCGGTTCCAGTACCAGGTGCCGCCAAACGCGCCGCCAGTCTCAATCATACGAATGTCGGAAAAGCCCGCCTTGCGCAGCCTTGCCGCCGCCAGCATCCCGCCAAACCCGCCGCCGATCACGGCAACCTCGACATGATCCTTCACCGGTGCGCGTTCCGTACGCTCCGTGTACGGGTCATCAAGGTAATGCGCGAACTGTCCGGCCACGTTTACATACTGTTCGTTGCCATCCTTACGCACGCGCTTGTCGCGCTCGGCAAGGTAGCGCGCTTTCAGTGCGGCTGGGTCAAATCCAAGGTCGAGAGCGCCGGTATCGGCCATGTCAGATTCCTCCGGAACAGTGTAGCGCCTGCCTCTGCGTGCGGGTCAGCTGCTTTGCATTTTAACTTAGCTGCGATGACGCTTTTACAACAGTCTTGACCCTGCGTCAGCCGCCGCCGTTGATGCGCGCGAGGAACTGCACGAGCTGGCTGATCAGGATTCCGGCGCCGATCCAGAGCCAGATCGCGCTGCCTTTTCTGCTGCGTTCGGTTTCGGCCGGGCGGTCCTTCGGGCCGAACAGTTTGGCCGTCGCGTCCTCCAGCCGCGCCTGGTTGCGCGCCGTGTCGGACGCTGCCTCCAGTTCGATCGCCCGCCGCACGCGCACCAGCCAGTCGTTCAGGCCCTTCAGATAGGGGATGGTCGTCGTCTCGCGTGACCAGCCATAATAGGTGTCCAGCGCGTCGAAGACCTCCAGGGACAGCCAGCCGGGTAATCGCATGCCGGTGGCACTGTCAAAGAAGTTGGTCCGGTCACAGAGTAATTCCCGGACTTGTGCCTGCAGGGTCTGGTACTGGTCAATGCTGCTGATATCGTCACCGTCGATAACTGCCAGAACGGCCTTGACGGGCGGCGGCTCGCCGGTCGCAGTCAGCACATCCGTGAGCCGGTCCAGCGCCGCCCTGATCGGTTGCCAGGCGGCGATTTCTTCGGGCGTGAACCCGTCATCGTGATGAATTTCCTCGGCGCCTTCATCAGGCGCCTCTGCGGTCTCCGATGGTTCATCTTCTTCATAAGGCTCAATCCCGGCATACGCCGGCGTCGTCTGGGGCAGGGTATCCCGCGTCCTTTCGGCAATCTCCGCCAGCGGTACATCCCCGATTGCCACAGCGCCGACCGGAAACGCCGCGGCCTCCGAAGTCGCCCGGTCGTTCTCCGCCTCCCCGGTGTTGGCGTCGTCGCCGTAGTCTTCGCGCCAGCGCACCTCGCTGCGCGCCCGCTCGAACGCCGTCCGCAGCGCCATGAAGCCCGCCCGGTCGTCCTCCGGCCGCGTCACTTTCAGTTTAGCGGCATAGGCCCGGCGCACGTCGGCCTCGGTGGCCGTCGCGCGGTCGATGCCCAGCAGGCCAAATGGATCAGAAGACATCGTCGCGTTCGAAGTTTCCGATCACAGCCTCGATATCTCGCCGCGCCTCGGTAATCTCGCGGGGGTTCTGCCGCGCCATCACGCCCTCGAATTCGGCAATCAGCCGGCCGACCGACGCACGCTTGTCGCCGAGCGAGTTCTCGAACGCCGCCCGCATCCGGGCAATCAACGCGGCATTTTCCTGCTGGTCGCGCGGATGGATCTTCATCGCCGCCAGCGCCTTCAGCCGTTTCTCGATCTCGTCGCGCGGCAGGCTGCCCGGATTGCCTTCGATCACCAGCCGCTCGGTCTTCTTCGTCGCCGTCGGCGTCGCCTCAACTTCCAGCACACCGGACGTGTCATAGGTATAGCGCAGCTCCACGGACTTGTCGTCCTTCGCCCCGCCGCGCAGCGGTACGTTCAGCGTACCGATTAATATGTTGTCCTTCACATACGGGCTCTCGCCCTGGAAGATTCGAAACAGGATTTCGTGCTGCGTCGGGTAGAGCGGCGCCACGACATCGGCCTTGCTCACCGGTACAACCGTATTGCGCTCGATCATCGGTGTGAAATGTCCGGGTTCGTGCTTTCCCTCACCCACCGAAATCGACGTCTCAAATCCCAGCGTGAACGGGCACACATCGGTCATCACCACATCGTCCAGCGCCTTGTGCCGCGCGGCCAGGCCCGCCTGGACCGCCGCGCCGAGCGCCACGACATGATCGGGGTCGATCGAGTATTCCGGAAACCGCTTGAACAGCCGCGTCACCAGCGCCCGCACGCTGGCCATCCGCGTCGCCCCGCCCACTGTGATGATCCGGTGCAGGTCGTCGGCCTTCAGGCTCGCATCCGAGATCGCCCGCTGGATCGGCAGGCGCAGGCGCTTCAGGATCGGGTCGGTGATCTCGTCGAACTTGTCCCGCGTGATCGTCACCCGCCGCGCTTCACCCTTCAGCGCAAAGTCCGCGTTCGCTTCTGCCGCCTCGGTCAACTGCACTTTCATGCGCTCGGCCAGCGCGCGCAGCCGCGCGCCGTCTTCCCGGCTCACATCCTCCGGCTTCACGCCCAGTTGCCGGCCAAGCTCCGTCGCCAGTGCATCGGTAAAATCTTCCCCGCCAAGGAAGGCATCCCCCGCCGAGGCGCGCACTTCCATCACGCCGGAAAACATCTCCAGGATCGACACGTCAAACGTGCCCCCGCCAAGGTCCACAACCAGGAACGTGGACTCGCCCTGCCGGTCCTGCAGCCCGTAAGCGAGCGCGGCGGCCGTTGGCTCGTTGATCAGGCGGTTCACCTTCAGGCCTGCAAATTCCGCCGCCGTGATCGTCGCCTTGCGCTGGATGTCGTTGAAATAGGCAGGCACTGAAATCACCGCTGCGTCCACCTCGTGCCCGAGGAAGGCCTCGGCATCTGCTCGCAGCGACCGCAGCACGAACGAGGACAGCTCCTCCGCTCTGAAGGATTTCTTGCCCAGCACCATCTCGTGATTGGTGCCCATGTAGCGCTTGAACCGCGCCCCCGTCAGGGCGGGGTGGGTCAGCAGCCGGTCCTTCGCCGCCCGCCCCACGAGCAGCGCCCCGTCATCCCCGTACCCCACGGCCGAAGGCGTGAGCATCTCCCCGAGGCTGTTGGGGATGAGCTGCGGCCCCGCGTCGGTGAATACTGCGACGAGCGAATTGGTCGTTCCAAGGTCAATGCCGATCAGGGTCGTCATACGGGTCGGGAGGCTTTCTGCAACGGGCGGTCCGCTTAAGCCTTAGCGCCTCCGCCGGGAGGCTCCAAGAGGCCGTGCGGTTGCAGGCTGCTTGCCCGCCTCAGCGGCGCAACAAGACCCGCTTGCCCGCATCCCCCGTCAGCACCAGCGCGCCTTCTGCTTCGATCGTCCAGGCCATCACGCCGCCGAGCGCGTCCATGTACTTGCGCTGCTGCAGGGACAGGGCCTCGCCCGTGCAGGCGCGCCGCGTCATAGCAAGCGGTCCAAAACTGACGGAGGTTGCCGTGGCCGTAAAGGTGCCGTTGAACCGGTTACAGTTCGTGGAACCCGACACCTTGCCATCCGCGCCGAACGTCAGTGTCAGCCGGGTATTGTCGATCACGCCGCCGCGGTTCAGGTCTTCGACCACCCAGTCTGCGCCCTGCAAAAGGGCAGGGTCCGCCTCCGCAGCGCCGCCCGCCGGGACGGCGCGCTTCGCCACAAATCCCGCGCCGTTCGCGCCGTTGATCGTCAAACGGCCAAGCCCGTCCACGGTTGCCGTGGCCGCGCCGCTGATGACGGAATCCTCGGCCTCGCCATCTGTTTGCTCCGGGCCCGGACCAAAAGGAGACTCGACCGGATCTGCTGCACGTCCGGCGTTTGGCGCCGGGCTCTCGGCAGCCGACGGCGCTTTGGGTGCGGCCGCGTCGCTGCCGGAAAAAAATTGGCAACCGGCGAGCATGAGCGTTGAAGGGCGAAAGCAAGTCGTGACCCGATCATGGAAGTACCCCTCGCCATCTTCTTGACGGCGCATAGTACGTGCGGGGAAACTCTGTCAAGGTAATGGCAGTTCAGCCATCTTCAGGCCGCAAAAAGAAGCCGCAAGAACGCGCCACTCCATACCCCAGGCCCAGCAATTACAGACGATCCGGCCCTCCGAATCCGGCAGGGTATCGAGCGGGGTTATACTTTCCGCATGACAAAACGGCTTGACGCCGCATGCTCCCGACAGCGCCTTCGCACGAACCGCGGAGCCGCCAACTCCGTCTCGTGTGGCTGCTCGGCTGGAAGACTGACAAGATCGTCGACTGGCTCAGCTTCAGGCCGGGCACGGTCTGCCGCTGTCTGAGACGGTTTTGCCTGCGCGCAGCCGAAGCTCCGGCTCAGTTCGACGACTGTATCGTCGCCGTGGATCCCGGCATCTCGGCGCGCCCGGGAGGCGGATGCGTACGGCATCAGAGGCGGGCTCTCCGGACCGGGTGAACGCCCTGGTCTGGGCGCTCTGGGCGCTGATGGTGGAGGGCAGGGGGCCGGGGGTGTGGGTGGTTCTCTGACGCCGAAGCCCTCACCTGTTGGTGGGAGACGGGGAAGGAAGGGTGGGAATTGACTTCGGACCAAACCCAAGCCAATGGGTGCCATGTCAAAACACACCACACCGAAAGCAGTCGTGGACGCGCTCGAGGCGCTCTACGCTGAAGCTGTTACCGCCCTTTCCGAAGCCCTGAACCGGTTCCTCCATGACGGCACGCCGCCGGATGGCGAGGCCCGCGCCGGCGGCGTCTTCTGCTATCCGCAGATCCGCCTCGTCTACGATCCGGATGGCCCGCCGCCGCCGATTTCGCGTGCCTTTGGCAAGATCAGCGAAGCGGGCACTTATGTCACGACCGTGACGCGGCCGGAATTTTTCCGGGCCTACCTGATCGAGCAGCTGACGCCGCTGATGCGCGACTATGATGTCGACGTCTATGTCGAGCGGTCGAAATCCGAGATTCCCTATGCCTATGTCTGGGACCCCTCCCAGGCCGCCGGGCTCGAGGAGATTGCGCCGGCCGAACTCGTGCGCTGGTTTCCCTCTCCGAAGCTGACGCAGATCGGCGACGAAGTGGCTGACGGCGAATTGTTCGAGCCATATGAGGAGCGCCCTTTGGCGCTGTTCGACGCGCAGCGGGTCGATTTCTCACTGAAGCGCCTGCAGCACTATACCGGCACGCCGGTGGACCATTTCCAGCACTATGTTCTGTTCACGAACTATCACCGCTATGTCGATGCGTTCTGTGACTGGGCGCTGACACAGCTCGGCGGGCACACCCGCTACGAGTCGCTCTCGGTGCCGGGCGGGCTCGAAATCTTGAAGCCCGAAGTCGACAGCCGCGCAGCCATCGAAGCCTCGCCCTGGCGGCGCTTCCAGATGCCAGCCTATCACCTGCGCGCGAAGGACGGCGCGGGCATCACGTTGGTGAATATTGGCGTCGGGCCATCGAACGCCAAGACGATCACGGATCACCTCGCCGTACTGCGCCCGCAGGTCTGGCTGATGGTCGGCCATTGCGGCGGCCTGCGCCACTCGCAGGCGATCGGCGATTATGTGCTCGCCCACGCCTACCTGCGCGAAGACCATGTTCTGGATTCCGTGTTGCCGCCCGAGATACCGGTTCCTCCGATTGCGGAGGTTCAGGTGGCGCTCGCCGAGGCAGCCGCGAAGATTACCGGTGAGCAGGGCGAGGCGCTGAAGAAGCGCCTGCGTACGGGAACCGTCGTCACCACCGACGACCGTAACTGGGAGCTGCGCTTCACGGCCTCGGCACGCCGGTTCAACAAGAGCCGGGCAGTGGCGATTGACATGGAAAGCGCGACGATTGCGGCCAACGGCTTCCGCCTGCGTGTGCCCTACGGCACGCTGCTGTGCGTATCCGACAAGCCGCTGCACGGCGAAATAAAGCTCCCCGGCGCGGCGAACCGGTTTTACGAGCGCGCCATCGGCGAACACATCCGTATCGGGATCGAAACGCTGGAACGGCTCTCCGTCGATGGCGGCGCCAGCCTGCACAGCCGCAAGCTGCGCGCATTTGACGAGCCGCCGTTCCGGTGAGTGTGGACTGGTCAGCCCTCAAAGCCGCGGCGCTTGCGGTTCAGCAGCGGGCCTATGCGCCGTACTCGGACTACAGGGTGGGCGCGGCCTTGCTGACAGAGGATGGCGGGATCGTCACGGGTTGCAATGTCGAGAATGCGACGTTCGGAGCGACATGCTGCGCGGAGCGCACGGCGGTATTCTCGGCGGTTGCGGCTGGGCACCGGTCTTTCCGGGCCATCGCGGTCGTGACCAGCGGCGCCGAGCCTGGCACGCCGTGCGGCATCTGCCGGCAGGTGCTCGCCGAGTTTGGCGGTGACATGGATGTGTTGTGCTTTACGCCCGGAGGGGCAGAGCAGACTTACCGCTTGTCGCAGCTGCTGCCATTTGCGTTCACGCTGAAGTAGGCGGTGCTGGGGCGTCCGAATTCTTCCGGTTGCCGCGCGGCAAGAAGAGCATGAACTTTGCCAGCGGGCGCTTGAACACAAGCAGATAGGCAACGTGCATACCGACGAAGAGAAGCAGCAGGTTCGCAGCGAGTTCGTGGATTTCGCCGAGCGGGCCGCCTTCACCTTCTTCCCCGTCTTCGCCTTCGTCTTCCTCACCGCGATAGGACCCGCGCGGCGCAGCCGATTGCGGGCCGGCATCAGCGGCAAGTTCAGCGCGCGCCGGCGAGAGGCCGATGGAGCGGCCCTGGTCCATTACAATTCCGGTGCCCGTAACCGTCAGCAGGCTGAGGGCTATGCCGAGCATCAGGACGCGGCTGATCGCGGGGTGTGTCAAGGCGCCCTTGAGCTTCAGGCCTTCGAAGTTCGGATAGAAGCGCATCAGGCCCACCTGGCGCGCGCCGCCGAGCGCCCAGAGCAGGCGCAGGACGATGACGGCGGCCACGCCATACCCAAGCCAGGCATGGACCGGATCCATTTCGCCGGACAGATAAGCCGCAATCGCCAGCGTGGCGAGAAAGGCGTGATAGAGCCGGACGCGGTTCATGATGTTTATCATGGTGGAATCTTTGGGTAAGCTGCGTTTGTAAGGAGGGCGTGGCCGGATTGCGCAGCCTAGAGAGGCGTTCGGCTGGGTCGATACGTAGTTTGCCGGCGGGATGCCCTGTGAGCGCCCCATCTTGCCACAGCTTCTGTTTTCGGGTGACCTGACCTTCGGCGGGAGGAGCCGGTGGTGGGAAAGCTGGATGTTCAGCCGGTGGCGGCGGATGCGCGTACCCGCGTGTTCCTGAGCTATTCGCGCAAGGACGCGGCGCTTATGTTGCGCACGCGGTAGGTGGTTATTCCAATGGCTGATGTTTTTCTTTCTTATGCGCGGGCGGACCTTGCGGTGGCGGAGCAGGTTAAAGCCGGGCTGGAGGCGGCCGGCCTGAGCGTGTTCTTTGATGTCGAGGGGCTGGACGGGGGCGATGTGTTTCCCGATGTGCTGGACCGGGAGGTGAAGACGGCCGGGGCGGTTGTGAGCCTGTGGAGCCAGCATTCGCTTAGCCGTCCGTGGGTGAAGCAGGAGTGCTCGATCGGACTGAAGCGCAAGTGTCTCATTCCGCTGGCGATCGAGCAGCTGGGGGAACTGGATGTGCCGGTGGCGTTCGAGGGCATGCAGCAGATCGATTTTACGGGATTCCATGGGCGCACGGACGGGGCGGAGTGGCAGAAGTTGATGCGGGCGCTGGCGCGGACGCTGGGGCAGCCTGGACTGTTGGCAGGCGGGGCGCAGGTGTCGCCTGCGCCGCGGGTGGTGGCAAGGGAGCCGAACGGGCCTGGCCCGAACGCGAAGCCGCTGTGGATCGTGTTTGGCGCGCTCGCTTTTGTGGCGGTGGGCGCTATTGCCGCCAACCAGTTCCTGTCGACGAACGAAATTGCGGCGCTGGAAGAGCCGGCCGATCAGGCGCCTGTGACCACGGGTGAGCCGGCAGAGGCAGCGCCGGAAGGGTTGGCGGAGCCCGCGCCAGTTGAGGACGCAGCGCCCGTGCCGCCGCCCGAGGGCGTGGTGTTTGCCGATGACGGCTGCGGGGATGGCACGGCGCGGGTTTATTTCGATTTTGACCGCACAGACCTGAATCCGCAATCGGTCTCGGTGCTCGAAGAAGCCCTGACGCGCAGCGTCGGGTGCGACCTGATCGAGGTGCGCATCGAGGCGCATGATGATCTGCTCAGCAGTCCGTCCTATGCGGAAGCCGTGTCGCAGCGGCGGGCGGACACTGTGGCGCAATGGCTGACGGCGCAGGGCGTGGACGAGATGTTGATGACGCGTATCGGGTATGGCTCTTCGCAGCCGCTGGCGCCGGGCGTGAAGTCACCCTTCAACCGGCGGGCGGATGTGGTGTTCGACTATGAGGCGCCCGCTCCCACACCCTGAGGCCGGTTCGCGCTGCAGCGGTGGCCGCAAGAACCCGCTTCCCGGACGCGCATGATTAACATAACGTTTAGGCGATCAGCGAGGCGGAGCGGGACACTATGGCCAATCGCAAGCGGGGGGCAGAAGCCCAAACGGAACAAGGCGGTGGGTTTGACTGGAAGTCGATTCTGGTCAAGGCGCCGGTGCCGCCGCGCAAGATCGCGCTGACGCCGGCGCAGGGCTCGCCGGTCGTGTCGCGGGAGATTGCGGCCAATTCGGACGTTTATCTCTCGATCAGCGTCCTGTCTTTCTACCATCCGGAGGCGCGCAAGGGCCTGACCCGGCAGGTGCCGCTGATCTTTGCGGACGCGACCTGGCGCCGGCCAACGGATACCGACCTGCCGCAGGTGGCGGTAATGGGGCCGAACCCGGAAGCGCATCCGAACCTGAAATCGCACGGTAGTTATGCCTTCGGCGGGCGCACCTTCTTCGGACCGGAACGGTTTGACGGGTCGGTGGACATCAATATCGGGCTGCACCTGTTCAAGTCGAACGCAGCAGGACGCAAGTTGGTGGATTTTGCGCGGGCCGGATCGAAGCTGTTGCCGAAGGGCGAGATGCTGATCCTGGGCGGGATCGCGGGCGCGGGTATCGATGGGGCGCTGAAGGGCATAAAGGAACTGCTGCCGGACGAGCAGACGCCTTGGATTGTCGGTGTGATCCTGAGCCTGGCGGCTAAGGGGAACGAGACATTCACGACGGGCACCTGGGCGGCGATCGCCGGCGGCGGAGCGGACCCCGGCGAGGTCTATTTCGACGCGCGCGAGAACCTGCTGCGCGATGTGAAGGGCAAGCCCCTGCAACGGGCCTATATTGTTTATTCGATTGATGCGACGGACACCAATCCGGACCGGCTGCGCATCGGCACCATTCCGAAGGCGCGCGAGCGGCTGCGCCAGGCCCACATGAGCGGGACAGACGTTTCCGATGCGCGCTTGCGCGAACTGTTCCGGCAGTTCTGCGGCGAGGTGGAATTGTCCGACGAACTGACACAGCGCGACCGCGACGAGATCATTGCCGATGCGAATGAGCGGTTCACGCGGCTGATGAAGCAGCGCGAGGGGTTCAACTTCGCAGACGATGCCGAGCTGTTTCCGGCGAAGGATGTGTCGCCGGCGGCGGTTTCGGAATCGGCCCTCCGCGCGATCACGCACGGCGGGCAGGTGGCGGCGGAGACCGAGGCGGCGATTGACGCCTCGCTGGAGGGCCTTGCGCATCCGGACGGGCTGGCGGACGAGGGCCTCAGCGAACTGGTGAGCCGGCTCTATACGGCGGTGGACGATTATGCAGCGCTGGTGCGCAGCAATCCGGAACGCTACCGCACGCAGCTGCGCGGAGTGGCGAAGAAGCTGCGGGACCGGAGGGAGTTCAAGGCGCTGATGTCGCTGGCGACGGCGGTGCGCGATGGCGGGGTGGAAATCGGCTGGCTGCACTATTTCGGGGCATCGGCGGATGTGGAGATGAACGGCGCGCCGAGCCTGGCGGACCTGGCGCGGGCGGAGCAGGGCGACCCGCTGCCGCCGATGGTGGCCGAGGCGTTCCTGACCAGGGCGATCCAGCTGGCTGGCAGGGATTTGGAGAATGACCCTGGGCTGCTCTCGGACTGCCTTGGCTTGCAGGGGCGGATCTGGAAGCAGCGGGCGGTGCGCGCGAAAGAGGTGAACGAGGCGACGCGCCTAGCCTTCGAGCGGTCGTATGCGTTCTACATGCAGGGCATGGCCGCGACGACGCAGTCGGCGCAGCCGGACCCGGAGTTCCATCAGGTGAACCTGCTGGGCCTGATGCGGGCTGCGCAGGCGCGCGGCATCACGCTGGGCAAGAAGGCGGATGCGGCGAAATGGGCGCGCGCTATCCTGAAGGCGGCGAAGAAGGGCGGCTCGGGTTCCGACTGGGAGCTGGCAAATGCGGGCGACGCAGCGCTCTACCTTGGGCGTGAAGCCGAGGCAATTGCTCATTACACGGCCTATCTGGAAAAGGCGAAAGAGAAGCCCTTCGCGCTGAACGCAACCCGCCGGCAGCTGGTGGAAATGTGGGGCATTGATCCGAAAGCGAACAATGAGCTCAGTCATATCGCGCGCCAGATGGCGCAGCTGGCGATGCGCTCGATGGCGACGGTGTCGCTGACCATCGACGAGATCGAGGCCATGGCGGAGACGGCCGGGCCGGAGGCGGGCGAGCTGGAGGCGCTGCTTGACGGCGTAAAGGCCATGCCCGCGGCGGATATCCGCAAGGTGCTCAAGCTGTCGCAGTCGGTGGGCAAGGTGTGCGCGCCGAACGGGCGGGCTGTAGGCACGGGTTTCCTGCTGCATGGGCGCCACGTTCACCCGGCGCTGGCGAACGAGTATGTGTTCCTGACCAATGACCATGTGGTGTGCGATGAGAAGAGCTATGCTGGCGCGTCGATCCGCTCGGCCGAGGCCTGCATAGTCTTCGAAGACCTGAACCCGGATGAAATCTACCAGGTATCGGAAATCTTCTGGCGCTCGGACAGCAATACCCATGACTGCGCGATCCTGCGCCTGCACAAGCAGCCGGAGGGGCTGCTGGGCGAACTCGAAATCCAGGACTCGCTACCGCTGCGCCACAGCACGGAGACAGGGCAGGCGGACAAGGACGCGCCGTTACGGGCGCCGCGCGTGTTCGTTGTCGGCCATCCGAACGGGCGCGGGCTGGAGATCACGTTCGAGCACAATTACATCATCGACCATGAGCTGAAAAACCCGGCGGCCAAGGCGACGCCGCAGCCGGTGCGTATCCATTACCGGGCGCCGACCGAGCCCGGAAATTCAGGTAGCCCCGTGCTCAGCACCTCGTCGCTGAAGTTGATCGGCATACATCATTCGACCACGGATGAACCGCTGGGGCGAATGCGAAAGCCGAACGAAAGCTACAAGGCAAATGAGGGCCTGTGGATACAGGCGATCATCGCGGCGGTGCGGGCTGAGAAGGCGGATGTGCCGGCGGCGAATGCCGCCGCGTCCGGGCTGGCGTAAGGCGGGTGAGAGGGAGAAGGCGCGATGCCGTTCATTGACAGGTCTGCCGGGACGGAGCGCCTTGAGGCGCTGGGCGAGGGGGGGCTGGAAGCCGTTCGCCGCGCCACGCATGTCGGAAAGAACGAAGCGCGCCGCTACATGGTGGCGGTGGCGATCCTGTCGGACATGGAGAAGCAGGGGCGCACGCTGGCGGTGGTGACGAGGCCCTATGCCTATGTGCATCCGGTCCATGGCGTGGACGTCACGGTAGAGGTGCCGCTCGGCTTCGTGACGGACTTTGCGTCGATCCCGTCCTTCTTCCATTTTATTGTGCAGCCGTTCGGGCGGCATGCTCCGGCCGCGGTGCTGCATGACTACCTCTATGCGATCGGCCAGAATAAAGCGCGGCGGCTGGCGGACCGGTTGTTCCTCAACGCGATGAAGGATGCCGGCGTGCCGGCACTTCGGCGCTCGCTGATGTACCGGATGGTGCGCTTCTTCGGTGGCGGCGGATATGGACTGAAGGATGACTGGAAGTTCGTGGACGCCGAGTCCGGCGATCCGGTCGACCCGCCCTATGGCAATACGGATATCAGCTGGGCGCCGACCAAGCCGAAGCGCGGGAAGAAAACGGCCGTCTGAGGCACCGATTCAGGCGAGGGCGTGGACGAGGGCGTTGATCAGGGCGTCCTTGCGGCGTTCCCATTCGGGGAGGTCATCGTAGGGCACCATCAGCGGATGGGTCCTGGCGGCGGCGTCCTTGACAGGACCGAGGGTCCAGCCGTCGCGGGCTTTC
>CAMEDD010000038.1 GCA_945913285.1 Candidatus Sulfopaludibacter sp. SbA3
GAGGCGCAGGCCTTGCTGGCGCAGATCGAGGCCTCGGGCACCGCGCGGACTGTAGATGCCGCCATCCTGAAGCGCCTGTTGACCGAGGAAATCCGCAGCCAGGAATTCGACACCGCCCGCATTCCGTTTACGGGCGACTGGGGCTTCCAGGCCGCGCCCGTTTTTGCCGCCCTTCGCCTGCGCATCCGCAACGAGGCAGACGCAGAGTCCTGGATCCAGAGACTGAATGATGTACCTAGGTATTTCGCGGAAAACCGCACCAACATGGCGCGCGGCATCACCACCGGCTGGACCGCCAATACCGATCCCCTTGCCACCACACGCGACCAGATCGCCGCCCAGATCGTCGAAGACCCGGCAAAGAGCGAACTGTACGCGCCGTTCCTGTCCTTGCCCGATACCATCCCGCCGAAAGTCGCCAAACGCCTGGAGTCCGGCGGCCTGGCCGCCGCCGCCCGCGCCATCGGCGCCTATCGCGACACCGCTCGTTTCATCGACCTCGCTTATGCTCCGGCCGCCCGCAAACAGGCCGGCATCGCTGGCTTGCCTGGCGGCCGCGAGGCGTATGCCGCCGCCGTTGACGCCCACACCGCCGGCGCCGGTTACAGCCCTGAAGAGATCCACGCCATTGGCCTCTCCGAAGTCACCCGTATCCGCGCCGAGATGGGCAAGGTTATGGTTGAGGCCGGCTTCACCGGCACCTTCGCTGAGTTCCAGGCCTACCTGCGGACCGATCCGAAATTCTATGCACAAAGCGACGTTGAGCTGATGGCGAAGGCGGAAGAAATCACGGGCCGGATCGACGCCGTCCTGCCCCTATGGTTCAACACCCTGCCAAAGCTTGGCTACACGGTTGATCCCGTGCCTCTGTCAATTGCGCCCGGCTACACCACTGGCCGGTATTCGCAGGGCGATCCTGCCGAAGGCCGATTGGGCAGTTACCTTGTAAACACCTACGCGCTTGAGCAGCGTCCACTTTACGAACTCCCAGCCCTCTCCGCCCATGAATCTGTCCCCGGCCACCACCTGCAGATCGCGCTGGCGCAGGAAATGTCGGATCAGCCCCGCTTCCGGCAGGAGTATTACGCTACCGCCTTCGGCGAGGGCTGGGGCCTCTATGCCGAACGTATCGCGGGCGAGGCCGGCATCTACCAGACGCCCTACGAGCGCTTCGGCGCGCTGTCCTATGAGATGTGGCGGGCCTGCCGCCTCGTCGCCGATACCGGCCTGCACTGGTATGGCTGGACCCGCGAAGAGGCCGAAGCCTGCTTCATAGAAAATTCCGCGCTTTCGCCGCTGAACATCAAGACCGAAGTGACCCGATATATCGGCTGGCCTGGCCAGGCGGCGGCCTACAAGATCGGTGAGCTCAAGATCCGCGCCCTGCGCGCCGAGGCCGAAGCCGCCCTCGGCGACCGGTTCGACATCCGCGAATTCCACGATGTCGTGCTCGGCCAGGGCGCCGTGCCGCTTGATGTCCTGGACGCCCAGGTTAAGGCCTGGGTTGCGGCATTCCCATAAATCCCAAACCTGAGGTTTTCATGCGCTCGCCGGTTGTTGCTCTCGCTCTCATGCTCCTGAACGCTTGCGCCGCGCCCGGGCCTGTCCCGGAAGCCGCAGCGCCGGCCCCTTTGGCGAGCGACGCCGAGATCGACGCCGCAATCGCCGCGCCGGTTACCGGTTTTGCAGCCGACATGCGTTGGAACGAGCCGACCGCCCCGTTCACCGTGATCGGCAACATTCACTATGTTGGCACGCAGACCGTCAGCGCCTGGCTGATCACCACGCCGGAGGGGCATGTCCTGATTGACGGGATTGTGCCGCAATCCCCGCCCTTGATCCTTGGGAACATCCGGACGCTCGGGTTCAAGCCCCAGGACGTGAAGTTCCTCCTCAATTCGCATGCTCACATCGATCACGCGGGCGGGCTCGCGGCGCTGCAGCGCGCGACCGGCGCCGCGATGATCGCCAGCGCGGCCGACAAGCCCTTCCTCGAAGCCGGCGACATCGGCTTTGGTCCGACGGGCGGCATCAAGTTCCCGCCGGTTCGGGTTGACCGCCTTATCGCCGATGGAGAGACCGTCTCGCTCGGCGGCGTCACGCTGACCGCTCACCTGACACCCGGCCACAGCCCGGGTTGCACGTCGTGGACCTTGCCGGTCACAGGCGCAGACGGCGCCGCGCACACCGCCTTTCTGCATTGCAGCGCCACCGTTGCCGGCCAGAAACTGGTGCCGGAATCCTATCCCGGCATGGTGGCTGATTTCCGCGCCAGCTTTGAAAAAGTCCGCCTGATTCAAGCCGACGTGTTCCTCGCCAACCACGACAGTTTCTTCGGTTTCAAGGAAAAACGCGAACGCCTGCTCGCCGGTGATGCCAACGCCTTCGTCGATGCCGCCGAACTCCAGACCTTCAACACCGAGATGGAAGAGGCCTTCGAAACCCGGCTTGCCATGGAAGAGGACATGGCCGGCTGACACGCCCGCGTACCTTGCTCTTTGTTGCCCCCGGCTCCACATATGCCGCCCATGCTCCGCTTTTTTGAACGCCGTATTGATCCGTTTCCGGAGACCCGCCCCGGCGTTCCGCCGACGGGCTTTCGCGCCTTTGTGTTGCACTACATCCGGGAAGCTGCGCCCTGGCTAATCGCCATGTCGGTATTCACCGCCTTGATCGCCATGGGCGAAGTCGCCCTGTTCGGTTTCCTCGGCGGCATCGTGGACTGGCTCTCGACTGCCGAACGCGAAGGCTTCTTTGAGCGGGAAGGGGGCCGGCTCGCCTTGATGGCCGGAATCCTCGTCATCGGCCTCCCGCTCGCCACTCTCGCGCAGGCGTTGATTGTCTATCAGGGCCTGATGGGCAACGTGCCGATGAGCGCGCGCTGGCGCATGCACCGGCAGATGCTCGGCCAGTCGATGGGCTTTTTCGGCAACGAATTCGCCGGCCGCGTTGCAACGAAAGTCATGCAGACGGCGCTTTCGGTCCGCGAAGTCGTCATGAAGATCCTCGACGTCTTCGTCTTCGTCATCGTCTATTTCCTTTCGTCCCTCGCGTTGATCGCGACTGCCGACTGGCGCCTCGCGCTGCCGCTGATCCTCTGGCTCGCGATCTATGCCTGCCTGCTGTGGTACTTCGTGCCCCGCCTCGGCAAGATCGCCGAAGCACAGGCCGATGCCCGCTCTGTGATGACCGGCCGCATCGTTGATTCGTACACCAACATCCAGACCGTGAAGCTCTTTGCCCACTCTGGCCGCGAGGAAACCTACGCGAAGGACTCGATGTCCGGCTTCCTTGATACCGTCTACGGACAGATGCGCCTCGTCACCGGTTTCAACGTCATTGTCTATCTCAACAATTCGCTGCTCGTTTTCCTGATCGCGGGCGCAGGCATCCTTCTCTGGACCGGTAACTTCGTCGGCGCCGGCGCGGTGGCGGTGGCGGTCGGCCTCTCGCTGCGCATGAAGGCGATGTCGCAATGGATCATGTGGGAAGTCGCCGGCCTCTTCGAGAATATCGGCGTCGTCTATGACGGCATGGCGATGCTCGACAAACCGGTCGCCGTCGTCGATGCGCCGGACGCCGCCGCCTTGCCGCGCGTGAAGGGCGAAGTGCGCTTCGAAGGCGTCGCCTTCCACTATGGCAAGGGCGCAGGCGTGATCGAAAACCTCTCGCTCTCCATCCGTCCCGGCGAAAAGATCGGACTCGTCGGCCGCTCCGGCGCGGGCAAGACTACGCTCACAAACCTGTTGCTGCGCTTCTATGATGCCGAAGGTGGCCGCATCCTCGTCGATGGGCACGACATCGCCCGCATCACGCAGGAATCGCTTCGCGCGCAGATCGGCGTCGTGACGCAGGACACGTCCTTGCTCCACCGTTCCATCCGGGACAACATCGCCTATGGTCGCCCAGGCGCGGCGGACGATGAAATCCGCACCGCGATCGGAAAGGCTGCCGCCAGCGATTTCGTTGAAGCCCTCGAAGACGCGCGTGGCCGCCGCGGCCTCGACGCGCACGTCGGCGAGCGCGGCGTGAAACTCTCGGGCGGCCAGCGCCAGCGCATCGCCATCGCACGTATCTTCCTCAAGGACGCGCCGATCCTGATCCTCGATGAGGCCACGTCCGCGCTCGACTCCGAAGTCGAAGCTGCGATCCAGGAACACCTCTTTGAACTGATGGAAGGCAAGACCGTGATCGCCATCGCCCACCGGCTCTCCACGATAGCCGCGATGGACCGTCTCGTCGTGCTCGATGCCGGCCGCATCGTTGAAGAAGGCACGCATGACGAACTTGTTGCTACCGGTGGTCTCTATGCCGATCTCTGGGCCCGCCAGTCTGGCGGCTTCCTGGTCCAGCCTGAGCGGATGGAAGAGCCGGTAGAGCAAGGCGGCGTCGCGGCGGAGTAGGGGATGAAGCTCACGATCATCGAAACCGGGCAGGCGCCCCTCGCGATCCGCGACCGGTTCCCGGATTATCCGGCCATGTTCCGCCAGATGTTCGCCCGCGTCGATGCGGCGATCACCTGCGAGACCGTCTCGGTCGCCAAGGGCGAGGCCTTGCCGGATCCGGAAACCCTGGAAGGCGTGCTCTACACCGGCTCACCCGCCGGTGTTTACGATCCGGAGCCTTGGATTTCGCCGCTCAAGGATTTCATCCGCAGCGCGGCCACCGCCCGAACCCCGCAAGTCGGCATCTGCTTCGGCCACCAGATCATGGGCGAGGCGCTCGGCGGCCGCGTCGTGAAATCGGACAAGGGCTGGGGCATTGGCCGCCACACGTATGAAATCATTCAATGTCCGGACTGGGCCGCGGCGCCGTGCCCGCCCGCGCTTGCCGTAGCCGTCAGCCATCAGGACCAGGTCGTCACGCTCCCGCCCGCGGCGAGCGTCATCGCCCGGTCAGACTTCACGCCCTTCGCCGGCCTCGACTACCAGGGCTTTCCGGCGATCAGCTTCCAGTGCCATCCGGAGTTCCAACCGGAGTTTTCCGCAGCCCTTTACGCCGCCCGCCGCGGCGCATCACTGACGGAGACGCAGGCCGATGCGGCGATTGCCTCTCTCGCCGGGGACTGCGACCGCCGTCTGCTCGCCGAATGGATCGCCAGCTTCCTGCGCGCGAACGCAGGAAGCTGACGGGAGGCCTTCAGGCGCCGAACTTGTAGCGCGCGCCAACGCTCAGGATCGTCTGCTGGTTCTCGATGTTCAGCGTGCCCGGGAATAGCTGGTTATCGAGTTCCACATCATCTGTCGCCCGGTAAGCGGCCTCGCCGTAAAGCTCGATCCGCTCGCTGACGGCCCAGGTTGCACCTGCTTTCAGCTGGTAGGCAACCTTGCCTTCGCTGTCATCGATGATGCCAACGCCCGACGGGCTGTACTGCACCGAGACGTCCGAATAGCCGAGGCCGGCGCCGACATACGGGCTGATCACCCCGTCCCGGTTGAAGTCATAGTAGAGGTTGGCAAATACACTGGTCGATTCGATCTGATCACCGTCCGGTGTCGCGACGACCTGGCCAACGGTTGCGCCAAGCTTGGTCGGTGAGCCCGTCAGCACCGCTGCGTCCACGCCGTCGATCACCGTGCCGGCGACGTTGACGCCGGAATGGGTAACCACATCGGCCTTGGTATAGGTGAGTTCGACGCCCGAGCGCAGGCCATTGCCGTACCGCGCGCCGAACTCGCCAGAGACGGCGTAACCATTGTCGAACTCGGTTTCCCAGCCATACGGCGTGCCGGCGGCGATGGCGGTGCCGAAGGGCAGGGCCGGGGCGCCGTTGCCGGTCCTGAAGGCGCCGGTCGAACCGGTGTTGGAGCTGTCCGCCTGAAGGGCGTAACCGATGGAGCCGCCCACATACCATTCCTGGGCGGAGGCGGGCAGGGCGGCGGCGCAGGCAACGCCAAGCGCCAGGATTGCAATGCGAAAGTTCATTCTGAAGTTCCTTTCAAGCTGGAGAGGGCGGGGATGAAATAAGCTGGCCCCCTCAATCGTTCGCAAGATATTATAACTTATGTATTATACAATAAGATATTTCTCACTTTTTCGTGAGGTTTCGTTCGCCCGGCCCCTTTCGCCTATGGCGCGAAGTCTGCAATAGGGTCGGCAGTTGCTGCGCCCTATCCGGGACGCGCGCCCAAACCCGTTTCACGGAGACACATATGCTGCCGAAGCCGCGCACCGATCTGGCCCCGAACACGCTCGAATTCGAGATCCTGCCGCTGGTGAAGCCCACTGGTTTCCGGGAATATGACGCGCGCTGGTGGTTCAACGGCATCGGCCACGAGAAGGCGCCGGAGCTGAACCTCACGGGCGTCCAGGCCCTCGGCCTCGGCATGGCAACCCTCTTCCACGAACTCGGCGTGAAACCCGCCGTCGTCACCGGCCACGACTTCCGCTCGATCAGCCAGCCGATCAAGAACGCCCTTTCCCTCGGCCTGATCGCCGGCGGATGTGAAGTGCTCGATGTCGGCCTCGCGCTCTCGCCGATGGTCTACTGGGGCCAGTTCGAACTCGATGCCGCCTGCTGCGCCATGGTCACCGCCAGCCATAACGAAAACGGCTGGACCGGCGTCAAGATGGGAGCGGGTCGCCCGCTCACCTTCGGTCCCGACGAAATGGGCCGCCTGAAGGATATCGTGATGAACGGCCGCTTCGTAGAACGCGCGGGCGGCTCGATCCGCCGCATCGACGGCCTCCGGGAGAAATACATTGCCGCCATCGTCGGCAACTCGAAACTGACGCGCAAGCTGAAGGTTGTCGCCGCCTGCGGTAATGGCACGGCCGGGGCCTTTGCCGGCGACGTGCTGCGCGCCCTCGGCGCCGAAGTCATCGAGATGGATTGCAATCTCGACAACACCTTCCCAAAATACAATCCGAACCCGGAAGATCACGAGATGCTGCACGAGATGTCGCTCGCAGCAAAGGAACACGGAGCCGATGTCGTGCTCGGCTTCGACGGCGACGGGGACCGCTGCGGCGTCGTCGACAATACCGGCGAGGAAATCTACGCCGACAAGATCGGCCTCATGCTCGCCCGCGACCTGTCGAAGAACTATCCAAACGCCACGTTCGTCGTCGATGTCAAATCAACCGGCCTCTACAAGACCGACCCGGTCCTGAAAGCGAACGGCGCGGCGGTGGACTATTACAAGACCGGCCACTCCTACATCAAGCGCCGCACCAACGAGCTGGGCGCGCTTGCCGGCTTTGAGAAATCCGGCCACTTCTTCTTCCGCCCGCCAATCGGCCTCGGCTATGATGACGGCCTCGTCGCCGCCAAGGCCGTCCTCGAGATGCTCGACCGCAACCCCGGCAAGACAATGGCGGATCTCAAGTCCGAACTTGGCGTCGCCTGGACCTCGCTCACCATGTCGCCGCATTGCGGCGACGAAGTGAAATATGGCATCGTCGACAAGATGGTTGCCGAGTATCAGGCCCTGAACGGCACGGTCATTCTTGGACGCAAGGTCGTCGATGTGAACACGGTCAACGGCGCACGTGTCACGCTCGAAGATGGCTCCTGGGTGCTGGTGCGCGCCTCGTCCAACAAGCCGGAACTCGTGGTCGTGGTCGAATCCATGGTCAGCGACGCCGACATGCAGGACCTCTTCCACAAGGAAGTGAAGCCGCGCCTCGGCAAGCATTCCGAAGTCGGCAAGTACAACCAGGAAATCTGACGGCGACGTCTAACCCGCGAGATCTTCGCGGTAATAGATATCCCGGCCGACCTCCCGGCACACATGCGAGTCCGGCACCGGCATCATGGCTCGCAGGAAGCTGTGCGTGTACGGAAAGAAGTTGACATGCGGGTTGAACGTGTAGCGGTACTCCCGTTCGCGCGGGACCACGATGATCAGCCGCCGCGCCGCCACCCGGCGCAGCTCGGCAATCGCCGCGCGGTAGTCCACGATATGCTCGATTACGTGCGTGCAGATCACCGTGTCGAAGGCCTTGTCCGGAAAGGGCAGAGCTTCGACCTTCGCGGCGAGATACTCGATGCCTTCGTCCTTGAGGTCCGGATCGATAACGAAATCAGCCCCCACCATCCGGCCAAGCTCCGGCCGCGCAGCCTGTACGCGGCGCACCAGCGCGCCGGTCCCGCAGCCCACATCAATCACGCTTTCGCCAACGATATCCTTTGTGAGCGCTGCAATACAGGCGGCCGAATTGTCCGTGTCCTCGTGCACGCGGGGGTGCTTGCGGTAGAGCGCCTCATATTCTTCCTCGGTCAGGAACGCCGCCCGCGCCCGGAAGCGCGCAAGATCTGCCACATGGCTGCCCCAGGCCATCGAGGCGGCTGCGCGGAACAGGCCGGAATCGCGCAGGACCGGCGGCACGACATCTTCCAGTACGAAGCGGATACGGTTCGTCGTCTCGCGGCGCATCAGGTGCCTGTGCCCCGTACCGGAAGGGTGCTTGCGCGCTCCTCAATAGGCGCGGCGCCCGGATACGTGCGCTCATCCCTCGCCGGCGCCTGCGACAGGTAGAAGATCCGTTTCTGTTCGATGCGTGCCCGCGACACCGAATCCAGAATGATGCCGCAGGAGAGCGACAGCATCGCGCCCACCAGCAGGGTCATCGCCAGCATCACGCTCGGTATCCGCTCCACAAGGCCCGTCGCGAAGAATTCCAGCATGATCGGGATCATCAGGGCCGAGCAGACCGCAAATAACCCCGCCGCAATCCAGCCAAAGAATACGAACGGCTTCGTCTCCTTCAGCAGCAGCGCCATCATCTTCAGGATGCGCGCGCCGTCCCTAAACGTGGACAGCTTGCTCGTCGATCCTTCGACCCGGCGGCCATAGTCAAGCTCGATCTCCGTCACGGGCAGGCGCAGCGTCGAGGCATGTACCGACATTTCCGTCTCGATCTCGAAGCCCGCCGAATGCGCGGGAAAGCTCCTGGCAAACCGCCGCGTGAACACGCGGTAGCCCGAGAAGATGTCGGTAAAGTCCCGTCCGAACATCGCCTGGTACACCTGGTTAAACATCTGGTTTCCGAACGCGTGCCCGCGCCGGCCGGCGTCTGCCGTAATGTTGCGCCGCGTGCCAACCACCATGTCGGAGCGGTCCGCGATCAGCGCATCAATCATCCGCGGCGCCGCATTCGCATCATACGTGCCGTCGCCGTCTGCCATGATGTAGATATCGGCTTCGATATCGGCGAACATCTGGCGCACGACATTGCCTTTGCCCTGCCGCTTGCAGGTGATCACCGTGGCGCCAGCGAGCGCCGCCTGCTGCGCGGTGTCATCGACCGAATTATTGTCGTAAACATAAACACCTGCGCCCGGCAGCGCCTTGCGGAAGCTGATGACCACCTGTGCAATCGACAAGCCCTCATTGTAACAGGGCAGGAGCACGGCGAGGCTGTAACGGCTGGAATCAGGCATCATCGCGTTCAGTCTTTGGTGAGTGTTTGCATGTTATATCCTGCACTCGTTAAGTTAGCCTTGCTCGAAGGGCAGTTTCCAGATGACGGCGCCGGTCCGCCCCGCCTCCTTCGCAGAACGCCGCGCCGGCCTGCTGCTTTCGGCAGCTGTCGTCGTGAGCCTTATTATCGTCAGTCTACTTTGGGGAAAATTTGGGGTGATCGGTCCTGACGGCGACGATGTCATGCGTCTCGTTCAGGTGCGTGCGCTGCTCGAGGGGCAGGGCTGGTTTGACCTGATGCAGCCCCGCCTTGGCCTCGAGGGCGGCACGCCAATGCACTGGTCGCGCCTTGTAGACCTGCCGATGGTTTTCATTGCAGCGCCACTCGCGCCGGTGATTGGCCCGGATGTGGCCATCGCTACCGCGATCACGGTCTGGCCGCTCATCAGTGTGCTGATTGTTGTGTGGGGCGTCGTGATCGGCGCCCGAGCCTTCGGCGGGCGCGGTGTCATGGCCTTTGCGGCTCTGCTCGCCTTTGCCGTGCTCTACCGGCACTTCCGCTTTCTCCCGGGCGCGATTGATCACCATAATCTCCAGCTCGGCCTTATCCTGCTTGCAGGCGGCGCTCTGCTCGCCCCGTCCCGGCCGGCGAACCATCTCGCGCTGGCCGGCGCCGCGTTAGGTCTCGCCGTGGCCGTCGGCGCCGAAGTCTGGGTGTTCGCCGCAGTGCTCGCCGCCTTCGTCGCCATAGATTGGGTCATCTCCGGCGAGCCGGCGCAGCGCGGCGCGGTCGCTTTTGGCGCGAGTTTCGCCGCGGTGATCGCCGCTGCGTTCCTGCTCACGGTCGGGCCACTCGACTACTGGGCCGTGCGCTGCGACGCGCATTCTTCCGTCACCCTTCTCGCGGGCCTCGGCGGCGGCGCCGCCTTCGCCCTCGCGGCCCAGGTCACCTCGGAAAAATCCCTCGCGATCCGCCTTGCTGCGCTCGCCAATGTCGCGGCGGTCACCGGCGCGTTACTCGCCGTCGCCGGGCCACAATGCCTGTCCAATCCGCTCGACGCCCTGTCGCCCGCGGCGCAGGAGCTGTGGCTCGCGCGCGTTCAAGAGGCCCGCCCTACGCTCAGCTATCTGGATGGCCGGCTTGACGAAGTCCTGTTCCGGCTCGGCACGGGCGTCGCCGGCCTCGCCGCCGCCATCTGGCTCGCCCGCTCAACGGCCACTCGCCGCGCCGGTCTCCTGTTGGCTGTGATTCTGACGGTCTCGCTTGCCTTCGCCCTTTACCAGACGCGCTTCTATGTGTTCGGCCAGCTCTTCGCTATCCTGCCTCTGGCTGTGCTCGCCGCCCGGCTCTGGTCGGGCGAAGCGGGTCCGCGCGTCCCGCGCCTCGCCTATCTCGGGGTCGTCATCGTCTCTGTGCCAACCATCTGGGGCGCCGCCGGGATGACCCTGTCTGCACCGACCCCGGCTGCCACGCTGGCGCGCGCCGCTGGGCCCGCCTGCGACCCGCGCGCCGTCCATGCCGCCCTGAGCACCCTTGAACCCGGCCGCATCCTCGCCCCGGCCGACGAAACACCCGGTCTTCTGCTGAACACCAGGCACAGCGCGCTCTATGGTCACTACCACCGCAACGCAGCCGGTATCGAAGCCGCCCTCGCGATCTTCACCGCCCCGCCGGTCGAAGCCCGCACGCGCCTTCGGTCCGCCGGTGTCGATTACGTCCTCGTGTGTCCGGCCGACCCCGACATGCAGTTCTTCGCGCGGCATTCTCCGAAGGGGCTGATCGGAGAAATCCTCGCCGGCCGGGCTCCCGCCTGGCTCACACCTGCGCTCCTGGCAGGCCCGGCCTCCATCTACCGCGTCGCGCCCGACGCCGGTCTGGATCAGCCCGCTGGGCCCTGATCTGCCATTGCCGCGTTATCCAGCTCGCTCGCCCGGATGTAGGCCCTGCGGGTCAGCACGCGCTCCAGATACCCCTCCAGACGCGGCGTCTTGGAAATTGATCCGAACTGAACGCCCCAGCTTATCTGCGAGCCCATATACACATCCAGCGCCGTGAACTTCGGCCCCAGCAGGTAACCCGTCTCCGGCACGGCTCTGAGCATCACGTCCCGCGCCCGTTCGAAATCGCCATAGCCGACCATGCCGGATTTCTCTGCAGGCACCGTCACGTCCAGTGACCGGTTGGTGCTCGCCGCCTCCCAGGGGCCTGCCGCAAACAGCATCCAGCGATAATAGTCCGCCCGCGCATCGAGGGGCGGCGCGAGGTCCGCCTTGGGAAAGGCGTCCGCCAGATAAAGACAGATCGCCGCACATTCGGTCACCACGGCGGCGTCATGCACAATCGCCGGCACCTTCCGCATCGGGTTGATCGCTTCATAGGCCAGCGTGCTCATCTCCGGCCCGTAGCCGAGGTAACGCGTCTCATAATCTGCCCCGGTCTCTTCGAGCATCCAACGCACAATTCGCCCCCGCGACATTGGGTTTGTGTAAAGAATGACGCTCATGTTGCACTCCTAAAAGTTCATGTTTTGTTCTCGCCATCAGCGAGCGCCGGAGTCAACCCGGTCAAGGCGGGTCAAACGCGCCTTGACGCATTCGCACAAAAATTGCACCCCGAACCCGGTCATCCGCCTTTGTTTGTGTTTGAGGGATTGTCCATGCGTGTCGCGATTATCGGAACGGGCTATGTTGGCCTGGTGTCTGGCGCCTGTTTTGCCGATTTCGGCCATATCGTCACTTGCGTGGACAAGGACGCCTCCAAGATCGAAAAGCTGCACGCGGGCGTCATGCCGATCTACGAGCCGGGCCTCGACTCGCTGGTCGCCAAGAACGTGCGTGAGGAGCGCCTGTTCTTCACCACAGACGCGGCCGACGCGGTCAAGGACGCGGACGCAGTCTTCATCGCGGTTGGCACGCCCTCGCGCCGCGGCGATGGCCACGCAGACCTCTCCTACGTCTACGCAGCTGCTGAAGAGATCGCCTCGCTGATGAACGGCTTCACCGTCATTGTCACGAAATCCACCGTGCCGGTCGGCACCGGCGACGAAGTTGAGGCCATCATCCGCCGCGTCCGGCCGGACGGCGACTTTGCCGTGGTGTCGAACCCCGAATTCCTCCGCGAAGGCGCTGCTATCAAGGACTTCAAGATCCCGGACCGCGTCGTCGTCGGCACAGAGGACGAGCGCGCCCGCCAGGTTATGAAAGAGCTCTACCGTCCGCTCTTCCTCAACGAGACGCCGATCCTGTTCACGGCGCGCCGCACGTCGGAGCTGATCAAGTACGCTGCCAACGCCTTCCTCGCCGTGAAGATCACCTTCATCAACGAGATGGCAGACCTCTGCGAAAAGGTTGGCGCCAACGTCCAGGAAGTCTCCCGCGGCATCGGCCTTGATGGCCGCATCGGCTCGAAATTCCTGAACGCCGGCCCCGGCTATGGCGGCTCATGCTTCCCTAAAGACACCCTCGCCCTCACCAAGACAGCCAACGACTATGACAGCCCGGTCCGCATCGTCGACACCGTCGTCGAGGTCAACGCGGCCCGCAAGAAAGCCATGGCCGCGAAAGTCATCTCTGCGATGGGCGGCGACGTGAAGGGCAAGACGATCGGCGTGCTCGGCCTCGCGTTCAAACAGAACACGGACGACATGCGCGACGCCCCCTCGCTCGACATTCTTCCCGCCCTCACGGCGGCCGGCGCCCGCATCGTCGCTTACGATCCGGAGGCCATGAAGGAAGCTGCCCACCTGCTGAAGGGCATCGAGTTTGCGGGCAGCGCCTACGCCGCGATCGACGGCGCCGACGCGATGGTCATCATCACCGAATGGGACCAGTTCCGCGCGCTCGACTTCGACCGCATCAAGGGCGCGATGAAATCCAACATCGTCATAGACCTGCGCAACATCTACTCGCCGGAAGACATGGCCCGCTACGGCTTTGCCTATACGTCGATCGGCCGCCCGGTGGTATAAACCCGGCGACTCACCTCGCAGGAACCTTTGATCCATGAAATTCTTCGTCGATACCGCCGATACGAAAGACATCGCTGACCTCGCCGCCACCGGCCTCATCGACGGGGTGACCACCAACCCGTCGCTGATCGCCAAATCCGGCCGGCCTTTCGCTGACGTCATCGCCGAAATCTGCGCGCTGACCCCTGGCCCGGTCAGCGCAGAGGTCGTTGCCACCGATTATGACGGCATGATCAAGGAAGCTCGCAAGCTCGCGAAGATCGCCTCCAACGTCACGGTCAAGCTTCCGCTCACGCTGGACGGCCTCAAGGCCTGCAAGACGCTGACGGGGGAGGGCACGCAGGTCAACGTCACGCTCTGCTTCTCGGCCAACCAGGCGCTCCTCGCCGCGAAGGCCGGCGCTACCTTCATCTCGCCTTTCATCGGCCGGCTCGATGATATCCATCTCGACGGCATGGATCTCATCCACGAGATCCGCCAGATCTACGACAACTACCTCTTCGACACCGAAATCCTCGCCGCCTCGATCCGCACACCCAATCACGTCAAGCTTTGCGCCCTCGCCGGCGCCGACGTGATGACTGCCCCGCCCGCCGTGATCAAATCCCTGGTGAACCATCCGCTGACGGACAAGGGCCTCGAAATCTTCCTGGCCGACGCAAAGAAGGCCGGCATCAAGGTCTAACGCTCGGCAGCCTGCACGAAATTTCAACCCTCCTGTGCCAACCTCGCCCGCTACAGGAGGACGGCATGACAGATTGGTTGACGGGCACCTCCCGCGAACCCGCGCGGCGCCTCATTCGATGGGTGGCCGGTACCGTGGTCGCGGCGGCATTCATCGCCTCCCTCTGGGCCGCCCATATCGGTGTTACCTTTCTGGTGCTCTTCTGGGCGCTCCTGCTCATGGGGCCGGTGCTTGCCTGGCCGTTGACCTGGGGCCCGCTCCTCGGACGTGGCAGCGTATCGATAGGCGTGCTTCTGGTCATATTGCCGGGGTATTTGCGAAGCGGCTCGCCGGGGGAAACCGCCTTGTTCATTGCGGCGTCGGTCCCGTTCTTCCTCTTCTCGATCCTGATGTTATTCCCGCAAGACCTCGTTAGGCTGGTCCAAGGCCTCCTGCGCCGGTAGGTTTCGAAAGGGCGGACCGCTGGCGCCGACCCGCCCGGCGAGTGTTTCGCCCGGCAGCTCCGGCGCCCTTGTTTCGCCGGGGGCACGAACGTCCTGGTCGACGTCATCGCTATCTTCATCAACGGGCTCTTGATCGTCCATAGCGGTTTCAGGCGCTGCGTCCGTCTGGTCATGGCGGACAGGCGGGTTGGCGTTGGCGCCTTCAGCGGCGTCTTGAGCCTGGTCTTTGGGTTTCGACATGCCGATGCCTTTCGTGTCGCAGCTACCAATAGCTGCACAAACCTAACGCGCGCGCGCCCGCCCGGGTTCCGCTGGATCAAGGATTCTTATTGTCGCCGGGTTTTCTGCCGCTACAACGAGGCGGCATCCGCGGGGTCCGGATGCTATAACCGCTGTGACCTCTTGAACATCGCCCGCCCGCCACCCGGCGCCGCGCGGCCAGGGAAGCGCCAGAGATGCCATCCGAAAACGGCCGTGTACTGATCATTTCAGGCTCCGATTCCGGCGGCGGCGCCGGCGTCCAGGCGGACATCAAGGCCGTCACCATGCTCGGCGGCTATGCGATGACTGCCGTCACAGCCATCACCGTGCAGGACACGCGCGGCGTCCATGGTGTCTGGCCGGTCGCGCTGGAGGCCGTGCTCGGCCAGATCGAGGTCACCCTCGCCGATATTGGCGCTGATGCGATCAAGACCGGCATGCTCGGCACGTCCCAGCTCGTCGAAGCCGTCGCCGAAGCGCTCAGCGTGCAGGCCTCGCTGATTGCCCGCATCATCGATCCCGTGATGGTCGCCACCTCCGGAGACCGTCTCGTTGACGCCCGCGCCATCGAGGCGATCCGCTCTGAACTCGTCCCCCGCGCACGCCTCGTCACGCCGAACGCGCCGGAGGCTGAAGTGCTCACCGGCAAGGCCGTGGTCAATCTGGACGGCCAGCGCCGCGCAGCTGAACGCCTGCTCGAACTCGGCGCGCATGGCGCGCTCGTGAAAGGCGGCCATATCGGCGGACCCGTCATCCATGACGTGTTGCAGACCACCACCGGCGAATGGATCTTCGAATCCCCCCGTATACAGACGACCTCCACCCACGGCACCGGCTGCACCCTCGCCTCCGCCATCGCCGCCCTTCTCGCGCAGGGCCGCTCCGTTCCCGAGGCGGTCGAGCAGGGCAGGGACTATCTCTACGGCGCCATAAAGGCCGCCAGGGGCCTCGGCAAAGGCCACGGCCCCGTCCATCACGGCTGGCTGCTGGACGACCGGGAAAGATAACCTCCGCGCCGCCCACGATGGGCCGGAAACTTCGGCGTCCAAGCTTTTAACTATGCCTGCGAATATGCGCCTTTTGTCGTGTTCCCAACATGGATGCCCTGTCACCCCGGCGAAAGCCGGGGCCCTTCGAGGGATCCGAAATCGCACTGCTATTTCCCCGAGAAGGCCTGCTTTTTCAAGAAAGACTGGCTCCATACATCTTCAGTTTCCGGATCCCGGCTTTCGTGTGGATGACAGATCACTGAAGACGCCGCACGCGCGCGAATCCGGCCGCTTGCCCACCGGGCGTAATCTCTTCGCCGATGACCTGAAGCCTACATCAGCCCCCCTGCCGGCACCATCTTCTTCCTTCGCCTCACCTGGCCGCTGATCGCCCTCAAGGCCTGGGTTCGCAAGCACCGAGGCCCGCGCGTGCCTACGGGTATGAAATCAGCCGCTGGGGAACCGTCTGCCTCAGGCACATGCCGATCGGCTTCACATTGAGCTATTGGGCGAACGGCGCGCTGCAGCCTGCAAAGGTCGACTTTCACCCTGGCGACCACATTGCCGCGCCTCGCCTGCGCGCTCGCCGAAGAGGCGGTCACCGATCCGCCCGCACCGATGCGCGAACAACTGGCTTACTCCGTGCACGCGCTTTCATTCACCGTGCATCACGGCACGTCTTGTGCAAGTCCCACCCTCGTCCAAACCCGGAAGCGACCCGCGCCGGCCCCGCTTCTGCGGCCGTCCGTAATGCCATCAGCGGCGCTCAACGTCCCATCAGAAATCCTCGTTTGCCCGCCGCCCCCCGCCTGTGCCATCAGGCGGGTCCGATCAGGAGCCCGCCATGCCGTCCATCCCGTTCTTTCAGGTCGATGCCTTTGCGTCGAAAACCTTCGAGGGAAACCAGGCCTGCGTCATGCAGCTGGATGCCGTCCTGCCGGATGAAACCCTCCTCGCCATCGCGGCCGAGAACAATGTGGCCGAGACCGCCTATCTCGTCCCGGCGGGCGAAGGCGTATGGAACCTGCGCTGGTTCACGCCCGCGGTCGAAGTGCCGCTCTGCGGTCACGCAACCCTTGCCTCGGCCCACGTGCTCTTCGCGCATGGCGGCTTTGCCGGCGAAGCCATCGCCTTCGACACCGTCAGGTCAGGCCGCCTCGTCGTGAAACGCCTTTCGGGCGGCCGCCTTGAAATGGATTTCCCGTCCGCCCCGGTCCGGCCTGTTCCGGTCACGGACGAAATCACCGCTGCCCTCGGCGCGCGCCCCGTCGAGGCCTGGACCGGCATGTTTTACGCTGCCCGGTTCGAGACGCCCGCCGACGTGCGTTCTCTTGCCCCGGACCAACGCGCGCTGAAAATCCTCGGCGCCGAAGGCGGCGGCTGGGACAGGGGCAATTTCGGCTGCTTCGCCCTTGGTGGTGAGAACGGCGCAGACGCCACGTCCCGCTTCTTCGCACCGGGCTCCGGCATCGATGAAGACCCCGCCACGGGCAGCTGGCACACGATGCTCTCGCGCATCCTCGCTGAAAACTTCGGCAAGCCCGAAGCGCGCTGCTACCAGGCCTATCCCGGCCGCGGTGCCTGGGTCGGGGTGAAATCCGAAGGGGCGCGCTGCAAGCTTTCCGGCAGCGCTGTCACGGTCATTCGCGGTGAGTTCAATCTCTAGGCCGGCACCTCTTTTCCGGCCCAGTCGAAACACTTGCCCGAATCTTCCGGGCTCAGGCGATCAATGACATCCAACAGATACCCCGCCGACTGCTCCGGCGTGAACAGGTTCTCGCCCGGAACGGCGCCCTGAAACGCTTTCGACAATCCCGTATCGACCGTCCCCGGATGAAGCCCGACGCAAATGCTCCCCGGCGCCCGCCGCGCCTGCTCGATCGCAAAGTTCCGGATCAGCATGTTGAGCGCCGCTTTGGAGGCTCGGTAGGCATGCCAGCCGCCGAGCCGGTTGTCGCTGATCGAGCCGACCCGCGCCGACAGGGCCGCAAAAACGCTGCGCTCGGCCTTCGGCATCAGCGCCAGCATGTGTTTCGCAATCAGGGCCGGGGCAATAGTGTTCGCCGCAAACACGCGTGCGAAGGCATCCGCGCTCAGCGCCCGGTAGGTCTTCTCCGGCTGCACTCCGTCTGCGGACAAAAGCCCGCTCGCCACCAGGCAAAGCGTGACCGGCCCGGCCCCGCCGATCTCGGCGGACAGCGAAGCCAGTTGGGCCTCGTCGGTAAACTCCGCCCGCCTGTTGAACGCGCCCTTAATCTCCGCGCCGGAGCGCGAAACGGCATACACGGCAGTGTAGTTGCGGGACGCAATCACGCCCTCGGCCAACGCCCGCCCGATCCCGCCCGAACTTCCAAACACAACAGCTAGCATGATACGGCCAAACTAGGCCGGAGCGCGCAACAGGAAAGGGAAGGAGAGGGAATGGTGCCGCTTAGGTGACTTGAACACCTGACCCCCGCATTACGAATGCGGTGCTCTACCAGCTGAGCTAAAGCGGCCCTGTCTTTGAGGCCCCGCATATACTGGCAGGGCATGGGGGGCGCAAGGCCAGTTTTGCGCCCGTCCCTGGCGGGTCAATCGTCGTCCTGGGCATAGTCCAGCGGCTGGGTCAGCGAGCCTTGCGGCGGTTTCGGCGTCGACAGCGGGCCCTCGTCGGCCAGCGGCAAGGCGAGCACGCGGCCCGCCTCCAGTTCGCGGCCATAGGTTTCGTAGCGCGCATGCACGAGATCGCCGACATCGCCGAAGGCATAGACGAGGCGGCTCCAGCCCGCCCGGTCATAGTCGAAGGCATTGCCTTTAGGGTCGATGTCCGACCAGTCCGCCTCGCGGGACGCGGACGCCGCCATGCGGCCCCAGCGCTGGGCCTCGACTTGGTCGCCATAGCCTTTCAAGGCCCGCTCCATCAGCAGGCAAAGCCGCGCGGTGGGGTTTTCTTCGACGAGCAGGGCCAGGGATTTGATCGCGCCAACCCAGTCGGCCGTGTCCATCGCGATCTCGGCGGTCAGGATGTGGCTTTCGCGGTGGTCGGGGTGAACATTGGCCAGCGCCTTGAGACGCGCCGCGATATTGAAGCGGGAGTCTTGCGGCACCAGACGGCGCGAGAGTTGGGCGAGGGCGGGGTGTGGCCGCGCCTTCCAGCCGAGTTCGAGCACACCTTGCGCGGCCTTGACCTTGGCGTCGGTCATCAGGAAGCGCGCGCCGTGATAGACGGCGGGCGGAAAATCCGGCGCCGCCCGGATCGCCTCGGCCAGCGCCCTCTGGGCGGCCAGTTTTTCCGTATGCTGAAGGTTCACGGCCTTCGCCGTATACAGAACGGAGCGGCGGCGCTTCACGTTGATGCCTTGGACGAGGCCGCGTTTCTCGCCAAGGGACAGCATTTCGAGCGCCTTGTTCCAATCGCCTTTGGAAACTTGCAGGTCGAACAGCGAATTGAACGGCCAGTCGGCGTCGGATTTGAGGGCGAGGGCTTCGCGGGCGCGGCTTTCGGCGGTCAGCTGGTCGCCGCGTTCGGAAGCGGCGGTGGCAGCGCCGCGCAGGCCGGCGAGTTGTCCGCCGGGCAGACGGGTGAGCAGGCCCCAGGCGCGCTCGGCGCCAGCCCAGTCATCGTTGGCTTCGGCGGCGCGGGCTTCGAGGAGGAGTTTGAGGCGCTCGTCCTCGGCATGGCGCATGGCGCGGCGGGCGAGTTTCAGCGCGGCTTTCGCGTCGCCGCCTTCCGCTGCCAGCAAGCCTTCCGCAAGCGCGGCGTTGGCTTTGCGGGTGCGTGCGAGGCGGCGGGCTTTCGAGATGCGGCCCGGCAGGACGAGCAGGCCGGTTGCCAGCCACCAGACGAGCGCGAGCAGGCCGCCGAGCAGGACGATCAGCATCGCGGCCACGCCGGAGCGAACGGCGACGATTTCCTGGCCGACGGGGAAGGTCACTTCGCCCGGAAGGCTGAACGCCCACCAGGCCAGCACTGCACCGGCCATCACGAGGATGATCACGAAAAAGAAAAGGAAAAACCGGCTCATCGTGTGTCCGTGGCTCCGTCACTCAGGCTGAGGCGGACATCCTCGAGCGCCGCTTCCAGCGTAATGCGGCGCTCTGCGCGCCGGATCCAGTCTTCCGCCGCGCGGGCGGCGGCGCCATCAAGGCTATCCAGTGCGCGCACGCTGCCGTCGAGGTTGCTCGCCGACAAGGCGGCGGCGGCGCTGTCGAGCGATTTGACGAGCGCGGCATGCTTGCCATCGGCCGGACGCACACTGACGGCATCGCCGAAGGCCTTGTCGATCCAGGACAGGCGGCCGGCACCCTTCTCCGGGGTCTCGGCAGCGAGGACAGCGGTGCGCACGGAGACAAATTCCGACTGAAGACGCGTCAAGGCCGCCACACCGGTGATGTAGGGGGCGAGCCGTTTGATGGTGCCATTGTCCGGCGCCGCACTCCGCAAGGCGCGGTAGTCGGCTTCAAAGCTGGCCCCGCGGCGGACCGCAGCTTCGATGGCCGAGAGGGCGAGGGCGGCTTCGGCCCGGTTGTCGTTCAGTCTGGCGGCCGCGGCGGATTTCCTCTCGGCCTCGCGCGCGGCCGCTTCGAGACTCGCGAGGCGGTTTGTCAGTACGCTGACATCAGCGCCCGCGGCAGCCAGCGGCAAGATGGGCGCGCGGCCTTCCAGGGCGTCGATGCGGGCGGTCAGTGTGGCAATCGCTTCGGGGTTCCCGCCGGCGGCAATCGCCTGGTCAAGACGGCGGGAGACGGTGTCGAGTTCGCCGATGAGGCCGGCCAGTTCGGCGGAAGCTGCGGCCGGCTCGGAGAGTTTCTGGTCGATGGCGGACTGCACGGCGTCCATCTGGTCAAGGCGCGCGTCGAGCCGTTCGATGTCCGTCCGGGGGCGGATGAGATCGGCGCCGAAGATGCCGGCGGCGGCGCCCGTGAGCGCCGCAATCACGGTGGCGGCGCCAAGCGCGGTCCAGCCGGGCCCCGGACGCGCGGAGTTGACCGGACCGGCCGGGGCCGGTTCGAACTGGGCGTCAATCGGGCCGTTCGTGCGGTCCGGATCGGGGAAGGGATCGTCACTCATTGGGTCACTGTGGCGTATTCAGGTTGCGAAAGAGTGTGGCATAGCGGCGATTCAAGGGCAAAGTGCGACTGCGGCCTCACGAAGCGCGTCCATCAGGCTGTCCTCGTTCGGGCGCGCCGCGATCCATTCGCCCCGGCCCGCCAGGCCTTTGAGCGGGGCGAGCGCCGCTTCGGAAATGGCAATTAGGCCCGCGCGGTCAAGACAGGGATGGCTTGCGGCGACGGCGTTGGCCGCCTTGGCCGAATGCACGAGCAGGATGACGGGAGACGCGCCTGCCAGCGCAGCGAGCGCCTCGGGGCTCAGCGAAGCGGCAGCCTGTGTGCGGTAAGGCGCGCAGAAGCGAGCGTCGAGCCCGCCGGCCACGAGGGCAGCCACAAGGTTTCCAGCTGCCGCTTCGTTGGCGATGTGCAGCAGCGGGCCGCCCGGGCGCGCGGCGAGAATGCGCCGGGCGAGATCATCGGCGTTGCCATCGCTTTCGGTGATTGCGCCAAAGCCCGCCTCGCGTGCGGCCTCTGCGGTGGAGGGGCCGACGCACCAGGCGATCAGGTCAGGATCAAGCGGCGCGCCTTGCAACGCGCGTACGCCGTTGGCGCTGGTGAAGACGAGATGCCGGATGCCTGCGAGATCGCGGGCATCAAGGCCGGTTTCCTCAATGGCCAGCATCGGCGAGAGGATGGGCGCGTAGCCGAGCCGCAACAGGGAGTCCGCCGTGTCACGGGCGCCGGGCAGCGTCCGCGTGACGATGACGGGCAAGCTCACCGCTTGTCCTCGAAGACCGGCAGGCCGCCTTGCGCGGTTTCGCGGATCTCGCCGGCGACATCGCGGCCGAGGGCGGCGAGCTGGTCCATTGTTGCGCCTTTGCGGGCGGTGCCGGTGGCGCTCCAGCGTTGGTCTCCGGACGGGCTGAGCACTTCGCCGGTGAGGCGCCAGTGGCCGCCTTCATCGAAGAGGTGCGCCGCGATCGGCGTGCGGCAGCTGCCATCCAGCATGGCGAGGAAAGAGCGTTCGGCTGTGGCGGCGGCTTCACTGACGGCGACGTTCAGCTGGGCGAGCACACCGCGCAGTTCGTCATCGGCGTCATCGCGCGCGACGACGCCGATGATGCCCTGCGCCGCGGCGGGCAGCATGTCTTCGACCGGGATGGGCGTCGCCATATGGTCGTATCCGAGGCGGCGCAGGCCGGCCATCGCGAGGAAGGTCGCGTCGGCCTGGCCTTCTTCAAGCTTGCGCATCCTTGTCTGCACGTTGCCGCGGAAGGTGATGACTTGCAGGTCCGGGCGCAGGGCGAGGGCCTGGGCTTCGCGGCGCAGCGAGGCGGTACCGAGGCGGGCGGCGTGCGGAAGCTCGCGCAGCGAGGTCGCAAGTTTTGAGACGAACCCGTCGCGCGGGTCTTCGCGCTCGGGGAAGGCGACGAAAACCTGGCCGGGCGGCAGCAGGGATGGGACGTCCTTGAGGCTGTGCACGGCAATGTCGATTTCGCCCTCGCTGAGCGACTCGTCGAGTTCGCGGGTGAACAGGCCCTTGCCGCCGGAATTGATCAGCCGTTCCGAGGTCAGCTTGTCACCGGTGGTGGTGAAGGTGACGATCTCGGCCTCGATCGCGCCGCCGGACGCGGCCTTGAGGCTCGCGGCGATCTGATGGGCCTGCGCAAGGGCGAGGGGCGAGCCGCGCGTGCCAAGACGGATCGAACGGGGGGCGGAAGCAGAGTTTGTATTGGTCATGAGTTTTTGCTTAGCCGGGGATTCCGCAATTGCCAATTCAGACGCGTTCTCGGCGGCTCTTTCGCGGTGGATTGACGCGGGCAGCGGCGAGGGTTACGGGAATTTATCGTTAAACGGAAAGTCCGTTTTCAGGAGACCCTCGATGTTCCGCACCGCCGTTTCGGCTCTTGCCCTGATTGCCACCCTGGCGGCTTGCACGCCAAATCCCACGACTGAAGCGCTCAACAAGCCGTCCCCGGCGGAAAAGGCCGCCGCCGTCAGCGCGCAGCTCAATGCCTGGTTTGATGCCAAGTATGAAGAACAGCTGCAGCTAAGCCCGATCCAGATGACCTTCCTTGGCCGCAAGGACAAGAATGACCAGGTCGACTGCTTCACCTTCGCCTGCGCCGACGAGCAGCTGGCCTTGCAGAAGGCTGCGGTGGATGAGCTGAAGGCGAAGTTCGACTACGAGACCCTGTCGCCGGCGGACAAGGATTCCTACGATCTCTGGGTTTACCAGTATGAGCGCGCCGCCGCGACCGTGGCCTACCGCAACAATGGCCTCGTCTTCGACCAGATGAGCGGCCTGCAGAGCTTTGCGCCGACCTTCCTGATGCAGTTCCATGCGGTGGAGGACGAAGCCGACGCGCGCGCGCTGGTGAAGCGCTATACCGCTGCAGCGGCGTCCCTGCAGGATGCGCTGGCGATCGCCAGGGACAATGCCGCCAAGGGTGTGCATGCGCCGAAGTTTGCCTATGAGGGCGTGATCGACCAATCCAGGAAAGTTATCACGGGCGCTCCGTTCACGGATGGCCCGGACTCGGCGATCTTCGCTGATTTCAAGACCGACGTTCAGGCGCTGGTCGATGCAGGCAAGACAACACCCGAAGTCGCTGCCGAGCTGACCGCCGAAGCCGAGGCCGCGCTGAAAGGCCAGATGCTGACTTTCTATAATGACCTGATCGCTTTTGCGACCGAAGACATGGCGAACTCGCCGGATCCGGCGGGCCCGCAAGGCACGAGCACGCAGCCGAATGGCGAGGCCTATTACAATTTCATGCTCGCCGGACAGACCACAACCAACATGACGGCTGACGAGATTCACGCGCTTGGTCTGTCGGAAGTGACCCGTATCCAGGCCGAGATGGAAGCGATCAAGGCCTCTGCCGGCTTTACCGGTACGCTGCAGGAATTCTTCTCCAGCATCCGTGACGACAAGGACAATGAGCTTCACTACTATCCGGATACGGATGAAGGCCGTGAGGCCTACATCGCAGACGCCACCGCCGCGATTGAGAAGATCAAGACGCAGCTGCCGAACTATTTCGGCATTCTGCCGAAGGCAGATCTCGTGGTGAAGCGCGTTGAATCCTTCCGCGAGCAGCCGGGCGCCGCCCAGCACTATTATCCCGGGACGCCGGATGGCTCGCGCCCCGGCATCTACTATGCCCACCTCTCGGACATGAAGGCGATGCCCAAGGGCGAGCTGGAAGTGATCGCGTATCATGAGGGCCTGCCGGGCCACCATATGCAGATCTCGATTGCGCAGGAGCTGACCAGCGTGCCACAATTCCGCACGCAGGCTGGCTTTACCGCCTATAGCGAAGGCTGGGGCCTCTATTCTGAGAAGCTTGCCTCTGAAATGCCGGGCACGTTTGAAAGTCCGTACTCGGATTTCGGACGCCTCGGTTCGGAAATCTGGCGCGCTATCCGGCTCGTGGTCGATACCGGTCTCCATTCGAAAGGCTGGACCGAAGAGCAGGCCGTTCAGTACTTCCTTTCAAATTCGGCCATCACCGAAGCGCAGGCCCGTTCGGAAGTGCAGCGCTACATCGTGACGCCCGGTCAGGCGACGGCCTACAAGATCGGCATGATCCACATCCAGACGCTGCGGGCGAAAGCTGAAGGCGAACTGGGAGACAAGTTCGACATCCGCGCCTTCCACGACACTGTGCTGGGCGGCGGCGCCCTGCCGCTCGACGTGCTGACGCGTAAAGTCGATCAGTGGATCGAAACTGTAAAAGCCGCGCCGGCCGAATAAGCTGCGCAACCCCTTGCAATGAGCCCTTCCCGGAAACGGGGAGGGCTTTCTTGTTTGCAAGGGCCCTTCTCGCCGCGTGACCTCTTGTCTCCGGCAAGCATCCGCATACGGTTTGCGCCGATGTGAGGATAACGGACATGCACCTGAAATTTGCGCCCGAGACCGAGACGTTCCGCGCTCATGTGCGCCGCTGGTTCGAGACGGAGTTCCCGAAGGATATCATAGCGAAATACAAAGCCGGCACGCCGCTGACGACGCCGGACGTGCGCAAGTCCGAAATGGCGCTCGGCGCCAAGGGCTGGCTCGCGGCGGCCTGGCCGGTGGAATATGGCGGGCCGGGCTGGGGGATCGAAGAGCAGTATGTGTTCGACGAGGAGCTGGAACGCGCCGGTGTTCCGACGGTGACGCCGATGGGCGTGATCTATGTCGGGCCGGTCATCTACACGTTCGGAAGTGACGCCCAGAAGGCTGAGTGGCTGGCGGGTATCCGTGACGGGTCGGTCGGCTGGGCGCAGGGCTATTCCGAGCCGGGCGCGGGATCGGATCTTGCGAGCCTCGAATTTTCGGCGGTGCTGAAGGACGGCGTTTATATGTTGAACGGCCACAAGATCTGGACGTCCGCCGCGCAGCATGCCGACTGGATTTTCCTGCTCGCGCGTACCAGCCGGGGCGAGAAGAAGCAGGAAGGCATCAGCTTCATCTGCTGCCCGCTAAACGCGCCGGGCGTGACGGTGAAGCCGATCATCTCGATCGACGGGGCGCATGCGCTGAACGAAGTGCTGTTCGACAATGTGACGGTACCCGAGGCCTACCGGATCGGGGAAGAGGGCAAGGGCTGGACTTATTCGCAATACCTGCTGGGCTTCGAGCGGACGTCTTATGCCCGCATCGGCGGCAAGCGCGCGATGCTGCGGCATGTGCGGGGGCTCGCCTCGGCGGTGCCTGACGGCGGCAATGACCGGCTGATGGATGATGCCGGATTTGCGAGCCGGCTGTCGCGGACCGAGATTGCCGTGGACGGGCTCGAGATGACGGTATTGCGCATCCTCTCGGCGCAGGTCTCCGGAGGGTCGGTGGGGGATGCGTCCTCGACGGTGAAAATCCTCGCGACGGAGACCCACCAGGCGATCACGGAACTTTTCCTTGAAGCGGCGGGCCCGTTCGTGGGACACAAGGCCCCGTCGGCGGGGACGAGCGGGCGCGATGTGGCCAGTTACTTTGGCGGGCGCGCGCAGTCGATCTATGGCGGCACGAACGAGATTCAGAAGAATATCATCGCACGCAAGGTGCTGGGGCTGTAGGGCATGAGACTGTTTGGGATACCGGGTGTACCGCTGGCCCTGACGCTGGCGGGGCTGATCCCGTTTGCGGCAGGCGCGGGGGTGATGTGGGCGGCAGCCGGCGACCCGGTGCTGAAGGCGCAGGCGGGACTGGTGCTGCTGGTCTATGGCGCGGTGATCCTGTCTTTCCTTGGCGGCGTGCGATGGGGCGCGGAGGCGAACGCGCAGGGCGGCGGGCTGCCGCGGACAGGCATCATGGTTCTATCCGTGCTCGGGTCGCTCGCAGGTTGGGCGGCTGTTTTGTACGGCGTGCTGGGCGCGCTCGGCTGGCCGGTGTTCGGCGCACTGGCGCTGGCCCACCTGATGCAGGGCATCTGGGATTCGGACGGGGCGGGCCTGCCTGTCTGGATGCGGCGGCTGCGGCGGGTGGCGACGCTTGGCGCATTCGCCGCGCTGATCGCGGGTGCGGCGTCCTACGCGGTTTTGTAGCTGCGCAGCGTGAACGCGGCGGCGGCAAAGCTGATGCCGGCGAGGATCAGCGAGATGACGCCGTTCCATCCGGCCATCGACAGGCCAATGAAATGCCACGGCGCTTCATTGCAGCGGGGAATGACCAGGGGTTGGTCGAGGCTGCCAATCTCCAGCGGATTGACTCCGGCGCTGGCGGCAGAGCAGCCGGCCGGCGGCGGGAAAATCTTCCATTCGACCCCGGCATGATAGGCAGCGACGACCACCCCGGTGACGAACACAAGACCGATCAGCACGTTGAGGGCGACAAGGAAGCGGCGCTTTGGCGCGAGCCGCCATATTCCGAGGCCGGTCAGCGTCATGGCGATCAGAGCCCAGTAGACCTCGCGCTGGCGCAGGCAGAGCGGGCAGGGGGCGAGGCCGCCGAAGGTTTCGAAAGCATGCGCGCCTGCCAGCATTGCGGCCGAAGCGATAAGGGCCAGCACCGGCCAACGCCAGCCGGAAAGAAGGGTCGAAAATGCCGTCATGCGATCCTTTCACGCCAACACCGCCGGGCCCGCAATGCGGCGGAGCGTCACGAGTGGGGCTGGGGCGGACACGCGATTGACAGTGGGGCGCCCCGTGCGGCAGGAACGGCTGGCACGCGGCGCGTGCCCCTGTGGTGAAATGGTAGACGCGGCGGATTCAAAATCCGCTTCCGCAAGGAGTGCTGGTTCAAGTCCGGCCAGGGGCACCATCCGGCAGTTTCAGACAGTTCGAAACGGCCCGAGACACAATAAAATAGTAAAATAAATCCAAGACTTAGAGACCGATTGGGTTTGGAGTGGTCCGATGCCGTGTGTTGGCATCCGGAAAATTTGTTGGTGGATTTGTTAGCAGGTCATACTCGGATGCCAACAATCTACCAACAACGGTGTTCCCTTGTCTTTGACCGATACCCAGATTCGGAATCTGAAACCTGAGGCCCGCGCCTGTCTTTAATCGGATGGCGGCGGCCTGCTCATTTAAGTCTCCTCCGGCGGCGCGAAAAGGTGGCGCCTCGCCCATCGTTTTGATGGCAAGCAGAAGCTGCTTCAGATGGGCAGGCATGCAAATGGATAGTTCTGTGTGCGGTCTGCTGCTCCAAAGTTCGATCCGCTTTGAAGTGGTTGATGTCGAAAAAAGAATCGAACGCCTTCGAAACGAAAAGAGCTGACCTGCCCCAGGTTTTTTGGACCAGTTCTTGCTTGGGACGCGACCATCTGGAAAGGTGGTTATCATGCGGAAGGCCCGTTTTACGGACGAAGAGATGGTGGCGATCCTGCGGGAAGCGGATCGGGAGCCAGCCGGTATTGTTGCGAAGCGACACAAGGTTAGCGAGCAGACGATCTACAACTGGCGCAAGAAGTTCGGCGCCCTGTCGACGGACGAGGTGCGCCGGCTGAAGCAGCTGGAGGCGGAGAACAGTAAGCGGTGCGTAGGCCTCACAGCTTTTCAGCTTGCAGGCAGCACTTCTTGTATTTCTTTCCCGATCCGCAGGGACACGGATCATTTCGGCCGACCTTTTCAGTTCGCGGCTTGAGTTGATGGTTTGAGAGTCGGTCGTTGTGGAGTTCGAGTACGCAGGTTGCGATCATCTGCGGGGCTTCATAGCTGACCTGCTCATCGAGTTCATCGTAGAGGCCTGGATCCTCGTCGGTTGCCCGCGCGATCGTGGCGAGCGCGGCAAGCATCATGAACGCGCCGGCAGCAGGGTCATCTTCTGGCCGATCCTTGAACGTCGACCAGGCCCACGGGCGCAAGGCGATTGCCTTGCCGAACCCCTCGGCCCAGAACTCCCACAGGAACGTCCCGTCGAGGTCCTGGTCGAGCAAGGGTTCGTAAGTGTCAGGATCATCAAGCCTGGATGTGATGTCGTTGTAGAGCGCCATGATCAGGCCGAGGATTTCGTTTGCCTCGGTCTGGTCCTCGAACACCGGACCGTCTCCGCCCCAGACGACGGGCAGCCATTCGCTTGGCAGGATCATTTC
>CAMEDD010000039.1 GCA_945913285.1 Candidatus Sulfopaludibacter sp. SbA3
CTTCGCCGCCTTCCGAAGATCCGCCCCCGAATAATCCGCTCGCAATCCGATAGCCGTTCCCATGGCGCGGTCCTCCTCGCCACCAGTCGAATCAGAAGTCGGTCAGTTTGGGAATCCCAGTGAGTCGGATTTATTGCCCGTTGGTATAAGGTCTCAACACCGGAGGGGCCCGCCCTGTCCGGCTCCACGCGCCTGCCTATTTGCCCTTGAAGCTGGGCGTGCGTTTCTCAAGGATGGCGTTGACGCCTTCGACATGGTCCTGCGTCTCGTGCATCAAGGCTTGCGAGGCTGCCGAGAGTTCCATGATCGTGTCGTAGGACGAATTCGCGCCGTGCCGCATCAGCGTCTTGGCCAGCCGCAGGGCTTGCGGCGGCTGCTGTGCAATCTTGCCGGCGAGCGCCATCGCTTCGTCCATCAATTGATCCGCGGGCACAACCCGGCTCACGAGGCCCCATTCCTCGGCGGTCCTTGCGTCGATCACATCGCCCGTGAACAGAAGTTCGGCGGCGCGGGACGATCCGATCAGGCGCGGCAGCAGCCAGGCGCCGCCATCACCGGGGATCAGTCCGAGCTTCAGGAAGGTCACCCCCATCCTGGCGGTGTCCGCCGCGATCCGGATATCCGCCATACACGCGACGTCACAGCCAAGCCCGATCGCCGGGCCATTTATCGCCGAGATCAGCGGCACTTCGAGATTGTACAGGGCACGGACGATCATGTGGATGTTGCGCCGATAACCCTCACGGATGTCTGCCGGGCTTCCGCCAAATGCGCCGGTCTTCTCCTTCATCGCCTTGACGTCGCCGCCTGCCGAGAATGCGCGTCCCGCGCCGGTGAGCACGGCGCAGCGGATCGACGGATCAGCCATGATCTGGGCGCAGACGGCGGCAACGGCCGGGCCATCACCTTCCTGTCCGAGCGCGTTCATCATCTCGGGACGGTTCAGCGTCATGAGGGCGATTGGCCCGCGTTTCTCGAGCAGCAGAATGGACATGGCCTGGTCTCCGGAGGGATGCTTTGTTGAGTGTCTCGTAGCGCGGGCTGGCGCCTTGTCCAGAGGTGTCAGATGTCGGCGCGCGTCAACGTGAACCGGGTTCCCGGCGCTGGCGGCGGGTTGGGCGGGCCGGCAAAGCACTGCGCCTTACTCATCCAGTCGGTGGCAACGGGTCCTGTCACGCGAAGGCTGGTATCTGCGATGCTACGGGTTTGCGTGACAACCTGGCAGAATTCCTCTGCGAGGCCTTCAATCCGTTCGCTCCCGCTCGGCTCGCCGTGCGTCCAAACAGTGCCGGATGGCGCGGTCAGCACCAGGTGCGGCATCGGCCCGGGCGGCGTCTCGCGGCGCGTTGCATAGGTCCAGCCGAATGTGTTCACACCCAACGTGACGATATTGGCGATGCGGTCTTCGTTCCCGCGCTTGCGGCCGGCGAAGTCGAACACTTCCTGGCCATGCGCCCAGGTTTCCATCTGCCGGGCTGTCATCGACGACCGCGCGCTCATGTCGGGCCCAGCCCATTTCAGGCGCGCTTTTGGGTCTGCCTGCGCAAACAGGTCTGCCGCCGCTTCTGCCCACGAAACCCACTCGACCAGCAAGGCGCCTTCGCTCAGATGGCCGAGCCGCTCAGCCTCATAGGCGCGCATGGTGATGCCGCGCGTCTGCATCAGCTTGAGGTGTTCCATCAGCTGGCCGGGATCACTCAGCTGGTAATGCGCCATCTTGTTCCAAAAATGCAGGTGGCGGATCACCTCGGTGATCGTCCAATCCTTGAACTGAGTCGGCCGGTTGAACGCCGCGACCGGCAGTGAGGAGACGAGACGGCTCAGGGCCCGCGTCTCCTGCCGGAAATCTTCAGCTTGCTGCATCGTTCATCACCTCACCCAAACTTTAGTGTCCATGTCATATCCGCCGGTTGCAAGCCCCCCCCGGGGAGAAGTTGGGCCAGCCCATTTACCCCGGGCGCCTGCAGTTTCGATTTGACCGGCGCAAACGGAATGTTGTTCAGTATGAGCTGAAACAGCGCTCGTCGGGGGCGCCGCGCCCGGAGCGCAGAACGCATGATCCGCTTCTTTGTCGTCATCCTGGTGCTGCTGATCGCCGCGATTGCAAGCCTCGCCTTCCTGCCGCTGGGTACGGCGCTGAGATACTCCGGTATATCGTCGACCGGCGCCGAGTGGTCGGGCGCAGTGGGCTCGGTTCTGAGCGGCCGGCTCGAAGGCCTCAAATACAACGGCACGACTTACGGAGATGCGGATCTCGAACTCGATGCGAACGCCCTGCTCACAGGAAAGCTGCAATACGCTGTGGCCTGGAGCGGTGACCACGGCATCGGCAACGGCAAGGTGTCATTCGAACGCGGCCCGGCGATCACCCTGAAAGACTATGTGATCACGCTCGACTTGCTGGAGTACGAGAAAACGGCGCGCTGGCTCCAGCAGTCCGGCGGCAAGGTGAAGCTCGCAGGCCCCTCGATCCGGTTCGCGGGCAATAAATGTACCGAGGCCGTCGGCGTCGCAACCAGCGATGTTCTGGATCTCAACCGCGACGTACTTGGATCCGGATGGAGCGATCTGCGCGGGGATATCTCCTGCGACGAAGGCAAGCTGGTCATACCGCTCCAGTCAGAGAACGCGGCCGGCACACGCTTTGCGGCCTTGCTCCGTGTCGCGCCCGGCGCGCCGGGCAAGTTTGAGGTGCGCATTTCTGGCCGCATCTCCCGCGCGCTCGGCTTTGCCTTGCCGCTGGCGGGCTTTACCCGGTCGGGCGACGGGTTTGTCTTTGTGCCTAAAGCCCGCGTCACCGCGAATGCGGCGCCCTGACCGGAGCGGCGGTCAGGCGAGCAGCAGATCGACCTGGACTTCAAGCGCTTCAGCCAGCCGCCGCGCCGTCTTGAGGCCGTAAGACATGCCGCGCTCGATCGCGGAAATATGGTTCGGCCGGATGCCGCTGCGCTCTCCCAGTTCGCGCTGTGTCATCAGGCGGAACTGCCGGACGGCCCGGACCGGGTTTTCGCCGTCACTGATGCGCTTGATCAAGATGGCCGGGAGCGGCGCCGACCCGGTCGGCGATGAACCCTTCCGCCCCGCTGCAAGGGTCTCGACCTGCTTTGCAAGGCCTTCAATTTTCTTCTCGAGATCCAGCACGCGGATCTCGAGCGAATAGACAAGTTTCGGATCGCCCATGCGGTGCCCCCTAGTTGAGGTCCAGCTTTAGGGGCATTCTGATACGGTTCGGTGTCGGGCAGGTCACATTTTTATGTCCATTTGCGACCTTCGCCTGACGTTTCCGCGCCGGCCTCAGAGCGTGAACATCGCTTCGCAGCCCGTTCCCTTGAACGCGGCATCGGCCAGCGCGCGATCCGAAGAGCCTAGCGCAGTGTAGCTTTCTCTCAGCCATTGAAGGCACTTGGCCTGGTAAGGGAACGTTGGCTGTGTCCAGGCGCGTGCGTCGATCTGCGTTTCGAAGTCGGCCTTTCCGGCGTACACCGCTTCGGCATTCGCCAACAGGAAAGGCGCATAGACCCGGCCGATTTCCGTCAGCAGCGGCTGCAAGCGCGCTCCGGCCTCTTCTGGCGGCAACCAGTCCTGATCCGTTGGCGCGGCGCCGGACAAGTCTTCCACGCGGTCGACCCAGGCCCGGACGCGTTGCGACAAGCCTTGCGTGATGGCCGCGGATGTCGGCTCGATGATGGCGAGCTGGGTCAATTGTCCGTAGATGGCGAAGTCGGCCGATGAGGGGCGCTTTCCCAGGACAAAGCCGGATCGTTCAATCACCTTGTCGAGAACCGTCACGAAGCGGGCATAGCTCTCTTCGATGGTTCGCGCGGTGACGTCGTTGGATCCAACAACATAAAGGCGCTCGAATTGGCGCTTGGTGAAAAAGGCGCTCATGCGCCGGGCGGTCTCGTCGTCCGCCAATGGCGCGGACCAGAAGAGCAGCAAGGGTGCCGCATTTTTGCGGTCTGCCTCGTGATACCAGCGATAGTGGAACATTGCCTTCGTCAGCCACTCGTCGGCGAAATCTTCGATCAGGTCGTTCAGCAATCCGAGGAAGCCGCCCGGCGGCAGCACGCTGCGCGCGGCATGCTCGCGCTCGAGGCGCCGGATGATGGGTGTGGAATCCACCACCGCCTCCGTTTCGCCGCGGCTGTCCTTGAAATAGACCGTTGGCAACAGCTTTACCTTCGGCACGGGATACCCAGCGGGCGGCGACTGGTGGCCTCCCCAGATGATGGCATGCGGAACATGCCGGTAGCGCAACAGCGCAATCATCTTGCGGGTATAAGGTGATCCAGGCGCGCCCAACAGCTCCAGCCGGTTCGTCGTGTCCATGCGCATGACCTCCCTTGGTGTTTTCGGCATTAGAGATGCCAGTTGTTGGAAAGGTCAAGGCGCCTTGCCGACGATGGGCCGTTTGAGGCGTCGTTCGCTACTCCAGAACGCTCCGATGCCGGGTTTCAGGTAGAAGGACGAGGGTGAGCATGATGGCCACCGCCGTCACGATGAACGGGAACCAGAGACCTGTGTAGATATCGCCAACGGCGGTGACGATAGCGAAGGAAATGGCCGGTTGCAGTCCTCCGAACCCGCCGGTCCCGACATGGGAAGGAAAGCTCATGGCCGCATAGCGGATACGGGTTGGGAAAAGCTCAACCATGCAGGCGGCCATGGGCCCATAGAGGGCGGTTGCAGCAACGATGAAGGTAACCATGATAGCAAAAAGCAGCGGCCAGTTGATCTCGTCGCTTGCCGCGCCGGCGGGATAGCCGTTGGCCGAGAGCGTTGCCTTGAGCCGATCTTCAAACTCTGTCCGCTTCACCTTTATGTCGCCCGCAGAAAGCCCGACGGCATGCCATGACTTTCCGCAGTCTGATGTTGAAAGCCGTCGAGAATATTCGCTTAGGCAGAAAAGATGAAGCTGCGAGCATCCGTCTTGGATGACTTCGATCGCCCACCAAACAATTTCCAACCGGTTGAAACGGATCATGTCAGCTCCGGTCATCATCGTCCTTGACCTCCCGTTTTCAAGGTGACACGTGCCGCCGCCCTCGCCGACTGACGTCAACTTTGCGCTGGCTGAATCGGTAAATCTGCGCAATTCGAGACCGGTTCGCTTTTTTCCGACACCGCCATCGAGGGGACCAGAACCCGTGACCAAGCCCAAACTGTTCGGCATTTCCGGCTCCCGCGCGATCCGCGCCATCTGGGGCATGGAGGAAACCGGCATCGACTATGAGCATTTGCCAGTCACCTATGGCGCCGACTCTAAGGGCGCTGACTATCTTGCCGTCAACCCCAATGGCCGTATCCCAGCCTTGATCGACGGCGACCTGCAGCTTTTTGAGTCCATGGCCATCAACCTCTATCTGGCCAAGCGTTATGGCGGAGCGCTGTACCCCTCTTCAGGCGAGGATGAGGCGCGGACCTGGCAATGGAGCGTCTGGGCCATCAGTGAAATTGAACCGCTGCAGATGCAGATCGTGATCCAGAAGCTTTTCACACCTGAGGAGAAACGCAATCCGAAGGTCGTTGAGCACGCCACTAAGAACCTGCAACGGCCGCTGAAGGTTCTGGATACAGCGTTAGAAGGACGCGACTGGCTGGTGGGAAACGCCTTTTCGGTGGCAGATCTGAATGTAGCTTCGGTGATGCATCTGATGGGGAGTATCCGCTTCGACTATAGTGAACATGCCAATGTGCAGCGCTGGACCGATGCCTGCTACGCTCGCCCGGCGTTGGCGCGGGCTTTGGCGAAACCCTGATACCCCTGGTCGCTACAGTTGTGCGCCTGGCGCAGGGCTCATAGGTCCAGCGCGATCCGCGCTCTTGTGATCGCTTGTCCTGTTTGTCGAGCATCATCGAACAACGGCATTGGGCGAGGCCTGCTGCGATGATCAGGTTCGGCGTCCGGCGGGTCACCTCAGCCCGGTCATTCGGCTGCCTCGCCGCTGCCGGGCTGGAGATCGCCGGAAACGTGCATAGCCTGGGATTTGGCTTACGGAAGACTGCCTCGTGAAGGCGCGACCATTTCGGACACCGAAACGTTGCCGCGGTTTTCCGGGTTTTCATCCTGCCGGCAAAGAAGTTTGCGGGCTGCCCGTTTCGCGCTCATGTCGTCAGGGCAGCCGAAACTTGCATCCATCGCCACTGGATCGAGTGGGCAGCTTTGTTGGAGATACCGTTCGGACATGACCAAGACCGACACCCCTGACAGTGACAAGCATGCCGCCGGAATGCCTTGCATCCCTGGCCAACACAGCTTGTGCCCCAAAAAATGACGTGCAGTTCAAAGCGGCAATGGGCTGGTCCTGGCAAGGCGTTCCGCAATTGCGAACACCAGCCGCATGACAGGCGTGCGTCGTCTTTCCAGAAGGCACACGACGTACCCGGTAAAACTCGGCGCCGGAACCAGACTGGTGACCCGCCGGTAGACGATGCGGCGATCCGGCGGGCATTCGGCTGAATAGAAGAAACTCACGCCCAACCCCAGCGCAATCGACTCGCGGATCGCTTCCCGGCTGTTGAATTCAACGGTCACACCAGGCTGAACACCGCCCGTTATCAACCATTGTTCGGTTGAAATTCGCGTTCGGGAAGTTGGTTCACGGAGTAACAGCCTTTCATCAGCAATTTCCGTCAGCATAACCTGCTCGGCGTTTGCCAAACGATGACCTGACGGCATCGCAAGCGAAAGCTCGTCACGGTAAAGGAGTTGGTAGTCATACGCATCGTCAACCGGTGGATCGCTGCAAATAGCGGCGTCGATCTGCGCGTCCTTCAGCCAGAGCGCAACTTCACGTGCATTTCCGATCCGCACATGCGCACGCGCTTTGGGCTGCTCGAAGAGAAGTTCGGATAACAAGCGGGCGGCGTATGCCGGAGAATCTGATCCTAGTCGGAGTTCAGCGCTGTCAGGCTCTGACGAGTCTCCGAAAAGACCTTCTATTTCGCCGCTCACCACAAACAGTTGCCGCGTCAACCCAAACAACTGCTTGCCAGCTTCCGTTAGCTGCATCGGCTGCTTCCGGCTTTCGAACAGCGTTACCTTGTGGCGCAGTTCGAGAGCGCGAAGCTGTTGTGACAGTGTGGGCTGCGAAATCGAAAGGCGACGAGCCGCGCGCGTGATGCTTCCGTCAAGCGCGACCGCATGAAACGATCGCAGATGCTGCAGGTTTATCGCCATGCGCCTGTTCCTTCCCCCACGGACGGGCTCCCCAGCCTATGCGCAGCAGACTGATGCAGGTTCGAATAGGAATTTCTGATGACCCGGCCATGACCGTTTTCTGACGGATTTGCGACGAGTTTCATCGCAGGACAAGGCGCGCGCCTATGGCGGCCATAGATGCCAAGTATTGGCCAAGCCTGCAGCGCTGCAGACATAAGGTCGAAAGGTTAACCGCAAAGGGGTTCACAATGTCCAAACGCGAAAAATCCATCATCGGCGTATCGCTGCTCGCTCTTCTTGGGGGCGTGGTGCACGCACAAGAAGCCGCGCCCGTGGCTGAAGCCGCCTCCGTCGCCGAAGCCGATACGGTTGTCGTGACCGGCGAGGCTGTCGCGCGCGGAAACAACGTCATCACCGCCGACCGCCTCGAAGGCCTGCCGGCCGCCCAGAACATCGTCGATGCGATCAAGCTCGTCCCGGGCGTCCAGATCCGCGGCGGCGACAGCTCAAACAATGATCCGTGGTCCTACGCGATCAACATCCGCGGCTTCGAAGTGAACCTGCGCAACTCCAAGATCGGCCAGACGCTCGACGGCGTTCCGCTGTTCAACGCTTCCTACTATCTTGGCGGCGCCCCGGCGCAAAAGTTCGTGATGGGGGAAAGCCTGTCGCAAATCCAGGTCAACCAGGGCACCGCAGATGTCGGCTCACCGTCTTCGGCTGCGCTCGGCGGCACAATCGCCTACCTGACGCGCGATCCATCGGCTGAAGCGGGCGGCCTCGTGCGCGCCACGCTCGGTGACTATGACAGCCGCCGCTTCTTCGGCCGCTACGATTTCGGCACGCTCTTCGGCAACACCCAGGCCTATGTCGCTGTCTCGGATCTCAATTCGCACCTCTGGCCGCACGGCGGCTCGACGCCGGCTGCCATCGAGCAGTTCGCTGTTGAGGGCAAGTCGATCACTGATCTCGGCGCACTGAACGTCACGCTCTACGGTTCGCACAATGAGAGCGATGATGATCCGATCATCGAAGCCACGCGCGCCTTCATTGAATCGACCAATTACTCGGTCGACGGATCGTCCTCCGTGTTCAATACCGAAAACGCAGTCGCCAACGAATACTGGGCCGATGAGTGGGCCGCCGTCCGCGACAACACGTTCGGCTATGCCAAGTTCGACTTTGAAGTGAACGACAACTTCTCCTTCTCGGTCACGCCTTACGCGCAGCGCAATGAAGGCATCGGCGAATTCCTTCCGCCCGGTTCGCGTCCGCGCTTCAACACGGCAGGCGGCAACGGCGCGCTGGTCCAGGTCCTGAACGGCGGCTCCGAGATCCGCACCACGCGCACCAACGCGGCCGGTCGTTCGGTTCTCCCGTACAACGGCGCTGCCGAACGGGTCTACACCAGCCTTGACGGCGTGGTCGTGCGCTCGTCCGAGTGCTTTAACGCCGACAACACACCGCGCCTGTCCAACGGACTGACCGTCTGCTCCTCGGCGCAATCCTATCGCAACAGCGAGTACTACCATAAGCGCCTCGGCGCGGTGACCGAAGCCGAACTGGATCTGGGCAACCACACGATCCGCGGCGGTATCTGGTACGAAAACCTCGACCGCGATTTCAGCCGCACCTGGCGCAACTATATCGATATCCGTCAGGGACCTGCTGCCACCGGTCCGGTCTATCGCCGCGACTTCGAACAGAACTTCAAGACGGACCTTTATAAATTCCACCTCGCCGATGACTGGGCTGTCACCGACAAGCTGCTCGTCAGCCTCGGCCTCCAGCACTACCTCGTGGACATCGAAGGCACGTCGGCCGAAGCCGCGAACTTCAACAGCGCCGGCCAGCAGATCAGCACGACCCGTCTCGCCGTCAACAGCGACAGCAGTGACCTCCTGCCGTCGATCGGCGCCGTCTATTACGTCAATGACCAGCTGCAGGTGTTCGGCGGCTTCTCGAAGAACTTCGGCGCCATCGGTGACTGGGCCCTCGAAAAAACCGGTACGGACCTGAAGAGCCTCGAGCCAGAAACGTCGCAGAACTTCGAAGCCGGCCTGCGTATCGATACCGACCGTCTGCGCGCCGCAGCGACCGTCTATCGCAACGACTATGACAACGCGATCGTCTTCCTGACGAACGACTTCGCGGTCGGTGTCCCCGGCATCAACTACGCCGCAGGCACAGGCGGCACCTACTTCAACATCGACGGCGGTCTGGAATCGACCGGCATCGAAGGCAGCGTCGAGGTTGACGTGACCGAAGCCCTCACGGCTTACGCCGCGGCCAGCTTCATCAACTCCGAGTACACGACCGCCTTCCGCGCGGCGAGCTATGGCGGCAACCCGGTCATCGTGCCGGCCGGCGCCAAGGCCTCCGGTACGCCGGACATGATCCTCTCCGGCGCGCTGGACTACCAGCAAGGCCCGTTCTCGGGCGTGCTCTCGGTCCGCCATGTCGGCGAAGCGCCCGGGGACGCAGCCAACACGGCGAACCTGTTCGTTGATGCCTACACACTGGTCGATGCCTCGGCCCGCTACCGCATCGATCTCGATGGCGGTGACGGCCGGTTCATTGAGTTCGGTGTGGCCGTGAACAACCTCACGGACGAGAAATACATCGGCGGTATCCTGGACGAGTTCACCCAGCGCTACGTCGTCGGCGCACCGCGCTCGGTCTCGTTCACCGCTTCGCTCGGTTTCTAAGCTGACCCGCGTGGACCGCTGCCCTCAAGCGGGCGGCGGTCCACGTTCTCTCATCTCACAGGCATCCCAATGGCGGAATGCGCGCCCGGCAGTGTAGTGGAATCGCACGGCCTCAGCGCCGTCTCCGCGACCCGCACTGACCTGCGACTGACGGCGGCCGATGGCACGTCATTCCTCATCCATGCGTTCGACCTCTACGAAAACGTGCCCGCGCGGTTCGATGCGGCCGGCGTCCAGCGCCTCTCTCCCGCTCTGTCCAGCCCGGACAATCCCGAAATTGAAACGGTCACCGCTGGCGAAGATGGCCTCGAGGTAGAGTTCGACGACGGCGCGCGCGTACTAGCGCCGTTTGACTGGTTGCTCACTCGCCGCGCTGCACAAACGCCGCTGCAGCCCGGGCGCCGTCCGCCTGCTTCTGGCGGGCCCCGTTCCTTCGGCTACGCCGAGTTCATGACCAGCGATCCGGCGCGCCTCAGCGCGCTGGTCCAGGTCACCGAATTTGGTTGGGTCCGCCTGCACGGCGCGCCATGCGAACCCGGCGAAGTGCTGCGCGCCATCTCCGCTTTCGGGTACGTGCGCGAAACGAACTATGGCCGCCTGTTCGACGTGCGGGTCGAGGCAGACCCCGCCAATCTCGCCTTCACCGATCGCGGGCTTGAGCTGCATACGGACAATCCCTACCGCGCTGTTCCGCCCGCGCTGCAAGTGCTTCACTGCCTCCGGGCCGCGCCCGGAGGGGAAACTCTTCTGGCAGATGGTTTTGCCGCCGCCGAAACGCTGCGCGCCGAAGACCCCGCCGCGTTCGACGACCTCACCCGCCACCCGGTCCGTTTCGCCTGGCGCGACGCGGCGAACATTCTTGAGTCACACGCCCCCATCATTTCGCTGGGCCATGACGGCCAGCCGAACGCCATCCGGTTCAATCACCGCTCCCTCGCCTCCCCGCACCTGCCCGTCAGCCTGCAGACGGAATGGCGCCGCGCCTACCGCGCCTTCGCCCGCATCCTGTCGCGCCCCCGCCAGCAGACCCGTTTCCAGATGGCGAGCGGTGACATCATCATCTTCGACAATGAACGCATGCTGCACGGGCGCACAGCCTTCCCGCCCGGCTCCGGACGCTGGCTCCAGGGTGCCTATGCTGACCGCGACGGGCTTCTGTCCGCCATCGCCCACCTGGCGCGGATCGAAGCCGGTTGCACGGTCGCCGCCATCGAAGCGCTGTTTAACTCGCCTGCGGCGGCGCAGCCTTACGGCGAGGACCTCAGCATCGCCGCCCACATGCTCCAGACCGCCCATCTCGCCGCGAAAGACGACGCCCCGCCGGCGCTGGTGGCCGCCGCTCTGTTGCACGACATCGGCTGGCCGCTGGGAGAGGACCCGCACGAGCTTGCCGGCGCGGCGCGCGTCAGCGACTGGCTCGGCGAAGCGGTCGCCGCCCCCATCCGCGCGCATGTGGCGGCCAAACGCTGGCTGGTTGCCAACGATCCGGACTATTCCGCCACCCTTTCCGCCGAGTCGCAACGCACCCTCATCGTCCAGGGCGGCGCCATGACGGCTGACGAATGCGCTATCTTCGAACGCCGCGACGGCTTCGCGGACGCGGTGCGCTTGCGCCGTTTCGACGATGCCGCCAAGGATCCGCAAACGGTCTGCCCACCCTTCGCCGCCTACAAGCCCCTGCTGCATCGTCTCGCGGCCGCACACGCCGCACAAAATGGTGAACTGTAATGAAGCGCTCGATCATCGCCCTCATGTGGCTGGCGGCCTGTTCCGGACCAGCCGAGCAGGACACCGCCAGGACCGCGTTGACCGTCTACACAGCCGCCGAAGCCGACCAGCTGCCCGTCTACGAAGAGGCGTTCGAAACCGCCCACCCGGACATTGACCTCGTCTGGGTGCGCGACTCCACGGGCATCGTCACCGCCAAGCTGCTCGCAGAAAAGGCCGCCCCCCGCGCCGACGCCGTATTTGCGCTGGCGGCAACCTCGCTGATGATCCTCGACAAACAAGACCTGCTCGCCCCGTTTGCCCCGGCCGGTGTTGAACGCCTTGATCCGGCCTTCCGCGACAGCGCCGCGCCGCCCCATTGGGTCGGCCAGAGCGTCTGGTCGGCCGCCATCTGCGTCAATACGATCGAAGCCAAACGGCTGGGTCTTCCTGTACCCGGTACCTGGGACGATCTCACAAAGCCCGTCTACCGGGACGCCATCGCGATGCCCGATCCGGCTTCCTCAGGCACCGGCATGCTCGCCGTCGCGGCCTGGCTTCAGATGCTCGGCGAAGACAACGGCTGGGCCTATCTGGAAGCCCTGGACGAGAACATCACAGCCTACACGCATTCCGGCTCGAAACCCTGCAAGGACGCCGCGCGCGGCGAAGTCCCCATCGGCATATCGTTCGATTTCCGCGCTGCAAACCTGAAATCCGAAGGCGCGCCGCTTGAGGTCGTGGTGCCCGCGTCCGGCGTCGGCTGGGATGTGGAGGCGGCCGCCATCATCGCCGGAACCCGCAACCGGGCCGCCGCCGAAACCTTCCTCAACTGGGCCATCTCGGACGAAGCCATGTCGCTCTATGCCGACAGCTTCGCGCTCGTCGCGGTCACCGAACGCTCCCGGCCACTCGAAAACCTCACCGTCGACATGCAGCAGCGCCTCGCGCCGATCAGCCTCGCCTGGACCGCCGAAAACCGCGAGCGGGTGTTGGCAGAATGGACCCGCCGCTTCGCAGGCAAATCGGAAGCCGCGCCATGAGCGAGGCGATCGACGTTGCCTCCCTCAGCAAGACTTTCGGCGGCCAGGCAGCGCTGTCTGACGTCAGCTTTTCGGTTCCGGAGGGCGCCTTCGCCTGCCTCGTCGGACCATCCGGGTGCGGAAAGACCACGCTCCTGCGCATCCTCGCCGGACTGGAGACCCCGTCTTCCGGCCAGGTCCTGCTGAACGGGTCCGATGCGACCCGATTGAACCCGGCCTCGCGCAGCATCGGCGTCGTATTCCAGTCCTATGCCCTGTTTCCGAACCTCACGGCCGCGCAGAACATCGCGTTCGGGCTGCACGGCAAGGATTGGCCGCGTTCGAACAAACAGGCCCGAGTAGACGAAGTGCTTGCGCTCGTCGGGCTCAGCGGCCTCGCAAAGCGCAAGCCGGTCCAACTGTCGGGCGGGCAACAGCAACGCGTCGCCCTCGCCCGCGCGCTCGCGCCCCGGCCGCGGTTCCTGCTGCTCGACGAACCGCTCTCCGCGCTCGATCCGCACGTCCGCGGCGCCTTGCGGGCGGAACTGAAAGACATCCAGCGCCGGACCGGAGTCACGACGGTGATGGTGACCCACGACCAGGAAGAAGCGCTCGCGCTCGCCGATCTTGTTGTCGTCCTGCGCGCCGGCCGCCTCGAGCAGGCCGGCAGCCCGCGTCATCTTCTGGAACAACCCGCCACGCCGTTCGTGGCGGACTTTGTCGCAAACATGAACATCATCGAGGCCCGCGCCGAATCCGGTGAGCGCATTTCGATCGGTGCAACGGTGATTGCCGGCGTTGTTCACGGCCTCGCGCCGGGCGCGGCGCTTTCGGTCGCTGCGGCGCAGGGCAATACCCGCCTCACGGATGCCGCCCTGCCCGCCGCTTGCCCGGCCCGGGTTCGCGCGGTCGAGTTTGCCGGGCGCCAATTGCGCGTCATCGCGAGGCTTGAGGCCGGCGGCACCCTCATCCGCGCCCACGCGCCGCTCGGTTCACCGGTCGCCAGCGGCGACGTCATCGGCGTTGCCTTCGATCCGCAATCCTTGCGTGTTTACGCCGGCGCCCCATGAACGCCGAAAAATTCATCCAGCGCCTGTGCCTTGTTTTGGTGACCCTGTATTTCGGGGTCAGCCTTGCCGGTCCGCTCACTGCTCTGGTCGTCTCCTCGCTGCAATCGGGCGATGATGGCTCTGCCGCGAATCTCGCCGGGCGCCTCACAGATCCGCGGCTCGTCCGCGCGGCCGGGAACAGTCTCTGGGTCGGCGCCTTAACGAGCGCGATTACGACCGCCTTAGCCCTCTTCTACGCCTACGGACTGACACGCGCGCGCCTGCCGTTGAAGGGCATATTCGCTGCCGCCGGACAGATCCCGCTGCTGGCTCCCTCCCTCCTCTCGGCCCTCGCGCTGGTTTATCTCTTCGGGGTCCAGGGCCTGCTGCGCCCGTGGATGGGGGAGGCTTCCATCATGGGCTGGCAGGGCATCGTCATCGCCAACGTCATCGCCACCTTTCCCCACGCCCTGCTCGTCCTGCGCACGGCCCTCTCGGCATCGGACGGCCGGCTTTATGAAGCCGGCGAACTGATGGGACGCAGCGGGCGCTCGATGTTCCTCGCGGTCACCCTGCCCGGCGTGCGCCACGGTCTCGTCTCAGCCGCCCTGATCGTCTTCATGCTGACCATTGCGGATATCGGCGCGCCCAAGGTCGTTGGCGGATCGTTCGACGTGCTCGCCCTCGAGATTTACGAACAAGTGCTCGGTCAGCAGGATTTCGCCATGGGCGCCGCTGTGGCCCTGGCAATGCTCGCTCCGACGGCGCTCGCCATGGGCATCGAGCGCTGGGCGGCCTCGCGACAAAGCGCTGCGCTCTCGGCCCGTTCCACCCCGCTGGTCCTGAAACCCCATCTTGCCCGGGACACGGCGATGCTCACCGGATGCAGCATCATTGCAGCGGGGCTCGTTGGCGTCATCGCCGTCTGCCAGTTCGCTTCGGTCGCCGCCTTCTGGCCTTACGACGTGTCGTTCACCACGAAACACTATGATTTCAACCGCTTTGACGGCGGCGGATGGCAGGCGCTCGGCAATTCGGTCCAGTTGGCAGTCTTCACAGCCATCGGCGGCGCGCTGCTCGTCTTCGCCAACGCTTACCTGCTCGAAAAGACCAAGCCCCATAGAGTGGTGCGCGGCGCCCTGTCGGGCTTCTCGCTCCTGTCGGCCGCGGTCCCCGGGCTCTCGCTCGGGCTCGCCTATGTCTTTTTCTTCAACAACCCCGCAAATCTGCTGAACGGTCTCTACGGGACAATGGCGATACTCGTGCTGGCCACGATCACGCACTTCTACACGGTCGCCCATCTGTCGGCGACCAGCGCGCTGAAGGCGCTCGATCCCGAATTCGAAACCGCCGCTGCGGCGATGGGCCGCCCGTTCTGGATGGTTGCCGCTCGTGTTTCTTTTCCGATATCGACCCCCGCTCTCATTGAGACGGCGCTCTACTTTTTCGTTAACGCCATGACGACTGTGTCAGTCGTTGTGTTTCTTTATGGTCCGCACACGAAGCTTGCATCCGTCGCGGTGCTGAATATGGATGACGCCGGAGACGTGGCCCCGGCGGCGGCTATGGGCATGATGATTTTTTACATCAACCTGGCCGTCCGAATTGCAGGCGAAACCGTTCTGACGCGCGTCCGCGCCAGCACAACAAGGGGCAAGGTATCTTGAAGTCTCAGGTCTACGACGTAGCAGTTATTGGCGCCGGCATTGTCGGACTGGCGCATGCCCTCGCCGCTTTGAAACGCGGCAAGTCTGTCGTGATCATCGACCGCGACGCACGCGCCGTGGGCGCCTCGATCCGGAATTTCGGGTTCATCACGATCACCGGCCAGCGGCGCGGCGCGACCTGGAAACGCGCGCGGCGCTCCCGCGATGTCTGGGTCGCCCTCGCCGAAGAAGCCGGCATCCCGATCGAGCACCGGGGTCTCCTCGTGACCGGCCGGCGTCCAGAGTCGAAAGCCGTACTCGAAGCTTTCCTTGAGACCGAAATGGGCTCGGGTTGCGAACTGCTCGACCAGGCGCAGTCAAAGGCGCGCCATCCTGAGATCGGCGGCGCGGACTTTTCCTGCGCGCTCTGGAGCCCTCACGAAGTGCGCGTCGAGTCGCGCAACGCCATCCCGACGATTGCCGCCTTCCTTGCTGAAAAAGGCGTGACCTTCCTGTGGCAGACGGCCGTGCGATCAATTTCGGCACCAAAAGTCGAGACGTCACGCGGATTGGTCGAAGCCGAAACCATCATTGTCTGCCCGGGCGATGACCTTTCGACCCTCTTTCCCGAACGCATCGCGGCCTATGGCGTCACCCGCTGCAAGCTACATATGATGCGTCTCGCAGACCCCGGCTTTCGCCTGCCCGGCGCCATTATGTCGGACCTCAGCCTCGTGCGGTATCGCGGTTATGCCGACCTGCCGGAGTCGAAGGCTTTACGCACGCGTCTCGAGACAGAGCAAGCCGCCCATCTCGATAACGGCGTCCACCTGATCGTCGTCCAAAGCTCCGATGGCTCGCTTGTCGTTGGCGACAGCCACCATTATGCCGCAACGCCGGACCCGTTCGCACCGGACGGCGTCGACGAACTTGTCCGCGACGAGTTCGTACGCGCTATCGGCCTGCCTGCCCCCGCCGTGACCGAGCGCTGGACCGGAACGTATGCCTCCGCGCCGGAAGACATGTTCATGGACGCGCCGGAACCCGGCGTTCGTCTCGTCATGGTGACGAGTGGCACCGGCGCCTCTACCGCTTTCGCCATCGCAGAAGAAACCATCGCTGACCTGTTCAGCGTCAATACCGGAGTTCATGCATGAAAATCGCCGCCGTGGTTTTCGATTGGGCTGGCACGATGGTCGATTTCGGGTCCGTCGCTCCGGTCATCGCGATGCAGCAGGCCTTCCAGGCTGAAGGGCTTGCCATCGAGATGGACGAAGTGCGCGCCGATATGGGCCGGGCCAAACGCGACCATGTCCGTGCCATCCTCAACACGCCGCGTGTCACCGCAGCCTGGATCGTTGCCCGCGGCGCCGCGCCGGACGAGCGCGATGTCGACCGTATCCATGACACCGTTCTGCCGTTCATGCAGCAAGCCGGGGCTGCGCGCGCGCAGCTCATCCCGGGCGCGCTTGAAACGGTTGAAGCGCTTCGCGCGCAGCAAGTCCTGATCGGCTCGACCACCGGCTACACGCGCGAGATGATGACCCCCATCCTCGCCGCCGCTGCCGCCCAAGGCTACTCGCCGGACAGCGTCGTCTGCGCCGGTGAGACGAAAGCCGGCCGCCCGTCGCCGCTGATGCTCTGGAAAACGATGGTCGATCTCGGGGTCTATCCATCGCAGGACGTGGTCAAGGTGGACGACGCGCCGGTCGGGATTGAAGAAGGCAAAGCCGCAGGCTGTTTTACGATCGGCGTCGCCGCCAGCGGCAACGAACTCGGCCTCGACCTCGAAAGCTATAGCGCAATGGCTGCCCCTGAGCGCGCCCAGCGCCTCGAGAAAGCGCGCAGAACCCTGCTGGCTGCTGGCGCCGATCTTGTCATCGAGTCGGTCGCGGATCTGATCCCCGCCCTGAAGTCAGCTGGCCGCTTCTGAGGCGCAACGCCCTCGTGCGGAAATTGCTAATGACCAGTCCATCAGCATACCAACGTGCACGACTGGCGTTCGGTTTCGCCGCGTCCCGGGGCTGGCAAAGGCCAACGGCACGCTCATGGTCCTAGCTGCCGTCCGGCAGCGCCAATGTCGAGGTGAACCGTCCGGCTGCCGAGGCAGGGCTTGCGCTATTGGACGAAGGCGGTGACTTCGCCGATGGAATCATCGCCCTTGAAGGAGCCAGCCTCGGCGGCGCGATGTTTGCCACCTTCGACAAAGATGCTGCAAAGCGACTCAGGAAATTGGGGCGAGACACCCTGCTGCTGGCCTAACGAACGGCCAGCGGGCTCAAAGACTGACATTCAGTCCACTTCAAGCCGCGCGGAGAGAACTCGGCGGAAGACGCCATTTGCAATGGTTTGGTGGAGCGAGTTCGAGGGTGGATCGACCGGCACCACCTGGCGCAAGATTATGTCGTGGCCGGGGTGTTTGGTATCGACGTGGTCGGAGCGCATCTGCTGCGTATGCTGGCGCGGGAGGCGGCAGCAGCGGGTGTTCCGTCAAACCCAAAATCGCCTTATGAACAGGCTGCAAGCTCAGGATAAAGTTCAATGCCGGAAGATCGGGATTTCAGGATTGTTGGAGTCGGCGCGTCTCCCTACACCCGGAAACTCCGTGCGGCGGCGCGGTTTCGGCGCCTGCCGTATCGGTTTGTGGTGGCCGGCAGCAAAGAGGCCAACGCCCTCCCGGAGCGGTCCTTGCCTCTCTTGCCCTACGTCGTCGCGCCAGATGCCGACGGCGCGCTCACGCAGGTGCAAACGGACTCGACGCCAATCCTGACTTTCCTCGACGAGGCCTATCCGCCGCGGCGGCTGCGCCCAGCTGACACCGCGCTTCGGTTCCTTGACCTGTTGATAGAGGATTATGGCGACGAGTGGCTCAGCAAGTGCATGTTCCATTACCGCTGGTCTTATGCTCCCGACACGGAGCATGCCAGCGCCTATCTTCCGTATACCACAGGCATGCAGATGGCGCCTGATCGGGGCGTGCAGATGGCCGCAGCTTTCGCCGCGCGCCAGATTTCTCGTATCGGTGTTGTCGGCTCGAACGAAATGACCGGGCCGGTGATCGAAGCGAGCTGGCGCCGCTTCCTGGAGGTCTTTGACGCCCACATACAGAACCAGCCTTTTCTGCTCGGCCACCGCCCCGGCGCAGGCGATTTCGCCTGTTACGGACAAATGACCATGCTGGTGATAACCGATCCGACGCCGGCTGCGGCCGCGTTTGACGTCTCGCCGCGCGCCTATGCCTGGACGGAGCAGTGTGAAGATCTGAGCGGCCTCGATGTCAGCGAAGACGACTGGATCGACCTTGAAGAACCGTCCGAGACGTTTCGCGCCCTCCTGACTGAGATTGGCCGGGTCTATGCGCCGTTCATGCTGGCCAATGCAGACGCAGTGGCGCGCGGTGCCGAGCAGGTCATCTGTGAAATCGATGGCCAGCCCTGGCGGCAGGCCCCCTTCGTCTACCAGGCCAAGTGCCTGCGGTGGCTACGCGGGGCTTATTCGGCGCTGACGCCCGCTGACCAGGGCCGCGTTGACGCCGTCCTTGCAGGCTCTGGCTGTGCCGCGCTGTTCGAACGTGCGTAGGCGGCCATCGCATTGAGGTCACATCATGTATTGGGCGCCTGGCAAACGCACCAAGAGCGCTGTGAGCAGGTGTCCGAATTGGGCCCCTCTTCACGCAGCCTGGTCTGGGTTACCAATAGCTGCCGCGCCCGAAAGTAGCGGGCTCGCCTGTCCTGCAGATCAGGCGGGTCATCGCCCGGCAGCGGTCATCGCGGCGCTGCGCCAGGTCCGATAATCCCAGGGCAGGTCAGCGATGGGTGGCCGAAGCGCCGGCAGCCCTGCCCACCAACAGCCAGGCGATCTGCCCGAATGATGCCAACAGGGCGAGCAATGCCGCCATCCAAACTTGCGCGCTGGGCAGAGCCAGCAACTGCGGCTGGGTTGGGAATGAAAACGTATTGGGCATGGCCGCAAACTTGAACTCGTGAGCGCCCCCGAAACGCGGATCAAGCACAAGCTCCGCAAGGTCTCGCCTGCTTCGATAGCGCATGTAACCGATGATCGACCAGCCGGGGTCGGCCTCGACGCCCCAGGCATCGAAGTATCCGCCCTGCTTGCGCGCCACGATGGCGGGGTAGCCGCCGCGCGCAAACAGCGATGGCATGAACACCTTGGTGTACTCCTCAACCACTTCGCGGGCGGGACGCACGACGCCGTCTGGCCCCTTCACCTCCCCCGGAGCGACACGGACGAGATTGAGCATGTAGAATTCCCGCCCGTCATCGGCTTCGAGGAATTTTTGCATAGTCTGGAGTTGGTTGCGGCCGTCCGCACCGACTTCGCTCGCTTCGAGGCGTTGCATGATATTGCTGATCTCAGCCGTACTAAGCGGGCCGCGCCAGTTCTGATGCCAGCCAAGGAACAGACCGTAGATGAGGATCGCCGGAATCCATACCAGGAACGTTTTCACATCAGCACCCCAATCTATTGACACGTTTCGTGCCATTTCTGCGGCGCATGGTCAAGCGACGGCGCGATACAAGATCAGGGATCTGGACCGCACCAGACCAGCGGTCGGATTACCCCGATAGCGAGGGCTGATGGGCGCCGGCCCCAGGCCTTCAGTGAGGGCGCGCCGAAGATGCGTACGGTCAGCTCGTCTATCCCGATCCAGTCACCAGCCCCAACGATCAGCGCATCGATCGGTTGGCCGTCCGGAGACGGGAGTTCAGACGAAGCCGCCATGGCCGTGTCTTTATTCAGGCGGGGCAATCATCTTGGTACCGCGCAATCGCAAGTATGGATAAAGCCTGCTGGGACAAATTGAGCCTGACGGAACGCCCGGCGGTTGCGCCGCGGCCGGCGCGAATGAGCGCAACCCTGTGCCAGCGTCCGGGCGGTGTCCCAAACGGCTTGACCGGTTGCTCTCAATGGCGAGGAATGGCCCGGTCGACGGCGACACAGAAAACTGCGCTGGGGGAGAATTGAACATGGCGGCTCAAGCGCCGAACGACGACGCGGCCAAAACCGGCGCGTGGCGTCTGCTCGTCCTGCTGACGATCATCAACGTGCTGAACTTTGTTGACCGCCAACTGCTGCCGAGCTTCGCAAACTTCATCAAGCCAGACCTCGGTCTCACCGACACGCAGTTCGGCCTGCTCACCGGCCTGTTTTTCATTGTGTTTTACGCGGTCGCCGGTCTGTTCATGGGTGTGCTGGCCGACACGACACACCGTGGCCGTCTGATCGCCGGTGCGATCGCCGTCTGGAGCCTGCTCACGGCGGCCTCTGGCCTGGCGAAGAATTTCGTCTCAATGGCGATTCCGCGCGCTTTGATCGGTGTCGGCGAATCAGCTCTTACTCCGACGGCGATGAGCCTGCTCGCAGACCGGTTCAAGCCTAGCCAGCTCGGTCTCGCGGCGGGCATCTATTATCTGGGCGTGCCGGTAGGCGCAGGCGCAAGCCTGCTCATCGCAGGCTATCTCGGCCCGGCGATCGGCTGGCGCAATTGCTTCTTTCTCCTCGGCATTGGCGGGCTTGCGCTCGCCGCTTTGATGCTGTTCGTGAGCGACCCACGACCTACGCGTCAAAAGCATGAAAAAGGGCCGAGCTTCGCCTCGCAACTGGCCGCGCTCGGCGGCGCGCTGGCGCGCTCGCCGTCGCTGGTGGCGATCATGGTCGGCGGCGTCTCGCTACACATGGCGGTTGGCGCCGCCAGTTTCGACCAGCTCTGGTTTGTCGCCGAGCGCGGCTTCGAGCGCGCCGAAATCGCGCAGATCACCGGCTATATCACTGTGGTGGGCGGCGTCGCCGGAAACCTATTTGGCGGCTTCGTAGGCGACTGGTGGCAGAAGCGGTTCAAGTCCGGCCGGCCTATGCTGTTGTTCTGGATGATGTTGGTGCTGACCCCGCTCTTGATCGCCTACCGGATCGTGCCGCCGGAGTCCCCGCTGTTCTTTCTGGGTGTCGGCGTCGGCATCTTCTCCCTGGCAGCTTTTTATGGCCCGACCTTCGCCTGCGTGCAGGAACTCGCGCCCGGCAAGGCGCGCGCCACGGTGACGGCATTCTATATCCTCTGCCTCAATGTCGTCGGCGTCGGCGTCGGCATCACGGGCATGGGCATCGTGACCGACATCCTGCGCGCGCAGGGCGCCGCGCAGCCCTATTCCCTAGGCCTGCTGATCTTCACGATCCTCTCCGCCGCCGCGCTGCCAGCCTTCTTCCTCGCCGGCCGCTGGTTCAAACGCGACCGCGACCGGCTGCCGGCCTGAGCAACTCGGGACCGCGTCTGTCGGCCCGGGTGATTGACCCGAGTTGTCAAATGCGCGGAATGGCAGGAAATCATGACAAAGGGAGCATGCCTCATGACGGCCACCACAGAGAGCCTGGAAGCACTGGATCCCGCGTCCGCAGCCAGCCTCACGCCGCTCGACCGCATCGATGTCTCCATACCCCATCGCTTCAAGGACGACACCTGGCAGCCCTGGTTCGCCCGCCTTCGGCGCGAATCGCCCGTGCACTATCTGGAAGACAGCGCCAATGGCCCCTTCTGGTCCCTGACGACCCACGAGACCGTCATGGCCGTCGACACGAACCACACCGCCTTTTCCTCAGAAGTCAAAGGTATCGCCATCGTTGATCCGCCCGAAACCGGCGAAGCGGCCCTGATGAGAAGCAAGTCGTTCATCACCCTGGACGAACCGGCACACCGGGAGCAGCGCAAGGCTGTCTCGCCTGCCGTCGCGCCTCAGAACCTGAAGAATTTCGAGACGCTGATCCGGGAGCGCGCGGGAGACATTCTGGATAATCTTCCGGTTGGCGAAACCTTCAACTGGGTCGATCTCGTCTCGGTCGAGCTCACTGCCCGCATGCTGGCGACACTCTTCGACTTTCCCTACGAGGACCGCCGACGGCTCATCCATTGGTCGGACATCACCACCGCCGTTCCAGGTGTCACCGGCCAGGCCACCGACATGGAGGCGCGCCGCAATGCGCTGATGGAATGTGCCATGGTCTTCTTCAATCTCTGGAACATGCGCGCCGGAGAAGCCCCGAAATCCGATTTGCTTTCCATGCTGGCCCATAGCGAGGCGACGAAGGATCTCAGCCGCGATCCGATCTCGATGATCGGCACGATCCTCCTCCTCATCGTTGGCGGCAATGACACAACCCGCAACAGCATCAGCGGCGGGGTGGTCGCCCTGAACCAGTTCCCCGCAGAATACCGGAAGCTTCGGGAAGATCCTGCGCTCATCCCCAACATGGTGTCCGAAACCATCCGTTGGCAGACGCCGGTGATTCACATGCGGCGCACGGCTGTTCAGGACGTCGAACTTGGCGGCAAGACCATCCGCAAGGGCGACAAGGTGGTCATGTGGTATCTGTCCGCCAACCGTGACGAGACCGTGTTTCCCGATGCCGAGCGCTTCCTTATCGACCGGGAAAATGCCCGCCATCATGTCTCCTTCGGATTCGGCGTCCACCGGTGCATGGGCAATCGCCTGGCCGAGATGCAGCTCCGCATCCTTTGGGAGGAAATCCTGAAGCGGTTCCACACTGTGGAAGTCGTGGGAGAGGTGGAGCGCAGCTCCAACAATTTCATCCGCGGCATCACAAACGTCCCGGTCCGCCTCCGCCCGCTCTAGGCATTGCCAGGTGGCACGTGCGAAGGTCAGGACGCGACCTGTTTCACCGCTGATCACGCGTTTCAAGCCTCCCGGCAATCTGTTCCCGCAACCTGTCGTGCGCACAGCCCACGCGCGTGCTTCGGACGTGAGGCAAGAAAAGCGAAGTCGAAGGACGAGATCGTAGAGCTGCAAACTCCCAGTCTTGTTATCCCCGCCGGAGCGAAGCAAAGAGCCGGGACCCGGCACGATGCGGCCACATCGGCGCCAGGTTCCGGATCATACCCGACGGGCTGTCGGGGATGCCAAGTTCGAGAATGTGCGCGGCAAGAGCGGCCGTCGGGAGATCGCCGAAATGCGTCATCCGTTCCTTGCAAGCGCAAGCATCGACCGCGCCCCCAGCGCCGCAACAACGAGCCAGATAAAAACTATAACAGGACCGGCAAGCCTACTTTGGGGGCGAGCCGAAGAAGCCGCGGCGCGTGTGCGGCATTCCTCCATCACTGCTCTTGGAACGAGATGGATCACCAACCAGAGACCCGCAGGAACGAGAATGACGTCGTCCAAGTAGCCCAGGACCGGAATAAAATCCGGGATCAGATCAATGGGCGAAAGTGCATAGGCTACAACGACAACACCTACCGCTTTTGCGAACCACGGCGTGCGTTCGTCTTGCACGGCGAAGTAGGTTGCTAGCGTGTCGCGCTTGATAGCGCGGGCCCATCTTTTAAGCGCCGACCACATGTCCGATAGCCTGCCCGTGAACCAGGGTGCCCGAAATAGGCTGGAATTCCTTCGATCGCAATCGTCGGTGGCCGGCAAGGTCAATCCAATAGTGCCGTCGGGAGGCCCCACCCCTGCGAGGCCGGACTTCGCCGCTTTCAGACGGGTTCGGATTTCAAGCTGACTGATTTCCGGGCATGATTAATGTTGCAAATGGCAGATAATCTGTTTGGTATGGCCAACAGGGCGGAACGGAAGAACCATCATGAGCAACACCCCGATATCCGTTGATCCGAATTCAAAAGGAAACGCCAACCTTGTCTATATCCTTTACCTGGTTGCGATCGTGGTCGGCATCACCAGTCTCGTCGGGGTCATAATTGCCTACACCAGCAAAGGCAAAGGCGATTCAGTTCTCGATTCCCACTACAACAACCAGATCAATATCTTCTGGAAGGGGCTGCTCTATTCGGTGGTCGGCGTCGTATTGATGGCCGTTCTCATCGGATTTCTCATTCTTCTTGCGACTTTGGTTTGGTACATTGTCCGCTGCGTCAAAGGCATGCAGGCGCTGTCTGCCGGTCAGCCGATTGAAAACCCTGGAAGCTGGATTCTGTAGTCAGGCAAGACACGTCTCTGCTGACCGAGCGCGCACACCTGAACCCTCTTCAGGCAGTATCGGGGCAGAAGACAATAACGCCCTCGCATAGACCATCAACGCCCAATACGAAGCCGAAAACATCTGGCGCAAGGGCCGCTGGAAATCCATCGCCGCAGCCGAATAAGCCGCCTCCGGGATGAGCGGAATGTTTCAAACAGTGCCGCCTGCCTGAGCCGATCGGATACATTCGCCAAGCAGGACCCGAGACCAGCAGTTTTGCAACGCTGAAGCCAGACGCTATCGTTTCATCACCCAAGCCAAACAGCCTTCGGAGTCGCCGGCGCGGTTCAAAGGGCTGGGCGTAAAATCGGGCAACGCGTTCAAATAAGCGTCCAAGCGTTCGAAACGCGCTTGCCCGACCCTAGTCTGTTTCCTGACTGCAGCCGGTGCACGTCAGTTAACCTTGACTGAACCAGCCACCGGGAGTGAACCGAAGGCCGGGTAGCAGCTCGAAGAAAACAGGGTTCACTGATCAGTCAATCGCTGCATTGTTTCGTCGCAGAATCGTGTGAAGGTCGTTTTGCGGTCGTCATGTAAGGCTGGGAGGGAAATGTGCAGTTGAAACTCGAAGGAAAGAGATTACGCGGCGCTTTGATCGGTGCTTCGATGTTTGCGATCGGCGCGATGATTGGCGTCATGGCGCAAGCTCAGGAAGGCGAGACGCCGAAAAAGGAACAGGAACTCAAATCGCTTCCTTCCCAGAAACTACCTGGTCTCCAGAAGGCGCCGGAACCAGTGCCCGCGCCGGTCGTAACCCCGCGCCTTCGACCGCTTCTAAACCCGGCGGTGCCCGGACCCATTGCCGGCCCGCTGCCGCAGCTTCGCAATTTACCAGGCATGGAGCAGCTGGAACTGAAGCTCCAGCAGACAGAGTTACCAGTCCGCGTTATTGTTCAGTACAATCAAGCAGCAGTCGAACAGGGGACATCTCGACTTGCCGCCGCTGATATTGCCGCGCTCAGGGCCGACAAGCTGCAGCTGGCAAATGATCAGACTTGGTCTCTGATGCAGGCGCGGGGCATACAAACCTTTCAGCCGATCCAGAACTTGCCACTGGCAACCGTTGAAATCACTCGCAGCCAACTCAGCGCCCTGGCTGAAAGCGGCCAGTTTGCTCTCGTTGTGGAAGATAAATTGTCCGCGCCGACGCTCCTTTCATCAGGCGCAGTCATTGGCGTTCCCGCGGCGCACGAGCTTCAGGCGCGCGGCGCGGGGACAACAGTTGCCATCCTCGACACGGGGGTTGAGCGCACACATCCCTTCTTCGGAGACCGGGTCGTCGAGGGCGCCTGCTATTCATCGAATGTACCTGCGCAGGGTGCAACTTCTGTTTGTCCCGGCGGGGCGACGAGTGCAACGACGCTGGCCTCCAGCGGCGCATGCACCGGCTCCCGCTCCTGCGATCATGGCACCCATGTGGCAGGTATCGCAGCGGGCGATGGCAATGCTTTCGACGGTGTTGCTCCCGCTGCCAACATTATGTCTGTGCAGGTCTTCTCGCTGTTTACGGACTCGCCTGGCGGGCCGCAGAATTGTGCGAATGCCGGAAGGGCCTCTCCTTGCGTCCTTACCTACGATTCTGATCAGATACGTGGCTTGCAACGCGTGAATGCAAGGAGAGAAGCAAGAAACATTGTCGCCGCAAATATGAGTTTGGGTGGGGGTGCCAACACCGCAGCCTGTGACACGGATGTTCGCAAACCCGTGATTGATCAGCTCTGGGCAAATGGTGTTGCAACGGTGATTTCGTCCGGTAATTCCAGCCGTGTGAATGCTGTCGGCGCTCCGGGATGCATCTCAACGGCCGTGACCGTTGGTTCGACCACTGACGCTGATGCGGTTTCAGGTTTTTCCAATATGTCGGCGACGGTTGATCTGCTCGCTCCCGGATCGGCTATCAATTCGTCAGTTCTGGGCGGCGCATTTGGAAACAAAGACGGCACAAGCATGGCGGCGCCCCAGGTAACAGGCGCGATTGCGGCACTCCGTTCTCTCGCGCCGGACAGATCGATCAATGAAATCGTCACCACCCTGCGGACAACGGGGGTGAATGTGACCGACAGCCGCCCGAACGGTACAATTACCCGGCGACGGATCGATATCGGAGCAGCCGCAGAGCAGTTAGCCCCCCGCGACGACTGTATCAGTCATGACCTCGCATCGCTCTCGATCGTCAATCGCGGCGGCTCCGGAGGCTGGACAATCACAGATGGGCAATCCCTGATGTTCGCTTTCGGCACCAACCGCGCAGAGGGTGAAGCAGCTCTCGCAATCATCCGGAAGTATGGGTTTGACAGAACCTGCTATGTTGGCCGACCCAATTCTTCAATGACCTACCTGCTGGCGGGCACCACCTCAGCCAGTGCAGCGCATGGATCTGAGGACTGCATCTCCTTCAACCGGAGCAATCTTCAGCTCGAGGCAGTCGGCAGCCAGTGGCGGTTGGCCGATGGGCAATCCTCCTTGGTCATGTTCCCCAATAATTCAGAAGGACAGCAGGCGATTGACGCTATCAATCGCCATCGTCTGAACCGGCAGTGCTTTGTCGGCCGTCCAGGACCGTCCTTCACGTACTGGTTGGGGCAGTAACAAGCCACCGTTCAGCTGACAGCTTGGCCTTTTTCCGCAAGGGCTCCCTGGAACGGTATGGTCTACGCATGGCAAGCGGCAAAGGAGGAAGAGATGTTGAAGCATCTGGTGATACTGGCGGCCATCGGGGTTGCGAGCTGCTCCCATCCAGAGCCGGCGAGCCTGACAACACACGGCGCTGGAAACCATGACATGCAAGCGCACCGATATGTCATCACTGTCGCTCAGGATGAGACAGGGGCCGTGCCCTCCGAACGCATCGAGGCAGTGGTTCAGGCATTGCAGTCGCACAACGCCGAATCGGTCGAAGCGCTAGAGGGCTTGCCTACCATCATCGTGACGGCGAGACCGGATGCCATTAGGGCTGCGGAGGAGACAGGGTTCGTCCTTGTTGTTCAGGCCGATGGACTGAGCGCGCCGCAGTAGAATGCGTCGTGTCTTTGGACACGCTTACGCTTGTTCCCTGCTTGGCTTTCCGCCGCTTTACGGCAGCTAACGCAAAGACCAGGGCCAGACAGACCGGGTGCATGACAGCTGCATCCCGTTGGCCCACAGTGCTAAACATATTTCATCGTTGTTATTCCGTAGTCAGACATCCCGGAAACCAACCGCACAACGGACGCAAAACGGACGGCAGGTTTGCCAGCGGCAATCCCGGCAGGCCGCTCGGTGCCCGCCACAAGACCACGCTGGCCTTCTACGACAGTCGTTGGCCGAGGCTGTGTAAAAACGTCGAAGCAGCTCATGGTCCCCGGCATGGTCCCGGGAGGTTTTGATGAAGCGGTTTGTCGAAGGTGTTGCGCGCGATCAGGGCGGTTTGTTCCCGGCGCATCTGGAAGATTTCATCGCTGAGGATAATCCGGTCCGGGTTGTCGATGCTTTTGTTGAGTTGCTGGATTTGCGGGCGTGTCCGTCGTCAGGTATTTTGAGACAGAAGGCTGCCTGACTTAAGGAGGGTCTGGCGCATCTGGGTTTGAGTTAAGCAGCGGATTGGGCGTGCTGCAAGCTCCTGAGTTTCATCGTCCTCCTTTTGATTTTCTCACGTTCGAGCAGGATGGTCTGTCCGCGGCCGGTGTAGACATCGGCCGGGGTGAGGTTTTTCAGGCTCTCGTGGTAGCGCTGATGGTTGTAGTGGCCGACGAACGCGTCGATCTGCG
>CAMEDD010000040.1 GCA_945913285.1 Candidatus Sulfopaludibacter sp. SbA3
CACCGGGACGGATAATTACCCAGATGCTCGCGCACGAGCCGAACAGCCCGCTCCCGGACCTCAGGCGAGTAATTTGGTCTTTGCTTTTTCTGTTTCATGGCTCCACTCTCTCAAGAAAAGGAGCCTCCGGCAAACCCGGGGCGGTTCACTCTGCCCGAAAGTGCGTTCTTCGGCGGGAGACTGGTACAATGCGAAGATAAAGATCACACTGCTCGGGAGTTGTTTAACTCTGTGATCGCTTCGATAAGAGCCCCATTGAACACTCGGTTCAAGTTCAGAGAATATCGGGCAAGCCCCTACTCGGATGGACAAGTCTATGAGATTGTAATCGAGACTAAAAATGGCGATCGCGGGGAGACTAGCCGCGATGTATTCATCCTCGCAGTACGAAACGATTGCGCATTGGCACGTATCGACAATCCTGATGTCGGACCGCCTCGATAGCTTGCTCATGTTTTGCACGTCTGAAGGCAGAATTTGCCTGAACCAGAGCTACGGATGGGCTGCAGTCGACGATACTCGTGGGGATGCAGGCTTGGTGTGAGGCTGCAGAATTCTTGACCCGGCGCTGAGAATGCCCGCGATCTTAACCCGCTGGAATGGAGTTAACCCAGTTGCCAGGCGGCCATCACCAACGGCAGCCGGCCGGCGTCGCTCAAGGCCGTCTTGGTCAACCTTTATCCGGCCAGCGGTCCAGAATGTCCGCCAGCTGACGCTCCAAGGGCGTGAGGTGTTTTCTGAAGCGCCGCCAACTTCCGAGTGATCCGGTATAAATGGGCTGGCGAACCTGTTCGGAACTGGCCGTCTTCACAGCGCGCTCTGTTTCGTGGAACTGGAGGCAAGCTTCCTCGAACGGGAGGCCACAGAAATCCAGAAGCCGGCGGGTCTCATTCTCCTGATCATCAACCATCGCCTCGTAATCTGTCTGCAGAACAAATCCAGGAAGGGTCTGATGCCACCAGTCCATCATGCGAATGTACTGACGATAATATTCTCCAATTTCGAAAAGATCGTAGCTGAAGGTCTGCCCAGCGGCGAACAATTGCTTGAACGCGCCCATGCAGCTGTCGAGCGGGTGGCGGCGTGCGTCGATGACCTTTGCGCGGGGCAGAATCAACCGGATCAGTCCGATCGACGGGAAGTTGTTCGGCATCTTGTCGGTAAAGAAAATGCCGCCGCCCCGGTAGCGCCGCGTACGCTCAAGATAACTCCTCCCGAGCGCGCGGCAGTCTGCCCGGTCAAGATCGCCTGCGGCCTCCGGATAGGTCACGCCGTCTGACCGGAATTTGCCGATCGAGACCGCGAGCCGGCCCAGTTCGGGCAGTTCGCTGGTTCCGTCCACGAGACTGTGACTGGCGAGGATTTGTTCGATAAGGGTTGAGCCTGAGCGCGGCAGACCCACGATGAAGATCGGAGCAGGGTCGTCATGTCCCCAGTCGCTGCGTTCGGCAAAAAAGGCGGCATCGAACATATCGATGATCCGGTCATTGATGGCCTCGGTCTGCACCGGATCGTAGGCGACGCGCTGGCGCTGGCGTGCAGCGCCTTTCGCATACCAGCCAAACGCCGCGTCAAAGTCCTTGCAATCTTCGAACGCTTTGCCGAGTGCATATTCCACGCTGACGCGCGCCTCTTCGGTCATCGCCTCTGTCGCCAGCGTTTCCTGCATCCCTCTGATTTCCTCGCTGGAAAATCTGTAGGTTTTCAGGTTCGCGAGGCTCCACCAGACTTCGCCATATGCGGGGCTCAGTTCGAGGCATCTCCGGTAAGCACTGATTGCTTCGGTCTGGTAGCCAAGTGTTTTCAGAACGTGGCCGAGCCCGATCAGGGCGCCGGGATGGTCCGGCTGCAAGGCCAGCGCGGCACGATATGACCCGGCGGCGGCAATCTGGTCATCTGCAATGACCAGGGAGTTCGCGAGGTTGAAATGCATGTGCGGATTGCCGGCATCCATCGCCAAGGCGCGGCGGTAAGCCTCTGCTGCGGCTTCCGGACGCTCCGTTTCACTGAGCAGTCCGCCCAGATTACTCCACGCGACGGCAAAATCGGGCGCAATCTCGACGGCCCGGCGCAGGGCTTTCTCCGCCGCGTCGAACTGCCGGAGTTGGCCTAGCGCCAAACCTTTCAGGCGCAGCGCATCAACGTGGTAGGGCGAGCGGCGAAGGACGGATTCGTAGCCTGTCAGCGCCGCCTCTATTTCACCCGCCTGGTGCCGCTCTGCGGCTTCTGCGACCAGCGCCGCGTCGGGTGACAGCTCGAAATAGCGGGCGAACGCGGCATCGGCGGCAGCTGAGCGCCCGGCCGCCGCATGTAGCTTGCCCGCCCGCCGGAAGGTCGCCGCCGCCTCCAGCGGATGGCCCGCAGCCAACTGGCGGGCGGCCTCGGCCTCCAGATCTGCAGCGTTCTGTGCGGTCATCGCTGTGGTCTCGCAGATGTATAGGGGCCGCGCCGATGGCGCCCGGGCTTGTCATCAAGCCGACTCGCTAAACGTGTTAGCACAGCCCCGTTGATGCGGGAGGCGGCAATGAAACAAGTTCTGGCGATTGTGTTTGCTCTGGTGCTGGCGGGCTGCGCGACGGCGCCGGATGCGGGCCAGCCGCTTCCAGTGCGGGTCGTGAGTTTCAATGTCTGGGGGGCAGGCGGCAATGCCGGTAAACCGATTGATGAAACGGTGGCGGTGCTGAAGGCGCTCGATGCAGACATCATCGGCCTGCAGGAAACCCAACTGGAGGGCGAGATCTGCTCCGGCGACATCTGCCCGGCCCGGGGCGAAAGCCGCGCCCCTGCGCTTGCTGAAGCGCTGGGTTATTACCACTACGTGCAGAGGAAGGAGAATGCGGCCCTGTGGTCGAATGCCATTCTCAGCCGCTGGCCGATTTCGGCGGCCACACAGAATGATCTCGGCGTCAGGATCGAAGCGCCTGGCCGTACGATCTATACGTTCAACGTGCACCTCTGGGACTATCCGTACCAGCCTTACCAGTTCGCTGGCATTACGTATGAAACGGCGCCTTTCCTCACCACGCCGGAGGAAGGCGTGCAGGCCGCCCGGGCTGCCCGGGGCGGGGCAGTTGACCTTCTGGTTGCGGAGCTGGGCGAGGCGAGGACGGGCGACGCGATCTTCGTGACCGGTGATTTCAACGAGCCCTCGTGGCGCGACTGGACCGAGCGCGCTAAGGCGGCGGGCCGGCACCCGCAGGCGGTGGCGTTTCCGGCCGCGAAAATGCTGGAGGAGGCCGGCCTGACCGACACCTACCGCTTCGTGCATCCCGACGAGATGGCGAAGCCCGGGTTTACCTGGAGCCCGACAACCGCGCCCAATGATCCGGCAGACCATCACGACCGGATCGATTATGTCTTCGCTGGCGGCCCATTCCTCAGTGTGACGAATGCCCAGGTTGCCGGCGAAGCTGTCCCGCCGGCGGAAATCGCCTTCACGCCCTGGCCGTCCGATCACCGTGCGGTTGTTGCGGACGTCACGATCGGGCGCTGATCGGCGTCAGAACGGCCAGACCTCGAGACCGTGAACCGCGTTGCGGACGTCCCGCGACAGGGTCACGAACCGGACCGTGCGGTTTTCTGCAAGATCGTGCAGCGCAAGGGTGGACGGCGACGACCCGGCGGCGATCAGCGTGTCGGTGACGGCGCACAGGCCGCGCGCGAAACCGGGCCGTGCGGTATGGCCATCGGCAGGGTCCATGTGCGTGAGGGTGGCCGGGTCATAAGCCGGAACCCTGAAGGTGCGCTGGCGCGACGGCGTGACATAGCGGATCATGTCGGCGGCGGTGTCATTGAACAGGATGCCGTCCCGGAAGGGCTGCGCATTGTGGGTTCCCGCTGGCAGCGAGGCCCGCAACGAAACGGTCTTTCCGTCAAAGTGCAGCAGGCCCGGCGTGTGCAGGCCGCTGAAAAACAGGCCGTTGGCCGCCGCGCAGATCGAGTTCAGGTGCAGCGTATTCGCGGGCGCGGGTCCATTGTCCGAGCACGGATCAAAGGACAACAAGGCCACGCCCCCTGGGCCGGGCGTCAGACGCAGGCCCCATGTAAACGCGCGCGCAAAAAGGGAAAATCCGAGGAGAGCGTCGAATCCCGTCGAGGTGAGGAACAACATGCCGTCCCGCACGCTGATCTCATGGCAATGCTTCAGGTAGCGGCAGCGGTGGCTGGACTTAAGAGTGAAGTCCGGCGTGTAAACGAAGAGTTCGTCGCTGGCTGCGATATAGATTTCTTCGGGTGCGGCAGGGTCCGGCCCGAAGGCGATCCCGCGCAGACCGCGGTCCCATCCCCGGCCGGACCAGTCGATGTCCATCCGGTTCCAATCGATCTTCTGTTCAACCCGGTCCTGGCCGAAGTCGACGAGATAGACGCCGCCATGGCTCTCGCCCTGCCGGGCACCCCGAATGACGGATGTTGCAAGGAGCTGGGTCATGTCCGGGCTCAGGCCTTTGGCGCGACATAGTCAAAGATGAAGGAGAGGCGGTCTTCCTGTCCTGTATTCATCACGGAATGGATCTTCTGGTTGTTGATTTCGACCGCTTCGCCGACCGGCATTGGGCAGGGCCGTCCGTCAATCGTGAAGCGGACGCCTTCATTGCTGGTCAGCGGGATGTGGATGCGGTGACCGGCGCGGAAAGACGCGAGCGAGTCGATATGAGGCTTTATCCGGCCCCCGGCGACCAGTTTCGCCACCACCGCGCGCAGAATTGTGCCGCCGGGCGGATAGTGCTGCTGAAGGATGGCGCGCATCAGGGGAACTGCGAGATCGGCAAGACGGTCCCAGCCCGGCTGTTTCGAGATCGTCACGTCCGGCCAGGCTTCGTCGCAGAACAGGAGCACCACCGACTGGGTATCGTGATGGACGTCATATGCGCGCTGGCGGAGGTCGAATTCGCGCCAGGCTTCCTCGGGAAGGGCTGCAGCGCGGGCTGCGAGGGGCTGCGAGTCCACCGGCCCCAGCGATCGCCACAAGGCTCCGATATCCATTATGAAAACAACCCCCAGGTTTGTGCCAGCGATCCGAACAACCACCGACGACGGCCATCTTCAAGTCCTGGGGCTGCGTCTCAAAAAGTTCACTGGCAGGTCGGCGCGTCCCGCGACATCTGGTAACGGCAAGACGTGTTCGTCCCGCGCGGGGGGCAAACGCGCTTTGACTGGGGATTGACGAATGAAAACGTCTCGTAGCGTACGAATTCTGGTAGGTTCCGTGTCGACCGCGGCCCTGGTCTGCGGCCTCGGGTTCCCGCTCACGGCTTCTGCGGAAGAGACGCCGGAGCTTCAGCTCCAGGCGGTGATCGTTACGGCTCGCAAGCGTTCGGAAAGCCTGCAGGATGTGCCGGCCAGCGTGCAGGCGTTCGGCGATGAAGAGATCCAGCGCCTCAACATCACGAAATTCGAAGACTATGCGCGGTTTGCGCCGTCCGTCTCGTTCAACACCCAGGGGCCTGGACGGACCAAGCTGGTGATCCGCGGCGTGGCCGAAAGCAGCGGCAGCCGTTCGGGTCAGTCTTCGGCCGGGATTTATCTGGACGATCAGCCGATCACCTCGAATGCTCAAACCCCGGACGTTCGCATCGTTGACGTAAATCGCATCGAGGTTCTCAGCGGCCCGCAAGGCACGCTGTATGGCGCGAGCTCGCAATCGGGAACGCTGAAGATCATCACCAACAAGCCGGACGCGTCAGACGTCTCGGGATCGGCAGAAGCCACGGTCAAATCCCTGGACGAGGGCGGCAGTTCGTATGACATTCAGGGGGTGGCCAATCTTCCGGTCGCCGAAGATAAGCTGGCGGTGCGTATCGTCGGGTTTTATGGCGAAGAGTCCGGTTATGTCGACAACGTGCCGGGCACCACGCCCCGCGGCACGGTCAGCAACGCGGCAATTGCAGAAAACGACGTTGACAAGACCAGGACCTTTGGCGGCCGCGCGGCGGCGCTCTACGAAATCGACGCGAACTGGTCGGCCACGGCGAGCTACGCTTTCCAGACCTCCGATGCCGACGGCCTGTCGGATTATGATCCGCTGGTCGGCGACCTCCAGACGATCAAGTTCTACGACGAAAGCCGTAAGGATGAGTGGAACCAGGCGGCCCTGTCGGTCGAAGGGGACATGGGCTTTGCCGACCTGATCGTCACCGCCTCGCATTTCCGCCGGGACATCGACTCGATCTCCGACAATACCGCCTACATGCAGTTCCTGTCCGCGAAGGCGGTTGCGGATCCGGCCAACTACGCCTTCTACGATTTCGGCCCGGACCCGATCGGCTTCTACGATTTCCAACTGAAGGAGCGCCGCTCGGCGCTCGAGGCACGCCTGTCGTCGATTGACGACGCGTCGCGCTGGAACTGGATCATCGGCGCCTTCTACGAAAAGATCGAAGGCGATACGCTCGCCGGCGCCCACATCAAGGATTACGAACTTTCACCGTCCTTCGCGTCCGTGGCTGCCTATCTTGACGCGCCGACCGATATCTATTTCTACCAGAAGGTCGGCTATGATCAGGACCAGGTCGCGCTGTTCGGCGAGGTAAGCTACAAGCTCACCGAACAGCTGACCGGAACCGTTGGTGCACGGTATTTTGACGCCAACAATGATCAGTCGATCTACACGGAAATCCCGCAAGGCCTGCCGGTTGAGGACTCGGTCTCGCCGGCGCCGGAGAACGGCTTCACGCCGAAGCTCAGCCTCGCCTGGCAGCCGAACGACGACATGCTGGTCTACACGACCTATTCGCAGGGTTTCCGCCTCGGCGGCGCCAACCGCGACAAGCCCGGCCTCGCCGTGCCCAAGCAGTATGACGCCGATAAGCTGACCAACTTTGAAGTCGGCCTCAAGTCCTCCTTCGCCGACAAGCGCGTGACGTTCAACGCCGCCGCCTTCCTGATGTCGTGGGACGATTTCCAGCTGGAAGTGCGCAACCCCGACCCAGCCACGTTCTTCTTCGTCACGGCCAATGTCGGGCAGGCCGAGATCAAGGGCATCGAAGCCCAGCTCGACGCGCTTGCGACCGACTACCTTCAGGTCGGCCTTGCGGGCACCCTGCTGTCTGCGGAACTGTCGGAGCCGAGTGACTTCCTCGGCGCGCCAGAGGGCTCGCGCCTCCCCGTGACGCCGGAAGAGAAATTCTCGGTGTATGCGGACTACCGCATTCCGGCGGACGCGCTCGGCGGTGATTTCCACCTGCGCGGCGACTACAGCTACACCGGCGCCAGCGTGAACAATGTAGATCCGGCGGCGGCGCAGTCTCTCGACGCTTACAGCCTCGCCAATTTCCAGCTCGGTTTCGATGCCGGGGACTGGAGTGTCAACGTGTTCCTGAACAATGCCTTCGACGAACGCGGCGTGACGTACATCAGTCCGTCCGAATTCAAGGACAGCCTCAATGTCGTGCGGCCTCGCGAATTCGGGCTGACGCTGTCAAAGTCATTCTGAGAGACCGGCGTCAGCAGGCAGGCACCTGCAGCCCGGGCCGGCCAGGCGCCGCCTGCTCGGCTTTTTTCCGGTACGAATTGGTACTGACTTCAGCAGACTGTTGCAGACAACTGGTCTTGTCCAGCTGAGGCTGGGGAGAGCGGCTTCAACTGGCAAGCGGCGTTGGTGATCCAGGCAAGCAACAGCTTTCCACATTCCCGTCATTATGCCTGCAGCCCAAACGGTGTCTTGGGGTCAAAAGCAAAGGCGTCCAGGAAAGGCGGGACTAATTAGTCAGTCTCGGGGGCGTACTTTGAGGAAGCTGATTGGCCGGCAGGTAAGATTGAACGAGACGCGCTGATGCAACCTAGATCATCGCTGCGCCTTTGGCCGCGATCATGACTGTCGGCGTATTCGTGTTGCCAGAAGTTATCTGCGGCATCACCGACGCATCGATCACCCGGAGCCCGTCGAGCCCCCTCACGCGAAGCCTGGCGTCGACGACCGCCATCGGGTCATCGCCGCGGCCCATCTTCGCTGTGCCCACAGGATGGAAAATCGTAGTGCCGATATCGCCGGCGACGTGAGACAAATCCTTGCCGGGTGAAGAGCCGCCGGGGACGTATTCCTCAGGGCTGAACCGTGCAAGTGCAGGCTGTTGCATAAGGCGCCGCGTCATCCTTATTGCATCAGCCGCAATCTGTCTGTCTTCGTCCGTATCGAGATAGTTCGGGTCTATGACCGGGGCGGCGCCGGGGTCGCCGGACGCGACCCTGACCGACCCCCGGGACGTAGGGCGCAGGTTACAGACGGCTACCGTAATGGCAGGAAATCGATGTAAGGGCTCGCCAAACTTGTCGAGCGACAAAGGCTGAACGTGAAACTGGACGTTCGCGCGCGATTGCCTTTCGTCCGAGCGCGCGAAGATGCCGAGCTGCGACGGCGCCATGGTCATCGGGCCGCGCCGCCGCAAGGCATAATCCAAACCCATATTCACTTTGCCGAACAGCGCATAATAGATCTGGTTCAGCGTTTTGGCGCCAGAGACCTTATAGATTGCCCGCAGTTGGAGATGGTCCTGAAGATTGGCGCCCACGCCGGGCAAATCCAGGATCGGCGCTATTCCCGATCGCGCCAGAACTGCCGCGGGGCCGATGCCCGAACGTTGCAGAATTTGCGGGCTGCCGATTGCGCCGGCGCACAAGATGATCTCCCCGCGAGCCTCAACCCTGTAGCGCTGTCCGCCTTGCCTGAAGATCAGTCCCGACGCCCGGCCATGGGTGACCGTTACACTCTCGATCAGCGCGCCTGTTTCCAAACGCAGGTTGCTGCGTCCCCGTGCGGGCTTCAGAAAGCCCCGCGCGGCAGACCAGCGGCGCCCGTCCTTCTGGTTGACGTGGAAATATCCGGAGCCTTCATTGTTGCCCGTGTTGAAGTCGGATGTTTTAGGGATTCCGAGTTCCAAAGCGGCGTCGCGAACCGCGTCGAGGATCTGCCATTTGACCCGGGGCGCCTCGACGCGCCATTCCCCGCCGACACCGTGAGCCTCGCTTTCACCAAGGAAATGGTCTTCGATGTCCCGAAACACCGGCAACACATCCTCCCATCCCCAACCCGGCAGTCCACTGTCGCGCCAAGCGTCATAGTCCTCAGCCTGGCCGCGCATGTTGATCATGGCGTTGATCGCTGACGAACCACCAATCACCTTCCCGCGCGGATAAGCCAGGGTCCGCCCATTCAGGCCCGGTTGCGGCGTCGTCTCGTACATCCAGTCGGAACGTGGGTTGCCGATCGCAAACAGATAGCCGACCGGCACATGATACCAGATCCAGTTATCCGTCCCGCCCGCCTCAAGCAGCAGTACCCTCTTTGAAGGATCAGACGACAGCCGATTGGCAACAACACAGCCAGCCGAGCCGGCCCCGGCGATAACGTAGTCGTACTCGCCGGCGAACGGTTTGGGTGCCTCGTGCATCAGCCAGGCTGAACGTCAATGAAGCGGCCGCCATCTCTGGCGAGGCGCTTGAGCGTTTCGGACGGTGCAAACCGTTCGTCTGCCGCTCCGAGGCGCTCCATGGTTGCCAGGACCGCCTCCGCGCCGACCATGTCGCCGTAGAGCATCGGCCCGCCTTTGTCGGCTGGCCAGCCATAGCCATTCAGCCAGACGATATCGATGTCGGAGGCGCGCTGCGCCTTCTTCTCTTTCAGGATCTTGAGACCCTCGTTGATCATCGGGTGGATACAGTCTGAAATGATCTCGTCAGGGCCAGGTGCGGCGCCGGCTGAAACCCCTGTGATCTGAGCAATGATGCGCGCAGTGACATCGGACGGAACTGGGCTGCGGCTTTCATCATAATCGTAGTAGCCCGCGCCCGTTTTCTGACCCCGGCGGTCCAGTTCGCAAAGGGCGTCCCGGATCGGGTTTGCCGTCTTGGCGCCCTTCTTCCACCCGATATCGAGACCGGCCAGATCAGACATCTGATACGGACCCATTCGAAACCCGAACGTGTTCAGTGCGGCGTCCACGTCCCACGGCAAGGCGCCTTGCGCGACAAGATTCTGAGCTTGCGCTTGGCGAGCAAACAAGATGCGGTTGCCTACGAATCCTGGACAAACCCCCACAAGCACCGCGATCTTGTTAATGGCCCTGGCGAGATCCATGCATGTCGCGATCACGTCATTGGCCGTGTGATCCGCGCGAACGATTTCGAGCAATTTCATCACGTTCGCGGGCGAGAAAAAGTGGAGCCCGATCACATCTTCTTTGCGTTTTGTAACGCTGGCGATCTCATCGATATTGAGCGCCGAGGTATTGGTCGCCAGGATTGCTCCGGGCTTCAGAATCCGGTCAAGTTCAGCAAATATCTGTTTTTTCAACCCCATGTCTTCGAAGACAGCTTCGATCACCAGATCGCAATCGGCCAGGGCCTCAATCTCCATAGTGCCTGTGAGGCGCCCCATACGTTCGGCGACCTCATTCTGAGGAAAGCGGCCATTGTCAGCGCTACGCTGATAATTGCCGCGCACCACCGCCAGACCGCGATCAAGCGCCTCCGGCTTCTGCTCGAGAATCAACACTGGCATGCCCGCAGAGGCGAAGTTCATGGAAATGCCGCCGCCCATCGTGCCGGCGCCGATCACACCGACTTTCGCGACTTTGCGCCGAGGGGTGTTCGCCGGCACATCCGGGACCAGCCAGGCATCACGCCCCGCCTGGGCGATATAGTCGGAAACTTCAGTCGGCGTCATGGAGATGGCAGGCATCGTGTTCTCTTTCGCTTGTTCTGCGCCTCGGTATGGGCAGGCCCCTTGAAATGACCCGGCGCACCCTACGCCGTTATTCCGTGACGATGGAAGCTTTGACGTTGAAGCAAGACGCCGCAGATTGAGCGGCAGATCAACGGGCAGTGTCAGGCCAGAGAGCCGGGCCAGAGAGCCGGGCCAGAGAACCGGGCCAAAGTGTCGGCCCAAGGTAGCGCTCCGGAGCGCTACCGCCAGAACTTCGCTCATTTGCACGTCTGAAGCGGCACGCCCCCTCTAGCGTTTGGCGCCGCAACCAGACTAGGAATAACTCATGAATAGCAAAGTCCTTCGTTACGTCCTGGTGGCGCACGCTTCAATCGTGTTGGCACCTTGTGCGCGCCCGGATGTGCTGGAAATCCAGCCTGACGGACGTGTGATCATGTTCGAGGGGCCAACCGCGCATGTCGGCGACGACGTGCGTGCCATAAAGCCGGTTGATGTTGCTAAGCCATATCCCAAGCGGGCCCCTCAGGAGGCGACAGCCCTGTACTTCAACGCCGCCGCAGCGAAGCAAGAGCTGAGCCCGCGCCTGCTCGAAGCTGTGGCCTATGTTGAATCCCGGTTCAACGATGATGCCGTGTCGCCGACAGGCGCCGTAGGTGCGATGCAGTTGATGCCAGCCACGGCGGCGGAGCTTGGCGTTGACCCCAGCATCCCGTCAGAAAACATTCAAGGCGGAGCAAGTTATCTGCGCCAGATGCTTGAGCTTTTCGACGGCGATCTTACGCTTGCTTTGGCTGCGTACAACGCGGGCCCCGGAGCTGTGCGACGGTACGGCGCGGTTCCGCCGTTTGAGGAAACACAAGAATACGTGGAGGCCGTCTTGAGCTACATGGCGGATGTCGCAAGTATGGAGAGCCGACAGTGACGACCCAGAGTAAGATTTCGGCCACGCGCGCGCCATTGCCCGCACTGAGTGCTACCTTGGCGCTACTCCTTGCCACTCCCGGTCACGCCGCCGCCCAGGTGATTGCAAGCGACCCTCGGGGATCGGGTCCGATCTTGGCGGCCGTCAGCTGGGTGCAGGGCACCTTGCTTGGCAATGTCGCGACGGCTGTGGCTGTAATCGCGGTTGCCATAGTCGGATTCATGATGTTGACCGGACGAATGAACTGGCGACATGGGATCACGGTCATCCTCGGCTGTTTCATTCTCTTCGGGGCGGCTGCGATTGTCGCGGGCATCCAGGCCGCTGCCAGTCTGGCGCGGTAGAGCAATGGCGATGCTCCATCGAGACGTTGTTTTTTCTGCGCTGACCCGCCCGCAGATGTTCGCTGGCGTGTCTTACAGCTTTTTCGTTTTGAACCTCGTCGTCACGACCGAGGTTTTCCTGATCACCAAATCCTTTTGGGCTATCCTCGCCGCATTGGTGTTGCACGGCATTGGTTATGCGCTCTGCGCGCGCGACCCCCGGTTTCTCGATCTCTGGATCTTGAAGGCCAGCCGATGTCCGCGCGTAAAACAATACAATCGTTGGGGATGTAATTCCTACGCCCCATGAGCCGAAAGAGGCAGCCCCCCCGAACGTCAACCGGGCAGTCGCGAGCAGCCCGGCGTGAGCAGGGCGGGGCGTCCATGCTTCCGTTTGCGAAGCATGTTGACAATATCACGCTGGCAACCCGCGAAGGCGATCTTTTGCAGGTCATTCACCTGCAGGGTTTTTCATTTGAGACTGCGGATACCGAAGAGCTCAATTACCGAAAAACCGTCCGCGATACGATGCTTCGCAGTTTGGCGACGTCCCGGCTCGCCTTGTATCACCATATCATTCGCAGGCGGGTTGATCCCGAACTGGAAGGTACGTTCACGAACCAATTCACAGGCGCCATCGACCGGGCCTGGAAGGGGCGCATCAGCTCAAAAAAGCTGCTGGCGAATGATCTGTTTCTGACGTTGGTGCGCCGGCCGTCGCAAGGCCAGATGGGCTGGCTTGACGGACTTTTGCAGGCGGGATCTTCGGCGAATGCTGCGTCAAGCCTCGCCCGGGAGCGCCGGGATCTGGATGCCACGCGTGAGGGCTTGCTTGCCGCCCTGGCGCCATATGGGCCGCGTGTTCTCAGCGTCTATGACGGGCCACAAGGCAAGTGTTCTGAACTTCTGGAATTGTTTGCGTGCATCTACAATGGGTCTTACCGGCCTGTTGGGCTGGCGACCCGCGACGTGAGCGCAGCGATCCCTTGCCGAAGGGTGAGCTTCGGCTCTGACGCTCTGGAGCTGGCGCCAACCGGCGATCAGCGCGCCAGCTTCGGCGCGATTATTTCGCTGAAGGAATACCCTCCGCACACGTCGCCGGGTCAGTTCGACAACCTCATGCGCCTACCGCATGAATTCGTATTGACCGAGAGTTTTGCCTTTGCTGACCGCCAAAACGCACTTGACCGGATGAACCTCGCTCTGCGCCGAATGCGTGCTGCGGACGACGACGCGCGCACGTTGCAGGCAGACCTTGTGCTGGCCAAGGACGATCTGTCTGCCGGCCGGGCGGCTTTCGGTGAACACCATATAACCGTTCTCGTGCGTTCGGACCAACTGGATTCGCTTCACGAAGCGGCAGGCGAGGTTCAGGCGGCATTGTCCGAAGTCGGCGCAATCGCGGTGCGCGAACAGTCGGCGCTCGAGCCGTCGTTCTGGGCCCAGTTTCCCGGGGCGTTCAAGTTCATCCCGCGCAGGTCCCTGATCTCATCCGCCAACTTTGCGGGGATGGCGAGCTTTCACAACCACCCGCTTGGCCAGGCGCAGGCGAACCATTGGGGGCCAGCCGTCACGGTGTTGGAGACGACGGCATCATCGCCTTACTTTTTCAACTTCCACCGCGGTGACCTCGGAAACTTCCTGATCATCGGCCCGTCCGGCACTGGCAAGACCGTTTTGCTGAACTTCCTGCTTGCTCAGGCGCAGAAATTCAATCCGCGGATCGTCTTCTTCGACAAGGACCGCGGCGCTGAAATTTTCCTGCGCGCCATGAATGCCCGGTACGAGGTGCTGCGGCCCGGTCAGCCTACCGGTTTTAATCCCTTGCAGTTGCCCGACACCTCTGCGAACCGCCGTTTTCTTCAAATGTGGTGCGCGCGGCTTCTGACCAGCCACGGCGAAGTTCTGACCTCTGACGATATGGCGGTCATCTCGGATGCCGTCAGCGCGAATTTCGATCAGGCGCCCGGTCTGCGCCGCCTTCGGTTTTTCCGGGACTTGTTCACCGGGCTGCGCCGGCCATCCACGGGAGATCTGGCTGCGCGACTTTCTCCTTGGGTCGGTACGGGCGACCGAGCATGGCTTTTTGACAACGACGCTGACCTTATCGATCTGAGCGCGCGCAGTATCGGATTCGACATGTCGCAGGTCCTTGATGATGCCCTGCTGCGCACGCCCGTAATGATGTATCTGTTCCATTGCGTCGAGCAAAGGCTGGACGGAGACCCGACCATAATCGTGGTCGATGAAGGCTGGAAAGCCCTGGACGATGAGGTTTTCGTCGCGCGTATCCGCGATTGGGAAAAGACCATTCGCAAACGTAACGGCATTGTCGGTTTTGCAACACAGAACGCCGGCGATGCACTGGAAAGCAGAATTGCCAGTGCCATCATCGAGCAATCGGCGACGCAGATATTTCTGCCCAATCCTAAAGCCCGGGCCGAAGACTATTGTCAGGGGTTTGGACTGACCGTCCATGAATTGGACCTGATCCGGACCTTGCCGGACACGTCTCGATGTTTCTTGATCAAGCATGGACGCGATAGCGTGGTTGCACGCCTCAACTTGTCTGGGCTGCCGGAGTTGCTTACGGTGCTCTCGGGCAGCGAACGCAGCGTGCGTCTGCTCGATGGCCTGCGCGCCCAGTTCGGTGATGACCCGGCAAGCTGGCTTCCGCGGCTGCTGGCGGAGGCAAGATAGATGCCGATATGCCCTTCCACGGTCGATAACGGGATCGTCACCGGGCTCGTCAGCACGGTCGATTGCCATATCCGTGTTTATGCCCAGGACTCCTATAGAAACCTGGTTGGGCCAGACACGGTATTCGCCATTGCGTTCACGGGCATGCTGACGATCTACATCGCGCTCTTTGGCTACCAGATGTTGCTGGGGCGGGGCGGCGCCAGGCTCACCGATTTGCCGGTGATGGCACTCAAGATCGGCTTGATACTTGCCTTTCTGACCAGTTGGGCAGCCTACCAGACGGTCTTCTTCAATCTCCTGTTCGAAGGCCCCCGGGAGCTGTTGAGCTATGTTCTGTCGCCGATGGCCAGGACCAGCGAAGGCTTCAACGGCGACGTCTATGGCGGCGTTGAGGCGTCGTACCGGGTCATGACGGACTCCGCTGCTGCCTATGCCAAGCAAGCAGGAAACCATGCCAACCTCCTGCAGGGCGGGCCGGCGCTGGGATCTGGCTTGCTCTGGTTTGGCGCGATCACGGTCCTGTTCATCACGGCAGGTCTTATCGTTGCGGCAAAAATCGTCCTGGGCCTTTTACTTGCTCTGGGACCCGTCTTTATCGGATTTTTCTTGTTTGACACCACACGGGGCCTCTTCGACGGCTGGCTGCGTACCACGATTGCGTTCGCGTTCGCCCCGCTTGCGGTTCACGTCTTTGGCGCGGGCATGTTGCTGATGATGCAGCCGTTCCTGGAAGCGCTGGCTCAGAATGTCGCGCGGGGCATTTTTGATATGGGTCCCATCATGACGCTGTCATTGATCGTGGCCGTCTTCGCAGTTGTGATGTTGCAGGCACTCAGCATCAGTACACGGATCGCCGGAGGGTTTTCCTCGCCGCGCGGCCGGGCCGTCCTGGACGCGCGCGACCTGCCGGAGCCGAGCCTGGCTGGCCGAACCGCCGCAACCAGCGGGCCCAGCCGCGCGGCTGAAATCAGCGCGCAGTCTTCCCGCGAAGAGCTGCGCGAACAGATGAGCCTTTCGGTAGACCGGCGGTCGGGCAGCATCGCAGACAGTCTGGCTGTCGAGCAAATTGCGCCTCAGCAGCGCCTCGGCCAAGCCTATCAACGTGTCCCTAAACCGACCCGGGATACATCAACGTGAGCGGCGACCTTGTGAACCGGACAGGCGGCCTGGATGATCGCGGCAGTGCCCTCGATCAGCGTCAGGACCACTACATTCTGACGCAGCGTTGGACAGAGCCGGAACCTGCGCCGTCCCATCGGACGGGATGGTGGGTGGCGTGTGTCCTGTTTGTCATTTGTGCGGCGCAGGCCGCCGCGATCGCGCTGATGCTGCCGCTCAAGGAAATTGTGCCCTATACGATCCTTGTCGATCGCCAGACCGGCTACGCAGAAACGATCCGCGGCGTCGAAATCGGCGCGCTTGCAGAAGACGAGGCGATCACTCAGTCGTTCCTGGCGCAATATGTCCTCGGCCGGGAAACTTACGACAAAATCGATCTGGCTGAACGCTACCAGCGGGTTGCCCTATGGTCGGACGGCGAGGCGAGGGCGAGCTATGTTGACGGTTATCGCTCCGACAATCCGAGCAGCCTGCCCTTGATATTGCCCAGTGGCACGCGCACTGAAATAACGATCAAGTCGGTCGAGATCTTGTCGCGCAACAGTGCGCGTTTACGGTTCGAAACCAGGACGTTCGTGCCGGCGCGCGCCATGGAGCGCGCGGACTATCAGGCTTTGATCGGCTTTCAGTACAATGATGCAGCGATGCGAATGGAGGACCGGCTGATCAACCCTTTGGGTTTTCAGGTCACCACTTACCGCCGGGATGCTGAAACCATCGCGCCTCTCACCGGGGCAGCTTCGCCCCAACCGGTTCCAGACGCACTTGCCTCATCTTCAGAAAAGCCAAAAGCGGAGTTGCAGCCTTGATTCCCCGAGCCCTTGCGACCCTCTTCGCCGTGTTCACATTTGCGCTTGCAGCGCCCGGCGCGCAGGCCGCTCCTGACGCGTCCTTCGCAAGCGATCCGCGCATTCGGGTTATTCCGTACGACCCGGACCAGGTGATCAACCTGGTGGGCCATCTCGGATATCAGATGATGATCGAGTTTGGATCCGATGAGCAGATTGAGAACGTATCCATCGGCGACTCGCTCGGTTGGCAAGTCACGCCCAACCGCCGCGCCACGCTGTTGTTCTTGAAACCGCTGACCCTCGACGCGACGACCAACATGACTGTGGTCACGAACCTGCGTCGCTATGCGTTTACACTTTCAGCCGACGAAATTCGTCATTCGGACGATCCAGCCCTCATCTATACGCTCCGTTTCGCTTATCCGCCCGCGCCCGTAATCGTACCTGAGCCCGTTGCAGAACCAGAGCCCCCGCCGCCGCCCGAGCCTGTCCAGCTGAACTTCAATTACTCATTCAGCGGATCCCAAAGCACCGCGCCTGCGCGGGTCTTCGACGACGGCGTGTTCACCTATTTTCAGTTCGCACCGCAAGCCGATGCGCCCGCCATATTTGTCGTTGGCGCCGATGGGCAGGAGGAACTCGCCAACGCGCAGGCCCGCGCAGGATCGATCGTGATCGACAGGATCGCTCGCACCTTCATCCTGCGCTACGGTAAGGCGAGAACGGAAGTCTTCAACGACGCCTTTGTCCCGACACCAGCCGAGGTTGATGGTCCTCGTCCAAGAGACCCGAAATCGCGCCGCAAGAAGGAGCGCTAGACATGGCCGGATCCGATTTTCCGTCTGATTTTGACGATGATTTTGAGGGATCAAACAACCGCCCGCGGGTCGCGATCCCCCAAGGCGGCTTTGTCATGCCTATCGCGGTTCTGGCTGCCGTCGGCCTCGGCGGCTTTGTATTCTGGCAGCTTTCGCAAGGACGGGCGCGTGTTGAGCAGGCGCGGTTGACCGACCCGGTGGAAGACGCAACAGCCGTGATTTCGACGCAAGGCGTGCCGCCGCCGCCTCAAGCGGCGTTCGCTGACCCCGAGCCGCCTCCGGTTGAGCTGCCGCCCGTGATCATGCAACTCGAGCCGGTCGCAGCAGAAGCGCCTTCCGCCGCAGATCTCGACCGGGAAGCACGTCTGAGAGCCCCGGCATTGGTGGTCGATCTGGGGCAGTCAGGCCCGCCCGAGACTTTGGGCACAGGGGGAGTGTCCATGGCGGCAGGCGCCATTTCGCAAGCCCTGATGCCTGGAACCAAAGCCAGCTTGCCTTCAGCGCTCAACAATGACGAGTCGTTCGCCCAACGATTTGGGGTCGGGGACTCGGCGGAGCCGGCGCTGGCGCGCGCCATGACGAATCCTGAAGCGACTGTGCCCGAAGGGGCAATTATTCCAGCCGTGCTCGAGACCGCGATAAATTCTGATTTGCCTGGCTATACGCGCGCCCTCGTCAGCCGCGATGTGCGGGGTTTTGATGGTCAGTCTGTTCTGATCCCAAGGGGAAGCCGCTTGATCGGGCAATACCGATCCGGCGTGGCGCTTGGCCAGTCCCGCGCATTTGTTATCTGGACCCGGCTGATCCGGCCAGATGGGGCAACGATTGAGTTGGCGGCGCCCGGCGCCGACGCGCTAGGCCGGGGCGGTCTCGAAGGCGATGTGGATCGACATTTTTTTCAGCGGTTTGGGAGTTCCATTCTCTTTTCGTTGATTGATGCCGGCATTGGGGCGGCAGATGACGACTCCGACACTCAGGTCATCGTCAGCCAGAGCCGCGCGCTCGGTGAAGCGGCTCTGTCGGAGCGCAGCGGTTCGTTCAATATTTCACCCACAATCACGGTCCCGCAGGGCGCTCCGATCAGGGTGATTGTAACCCGCGACCTCGATTTTTCCGACGTGGGAGCGTTGGATGACTGAAACGGCGGGGGCGTATCTCCGAACGTTTCTCGCGCCGCTCGAGCCATGGCTGGAACGCAGCGACGTCACGGATGTGCTTGTAAACACGCCTGGCGAGGTCTGGTTTGAAACGCTTGGCAGCGGCATGCAGCGCGCGTCTGCCCCGGAGCTCACGGCGACCACGCTCCTTCGTCTGGCGCAACAAATTGCGGCCGCTTCCCATCAGGGCATAAGCCGCGAACATCCGATCCTGTCCGCCACGCTGCCGGACGGCGCCCGTGTTCAGATCGTCGCGCCGCCGGCCACGCGGGCGCACCTGGCGATGGCCATTCGCAAACATGTGATTGCCGATTTGTCGATTGACACATTTTCCGAGGCAGGCAGTTTCGCCCATACCTGCCGTGCCGACGTTTCCAAGCCCTCGGCTCCGGACGCAGAACTGAACTCGCTGTTGCAGTCCGGAGACGTCAAGGCGTTCTTGAAACGCGCCATCGCGAAGCGGAAGACGATCCTGATCTCGGGGGGCACGGCGTCCGGCAAGACGACGTTTCTGAATGCCTTGCTCAAGGAAATGCCGCCCGCGCAGCGTATCATCGCCATTGAAGATACACCGGAAGTTTCGCTTGCACGACCAAACACCGTTGGACTGGTCGCCGTCAAAGGCGCAATGGGCGAGTCGCGTCTTGGCCTCGACGACCTGATGCAAGCGGCGCTGCGAATGCGGCCCGATCTTTTGCTTGTTGGAGAAATTCGGGGATCCGAAGCCTTCACATTCTTGCGGGCGATAAACACCGGCCATCCCGGCTCCATGACCACGGTCCATGCTGACAGTCCGCGCGGCGCGCTGGAGCAAATTGCGTTCATGTCACTTCAAGCCGGAATCAATTTGAGCCGAACGGACGTCATCGAGTATGCCCGTGAGACAATTGACGTGATCGTCCAGTTGTCACGCGTCGATGGGAAGCGCGTCGTCACTCAAATCGCGCACGGACTGAATGGAATTTGATTTTCGCACAAGAAACTGTGAACATGTTTAGCCTAGACGAGAATCATCTAGTCGTTTGTTCGTCGCACGAAATGGCCTGACACAACTCAACATGTCAGCAATTCGTTGACAAACTTGCTGAACGCAATTCGGACCGGGGGACTGAAATGACGTTAAAGGGACTGTTGGCGGGCCTGGCCCTTCTCGTCGTTGCAAGTTGTGGCGGCGGCGGTGGGGGTAGCTCAACCCCGCCCGTATCAAATCCGCCCCCTGCGCCCCCGACGCTCATCTCTGAAGCGGAAGCGTCGAGATTTCTGGCCCAGGCCAGTTTTGGCGCCACGACGACCTCGATCAGCGCCGTCCGCCAGAATGGCATCAATGCCTACATCACCGCGCAAATTGCGGCGCCGCGCCCGGCACAAACTCATCTGGCCTGGATGGACCGTCGGCTGACGGAATTGCGCGCGGCGAACCCCACTGCAAACGTCAGCGCCAACCAGTTTTATGAGTCCTGGTGGAGCCAATCGGTCACGGCCGAAGATCAGCTGCGCCAGCGCGTTACGTTTGCCCTGTCGCAGATATTTGTCATTTCGCTGGTCGACAGCGCCATCGATCCTCGCGGCGCAGCCTCATACTATGACATGTTGTCAGCGAACGCCTTCGGAAACTATCGCACATTGTTGGCGGAGGTCACCCGCCATCCTCAGATGGGCAGATACCTGACTTATCTGGCGAACGAAAAAGAGGATGCCAACGGCACGCGGACGCCGGATGAAAACTATGCCCGCGAAGTCATGCAATTGATGTCGCTTGGGCTGTATGAATTGAACGCAGATGGTTCGCGGCGTCTGGACGCAAATGCGGTGCCGCTTCCGGCCTATACGCCGGCGGACATTTCCGGGCTCGCGCGTGTCTTCACCGGCCTCTCATGGTGGCACCCGACGCCGACACGTTCCACCTTTTTCGGCGGTAGCCGGCAAGCGGACGCAGTGATCCGTCCGATGATTTTTTACCCGGAGTTTCATTCGACCTCCGCCAAGACGTTTCTCGGCATCACGATCCCGGCTTCGACAACTGTGGACGCCGAGGGCGACTTGAACCGGGCGTTGGACACGATCGCCAACCATCCGAATGTTGGCCCCTTCATGGCGACACGCCTGATCAAAGCGCTGGTCACCAGCAATCCCAGCCCGTCCTATATCCAGCGGGTTACAACCGTATGGAACAATAATGGGAGTGGACAACGCGGCGATCTCGCAGCTGTCGTCCGAGCCATATTGACAGATCCCGAGGCGCGTTCTGCGGGAGACAACAGCTACGGAAAACTTCGCGAACCCGTTATCAGCGCGACGCACTTCATGCGCGCTTTCGGCGCTACGTCTGCGTCCGGAAACTGGCTCATAACCAGCACGAGCAGCTCGCAGTCGCTCGGCCAAACGCCGCTCGCATCGCCCTCGGTTTTCAATTTTTGGCGTCCCGGATTTATTCCCCCCGGCACAACCCAGCTCGGCTCGCGGTTCCTGTCCGCGCCCGAGTTTCAGGGTGTCAGCGAAGTGTCCGTCGCTGGCTATGTCAACACAATGCAGTCGATTACCAGCACCGGCTTCGGTTCGAGCAACGATGTTCGATCGGCGTATGCGACGGAGCTCACGTTGGCTGATAACGCGACCTCTCTGATTGACCGCATTGATCTGTTGCTCTTTGCTAACACGATGCCCGCGCTCCTGCGCACCCGGGTGGCGGACTCTGTGAATTCGATCGCGATTCCTTCGGGAGGGACGACAACCCAGGCGCAGATTGACACGGCCAGGCTCAATCGCGTTCGCACTGCCGTGCTCTTGTCGATGAGTTCGCCGGAATACCTCGTTCAACGGTAAGGAGACTCACATGCGCGACACTCCAACACGCCGCAATATCCTTCAGATCGGTGCCGGTCTGGCCGCACTTGGATCGGCTTCCGCGTTCAGCTTGCAACTGGGCGCTCTCGGCTCGGCTGCGGCACAGGTCGCGCCCGGTCCCTACCGCGCGCTCGTCTGCATTTTCCTGTTTGGCGGGAACGACACCAACAACATGGTGCTGGCGACCGACAATGACAGCTGGGGCCGTTATTGGTCGGCGCGCAACATCGGAAGCGACCCCATCGCCCTCATGCCCGTAGGCACTGCGCCGGTTGGCATCGGCCAGGTCTCGACAGTCGCCGGGCGCACGGTTGACGGACGCGACGACCCCGCATTCTGGGGCGGCGTGCTCCCGATCGCGACCCGTACCGCCAATCCGATCCCGGCAGGTACCAATGCGTCCGTGCGCACGTTCGGCATCCATCCACTGATGGGGGCTCTCGCGCCGATCTATGCAGCCAACCGGCTGGCGGTGCTGTCGAACGTCGGTCCACTGATCGTGCCGACCACAAAAGCTCAGTACCGGGCGCGTTCCGTTCGCCTTCCGGCGGGGCTGATGTCTCACAACGACCAACAGTCGGTCTGGCAGGCCGGAGCCGCCGAAGGCGCACGCCAGGGCTGGGGCGGTCTCATGGCCGACAGGTTGCTGTCTACCAACACACAAAACCCCGTGTTCACAGCTATCTCGGCGGCAGGCAACACGGTGTTCCTGGCCGGTGGCCAAGTCGTGCAGTATCAGGTGACGACAAACCTCACCCCCGCCCTGCGGATCACGCCTGCGGTGGGCAGCACGTTGAACGGATCTTCAGTAGCGGCGGCGCGGCTTCAGGAAATCCTGAGAGAAACCGCGGGCCCAAGCCTGTTTGCCACCGACTACGCCACTGTCACCGGCCGATCCATGGACAGTGCAGGTGCGCTGAATGCGGCCGTCGCGGCGACAAATGGGGGTGTTCCGGCGATCCCACAATTTGTAAACCCGATCACCGGCGCCAACGAAACAAACAGCCTTGCGAACCAGCTGCAAACCATCGCCCGGATGATCGCGGCAAATTCCCAACTCGGGCTTCGCCGCCAAGTGTTCTTCGTCAGCCTCGGCGGCTGGGACTCGCACGACTTTCAGAACGCTGCGCAGGGCGCAAATCTCGCGCGCGTTGCCCACGCCATGGCCTACTTCGACACAGCTTTGGGCAACGTCAATGGCACCGATATGCGCCAAGCCGTCACGACGTTTACAGCGTCGGATTTCTCGCGAACGTTCACGACCAACGGCGACGGGACGGACCATGCCTGGGGCTCGCACCAGTTCATCATGGGCGGCGCCGTCCAAGGCGGTAACGTGTACGGACAGTATCCAACGCTTGGCATTGATCAGGGTTCATTCCAGAACCCCGACATGTCGGGAAACATCCTGGTGCCTACGACGTCTGTAGACCAGTATGCCGCCACCCTCGGGCGCTGGCTCGGCGTCTCAGACACTGACCTTGACGCTATCTTCCCCAATCTCAGGAATTTTGCGACCCGAAACCTCGGCTTTGTCTAGTTGGGAGTTTCGAAGGCTCCCACGTCTCAAGCGTGAGTGCAGAATGTGCGTCGCTGCCGAAGCCTGCAACAGGGAAGGCGGCTCAGCCGCCATCACCTGTGAATTGGATCGCTCGACGCGCCCGTCTGGGTCCACAAAGCGTCCACTTGTTTCGCCTCAGTCTCGAAGCAGCACGGGCCTGCCAATTGTAACTTAGTCGGTTTCGGGAAATGGGTTAGATCTGTGCGTCTGAGAGTCGGCCAACCTCCACGGATTGGCGTCCACATTGCGAGGCATTCGACAGGAGACCTGATATGAAAAGATCCATTGCCCTTGCCGTTTTTGCTGCCGCCGCCTGCTCATCAGCGCTTGCCGGCGAAAAAGGATCCTTTGCTGACATGGACACGAACACCAACGGCACTCTGTCGCTGGCTGAAGTGCGGGCTTCAGTCCCAAGCGTGACACCGGAGACCTTCGCCGCCGCAGACGCCGATGCAAACGGCGAGCTGACCCGGGCAGAATACGATGCCTGGAAAGCATCGAAGCTGACCGAAAAGGCAGCGAATGCGCCGACCTCGCCGAAGGCCAGCCCGTAGAGGCAATCCCGGACGCGTGCTGGCGCTGCCCATGCGGGCACAGAAGGCGCAGCCGCGATACCTGTAAAACGAGGATTTGAGAGGACCGGGCAGGGCGGTCTTGAACTTCGACAACCTGATCTTCGTGAGCAGGTCTGGGACCTGAGAGCCGCCGAAATCTCGGCCGTGCTCGCGCAGTCCGTGGGCTTTGTGCCTGCGACCTCAGGTCGCCGCGTCCCTCATGCATTTCAAGGGTCCTGCCCTTTCACCATCTGTTGGTGGAGGTGTCGCAAGCGCGCCGGGAGCGAGGACTTTGAGATTGGCAGCTTGCCCGGTAGACTTTGAGGTCAACGGGGTAGGTGACGGAGGCGAACTCTTGGCAGAATGGCAGAACTGGTCGGGCAGCGTGAAGGCGGCGCCAGCAGCGATCGCCTACCCGAAGACTGAAGCAGAATTGAGCGCGCTCGTTGGCGCCGCGCAGAAGGTGCGTGTCGTTGGCGCCGGGCATTCATTCATGCCGTTGTGCGAGACGAACGGGACCTTGGTATCACTGGCCGAATTGGACGGCGATGTCGAAATCGATGCCGTCACAAACCGCGTCTGGGCGCCGGCGGGATGGAGCCTTGCCCACCTGACATCTGTACTTTGGTCGAAGGGTTACTCGCTGATCAATCAGGGCGACGTCAATCCGCAGTCCCTGGCAGGCGCAATCTCGACCGGAACACATGGCACGGGCGCGGCGCTTGGCTCCCTTTCGGCCGCTGCACGGGCTTTCCGGCTCGTGCTTGCAGATGGCCGGACGGTCAATTGCTCGCCCGCAGAAGCGCCCGGTCTCTTCGAAGCGCAGCGCCTCTCGCTCGGCCTGATGGGTGTTGTCACGCAAATCCAGATCGATGTGCTTCCAGCCTATCACCTCGAAGAGCGCCTTCTGTCGATGAGCCTGGATGAGGTCGAACAGCGGTGGGACGAGTTGGCCGCAACGAACCGCCATGCCGAGTTTTTTGTTTTTCCTTACGGCGATTATGCGATCGTCAAGACGCTTAATCCTGCGCCGGCAGAAGGGGAGCTCAAAATCCTCACCGACACGGAGGACGCCGATTTCCGGCGCGTGTGCGAGCTTTGTGCAGCCCAGCCGATGTTGACCGCGTCATTGCAGCGCACGCTCGTGCGCCCGGGCCTCAAACATCGAAGGGTAGGGCCAGCCTACCAGATATTTCCATCGGAGCGGACGATCCGTTTCGAGGAGATGGAGTATGAACTCCCGCGCGCCAATGGCTGGGCCGCGCTGCGCGAGGTCATTGCCTTGATTCGCACGCACGGGTTGCCGATCGCGTTTCCCTTCGAATTCAGGCTGACGGCGGGCGACGACATCTGGCTGAGCCCGTTCAACAGGGGCGATGGCGCGTCCATTTCGATGCACCAGTATGCAAAGATGCCCTGGCGCGATCACTTTCTTGAGGCGGAGAAGATCTTCCGCGCCCATGGCGGGCGCCCGCACTGGGCCAAGCGCCATACGCTGACGTTCCGTGATGTCCAGGACCTTTACCCGAAGACGCAGTCGTTCATCGATGTGCGAAACAAGGTGGATCCTTCAGGAAAATTCCTCAACGCGCACCTTGCTGAGCTATTCGGCATCCGCGCGGCTGCAGCGGTGGCATGATGAGGGATGATGTGCGTCTGCACGCGGCCTTGATCGGGCAACAGGGCTCCCGCGCCCGCCTCAACACGCCTGCACTGGTCATCGACCTGGACGCGCTTGAGCACAATATCGCCGCCATGGCGGCGTTCGCGGCTGCTCGGGGGATCGGACTGAGGCCGCATGCCAAGACGCACAAGTCCCATCAGATCGCCCGGATGCAAATCGAGGCGGGGGCCATCGGGATCTGTTGCGCGAAGCTCGGCGAGGCGGAGGCGATTACGGAACTGGGGGGGGTAGACAGCATACTGATCACATCGCCGGTCGTGACGGCTCAGGCGATCGCGCGGCTTGTTGCGCTCCATCCGGCGCTCCGCGAGCTGCGGGTGGTTGTGGATCACGCTCTCAATGTTGCGGCTCTTGAAACAGCGGCCGCCGGGCTTTCGCGGCCTTTGGGCGTTCTGATCGACATTGATCCGGGAATACGCCGCACCGGCGTGACGTCTGCCGCGGCAGCGCTTGAGCTGGCCGCTGAAATCCAGGCTTCGCCTCACCTGCGGCTCGACGGCGTTCAGTTCTATTGCGGCGTGCAGCAGCACATCGCCGGATATGAAGAGCGCCGTGCGGGTATTGTGGAGCGCACGCGTTACCTGAGTGACATTATCGAACAGCTGATGGCCGCTGGCGCGGCGCCCCGAATCATTACGGGAGGCGGCACCGGGACACATCATATTGATGCCCAACTTGGCTTATTCACAGACCTTCAAGTGGGGTCTTATGTCTTCATGGACCGGCAGTATCTTGATTGCGACCTGACAGGCTCCGGCATTTCGTCCTACCGGACGTCGCTGTTCGTTGACGCGCACATCGTCAGCGCCAATACACCCGGCATGGCTACAATCGATGCAGGCTTCAAGGCCCTTTCGACCGACGCAGGCGCGCCTTCGATTGTGTCTGGCGCACCCGAAAACTCGGTCTATCACTTCATGGGAGACGAGCATGGCGCGGTCGTATCTCGGGGCGCTGAATTCGTGCCCGGAGCATCCGTCACGCTTGGCGCGCCGCATTGCGATCCCACGGTCAATCTCTACGATTCCTATCATGTTGTGCGCGGCGACACACTCATCGATATCTGGCCCGTGACGGCGCGGGGGCGTTCGCGCTAGCGCGTGCGGACCCATCACCATCTGGGCGGTTTGTTCCACAGACCGGCTGGACATGGCGCAAATTTGAGCGATCAGTATGAACAAACGGGAGGAGACGGCGATGGATTGGTCGGAGTATTCAAGTTACGACGCGCTTGCGCAAGCTGAGCTCGTGGCAACGAGGCAGGTCACGCCTCTGGAGCTGCTCGAGGCCGCCATCGAGCGTATCGAACGGCACAATCCGTTGCTCAACGCCGTCGTTTATAAAGCGTTTGATGAGGCGCGCCGGGTCGCGAGCGGTCCGCTCCCTGATGGCCCCTTCCAAGGCGTGCCATTCCTGGTCAAGGATCTCGGCCAACGCGTGGCGGGCTGGCCGCGAACGTCGGCGAGCTTCTTTGCTGAAATAAAGGCTGACCCCGACGACAGCGAACTCGTCCGGCGTTATCGCGCCGCTGGCCTTGTGCTCGCTGGCAAGACCAATACGCCCGAGTTCGGCATTCCCGGTGTCACCCAGTCCGAACGCCTGGGAGCGTGTCGCAATCCCTGGAATCCGGATCATATCTCGGGTGGTTCGTCTGGCGGAGCCGCTGCCGCCGTCGCGTCCGGCATGGTGGCGGTCGCGCATGCCAGCGACGGACTGGGCTCCATCCGTATTCCGGCAGCTTGCTGCGGGCTTGTGGGCATGAAACCGACGCGGGACCGCAATCCGAATGGCGGGGAAGATTCGGATCGCGCGATCGGCTTTTCAGTTGATCACGTCGTATCCCGAACCGTGCGCGACAGTGCGGCCATGCTGGATGCGACCGGCTTTCCGGAACCGGCGAGCCCTTA
>CAMEDD010000041.1 GCA_945913285.1 Candidatus Sulfopaludibacter sp. SbA3
CGCCTCGGCCTGGCCAGGCGAAGTGGCGCGCAAACGACCGGGAACCGATGGGTCCTACTTGCTCACCTCTGGCCGGGCAGCGAACCTTCCGTCGACGGACAATCTGGCGAAGTCAGACTGGCTCATGGTTGCCGACCTCGGCGGCGCGGCGCGCGAGCCGCGGATCACACTGGCTTTGCCATTGACTGAAGCGGAGGCTCTGGCGAGCCAGCCGGTCATCAGCGAAGACCGCGCCGCCTTCGACCCGAAGACCGGGCGATTCACGGCGCGGCGTGTGAAGGCACTCGGCGCCGTCGTCCTGTCCGAAGCGCCGCTGCCGAAACCAACGGCCGACACTGCTGCGGACGCGATGCTGGAGGCGGTTTGCGCCAGCGGATTTTTGGCCATAGGCGCAGAAGACGCCGTCGAAGAAGTTCTGAGCCGTCTGCGTATTCTGCATGCGGCGGGTCTGATCGGGTTACCTGAGCCGTCCAAGCCCACATTGATCGAAACCGCCGCGGAATGGCTGCGACCGATGCTCCGGCGCAGGGGCGCATCGGTTCCGTCACCCACGGAGGTCAGGGATGCGCTGGTGCAGTCCTTCGACTGGCCCGTGCAGGAAGCGCTGCGCCAGCAGGCGCCGCTCACCCTCGATCTGCCCTCCGGCCAGACCGCGCGGGTCGATTGGCTCGATCCCCGTGCGCCGCTTGTTTCGGCCCGGGCCCAGGCCTTCTATGGACTGACCGAACACCCGCGGCTCGCTGCTGGCCGCGTGCCGGTGACGGTCGAAATGCTGTCCCCCGGCCAGAAGCCGGTTGCCACCACGCAGGACATCGGCCGCTTCTGGGGCGGCGGTTATAAGGACATGGCCAAGGACATGCGCGGGCGCTATCCCAAACATGACTGGCCGGATGATCCCGCCTCGGCGCGGCCGCATGAGGGGCGCACGCGGAAGCGATTGTCATGACAAGGATTGAATTGACGATGAAAGCATTGCGCATGTGGATCCACAGGTCTCGGCTCGCCGCCGCCTTGGGCCTTGGCCTCGTCCTGGCCGCATGTGCCACGGCGCCGGCGCCACCGGCGCAGACTTCGGCGGAGATCCCGCAGGCCCTGGAAGCCACGGGCGAGGGATCGCGCTTTGGCGTCATGGCGGCCACACTCGGCGGCAAAGTGGTGCGGGCAAGCCGGGCGGACGAACGCTTCATCCCGGCCTCGAACACGAAGCTGTTCACAGCCGCAGCCGCGTTCCGTCTGCTGCCTGATCTCAGAAAATCCCAACCAGAGCTTGGCACGACCCTGCACCTTGTTCCGGAACCGGATGGCAAGCCGCCTTCGCTGCGCCTCGCCGGAGCGGGCGATCCGACGGTGCGCGACGGCGCGGATTGTGTCTCCAACTGCCTGCATGAACTGGCGGACGCCATTGTTCGGCGTGGCATCACGCGTGTTACCGACGTCTATGGCGACGAAACATTGTTCCCGCATGAACCCTTCGGCCTCGGCTGGAGCTGGAACAATCTTCCATTCTATTTCGGCGCGCCCGTGTCGGCCTTGACTGTCAACGGCAATGCAGCCGAATTGCGGGTCTCGCCCGGCGCTGCCGAAGGCGCGCCGGTGTTCGCAGTGTGGGCTCCCGGTGACGACGTGTTGCGGCTCAATATCGAAGCGATCACCAGCGCGACCGGCAGCGAGAACCTGCTGAGCGTATTGCGCTGGCCCGGATCCGACGAGGTGCAAATCACGGGTAGCCTTCCGGCTGGCACGCCGCCGCGTAGCTATTTCCTCAGCGTGCCTGATCCGGCGAAAACCGCCACAGAACGGCTCGTACGCCTGCTCCGTGCCCGCGGCGTCACGGTTGAGGGAGGCGCGAAGGTCCGCTTACGGAACGATCTGATGGTCGATGCAGAGCTGGCCAGGCTTACGCCGCCGCCCTTGCTTGAAACAGTCATCAATACGGCAAAGGATAGTGACAACCTGTCGGCTGAAGTGCTTCTGCGCCACATGGCGCGCGCCGTTGGGGGCGAGTCTGCAGACGACGGTCTCGACGCGGTCCACGCCATGTTGGACGAGGCGGGCATTGACCGGAACGGGATCGAACTGTTCGATGGCTCGGGGCTTTCGCCCTATAACCGCGTCACGCCCGAAGCTACTGTGCAGTTCCTCACTTGGACAACGACCCAGAACTGGGGCGAGGCGTTCCGGGCGACGCTGCCGGTCGGCGGGAAGGCCGGATCACTTTCCCGACGTTTCAGAGGCACACCGCTTGAGGGGCGTATCTTCGCGAAGACGGGGACGGTGCAAGGTGTGAATGCCCTGTCCGGCTTCCTGACCGCTGCGAGCGGGCAGACGCTCGTCTTTTCGGTGATCTCCAATGACCGCGCGGCGGATGCCGCGCCGGCGACGCCCGCCATGGACGCGATGCTGCTTGCGCTTGCGGCTCAGAACTGACGTGAAACCTAAAAGGGGCAGGGCGATTCCAGCGCCAGCGCCTCGCCCGTGTCTGGGTGGACGAAGCGAAGGTAGGCGGCATGCAGCGCAAGGCGAGGGCGCGCCGCGAGAGCCTCAGGATGCGCATAGAATTCGTCGCCGAGAATCGGATGCCCGAGTTCGGCAAGGTGCACGCGCAATTGATGAGAGCGTCCCGTAAGCGGTGTGAGTTGCAAGCGGCTGGCGCTTCCCGATGAGGCCAGCGTTTCGTAGCGCGTGACACTCGGTTTGCCGATGTCCCAGTCCACTTTTTGAAGCGGCCGGCGGGGCCAGTCGGTCACGAGCGGAAGACTGATCTCTCCCGCACCCGGCTCCGGCGCACCCCACACGTCTGCGATATAGCGCTTCGCGATTTCGCCGCGTTCGAACAGGCCCGAAAGCGCCCGCTGTATGGCCTTTCCGCGCGCAAATAGCAGCAAGCCGCTGGTTGCCATGTCGAGCCTGTGCACGGTCAGCGCATCTGGATGTTTCGCTTGCACACGCGCTGCCGCACAATCGGCCTTGTTTTCACCTCGTCCGGGCACGGATAGAAGGCCCGAAGGCTTGTCGATCGCGATCAAGTCGTTATCAACGTGCAAGAAATTGATCGCCGTGAGCGGCGGCGCATAGAGCGTCATGCCGGCAGTCCCGGAAGCGCGAGCCTGAATGCGGTGCCTGCCTCGCCGGTTTCCAGCAGCGTCAGTTCTCCGCCGAGCGCCGCGGCCAACTCGTGGGCGATGACGAGGCCGAGGCCGGTGCCGAGCGTGCGTGAGGATCCGGAAAACGGCTTGAACAGGTTTGCGCGCGCCGTCTCAGGCAAGCCGGGGCCCGTATCCCGGAAGACCAACGCGCCGGGGGTGAGGAAGATATCGATCCGGCGAACCGGGCTTTCCGCATGCGTCATGGCTTCAGCCGCATTGCGCAGGAGGTTGGCGGCAATCCTGTGCAAATGGTCGGGGTCACTTTGGAAGGTAAATTCGGCCGGCACATTCGTGTTCATGATGGTTGTGACGCCGCTCAGGGCTTCATCGGCCGATTCGAGCAAAACCATCCGGAGGCTGACGGATTGCAGTTTCGGTGGGCGCTGCGCCGCCTTGCCATAGTCGAGTGTCGCAGTGGCAAGGTCGATCGCCCGCTCCAGCGCTCGTTCGAGGCGCGGGGCGGCGCGCATGATGCGGGGGTCCTCCGATTTCGCGAGCACATCGGACACGAGCTGGGCAGACGCGAGCGAGTTGCGCAGGTCATGGTTGATCTTGGCGACCGCGCTTCCGAGCTCGGCAAGGTGTGCGCGCTGGCGGAAGGCGTCGGCGACGGCCCTTTCCATGCCCGAAAGCGCATTCTGCGCACGGCCGATCTCGTCGCGGCGTGTGGTGGGAGACAGGCGCCGCGTCCAGCTTCCCGGATCGCGGCTGAACTGCTCCACGCTGATCGTCACGCGCTTCATGGGCCGCACCACGAGCGCGTCGAGCACGGCATAAATCAGCGCTGCCGCCACAAGAGCGATGATCAGCGACAATCCCGCAACGCGCCAAGCGAAGGCGGCCAGCGCTTCTTTCAGGGGCGCTTGGGGCACCACAATCTCGATGACCCGCGCTGCATTCGACCCGTCTGCAGATACGATCAGGATTTCGCCTTCCGGCGCGAAGTACTCGAAGATGGCGGCCATCGACCGGCCCATCATGGTCGACCCGCGCAGGTCGATGGTCCGCATGGGACCTTCGATCTGGCTCGCCGGGGCGAGCAGCTGGAAGCGCATGTCGTCCTCGAGTTCGGCGACGGCTAGCACTTCGGCTTTCATCAGAAGAGATCCCGACAGCTCGGCGGACACTTCCCGCATCGGCGCCGCCTCCAGGGCCAGAGCAGCGATGCGCGCAGCGGCCACGCGCTCCTCAAGCCACTGCGTCCGCAATCCGCTGACCGAAGGAATGAAGATCAGGAACTCGGTCAGAAGGATTGCGCCGAGCGTCAGCGCGAACAGACGGCCCGAGAGGCTGTCGGCGAAGCGCCTCAGTCCCGGCAGCTGTGGATCAGGGTCAGGCGGGTCGGCGCTCACGCGCAGAGACTTAAGCGAAATCAAGCCGGAGGGAAACGGGGCCGCCCCGCTTTATGCCGTGCCGGGAAAGGCCTGAATCACGCAAACCGTTTCAGGATGCCCACGAGGGTGCGGGCGGGTTTGCCGAAGACGCTGGGCGTGAAATAGGCTGAGGCGGCGCGCTTCACCACTTCAGCCCGGGTCGGGTAGGGTGAGATGAAATTTGTCAGTGCGGTCAACTTGAGCCCGTTCGACATGGCGACCGAGACGAGTTGAAGGATGTCGCCGGCGCTGTCCCCGGCCACCGAGGCCCCCACCAGCTTGCCTTTGTGGAGCACAAGCTTGGCGCCGCCAAGCGTTTTGCCCTCGGCGATCGCGCGGTCGTTGTCGTGGAAGGGGAAGGACGAGGTCTTCACCGCATCGCCAAACTTCGCGCGCGCTTCGGCTTCCGTAAGCCCGATCTGGGCGATTTCTGGTGATGTATAGGTTACGGACGGCACGGGCAGGCTTGACGCCTTGCTGCCCTGTTTGAAAAACGCGCGCCGGATGAACACCGAAGCGTGCCAGCCGGCGATATGCGTAAACTGCTCGCGGCCCGCTGCATCGCCCAGCGCCCAGACGCGCGGATTGCTCCGGGAGCGGAGCGTATCACTGACTGTGATGCCGGTCGGCGTATGTGCGACATTGCCTTTGTCGAGGTCGAGCCCGTCAAGGACGGCGCGCCGGCCGAGCGCCACGAGCAGATGCGTGCCATGTATCGCTGTCTCGCCAGCCGGACATTCGGCATGCACGGTGATGCGCCCGGGATCACCAGACACGCGCGCGGCTTTGTGGCCTTCTAGGATGGTGACGCCTTCGCCGCGCAGGGCTTCGACAGCGATCTTCGCATGGTCTGCATCGGCCCGGGCAAGCGCGCGGCCCATTTCGATGACGGTGACTTTCGCGCCGAGACGCGTGAAGGCCTGCGCAAGTTCAAGACCAATCGGCCCGCCGCCGAGCACGATCAGGTGCTGCGGCAATTCGGGCGCCGAGAAGATGGTCTCATTCGTAAAGTAGGGCAGGTCCGAGAGGCCTGGAATTGGCGGAACCAAGGCGCGGCTGCCGGTAGCTACGATAATCCGCCGCGCCTTGACGCGTGCCGATTCCGAAACGACCGTGGACGGATCAGCAAATCGCGCGGCTTCGCGAATGACCGTGCAGCCAAGACCCTCGAAACGCTCCTGGCTGTCGACAGGAGCGATCGTCTCGATGGTCTTACGAACGTGCGCTTTGACGCCGTTCCAGTCCACTTGGGCGGGTGCCAGCATCACGCCGAACTTTGCCGAGTCCGCAGGCGCATGCGCAGCCTTGGCGGCCGATAGCAGGGCTTTGGACGGCACGCAGCCATAGTTCAGGCAATCCCCGCCCATCTCATGCTTCTCGAACAGTACGACCTTGAGCCCGAGCATCGCCGCGCCGGCGGCGGCCGACAGACCCGCCGAGCCGGCACCGATGACGCACAGGTCAGCCTTCAGGGTACGGACATCAGCCATCAGGCAGGCACCTTCTTCGCAAAGAGTTTCTTATAGACGACGGGCAGGAGCGAGACGACGCCGAGGGCGATAAACGCCGGGATAAAGTTACGGGCAACGCTGCCAAGATCGGGGTCGCCGCCTGCCGCAAACGTGGCGCCCAGTCCTGCGCCGATCAAGGTATAGGCGATCACGCCCGGAATGATGCCGAGGGCGGTGGTGATGGCATAGTCTCGGTACTTCGCTCCGAACAGCGCAGGCGCAATGTTGGCGACCGGGAACGGCACGACGGGAAGGAAGCGCAGCGCAAACATGTAGGACAAAGCGTCCTCCTGAAAGCCCTTCTCCAGCTTTTGGAGGAACGGACCCGCACGCTCGCGCAATGCGCTGCCCACGGAGGATTTTGCCGCAATGAACAGAAGGCTTGCGCCGATCGTGGCACCCATCACTGTGGCCGGTGTGCCGCCCCACAGGCCGAACAGGAAGCCGCCGGCAATCGTGATCCACATGGCGCCCGGCAGCATCAGCAATGTCGCCGCCGCGTAAACGACAATGTAGATGATAAAAGACAACACGAGATTCGCCGCCACGAAGCTGCGAAGCGCGTCCTGCTGCTCGCGTAACGTGTCGAGCGAAAGATACCGGTGCACCCCGCTGGCCCAGGCGGTGATGAGCGCGGCGGCGATCAGGGCGACGGGCCAGAGACGGCGCCAGAGAGGGGGCGGGGTGTCGGTCATCGGGTCAGGACTTTTTGAGCTTCGCCGCATCGTTGAGCGACCAGTCATACTGATAGCGGACGATCTTCGGCTTGGCGCGGATTTTCTCCGCGAGCGCCGGTTCGGCATATTTGAGGAGGTGCTCGATCACTGTGGATTTCGATCCGCCGAAATCGGCCTCGAACCAATTATAGATTTCCGACACCGTGAGGCCCTTCGAAGTGACAGTCACCCCGCGCGGATGGTTCACATAGGCGCGCGCGGCAGCGTCCAGATCCTTCTTCAAGTTTGAGGCCTCCCAGGCCTTGGCCGGAAGATTGGGGCAGCTGTAGGACGCGCAGTTTATCGCGTAGTGAACCTCCGGCGTACCCCAGGTCTTGCGCAGGATCTTGTGCTCAATGGCGTCCAACGACACCTCGTCGCCGCCCGCGCGCACCTTCACCTCTTTCCAGGGGCCGGTCAGGTAACCGTCCCTGATCGACTTCACCGGATATCGCTCCACGATGTGGCGCACGGTGACGGCGTTATAGAGGTTCGCCCAGGCTGCGAAGTTCGCATCTGTCCTGGCCGAAAGGTCTGCGTCCGCGAACCCGGCAATGTAGGCATCCAGCGCGGCGCGGTCGGTCTTTGACGCCGTAAGCCCTGCATAGTCCACCCGCGTGATGCCGTCGCTGCCGGCTTTCACGTACTTTTTCAGGATTCGGGTCCAGTCGGCATGTTGGGCGGGCAAGGCGGTCTCCGCAGGGGGCTTCGGACGTGTATCGGCGGCGCCGGCGCCGGGCAAAAGAGTGGCCGCAAGGGCAAGGACTGCGAAAGCGAACCGGCGCATCTGCGTTTCTCCATTTGGGGCAAGAAAGCCTCGGGGGTCACTTAGTCCCTACCTGACAGTCCTGCATCTCACGAGGCGGTGATAGCGGGCTTTGCAGCAGGTGCGATTCTGCGTCCGCTCCGGCTTGACCTTACCTGCGCCCACCTGTATCAGCCGCGTTTCCCGAATTCCAAGCCGCAATTCAAGCCCAGAGCAGTCCGATGAAACGCACTTTCCAGCCGAGCAACCTCCGCCGCAAGCGCACTCACGGCTTCCGCGAGCGCATGGCCACCAAAAATGGACGCAAGGTTCTGGCCCGCCGCCGCGCCAAGGGCCGAAAGACCCTTACGGCCTGATTTGGCGCCTTCGCGGGCTCAATAGCGCCGCCGACCGGGAGGGCCTATCATGTCCGGCCCCGAAAACATACAGCTGATGGAAACGCGCCGCCTCAAGAAGCGGCGCGAATTCACATTTGCGCGTGACGGCATAACCGAGCGCCGCAAATCGTTGGTGATCCAGGCCCGGACCCGGGCAGGGGACGCGCTGGAGCCGCATGTCGGCGAAGGGTTCACGGCCACCAAGAAGATCGGCGGGGCAGTCGAGCGCAACCGGGCGAAACGCCGCCTTCGGGAAGCCGCCCGGCGCTTGCTTCCCCGTTATGGGCGCTCCGGATGCGACTATGTGTTCATCGCCCGGGAGGCGACCCTCGAAGTCGGCTGGAGCCGATTGCTTGACGATATGGAAAGCGCGCTGATAAGCCTCGCGAGCATTTGATGCCCCTCGGGCGCACACCCGGCGCCCTGCCCACAGACCTGCGGAATTTCATTCATGGAAAAAGAAGAACAACGCAATTTCCTGCTCGCCATGGCGGCGATGATTGCGTTCGTCTTTCTCTATCAGATACTCGTGATGGAGCCGGCGCAGAAGAAGTATCAGGCCCAGCAGGCCCAGTTGGCCGCGCAGGAGCAGACAGCTTCGGTTGATACGGCAGCGGCCGAGGCGGCCGGCCCCAAGCCGCTGCCGGACGCGCTCGCCGCTTCCGCCCGCATCAAGTTGGACGCCGCCTCCGTGGATGGCTCGATCCGCCTCGCCGGCGCCCGTCTCGATGACCTGAAGCTGAAGCAGTACTTCGTGACGGTCGAGAAGATCGAGGAAATCCGCCTGCTGCGTCCGGAGGAATCCGAGTTCGGTTATTTCTCGACCTATTACTGGGCCGAGGGAAACACGCTGATCGCCGGGCGCAATTCGCAATGGACGCAGGTTGGCGAGGGCGTTCTCAGCTCCACCACCCCGGTCAACCTGCGCCTCGAATCCGGCGGCGTCACCATCGACCGGCAGGTTTCGGTCGACGAGAACTTCCTCTTTACCTTCCGCGACACCGTCACCAATACGTCCGGCGCGGCCAAAAGCCTGCGTCCCATCGGCTCTATCGAGCGGCAGGGCGATTACAAGCAGTTCCTGAACGCCACCGAGCCCGGCGTCGCGGCTGAAGCCAACGGTCTCGCGCATATGGGCCTGATGGGCGTCATGGACAACACGCTTCGACTTAAGAAGTACAAACCGCTCGTCGAGTCGAAGAAGATCGATGGCGAGTCGCCCGAGGGCAAGTTCTCCACCACGACAGGTGGCTGGTGGGGGCTCAGCGACAAGTACTGGATGAGCGCGCTCGTACCCGCGCAGGCAACGCCGTTCACCGCCTCGGTCAACCGCGCGAGCCTTGCCCGCGGCGGCCCGCTGGAAGTGCGCACCGAAGGCAACGCGGTCGAGATTGCGCCCGGCGCAATTGTCACGGTCGAGAACCGTATCTTCGCCGGCGCCAAGAAGTTCGAGATCCTGCGGGCTTACGAGAAGACAGGCGACATCCCCCGTCTTGTCGATGCCATCGACTGGGGGTGGGCTTTCTTCCTGACCAAACCCTTCTTCTACGTCCTGCATTGGCTGCACGGCATCGTCGGCGCCTTCGGCTGGGCAATCCTTGCCTTCACCGTGCTCGTCAAGCTGCCTCTCGTGCCGCTTTACAATGCCAGCTTCAAGTCGATGGCGAAGCTCAAGAAGCTTCAAGAGCCGATGAAGGAAATCACCGAGCGCTACGCGTCCGATCCGCAGCGCCGCCAGCAGGAAATGCTGAAGCTCTACAAGGAAGGCGGCGCCAACCCGATCGGCGGCTGCCTGCCGATCCTGGTGACCATCCCGATCTTCTACGCACTCTACAAGACGCTTTACGTGACGCTGGACATGCGCCACGAGCCCTTCTGGTACATGAAGGATCTCTCGGCGCCCGATCCGACGGCCTTCGGAAACCTGTTCGGCCTTCTGTCCTTCTGGGACGCCGCCGACATCAAGGCTATCCCGATCATTGGCGTGATCATCGGCATTGGCATCCTGCCCATCCTCTACGGGGCAACGATGGCGGTGCTGCAGTCGCTATCGCCTCCGCCACCGGACAAGATGCAGGCGCGCATCATCATGGCGCTGCCGCTTGTCTTCATGTTCGTGTTCGGAGGTTTTGCCGCCGGTCTCGTGCTCTACTGGGTCTGGTCGAACATCCTGACCTTCATCCAGCAGTACATCATCATGCGGGCCAACGGCGCTGAGACAGAAGTTGGCAAGTTTGTCGCCAGGTATCTCGGTGGACGTAAAGCCCCGGCGCAATAGGCGTGGAGGCGCCGTCGCATCCTGATGATCTTATCGAAGCGGGCCGGGTATTGTTCTCCGGCAACGCGGAATTCGTCATGGGCGTCGTCAACCTGCAGGGTCTTCCGCCTGCGGACCGTGTAGAAGTGTGTTTTGCCGGCCGCTCGAATGTCGGCAAGTCCAGCCTGATTAATGCCCTCACTGGGCGCGCTAAGCTTGCCCGCGCCTCGACCGAGCCGGGCCGCACACGCGAGTTGAACTATTTCAACATCAACGATGGCCGCCTCTTCCTCGTCGACCTTCCGGGCTTCGGCTATGCGCAGGTCTCTAAGACACAGGTCGCCGCCTGGACGAAGCTCATCCGTTCTTACCTGCGCGGCCGCCCGAGCCTCCGGCGCGTCTTCCTGCTGGTCGATTCCCGCCGGGGTTTCATGGACACCGACAACGAGATCATGGACCTGCTCGACGGCGCCGCCGTCAATTACCAGATCATCCTGACCAAGGTGGACAAGGTACCCAAGGCGGAGGTCGAAAAAACCGCCGCAGCGGTCGCCGCAAAGCTCAAGAAACGCGGCGCAGCCCATCCCATCGTGCTGCAAACTTCATCAGAAAAGGGCTGGGGAATCCCGGAGCTCCGCGCCGAGATTGCGAGCTTCCTTTAGCTGCTTTAGACCTTCCGCCAGGGGGATATTGCCATGCTCGAAATCCGAGCGGACGATCTTGCCGGTCCAGAGATCGCCGAACTGATCGCCATTCACGCGCGCACCATGCTGGCGGCGTCGCCGCCCGAGAGCTGCCACTTCCTGCCGATTGACGGCTTGCGCCAGCCGTCGGTGACCGTCTGGAGCCTATGGGAAGATGGCGCGCTCCTGGGCTGCGGGGGGCTGAAAGACCTTGGCGATGGCGCGGGCGAGATCAAATCGATGCACACCCGCGAAGTCCAGCGCGGCCGGGGCCTTGGCCGCCGGATGCTCGAGCACATCCTCGCCGAGGCACGCCGGCGCAGCTACACGGCGCTCTATCTCGAAACCGGCTCGATGGACGCGTTCATCCCCGCGCACCGCCTCTATGAAGCCTACGGCTTTTCGTATTGCGGCCCGTTCGGCGACTATGTCGACGATCCTCACAGCGTGTTCATGATGCGGTCGCTGGGCTGATCGGGCATTGCGCGCGGCCGCCAAAACGCACTAGACACCCGGTCCATGAACGACGCCTTGAAATTGGCCCAGTCCGAGGCCCTGCTCACCGCTCGCACCTTGTCCGAGGCGCTGCCTTACCTGCAGCGCTATGACAACCAGACGATCGTCATCAAGTATGGCGGGCACGCGATGGTGGATCCCGAACTCGCCAAAGCCTTTGCGCGCGACGTGGTGCTCCTGAAGCTGCTCGGCATCCATCCGGTCGTCGTCCACGGCGGCGGGCCCCAAATCGGCGCGATGCTCGACAAGCTGGCGATCAAGTCGGAGTTTCGCGACGGCCTGCGCGTCACGGACGATGCGACGATGGAAGTCGTCGAGATGGTTCTTTCCGGCCCGATCAACAAATCCATCGTGCGCGCCATTAACGCCGCCGGCGGCAAGGCGGTGGGCCTGTCCGGCGCGGACGGCAACCTGATCCGCGCCCGCAAGGCGACGAAAACGCAGAAAGACCCCGACAGCAATATCGAGAGCATCGTGGATCTCGGTTATGTTGGCGAACCTGAACACGTCGACATTGCCGTGCTCAAAGCCCTGCGCGACGCCGATGACGATCTCATTCCGGTTGTTGCCCCTGTCGGCATCGGCGAGGATGGCGCGCGCTACAACATCAACGCTGATACGGCCGCCGGCGCGGTCGCAGCCGCCCTTGGTGCTAGCCGCCTTTTGCTCCTGACGGATGTCGCCGGAGTGCTCGACAAGCAGAAAAACCTGATCCGCGAAATCCGTGTGGCCGACATTCCAGGCCTGATCTCGGACGGCACAGCTGCTGGTGGCATGATACCGAAACTTGAAACCGCAGCCCATTCCGTGATCCATGGCGTTGGGGCGGCGGTTATTCTCGACGGTCGTGCTCCGCACGCCTTGCTCATGGAGCTTTTTACCGAACATGGCGCTGGAACGCTGGTTTCTTAGAATTGCGGCACTTGTCATTGCCGCCACCACCGCTCTGGCCCTGCCAGCGCGCGCGCAGGGCGAAGGCGGCTGGGAACTCTGTAACAAGACGAGCTTCATCATCGAAGCGGCGGTCGGGCGCGCCGAGGGCGCTGGCACTTCCGTGCAAGGCTGGACGAAGCTGCCTCCCGGCAGCTGCGAATTTGCGCTGCCCGGCCCGCTGAGACCGGGCATCCATTACCTCTACGGTCGCGGCTCCAGCGCCCATCAGGGCGGCGGCCGCGAATGGGGCGGCCGGCTCGAACTCTGCGTTGATCCGACGGGCGGCTTCTCCCTCGAAAGCCCACCCGATTGCGCGGCCATGGGCCTCGAGGCGCAAGGCTTTCGCCCCGTCAGTATTACCAACAATGACAGCTGGCGAACCAATTTCAGCGAGGTCGAGGAATGGTCACTCGAACGCGCGCGTGACGCCGGCCTCCAGCGCCTGCTGGACGAAGCCGGCATCGTATCCGGCAACATTGACGGCAATATTGGCGCGCGCACCCGCGCCGCGATCAATGATTTCCTGCAGATGAAATCCCTTCCGGCGAACACCTCCGACGCAGACCTGATCGATTATCTTGAACAAGCCGCTGAAGAGCGCAGCCGAAGTGTCGGTTTCACGCTCTGCAACCGAACGAAAAACCGCATCTGGAGCGCGATTGCCCGGCGCAGCACGGAAGGCTGGGAAAGCCGCGGCTGGTGGCGGATCGAGGCGGGCGGCTGCGCCCGCGTCGTGGACCGGCCGCTGCGCGGATCAGAGCACTTCGTTTATGCTGAAATGGAAGAGCCGACCGGCCTGCGCACGCTGGCACGTGCCTCAGAAGCCTTCTGCGTCGGCCGCTCGAAGTTCGCCATCTCCGGCCGCGAGAATTGCGAGGACGGCTCCTACCGTACCGCCCTGTTCACGCGCACGCCGCCGCCGACCGAGCGCAAGCTCGTGTACGAATTCTTCGAACGCGACTTTCTGGAACCGACCAAGGATGACGATTAAGCCGCCCGCAGCCCCGCTTCTGGATCACGTTACGGACTGGGTATTCGATCTCGACAACACGCTTTACCCGGCCGAGTGCGATCTCTTCGCCGAGATCGACACCCGCATGACCGATTTCGTCGCACGCCTGACAGGTCTGGAGCGCGCTGAGGCGCGCAAGCTGCAGAAGCATTATTACGCGACCTACGGCACAACCCTCTCGGGACTGATGACCGAGCACGGTCTCGACCCCGCCGAGTTCCTGCACTTCGTGCACGAGATCGATTTGTCGCCCCTGCCGGACCTGCCGCACTTGCGCAGCGCCATAGCCGCCTTGCCTGGCCGCAAGTTCATTTACACCAACGGCCCGCGGCGGCATGCCGAACGCGTCACCGAGAAGATGGGCCTCGCCCATCTCTTCACGGATAGTTTCGGTATTGAGGAAAGCGCCTACACCCCGAAACCTCACCTGCCTGCCTATGAGCGCTTCTGCCGCCTCCATAAGGTCGAGCCGCATGGCGCAGCCTTTTTCGAGGACCTTGCCCGAAACCTCCTGCCCGCCAAGACACTTGGCTTCACCACAGTGCTCGTCCAGTCTGCGAAGGACTGGAGCCACGAGCCGATCGAAGCCCGCCCCGCCGGGGCAGGGGACGTGTTCGGGGGTGACGGCGCCGGGCACATCGACTACACCACCGGCGACCTCGTGGCCTTCCTGGACCAGGCCGCGCCGCGCCCGCCGGCTGAACCGAAAGACGAGACCGATGTCTGATGCCCTTTCCCGCGTAATCAATTCAGCCTGGGAGGTGCGCGATACGCTCTCCACCGAGACGGCCGGCGAAGTGCGCGAAGCCGTCGATGCAGCCATCAGCCTGCTCGATTCCGGCGAAGCGCGCGTGGCCACCAAGGAAGCCGACGGCAGTTGGACCGTGCATCAATGGCTGAAGAAAGCCGTGCTGCTCTCGTTCCGCCTCAACGCCAACGGCGTCATCTCCGGCACGCCCGGCGGCGGCAACTGGTGGGACAAGGTGCCATCCAAGTTCGAAGGTTGGGGCGCCAAAGAATTCAAGGAGGCCGGCTTCCGCGCTGTGCCGCCCTCGGCCGTGCGCCGCGGCGCTTTCATCGCCAGGAACGCTGTCCTCATGCCGTCTTACGTGAACATCGGTGCACATGTGGGCGAAGGCACGATGATCGACACCTGGGCCTCGGTCGGCTCATGCGCGCAGGTCGGCAAGAATTGCCACATCTCCGCAGGTACCGGCATCGGGGGCGTACTTGAGCCGCTGCAGGCCAACCCCACGATCATCGAGGACAACTGCTTCATCGGCGCCCGCTCGGAAGTCGTCGAAGGCGTCATCGTCGGCGAAGGCTCGGTCCTCGCGATGGGCGTCTTCATCACCCAGTCCACCAAGATCGTGAACCGCCAGACCGGCGAGATCATCTATGGCAAGGTCCCGCCCTATTCGGTCATCGTGCCCGGCACGCTGCCTGACCCCAAGGGGGGGGCCTCGCTCGCCTGCGCCGTCATCGTGAAAACCGTGGACTCCAAAACGCGCGAGAAGACGGCTGTCAACGAACTGCTGCGCGACTAGGCGCAGACGATATCAGGCCGCTGATGTCAGCGGCCTCACCCCAATGGAGGCTATCATGGCCGACGATCCGACATCCGAGCCGATCAAGGGCCCAGCATCCTATTTCCCCTCGATCGAGAAGACCTATGACAAGAAGATGTCCCACTGGTTCGCCCTCGTGGCCGCTCGCAAAGGCGCCAAGCATGCCGAGATCGTCAGCTGGCTGAAGACCGAGCACAAACTCGGCCACGGCCATGCGAACGCCATCGTCGCGCACTGCAAGGCCGCGGATAAGGGCTGAGAGGGGCGGGGCTCTGAGATGGGCATCGAGGTTCTGGACAGCGTCAATGATGCCGGCACAAACGGCAAGACTGGCGATGACCGGTTGGGCTTCGACGCCGCCGCCGGCCGCGGCTGGGTGATCGACGGAGCGACGCATGCGACCGACGTCAAACCTTTCCCGGACGCCGAAAGTGGCGCCGCCTGGCTGGCTGAAGCCACATCGTCGCGGCTGATGTCTGGCCCGGCTGCGGGCGAAGATGCCAGAACCTATTTCAGCCGTGTGCTGACGGATGTGCGCGCCGAAGCGGAACGCACGTCAAAGGCACCCCTTGCCAGCCTGCCCGGCGAGGCGATGCCAGTCGCTTCCGCAATGTGGGTGCGCCGCGAGGGCGATACTTGTGAGTTCGTCTGGGCGGGGGACTGTTTCGCGATTGCTCAGATCGCCGGGGACGCGGCCCACCTGATTGGCACAGCGGAAAAGGCGGACGCCGAAACACGCGATGCGGCCCGCATGCTGTCTCTCTCGCCGGGCGACCGCTGGGCGATCCTCCAGGCCCAGCGCCGCGTCGCCAATGCGCCGGAACGCGGCCTACTTACGCTCAATCCATCTGCTGCCGCGCATTTGAACACGCAGCGAGTTATGCTGCCGTCCGGCGCTTTTGTCCTTCTGATGACGGACGGCTTCTTCCGCTTCATTGAGCCCTACCGTCTCGACACAACAGCAAGCCTTCTTGCCCGCGTCCTCAAGGATGGCCTCGCCACTTCGATCAGCGCCCTACGCCAGCACGAAGTGACACCGCGCGGCGTCCGCTTGAAAGCGCGCGATGACGCCGCTGCGATCTTGCTTCGGGTCTGAATCAGGCGCGAACCAGCGCCGCCATCTCCTCGCAAATGGCCATCAGCCGCGCGATATCGTCCTCGCGCGACAGCCGATGGTCGCCGTTCTTGATCAGTTGCAGCACGAGGTCGTCTGCCGTCAAAGCCGTCGCCAGCGCCAACGCATGGCCCCAGGGTACGTCCGCATCCTGCATGCCTTGCAGGATGTGCACCGGTCCGGCGAACGGAATGTCCTTGTCGAGGATCGACCATTGCCGCCCGTCCTCGATTAGCGCCCGCGTGATCGCATAAGGTTCTCCGTAGTCTGAAGGTCGCAGTGTAAAGCCTTCGCCCATGATCTCCGCCTGTTGCTCGGGCGTGAATTCCGGCCACATCAGTTTCTCAGTGAAGTCCGGGGCCGGGGCGATCAGGACGAGGCCCTTAACGCGTTCGGGGCGCGCCATTGCCGCCAGCAGCGCCATCCAGCCGCCCATGCTGGAGCCGACGAGCACCAGAGGTCCCTCGGTCTGCGCATCAATCGAGGCGAGGGCATCTTCGCGCCAGGCGCTGATCGTGCCGTCTTCGAACCGGCCGCCGGACGCCCCGTGACCCGAATAGTCGAACAGCAGCGCGCCGTGCCCGCGCGCCTTGGCCCAGGCCTCGACCGCCAGCGCCTTGCTGCCGTTCATGTCGGACTTGAACCCGCATAGCCAGACAAAACTTGCCCCGCTCGCTGTTGCAGCTGTGCGGCGGAAGGCAAGGCGCCTGCCTTCGGGTGAGATGAAAGATTCCGTTGTCATGTGGGTTGCCTTCCGCCATCTCTCTCGCCTGTCAAGCGAGTAGGGCGGGCCGCGTTATGGCCGGGTTACCGGAACTTAAGGGAAAGACGATTCTCCAGGTCGCGCCGGAGCTGTCGGCCGGAGGCGTTGAGCGCACCGTGCTGGAAGTCACCGAAGCGATCGTCGAGGCGGGCGGACGCGCGCTGCTCGCCAGCAAGGGCGGGCGTCTCGAGCCAGAGTTCGCGCGCCTCGGCGGCGAACTGATCCGCATGGATGCCAAATCCCGCAACCCCGTCACGATCAAGCTTAACGAAGGCCGGCTGCGCCAGGTCATCCGCGAGCAGAATGTCAGCCTCGTGCATGCCCGCTCCCGCGCACCGGCCTGGAGCGCCTGGTCCGCAGCGAAAGCTCAAGGCGTGCCCTTCGTCACCACCTATCACGGTGCCTATTCCGGCACGTCCGGCCTCAAGCGCGCTTACAATTCCGTTATGGCCAAGGGCGATCTGGTGATCGCCAACTCACAGTGGATCGCCGCTCATATCGGCGAGGTGCACGGCACCGATCCCGCCCGAATCGTAACCATCCCCCGCGGTGTGGATCTCGCGGTCTTCGATCCGGCCGTCGTCCCGCCTGCCGATGTCGGGCGCGTCCGCGCCCTCTGGGGCCTTGCGGGCGATCCGCGCCTTGTCCTGCTGCTCCCGGGACGGCTCACGCGCTGGAAAGGCCAGGGCCTCGCACTCGAAGCGCTCGCCCTCCTGTCACCCGAGGAACGCGCCGGCCTTGTGCTCGTGCTTGCCGGCGACGCGCAGGGCCGGGACGCTTACGTCACCGAACTCGAGCAGCAGATCACCCGCCTCGGCCTTACCGGCATGGCGCAGGTCTCCCAGCATATCACATCCGCCGACATGCCAGCTGCCTACCTGGCCGCGGGACTCGTGCTGGCCCCGTCGATCCGCCCGGAAGCCTTCGGCCGGGTCGCAGCCGAGGCGTCCGCCATGGAACGCCCCGTGATCGTCTCCGACCATGGCGGAGCTCGTGAAACGGTCGTGGAATACGGGACCGGCACCCGGGCCGAACCCGGCAGCGCCCCGGCCCTCGCCGGCGCCCTGCGGGCCATTCTGTCCCTGGGCCCGGACGCCCGCGCGGCGATGGGCCGTGAGGGCCGCGCGCACGTTACGCGCCACTTCTCCAAAAGGGGGCTTCAGGCGGCGACCCTCAACGTCTATAAGCGCCTGCTGGAATAGGGGAATTCAAGCCATTGACTAGCGCGCGGGCGAATACCGCCAGCCCGGAGAACCCGGGCACGAAAGCAAAGGAGGTGCTGGTTATCAAACTCAGCGCCCTCGGTGATTTCGTGCTGGCGCTGGGCGCCATGCGGGCGGTCCGGGAGTTTCACCCTTCCGCCCGCATCACACTGCTGACGACCCCGCCCTTTGAGGAATTTGCGAAAGTCTGCCCGTATGTGGACCTCGTCGAAACCGATGGCAGGCCCGAGGGGCTGAAGGCGACCGCCGCCCTGATCCAGCGCATCAAGCGCGCCAAGTTCGACATCATCTATGACTTCCAGACTAGCGGGCGCACCAAGAACTACTTCTCTGCCCTCCAGCGCGGCGGCAAGGCGCCGCTTTGGTCCGGCCACCATGAGAAGTGCGCCTTCTTCCATGACAATCCGGCCCGCGCCACGATGCACACGATTGACCGGCTCGCCGAGCAGTTGGAAGTCGCGGGCGTTGCGCCTTCCGGCCGCTGGCTTGGCAAGTCGGCGCCTTTCCCGGACCTCGGCTGGGTGCGCCCGAAGCTCGGCAACACGCCGCGCCTGAACCCCGCCTATTTCAGCCTCATCCGTCCCTACATGCTGCTGATCCCCGGCGCCTCCGCGCACCGGGAAGCGAAGCGCTGGCCGGTCGAGAACTACGCCGCCCTGGCCAAGCGCATCGCCGATACCGGCATCATGCCCGCGATCATCGGCGGTACGGCCGAAGGTCAGATTGCGCAGGAGATCGTCAAGCGCGAACCGCGTGTCAAAAGTCTTGTGACGCGCACGGATTTTTTCCAGATTGTCACGCTGGCGGAAACGGCCGCCTTCGTCGTCGGCAATGACACCGGCCCTATGCACATGGCCACGCTCGCCGGCGCGCCGGGCATCGCCCTTTTCGCTACCAGCGAAAGCAACCCCGACCATTCCGCCCCGCGCGGTCCGAAACCCGTGATCATCAACGCGGCGCCGACGCTCCAGCACGTGTCCGTGGACGACGTATGGCAATCGATCCGCGCGCTCGGCGTGCTGAACTGACCGGGCAATCAGTGCGCCGCGGCGCCTGCATTCATCGCCGCCGGTCAATCCGGACGGGCTCCGCAGCCGCCGCGCCCGGGGAGGAGGCGGACGCGGCTGGCTCTGCGACGGCGCCAGCTGGCGCCCCGCCCGAAGCTTTCGGGTTGGGGGCAGGATGTTGTCCGGGTTGTTCAAGAGGCTCGTTCTTGCATGGGAGGGACACTTGTAATATTCATTACACTTAGTTAGCATATGTGTAATGTCAGTTACTGGAAGACACGCATGGCCCGCACGCCGGTTCAAGTGACCGAAGCTGCCCCGACAAGCCGGGGCGGACTGCGGCGTGAGGCCTTCCTCAAGGCCGCGCTCGAAGTGTTCCTGGAGCAGGGATACGAGGCCGCCAGCATGGCCGAGATTGTCACCCGCGCCGGCGGCTCCCTCACCACGCTCTACAACCAGTTCGGCGATAAGCAGGGCCTCTTCCTCGCCGTGATCAGCGAGCGCGTGCAGCTCCTGACGGCGTCGATGTTTGTCGAACTGTCCGCCCATACACCGGTTGAAACCGGGCTCACACGTATCGCTGAGCAGTCCGTGACCAAGCTGCTCGAGCCCGCTTCGCTCGAGCTGTACCGGCTGATCCTCGGTCTCGGGGCGAAGTTTCCCGACGTCGCTACGGCTTTCCAAAAAAACGGACCAGACCGCGTCAGTGCGGCGCTGGCCGCCTATCTGGCCGACCGCGCCGAGGCTCGTGAGATCGAGATCGAAGACCCCGTCGAAGCCGCCTATCTCTTCATTTCACTCGCCCGCGCCGGCCTCGTCACGCGCGCACTGCTCGATCCAGAATTCCGTCCTTGTGCGGATGATATCAAGGCCTCGGTACGAACCTGCGTGAATCTGTTCCTGAACGGTGTCCGCCCGCGCCCCGCTACCTGACCAGCGCGGCTTCGCAGAACCAGCACTCTTCGAGCTGACCCATCGCGCCAATCGGGCTGCCCGGAGGCGCTTCGAGCGCTGGCGGTGGCCCCGGTATGGCAGGGGCGCCGCCCGTCAGGTGCCGTTCGATCTGCGCCGCGAGCGCAGCCAAGTGCGCCGCCTCCGTATCGCTCCGTGAACGGTTCTTTTTGGACAGCCGCGCCTGCATCGCCGCGAGCTTCGCATCCACCGCTGCGCTGACCCCCGGCGCCGCCGCGTCATTCCGCGACAGACCGATCATTTCCGCCACGAGCCGCGCCTGCACCCCGCGCGCCAGCGCCGCCAATCTTGCCTCCGGCTGCGGCGCGAACACGGCGGCGTCCAGCGTATCCAGCGTCTCGTGCAGCGTCATCGCGCCCGCCGCGCGCTGCTCGAAAGCGACCAACCGGCTCGCCCGCGACGGCTCCAGCACGGCCGAAAGCGTGAGCTCCGCGGCGATGTCTGCCGCTGCGCCTAGGTCGAACACCGGACCTGTCCGTCCCGGAAACACTTCCTCGGCTTTGCCGCCGCCCGCATAGCCGACGTCGCCCGGCGTCAGCTGGTTCAGCAGCGCGTCGGGCAGGTCCAGCGCCGCGGCATCCAGCGTGCGCACGAGCGCCGCGAGGGCGCGCCGCTGTTCGCTCGGCGCTACAGGCATCCCGGCCGCCTCGCCATCCCCGGTGACCGCATAGCGGAAGTCCAGCCCGCCGATGAACTTCGCCGCCGCTTCGATCTGGTAGCGATGATAAAGATAGATCGGCACGATCACTGCATTGAGATCAGACGTTGCCCGTCCCGGCGCCAGCACGCGCGGCCCGAAGTTTGACAGAGCGATTCTCCGCACAGCCATCGTCTCGTCCAGCGCCGCCACCGGGTCAGCCCCATTGTCCCAGACGGAGGCAAACGGATGCGCAGTTTCAACAGTCCTGGCATGCTCGTCCGACACGAACCGCAGCCCGCTACCATAGGCGGCCTCCACCATGTCATCGAGCGCGGCAGGATCATCGCCGCCACCGGGAAACTCCGTATACAGCCATTTGATCGTGAAAACGTCCCACGCGCCAAGGCCGGCGCCGTACGCCTGCGAAAAGTCCAGCCGGCCATCCGCCAGCGGCTTCACCCAGGGCGCGGGATAATCCATCACCGAAGCGCGCCCGTTGCTGCTGGCCGCAAAGTTGTGCGCAATGCCCAGCGTATGGCCCACTTCGTGCGCGGCCAGCTGCCGGATGCGCGCCAGCGAAATCTCGATCGGATCATCCGCGCTTCCTGTGCCTGTTGTGCCCGCGCCCGCCAGCCCTTCGAAGATCATCCGGTCTTGACGCACGCGCTGCGAGCCGAGGATGACGTTGGCTTTGAGTATTTCACCCGTGCGCGGATCGGAGATGCTGCCGCCATAGGACCAGCCCCGCGTCTGCCGGTGCACCCAGTTGATCACGTTATAGCGCACATCCAGCGGATGTGCGTCCTCTGGCAGAACTTCCACGCGGTAGGCATCCTCGAACCCGGCGGCCTTGAAGCCCTCTGCCCACCAGCTGGTCCCCTCGATGAGGGCGTTGCGCACATCTTCCGGCGCGCCATTGTCGACATAGAACACGATCGGTTTCTTCACCGGCCCGGAGGCTGCCGCAGCATCAACCCGCTCAAGCCGGAACCGGCGCGACAGGCGCGTCACGATTGGCTCGCCCAAGGGGCTCGAGAAATCATAGAAGCCCATGCCGATATTGGCCGTACGCTGATCAAAGGCGCGCGGCTCATAGCCGTCGTCCGGCAGGCGCACGAAGGAATGGTGCAGGATAAGGGTCACCGCCCGTCCATCTGCGGCCGTTGCGGCTGTCTCCGCATTCGGGCGCGATGTCTCGAAGGTCAGGAAGGCATCGATCTCGGAATTGTCCGGAAAGGACAGTACACTGCCCGTGTCCGGCATCGACCGGTCGGCTGCAAGGCTATAGCTCGCCGCGCCTTCACCAAAGGCCAGCGCGCTCGCAAGGTCGAACGCATCCCGCGTCAGGAATCCCGTGAGGTCGACCAGCAGCCGCCCGTCGCGGCCCTTGGCCTCGATATCGGCTGACCATAAGAACGAGGTCGCAAAGCTCTGCTCCACGGCCTTTTCTTCTGCCGGCCGTCCGGACGTTGCCCGGTAGCGCAGGTTCTCCTGCTCGGCGACCACCTTGCCGCCGATTCGCCGGAAGCGGACAATTTCCCCGGATGAGGCATTGCCGCGGTCGAGGCCGACCGGGTTCGATCCCAGCCCCGCCGTCAGCCCGGTCGCGTAGATGAACCGTACGGATGTCCCGTCCGCCCCCGGCGCGGGCAGGGCAGCAAACACCTTGGCCGCGTCCCGGTCGATATACAGCTCCAGGAAGCCCGGCTTCGCCTCAAGCTCTGCCACCCGCTGCTCGAGTGTCTTGGCCGTTTGAGCGCGTCCAGAACCGGCAAGGACCAGCCACAAGGCCGCCAGTAAACCAAAAAGTCTCATCCCGAAGCCCCCGGCCACATATGCAAGGCCGACACTAAAGGCGATCCGGCGGCCCGGCGCAACGTCGCCCCTTGACCTGTCAGCCGATCCGGCGCCCGCCGCGCCTGCTTGAAGTTGCCCGCAAACGCAGGCATATTCGAGCTTCGTTCAATAACCCCGAGAGGAGTATCTCCCATAGCTCGCAGACCCGAAGCCGATGCGCCCGTCAAGAAACAGATTGGCCCCCGCATTAATGATGAGATCCGCGCCGCCCGCGTGCTGCTGATCGACGAAAAAGGTGAGAAGCAGGGTGTGATGCCCCTCGCTGCGGCACTTGAAGCGGCGCGCGAAGCGACCCTCGACCTAGTAGAAGTTTCCGGCGACCAGGAAGTGCCCGTCGTCAAGCTGCTCGACTATGGCAAGCTGCGCTTTGAAGAGCGCAAGAAGAAGGCCGCCGCCCGGAAGAAACAGAAATCTTCCGAGCTCAAAGAGATCAAGATCCGCCCGAATATCGATACGCACGACTATGAAGTGAAGTCGCGCGCCATCCACCGCTTCTTCGAGGACGGCGATAAGGTGAAGATCACCCTGCGCTTCCGCGGCCGCGAAATGGCGCACCAGCATCTCGGCATGCAGCTGCTCGAAAAGATGAAGGTCGATTTCGCCGAAGCCGCCAAGGTCGAACTCGAGCCCAAGCTTGAAGGCAAGCAGATGACGATGGTCCTCGCGCCGCGTTGAAGACGTCCCCCCTGTCAGGAATGCAAAAAAGCTCCGGTCTTTCGGCCGGAGCTTTTCTCATGTCGCGGCGGCTCGCGTCGCAGGCGTTATCTAACGCGGACGTCGTTCGTCACCGAGCTGACGCCCGGCGCCGCCCAGGCGGTTGACGCGGCGAGTTCGCGTTCCGACCAGGTGTTCACCTTGCCGGTCAGCGTCACCGCGCCGTTGGCCGCCGTGACATCGACGCGTTCGGGCTTGAACTAGGACCGCTTCAGCGCGCCCATGATATCCAACTTGATGTCGCCGGTGTTCGGCCGCGCTTCTGCGGCGATCTGCTTGGAAACGCCGGTCACGCCCCACAAGGTGCGCACGGCCTGCGCCGCTTCATCATGCTAGTAATGCCAGGGAACCTGACCCGTCAGCGTGAGCCAGCCCTCACTCACGGTCACCTTGACTGCATCCTTTGGTACGCAACTGTCCCAGGCGAGACGGTGCAGGGCGGCTTCGGCAATCTCCGGATCGCTGCGCTTCACATCGAACGAAAGCCTGACCTCGATCTACTCGGCCACGGGTCTCACGTCCTTAACGCGAAGCGCCGCCATCTCGGCGCTGTGCTTCTTGCAATAGGTCTCGACATTTCCAGTCAGCGTGATGACACCGTCCTGCGCCTTGACACCGATATGCGCGGCGTTGTCGCTGGGCTCCCAGTTCAGTTCGTCGAGCACGGACTGTTTCAGTTGTTGGTCATGCGACATTCTGGTCTCCTTTGAAGATGGGGTTGTTGTACCAGTCGGGCTTGCGCGAACAATTTCCCTAGGCTGGAGTGCGCCTCGAGACCTCGGCCCGTCAGTCTTGGACAGTACTTAAGTAAGTTGCCATCAAACCGTCCAAACACTCGATACCGAGTTGCGGGCGGTTTATGGACGGGTTTGGCCCGCGGTCAGCAGCCCCCTTGATTCTCTCGCCAGGCTCCGTCATAAGCCTCCTCTTGCCGGACTCCGGGGCGACGGCATTGCCCCCAGGACGCGCATTTTGGGCCGCCAGAACAGGTGTGAGCTCTACAGACCAAGGAGAAAAACATGCCGAAGATGAAGACCAAGAAGGCCGCTGCCAAGCGGTTCAAGATCACCGCGACGGGAAAGCTGAAGCATGGTGTGGCCGGCAAACGCCACCGCCTGATCAGCCACAACTCGAAGTACATCCGCCAGAACCGCGGCACGTCCGTCGGCGCCAAGGCAGATGAAGCCCGCGTGAAGAAGTACCTGCCTTACGGCCTGTAACTTCTAACCCATTGATCCTGAACACGAATTGACAGGAGGCTCGTATGCCCCGTTCCCGCGCCAAAGTTCCCGCCCACGCCCGCCACAAGAAGATCCTAAAGCAGGCCAAGGGTTTCCGTAACCGCCGCAAGAATACCTTCACCAACGCCGTCGCTGCCGTCTGGAAAGCTGGCGAGTACGCCTATGTCGGCCGCAAGGTAAAGAAACGCTCGTTCCGCTCGCTCTGGATCCAGCGCATCAACGCCGCCGTCCGTATCCACGATGAGAACCTCACTTATTCCAGCTTTATCAATGGCTTGACCAAGGCTGGCATCGAAGTCGACCGCAAGGTGATGGCCGACCTCGCCGTGCGTGAGCCGGAGGCGTTCGGCGCCCTCGTCGCCCAAGCCAAATCCGCCCTCGCCTAGGAGATCGACAGATGAGCAAGTCCCCCAGCAGCGTTCTCCATCCGAGCAAAAAGCCGCGCGTCAAGCGCCGTAACTCGAAATGGACCGCCAACCTTAGCAAACGCGCTAACATCGGCATTTTTGGCAACACCAAGAAGGCCCGGAACGCCCGCAAAAAGGCTGCCCGCGCTTAATCCGACCGGCCCGCTGGCACATCGCCCGCGACTGAATTGAGCCTCCCGTGACCTTGTCGCGGGAGGCTTTTACATGGGCATATCGAAGCGGAGCGCTGCCTTGCGGATAATGGCCAGCTTCGCCATCGCAGGGTCGCGCGCAACTCGGGCACGCGCTGCCCGGCCTCCTGATCACGCTCTACAAGCTCCAGAACGGGGGATCGATCGCGGGCCTCCGCATCCCGCTCGCCGGCCACAAGGCGCCGACCCTCTGCGGCGAGGTGCTGACGCCGTTTGGCCGCTATAATGAGCTGATCCGCGCCGAGACGCTGCGGACGGTATGGGACACGGTCTGCGACCATGCCGATCCAAACGCCCCGGACGCGGCGGACCAGTTCCCGCACGGTTCCAAGGCCCAGCTGATGCTGGCCCAGTGGTACCGGGAGACCCTGTTCCTCCACGACAATCAGCCGGGGGGGCCCCGGGTCGGCTTTACTGATTTCAACCGGTTTGACGCCGAGGCGAACCGGGACAGGGTGACCTGGTGGGAGGACTTCGAGACCTTCTTTGTGGCCCTGCGCCAATACGAGCCGGTCTGAGCCCCAACTGGCGGGTTGGCGCGGGCACAAGAGGCCGCTAAACAGCGCGCTTGGTTTTCCGGAAGGGGCGTCGCGTGTCCGACATTGCAAACATCGAGGCCGAAGCGCTGGCCGCCATCAAGGCGGCCCCAAGCCTTGACGCGCTGGACGCCGTGCGCGTCGCCGAACTCGGCAAGAAGGGCCGGGTGTCCGGCCTGATGGGGACGCTTGGCGCGATGGCGCCGGACGAGCGCAAGGAGAAGGGCCCGGCCCTGAACGCGCTCAAGGTGCGTATCGAAGACGCCGTGCGGGGACGCAAGACCGCGCTCGAAGCCGCAGCGCTGGAAGTCCAGCTGAAGCGCGAAACGGTTGACCTGACCCTGCCCGCTGCCCCGTCGGCCGGGGAAGGGGCGCTGCATCCGGTGATGCAGGTGTTCGAGGAAATCGCCGCCATCTTCGGCGACATGGGCTTCCGCGTCGCCGAAGGCCCGGACATTGAGGACGACTGGCATAACTTCACAGCGCTGAACTTCCCCGAAGGCCACCCGGCCCGCGAAACGCACGACACGTTTTTCCTGAAACAGGGCGACAATGCGCTGGCGAAAGTGCTCCGCACCCACACGAGCCCGGTGCAGGTGCGTACGATGATGAGCCAAAAGCCGCCGATCCGCATTCTGGTTCCCGGCCGCGTGTTCCGGAACGACTGGGACGCGACCCATACGCCGATGTTCCACCAAGTCGAAGGCCTCGTCATCGAGGAGGGCATCCATATGGGCCACCTCAAGGGTTGCCTCGTAGACTTCGTCAAAGCCTTCTTCGAAGTGGACAATGTGACGGCGCGCTTCCGGCCTCACTTCTTTCCGTTCACAGAGCCTTCGGCCGAGATGGACG
>CAMEDD010000042.1 GCA_945913285.1 Candidatus Sulfopaludibacter sp. SbA3
CCTGCACTTCGAACTCATTGAGCGTAAAACCCAGCTGTTGCAGCCGCTGACGCAGGACCGTGCCATCCAGTTCGCCGGTCAGCGGGTTCTGAAAGGCTTCGATGGAACGGGTCTGGGCGAGGATGGCTTCGGTGGAGGGCTTGAGGCCAAGGCTCGCCCCGTAGCCCAGTATGGTAATGCGCGCAGACTCGGACTCGAAAATCTGGTCGATCATGCCGTTTTCGAGCGCATCCGTCTTCGTGATCGGCGTGTCGGACGTCGCATTCATGTTGCGCAGGACGGTCTCGACGCGCCGGTCGAGGTCGGCCGCATCGAACCCGCGCGCGCCTGCCTGGGCCATATTCGCGCCAAGTCCGCCCCGGATCTGGCTGACAATGGTGTCCACGCCAAAGAACGCCATACCGATGACGATCACCATCACAACAAGCTTGCCGAAGACCGAGTTGGTCAGCCGTTTCATCAGGGCAAGCATGGGCACGTCTCTTTAGATTGGGTTTGCCGGTTGGCTCCCAGCTTGCTAGGCGACCGACCGGTGACTTGCAAGATAGGGATGGCGGCGTGAACAGGAAGCTCATCGCTGGAAACTGGAAGATGAATGGCTTGCGCGCCGAGTTGCAGGTCGTGCGCGACATTTCGGCCGGAATCGACCCATCGGAACGGGGCCCGGAGGCTGTTTTGTGCGTTCCGGCGACGCTCCTGTCCGAAGCACGCCGCGCCGCGGACGCCGGACCGTTGAAGACCGGGGGCCAGACCTGCCACGCCCTCGACAAAGGGGCCTACACCGGCGACATATCGGCCGCGATGCTGCACGAGGCGGGCGCCGCCTATGTCATCGTGGGTCATTCAGAGCGGCGCACTGCACATGGCGAAACGGATGCAATCGTGGCCGGTCAGGCCGCCGCGGCGCTCAGCGCGGGCCTGAAGCCTATCATCTGCGTCGGCGAAACCCTCGACCAGCGCAATTCAGGCGAGACCCTGTCCGTGATTGAGGGGCAGATCGGGGGCTCGCTGGCCGGTTTGCCATCCGACCCGCGTGTCGTCGTCGCCTACGAACCGCTTTGGGCCATCGGAACGGGCCGGGTCGCCGCCCCCGGGCAGATCAGCGAAGTGCACGATTTCGTTCGCCAGCGGCTCATTGCCCGGTTCGGAACGGCCGGGGAAAACGTCCGGATTCTCTATGGCGGCAGCCTGAACCCGGGCAATGCACCGGAAATACTGCCAATTTCGAACGTCGATGGCGGTCTGATCGGGGGCGCCAGCTTGAAGGCGGCGGACTTCCTCGCCATTTACCGGACGGCCGCGTTATTGTCCGAGTGAGCGGTCCGGCTTGGCGAATGCCCATAAGCGGGATAAGCGAGCGCGAAATTCGAAGTCAACCAGGCGCCCACCATGCAGAACGTCATCCTTGTCATCCATATTCTGGCCGCTCTGGCGATGATCGGCCTCGTACTGGTCCAGAAATCGGAGGGCGGCGGCCTGGGAATCGGCGGCGGCGGCGCAAACTCGCTGATGTCCGGACGCGGCGCAGCCGGCGCCATTGTGCGCACGACGATCATCATCGGCGGCATCTTCTTCGCAACGAGCCTGGCCCTGACCTCAATCGCCAACCGTTCGAAGGACGGCGCTTCCGGTATTGAGAAAGCTCTCGAAAGCACACTCCCGGCGACGGTCCCGGAAGGGCCGGTCGATCTCTTTGATCCGTCCGTCCCGCTGCTCGGGAATGAACCTGCGCCGGCCGCGCCAACATCAGTTCCGGTTGAAACGGCTCCGGCTCCGGCCAAGGCTCCGACTGGCGCCGTGACACCGCCGGCCGCTACGCCCGCGCCGGAAGCGGTGACCCAGCCGGCGCCTGCCGACCCAATTCCCCAGTAATTTTGATCCGTCCCGGCATTCGGGCGCGCACGCCGCCCGAATCATTGCAGTAATGTGATCCCATGATCCGCTATATTTTTATTACTGGCGGCGTGGTCTCTTCATTGGGCAAGGGCATCGCTTCGGCGGCCCTCGGCGCGTTGTTGCAATCACGCCGATACGGCGTCCGGCTGCGCAAGCTGGACCCCTACCTCAATGTCGATCCCGGCACGATGAGCCCTCGCCAGCACGGCGAAGTGTTCGTCACCGATGACGGCGCGGAGACCGATCTTGACCTCGGTCACTACGAACGCTTCACCGGTGTCTCGGCCCGCCAGTCTGACAACATCACGACCGGGCGCATCTACTCTAACATCATCGAGCGCGAGCGCCGCGGGGACTATCTCGGCGCGACCATCCAGGTCATCCCGCATGTGACCAATGAGATCAAATCCTTCATCTTGAACGATCCGGGGCAGGGGGTCGATTTCGTCATGTGTGAGATCGGCGGTACCGTCGGCGATATCGAGGGCCTGCCATTCTTCGAGGCGATCCGCCAGCTCGGTCAGGAACTCGGCCCGCAACGCGCCGTTTTCATCCACCTCACCCTCCTGCCCTACATTCCCGCCGCCGGCGAAATGAAGACAAAGCCAACGCAGCACTCCGTGAAGGAACTGCGCTCGATCGGTATCCAGCCGCACATCCTTCTCTGCCGCTGCGACCGTCCGATCCCCGAAAACGAAAAGGGCAAGATCGCCAGCTTCTGCAACGTGCGCCCGTCAAGCGTGATCGAAGCGCGCGATGTCGGCCATATCTATGACGTTCCGATCGCCTACCACACGGAAGGTCTCGATACCGAAGTCCTTGCGCATTTCGGCATCCCCGACGCGCCGGCGCCGGACTTGTCCGCCTGGGAACGCATCTCGCACACGATCCGTCATCCGGACGGCGAAGTGTGTATCGGACTTGTCGGCAAGTACACGGATGTTCCGGATGCCTACAAATCCGTGATGGAGGCGCTCGGCCATGGCGGCCTCGCCAATCAGGTCAGAATCGATATCCGGCTGATTGATTCGGAGCGTTTCGATGATGAAGTCGCGCCGCTGGACATTCTGGAGGGCGTGCACGGAATTCTCTTGCCCGGTGGTTTCGGTGAGCGCGGCGCCCATGGCAAAATGCGCGCGGCGCGGTTCGCGCGTGAACGCAATATTCCGTGCTTCGGCATCTGTTACGGGATGCAGCTCTCGGTGATCGAGGCCGCCCGGCAGCTCGTCGGCATCAAAGGCGCCTCGACCAGCGAATTCGGTCCCACCACGGAGCCCGTCGTCGGCCTCATGGAAGAGTGGACCAAAGGCAACGAGAAAGTCGTGCGCGATGCGAACACGGATCTCGGCGGCACGATGCGCCTGGGGGCCTATCCGGCCCGCCTGGCTAAAGGCAGCCTGGTGGCCGAAATCTACGGCAAGGACGAAGTGTTCGAACGCCACCGCCATCGCTACGAAGTGAATACGAAATACATCCCCGCCCTCGAAGCCAAAGGCGTGCATTTCTCTGGCATGTCCCCGGACGGCCGCCTGCCCGAAATCTTCGAGCTGCGCGATCATCCCTGGTTCGTCGGGGTGCAATTCCATCCCGAACTGCGGTCGCGCCCGTTTGAGCCTCACCCGCTCTTCGCAAGCTTTATCGCAGCCGCCATCCGGCAATCACGCCTCGTCTGACCGCCGGTCAGTTTCGCGTCAGCTGGAACTGGCCGACATTGATGCGTCCATCGCTGAAGCCGGCTTCGCAATAGCTGAAGTAGAAGTTCCATAGCTGGCGGAACTGCTCGTCAAATCCCAATGGCCTTATGTCTTCCCAGCGCGCGTTGAAAGCGCGGGACCATTCGCGGCAGGTGCGGGCATAGTCCTGTCCGAAATAGGCTACACCGTCATGGCGCAGGCCTGCGCTCGCCAGCTGCTCCTTCAGCACTTTTTCGCTGATCAGCATGCCGCCCGGGAAAATGTACTGCTGGATGAAATCGATGCGTTCGCGGTAGCGCGCAAACAGGTCGTCGTTGATTGTGATGATCTGCAGCCCGGCGCGGCCACCTTTCTTGAGCGACGAAAACACCTTCGCAAAATAGCTCGGCCAGTAAGCCTCCCCGACGGCCTCGAACATCTCGATCGACGCAATCCCGTCATACTCGCCGACATGGTCCCGGTAGTCTTCAAGCCGGATTTCGACACGGTCGCTCAGCCCGTTCCGGCGCATGCGCTCATCTGCAAATGCTTTCTGAGCCGGTGAGATCGTAAGGCAGGTCACCTTGCTGCCATGGTGCTTGGCGGCGTATTCGGCGAAGCCACCCCATCCGCAGCCGATTTCAAGGATATGTGAATCCGGGCCAGCATGGATGCGCTCACAGATCTGGCGGTACTTGTTCAGTTGGCCTTGCTCAAGCGACTGGTTGGGGCTCTCGAAATAGGCCGATGAGTAAGTCATCGTCGGGTCCAGCCAGGTCTCGTAGAATGCGTTGCCCAGATCGTAATGCGCCATGATGTTTCTGCGCGCCCCGGCCTTTGAGTTGCGGCGTCCGAACGCATGCCTCAGCATGTTCATCCACTGAACAATGATATTCCCCCGGGAGAGCTTGGTGGCTGCGTCGAAATTCGCCGAAAAGAAGCGAAGCACCTCGGTCAGATCCGGCGTCGACCAGTCGCCGTCGATGTAAGATTCAGCAAACGCCACATCGCCGCCGGCGAGCGCGCGGTTCACGAAACGGAAGTTGTGAACGTTGATCCGGGCAATCGGACCCTCACCTTCCGTCTTGAACAGAAGTTCGGTCCCGTCCGGCAGCGCAAATGTCAGCGCGCCGCTCTTAGTACGGAACAAGACCATCGCGGCTACGCGGAAGCTGGCTGGCACGTTTTTCAGCTGCCGTATGATCTGGGGCGTTGCGAGAAGGGCAGTACTCATAAAAGGTCTTCCGGTTTGATGGACTTGGTCGGCATCGAAGCAACCGCAACTGTGCTTCTGAAATTCGGCAGGGCCGGCTTTGAATGATACTTTGCACCGCGGGCCCAGAGCAGCAGCGCCTGCCAGTGAATTCCAAACGTGACGCCCATCGTGGACATGGGATTTACAAGAGCGAGCTTCAGCAGATTGACCGTGCTTGCGTCAAGGATGCGGGCCTTGATGTTGGCAAGGTGGACGCGCGTGCCGTCCTTGATGTTCTCGACCACCACATCGAGGGTTGGCCCGGGCGTCCTCAACGTAAACCGGTACTGGCCGCTCACGTCGAAGAAGGGCGAGACATGAAAGTTCTTGTCGGCCATGTGGACGGACCGCGCCGCGTCAACCGCAGCGACATAGCAATGACGTTCGCCGAACGTGTTGCGCACTTCGTAGATGATGCCCTTCAGCTGTCCGTCTTTGGCATAGCCGTACCACAGCGAGAGCGGCGCAAACTTGTAGAAGAAGTGGCGCGGGAAGGTCACCAGCCGGATGGTTCCCGATTGCAACGTCACGCCGGCGGTTGCGAACAGGTCTTCGGCCCATGACCTCAGGCTGACCCGACGCTCCTTGCCGCCATGATCTGCTTCATAGAAGGAGAACAGGCCGGGGCGGTTGATGGTGAACAATCCGGACATGCGCGTGGCTTCGGCGAGGCGGTCGATATCCACATCGACGAGCGCGAGCCTGTACTGGAACATGCGTTCGAATGGCACGAAGCGCTTGTGCAGCGTTTGCCCAGACCATAGCCGCACTGGCGGTAGACTCACGCGGATACTCCGGCCTTCGCTTCAGGTTCCGAACTGTTGTGCCCGGCCGTAACGATGTCCACGCCCTTCGCCTCCCAGGGCACTTGCCCCCCGAGGGACAACGCTGGGGCGAGCCCTGATTTCAAGCCATCCTCGTGGAAACCACGGCCCATCCAGGCGCCGGCAAACCACAAACCATCCTGTCCCTGCATCCGTTTGATTGATCGCACGGCGGCTTCGGCGGCTGCGTCGAACTGAGGATGGTCAAAGTTGTACGCGTGGAAGGTCAGGCCCGGGGCAGGGGGTATTTCAGGGTTCAGCGTGATGAAAACCGGCTTTTTCGGGTCAATGTTCTGCAGCCGGTTCATCCAGTAGGTCAGGCAGATGTCACCATTCGCCTGTTTGATGACATTCCAGCTCGCCCAGGCGGCTTTGCGCCCTGGCATGAGCGCCGGGTCACGGTGGAGATAGATCGTGTTCGGACGGTAGCGTACCGAGCGAAGAAAGAAGGCGGCGTTCTCGTAATCGCGCTCCACGAGTTTCAGGGACTCGTCAGAGTGTCCCGCCAGAATGACATCGTCGAACATTTCGGCGGCGCCCGACGCGAGAACAACGGCCACCTTGTCGCCGAAAGGATGCACTTTGCTCACGCCGGTATTCAGGCGAAGCCGCGATCCCAGAATGCCGGCCACCTTGCTCACATAGCTCCGGCTCCCACCCGACACGGTCCGCCATTCAGGGCGCTCCTTGTGCATCAGGCGGTGGTTGTCAAAAAACTGGAAGAAGCTCTTGGCCGGATAGTCCAGCATCCGGTCCTCGGGCGTCGACCAGATCGCAGCGCCCATCGGCAGGATATAGTTCAACCGGAAATCGTCGTCGAAACCGTGCCGGTCGAGCCAGGCGCCGAGCGTGGTATCGTGTACCGCGTCGGCGGCCAGCTCAGTGCGCGCCAGATCATTGAACTTCAGGATCGTTTGCCAGAACCGGTGAAAGCGCAGGCTCAGTAAATTGCGCTTCTGGGCAAAGATGCCTGTCACGGTCGAGGCCCAGGTCCACCCCGCCGGGTCAGTTACAGAGAAGCTCATGTCGGACGCTTCGGTCTGGACATCCAGCGCTTCGAAGAAGCCTATCAGGTTCGGATAGTTGAGCCCGTTATAGACGATGAACCCAAGATCGACGTTCAGCGCGGTGCCATCATAGTCGAAACTGTGTGTGCACGCATGACCGCCTGGCCGCGAGGATTTCTCAAAAACGGTCACGTCCGCCTTGTCGCGAAGCGCCCAGGCTGCGCCGAGACCCGATACGCCCGATCCGATGATCGCGATTTTTTTCATGCAGCGCCCTGCTCCTCTCTGGTCTGTTTATAGGCGTCCAGCGCGCGTTGACGCGCTGCGCTATGTTCCACGATGGGTTCCGGATAGCTCAGTCCGAGTGTGACACCCGCCTTCGAGCGCACGCTTTCCTGCGCCTCGAACGGCGCGTGAAGAAACTTGTCGGGCATCTTCGCCAGTTCGGGACACCAGCGGCGGACGTATCCACCGGTTTCGTCGAACTTGTTGCCTTGCGTCATCGGATTGAACACTCGGAAGTAAGGCGCCGCATCGGCGCCGCTACCGGCCGTCCACTGCCAGCTGGCGGCATTGATGGCAGGGTCGGCATCGACCAGCGTATCCCAGAACCAGTCTTCTCCGGCTTGCCACGGCAGCAGCAGGTGTTTCGTCAGGAAGGAGGCGGCGATCATCCGTACACGGTTGTGCATCCATCCGGTTTGCCACAGCTGGCGCATGCCGGCATCGACCACCGGATAGCCCGTTTCGCCGCGTTGCCAGGCTGTCAGCGCCGCAGCGTCTCGCCGCCAGGGCATGCGGTCAAAGTTGGGATTGTAGTTTTTCTGCGCAAGCTGAGGGTTGAAGCTCAAAAGGACATGCGAGAACTCGCGCCATGCAATCTCCGACAGGAACACATGGGCGGGCCGCTCATCGATGCGTCCTGCCGCGACGCCGGCCTTCACCGCCCGCCAGATCTGTGCCGGACCGATCTCGCCAAACCGCAGGTGGGGGGAAAGCTGCGAGGAGGAGGTGTCAAGGTCTGGCCGGTTGCGGTCTTCCGCATACTGATTGACCGGGCCCTCAAGGAAAGCCAGAAGCCGCGCCTTCGCGCCGGCCTCACCCGGGGTCCAGGCGGCGCTCATGCCGGCGGACCAGTCGGGAGCGCCCGGATGAAGCTTCCAGTCCGCCAGCCGTTCGTTTTCGATTTGTGCACATTCGATACGCTTCGGCGCCTCCAGAGCCGCGGGCGGCGCATAGGCCGCCTGCAGGGCGCGCCAGAACGGCGTGAACACCCGGTAATAGCCGCCGGAGCCCGTCTTCAGCTCCCAGGGCTCCATCAAAAGCCGGCCGTTGAAGCTCTGCGCAGTCACACCTGCGTCCTTGAGCGCCGACTTGATGTCCGCGTCCGCGTTCTTCTCGGCCTCGCCGTACCGCCGGTTCCAGAATACCGAACTGGCGCCCGTCTCGCCGATCAGGTCGAACAATACAGCTTTGGGGTGCCCGTTTCTCAGGACCAGTCGTCCACCGGCCTTTGCCAGCGAACCGGCGAGGGCCTGAAGGCTCTTGTCGAGCCACCATTTCGACGCCCCGCCCAGCGGGCGCACGCCGTCAATGCCTGTCTCGAGGATGAACAGGCAGACGACCGGACCGCCCGCCGCCACCGCAGCCGCCAGCGCCGGATTGTCGGCCAGTCTCAAATCCTCGCGGAACCAGACAATGGAAGGCGGCCGTGAAGTCATGAAACTGAGCCAGATCCTGTCATTTGTCTGTTATGGATACGACCATGTTTCGGGATTGGATCAACCCCCCGTGCATGCCCGCACTTTCAACCGTGTCAGCAGAGGGCTATACCGCCGCAAAGTCCAAAGAAAGTGCCTTATGCTGCCTGCGCGCCTTCGCCAGATCGTTGAAACGGCCCGGGATAAGCGCATCCTGTGCGTCGGCGATGTTATGTTGGACCGTTTCGTTTACGGGGTGGTCAACCGCATCTCTCCGGAGGCCCCGGTTCCCGTGCTCCGGCAGACCCGCGCAGCCAGCATGGCGGGCGGCGCCGCGAACGTCGCACGCAATCTCGCCTCGCTCGGGCTGCACGCCGTGATTGTCGGCGCAGTCGGCGCCGATGAGGCCGGCATGGAGCTCAACGATCTGCTGGAAAATGCCCGGGGCATCTCCGCCCGGCTCGTCCCTCTCAAGGACCGGCCAACCACCCTGAAAACCCGCCTCGTCGCCGGCAGCCAGCAATTGCTCCGGCTCGACGCCGAACAGTCCGGCCCTCCGGACGCCGCCAGCGAAGCTGCGATCATCGCCGCGATCCACCAACTGGCGCCGACCGTCTCGGCGATCCTCATTTCGGACTACGCAAAGGGCCTGCTGACCGATGCCGTGCTCTCGGCCGCGCTGACAGCCGCCAAGTCGCACGCCATTCCGGTCATCGTCGATCCCAAGGGCACGGACTTTGCCCGGTACGGCGCGGTCACCCTCCTGAAGCCCAACGCCGGCGAGCTTGGCGCTGCGATGGCGGTGCCTGTCTCGAGCACGGGCGAAATCGAAAACGCCCTGAGCGTGGCCCTGGAACGCCTGCCCGCCGCCGCCATCGTCGTCACCCGGGCCGCTCAGGGCATGTCCTTCATCGCCGCCGGTGAACGGCCCCGTCACGTTACAGGAAAGGCGCGCGAAGTTTTCGACGTCTCCGGCGCCGGCGATACCAGCCTCGCGGCCCTCGCAGCGGCAGTCGTCGCGGGCGCAAGCCTCGAAGAAGCGGTCGAAGTCGCGATCCTTGCGTCCGGCATCGCCGTTGGCAAATCCGGTACGGCAACGGTCGAGGTCTCCGAACTGCTGGACGCCGCTGAACTGCCCCACTGGGCGCCCAAGGCTGGCACGCTGTCGGTGGACGCCATGGTCGGCCAGATCGAACGCTGGCGGGAAGGGGGCCTGAGGATCGGTTTCACCAATGGCTGCTTCGACATCCTGCACCCGGGCCATATCCGCGTGCTCGAAGAAGCAAGGGCTCGCTGCGACCGTCTGATCGTCGGCTTGAACTCGGATGCCTCTGTTCGCCGGCTCAAAGGTCCCGAGCGGCCCGTCAATGCCCAGGCCGCACGCGCCAGCGTGCTCGCCGGCCTGTCAGCGGTCGACGGCGTCGTCATCTTTGAAGAAGACACGCCCCTCGAAGTCATCACGGCGCTGAAGCCGGACGTACTGGTCAAGGGCGGTGATTATACCCGGGGGTCGATTGTCGGCGCTGATCTTGTGGACGCGCGCGGCGGGGAAATCGTGATCGTGCCGCTTGTGCCCGGCCAGTCGACCACATCGATCATTGCGCGCTCGCGGAGCGGCGTATGACGCAGGCAGCCCAGACCGCAGCGGCGCTCTGGCGCCAGTACGGCGAAGACGCGGTCGTGATTGCCACCTTGCGCGCGGCAGAAGTTGCCGCCCTTGGCGATACCGAAGCGCTGGCCCATTGGGATGAGGTGGCCGCGATCCTCCTCGGCGAAACCGATATCGGACCGGCGAACTGAAGCCTCAGGCGCAGGCCGGGCGAGGGCAGGGGCCCTGCCCCGCTCCAGCGCCGGCAAAGGTCAATTCGTGGAGTGTTTCTTCAACTCGTACGTGCCAACGCCGGTGATATCGAACCAATCCGGGATGTCCGGATGGCTGAGCGGCTGTTCGGAATCGTCCGGCAGCAGGTTCTGCTCCGACACGTAAGCGATGTAGTGCGTGCGCTCATTCTCCGCGAAGAGATGATAGAATGGCTGGTCCTTGCGCGGCCGCACTTCCTCGGGGATCGATTCATACCACTCATCGGTGTTCGCAAATTGCGGATCGACGTCGAAAATCACGCCTCTGAACTCAAAAACCCGGTGCCGGACCACCTGGCCGATCTGGAACCTCGCAATGTGCTTGGAGATTGAGCCGTAATGGTAGCGCTCATCGACCCTGTCCGTCAGGACCAAAGGTTCCCGCCGACGCTTTCTGGCGCCGCCAAAAAGGCCGCGCAACCAGCCTCCGGATCCTCGTCTACTGGTCATTTGTCACTCCTGTGTTACAGATTGCCTCAAGTCTGAGCTCCGGGCCACACTATGGCTGACAAAAAAGAGGGGGCTGGCCGCCGCAACGGCGCCGGTTCAGGGCCCCAACGGGGAAAGCCGCTGTTTGCAGCGGTCGACCTTGGCACGAACAATTGCAGGCTGCTGGTCGCGGAGCCCCGCGGCCAGTCATTCCGCGTTGTCGATTCCTACTCCCAGATCGCGCGGCTGGGCGAAGGCTTGCACGATTCAGGACGATTGTCTGACGCGGCCGTCGAGCGTGCCATGAGCGCGCTCCACAACATTCGCGGCAAACTTCGCCAGCACGGCGTCGGGCGGGTCCGCTGCATCGCGACCGAAGCCTGCCGGAAAGCTGCGAACGGCGCAGAATTCATCAACAGGGTGCAATCCGAGACCGGGCTCACGTTCAAGGTTATCGGCGCCAAGGAAGAGGCCCGTCTGGCCACGATAGGTTGCTATGACCTGATCACGCCGGACGTGAAGTCGGTTCTGGTCGTCGATGTTGGCGGCGGCTCGACGGAGCTGTCGCATGTCGATGCCGGCGCCATTCGCTCGGGCGGCTTAGCGGGTCTCCTGCGCTCTGCCCCGATCCTTGACTGGACCAGCCTCAAGCTGGGCGTCGTCACGCTCTCGGAAGCGGTCAATCTGGACGATGAGACTGAAGCCTGGCCTGTGATGCTCGACCGCGCCCGCGCCGCACTCGGTGCATGGCCCGGCGTGAGCCGCGTCGCTGAAAAGCTGGCGGCTGACGACGGCTACCTCATAGGCACCTCCGGCACGGTCACGTGCCTCGCCGGCGTGCATCTCAAGCTCGACCGTTACCGGCGCGACAGGGTGGATGGCAGCTGGCTGTCGCGCGAGGATGGCCGCGCCACGATGGAATTGCTGCGCACGCTGGGCGTCTCCGGGCGGTCTAGATTGCCAACCATCGGCGAGGAACGCGCGCCGCTGATGCTGGCGGGCTGCGCCATCATGGAAGCCGTCTGGGAACGGTTCGATGCGCACAAGTTGCGGGTTGCAGATCGCGGACTGCGCGAAGGCGTTTTGTTGTCTATGATGCACGGCAAGCGGTCTTCGCGCCGCCGCCGGCCGAAACGGCCGGCGGAAACCTCTGGAGGCGTCAATGTCGGATGAAGAAAAGCGCCGCTGGAAAAAGCCCGCAACCGAGAAGACCGGCTCTGGCCGCAGCGTCACGGAGCGCAAGGTCATCGCGCGCAACGCGCGCACAGAAAGCTCAAAAAAGTGGATCGAGCGCCAGCTGCAGGACCCCTACGTCCGTAAGGCGATCGATGCCGGCTATCGGTCCCGCGCCGCCTACAAGTTGCTGGAGATCGACGAGGAAGCCCACATCCTGAAGCGCGGCCAGCGCATCATTGATCTGGGCTGCGCGCCGGGTGGCTGGATCCAGGTGGCGCTCCTGAAGGGCGCCGCCGAAGTGGTGGGCATCGACCTGCTCCCGGTTCAGACAATCGACGGCGCGACGATTTTCGAAGGTGACGTGAACAATCCGGACGACGTGCGCGCGGTGCTCGCGGCATTGAGCGGCCCGCCGGATCTCGTCTTGTCGGACATGGCGGCGAACACGACCGGCCACAAGCAGACCGACCACCTGCGCACGGTGACGCTGGTCGAACTTGCGGTGGACTTTGCGATCACTCACCTCGCGCCGGGCGGCGCGTTCTGTTCCAAGGTCTTCCAGGGCGGCACCACTCAGGAATTGCTCGTGACGCTCAAGACGCACTTCAAGACCGTGAAACACATCAAGCCGCCCGCCAGCCGCTCTGGCAGTCCTGAAATCTTCGTCGTTGCCAAAGGGTTCAAGGGCGCAAACGTCCGCAAAGGAGAAAACGGATGACTATCACCGGGGGATGCTATTGCGGCGCCGTCCGCTACGAAGCCGAAGGCGCACCGATCATGAAGGCGCGCTGCCATTGCCGCGAATGCCAGTATTTCACGGGCGGCGAAGGCAATGACTTTATGGCGATGCCTGTCTCAGGATTCCGGTTCGTCAAAGGTGAGCCGAAATCTTACACGCGGCCAGACCTGACGGGCGCAGCAACGCGCCAGTTTTGCCCGGACTGCGGCACGCCGCTGCTGACCAAATCCCCGGCCTTGCCGATGGCCGTGATTCTCAAGGTCGGCTCGCTCGACGATCCCAAGTTGTTCGAAGGTCCGCAGGTCATCCTCCAGACCGCTGATGCTCACCCCTTCCATTTGATGCCGGACGGCATCCCGGCCTTTCCAAGGTTCCCGGGATGAAAATTGCCCTCATCCTCCTCGCCCTCCTCGCCCTGCCCGCATGTTCGCTGTTTCACCCGGCGACAGGGAAGGGATCGACAACCGAAGCTGCGCCTTCCGCCTACACGCGCATCGAATTTGCCGGCGCCAGGGCGACACCGGCTGAACGGGGGGCCTGCGAAGCCGTGGGCGGATCAATCCAGCCGAGCGGCAGGCTGCAATGGGACAACTGCGTCCAGCCTTTCGCCGACGCCGGCAAGGCTTGCTCCGGCAAGGCCGACTGCGTGGGCGAATGCCGCTACCAAGGCCCTGCAGAAATGGTTTCCGGCGCTTCGGTGACGGGCAAGTGCCAGTTCACGGATGCCCGGTTTGGTTGCTATAAAACCGTCGAGAGCGGCCGGATCGCCCGCACCCTCTGTGTGGATTAGCCTCTACGGGCGTGTGGACGGTCTGTGGACGGTATCTGAGACGGAGATCACATGAAATACCTGCTCCCGGTTGCCTGCGCCCTGGCCTTGTCGGCGTGCGCCTTCCTTGCGCCGCCTGAAGCGCCTGCGCCCCAAACACCGGCCTATCAACGCGTCGACATCGCCGGCGAGACAGCCACCGCCGCCGAACGCGCCGCCTGCGACGGTGTCGGCGGATCGATCAGCCGGGCGGGCCTTCTCGGGCGCGAACACTGCCTGCAAACCTACCCCGACGCCGGCAACACATGTAGCGGCGAAAGCGACTGCCTGGGCACGTGTCGCCACGAAGCCGACGCGTCAGCGATGGGAAAGGCGGCGACCGGGACATGCCAGGTCACCGATGTTCCTTTCGGTTGTTATGCGATGGTTGAAGGCGGTATCGTCAGCCCGGTCGTGTGCGTGGACTGAACGCGTGGCTACAGTAGGTGCGCTTCGGCTTCGTCGCGGTGCTTCTTCAGGTAACGCATGAAGGGCGTGCCCCCCGTGCCGACGTCCGGATCGTTCCCCGCAGCGGTTGACGCTTGCCGGTTGATGTATGTCGCCGCGTACTCGAGGTGGCGCGTGCGGAAGCGCGCGAGCTTGCGGATGTTGTCGTTGTACAGCTCGAGGATAGCCGGCTTTCGCAGCGCCTGAACGACGCTGCGCAGCACGCTCTGCGCGCGCAGGTCATCGATGAAGCGCCGGTGAAGCGGCGGGCGGTAGGCGTGCAGCTCATCGAGGAACGACCGCAGGGGATCACCCGCGTGTCCTATGCCGAGCAGCGCGTCCATGGCGGGCACGATCGAGGATTGCGAGCCCGTCTGTCCCCGGAAGGCCTGCGGCTTGCCGCCGGTTTCTGCAACGCCTTCGTATACCAGGCCCTCGCCCAGTGCCGGGTTGTCTTTCCAGCCGTGAATCCAGGGGCGCACGCGGTGGAAGTAGACATACGGATCGCAGCGCTCCGGCATCCTGTCGAAGATCGCATTGACGTCGTCCCAGACGGCGCCCATCACCCCGAGAGCACGTTCGATTTCGGCGTCGTTCTCTTCTTTTGCGGCGCCCACGAGCCGGGTTGCTTCGTGCAGCATTTCGCCGGCGCGCGCTTCGATGGCGACGTGCACGAGGATGAACCAGGCCTCGTCCATCCCGCCTTCGAAGTGCTGGAGCGTGTGAATGTTCGACAGGCCGATGGGCCCCTTCTCATCAAAGCGGCCCCAGTTCTCGAGCGTATAGCTGGAATAGGGAAGCAGGGGCGGCTGGCCGATGGCGTGCCCGATCTGCCAGATCGGAACGGCCAGGCACGCGGGCAGCACTTTCGGCGCGTCCGGCTCGCCCCATACATAGGCTTGCACCATGAAGCTGTAGTGCAGCATCGCGGCGCGAAGTTCAGCTTCACGCGCGGTTTCGCAGAACCCTGTAAGATCCGGTTCGGGAAGCCTTTCGAGGAAGCTGCGGAGCCGGCCGGTCGGGATCAGTTCGGGCAGACGCAGCGCCATTTCGCGCGCGGGCTGAAGGTCAGCGGGCAGGGTGATCCGGGCCGGGTCGAAGCCCGCCAGAAAGCCGCGTTCGGTGCTCAATCCATAATCTGACAAGTTCATCAGGCTTCCTCCCCAGGACGCGATGGTTACAGATGCAACTAATTGAGCCTGTATCGATTGCGCCGCAGGGCCTGTCAAAGGCGGAGTGCAGGGTGCGGCAGAGACCCGCTGGGGTAGGGGCTTCACAAGGCCCCGCGAACCCCTTACTAGGCCAAAAAGGGAGCTCCCCACATGAAAATCCGGCAAGCGATCACCTTCGACGACGTGCTTCTCCAGCCCGGCGCGAGCGAGGTAATGCCCGCGGAAGTCGATGTTTCGACCTTCCTTACAAAAGCGATCCCGCTGAACATTCCCCTGCTCTCAGCTGCGATGGATACGGTCACCGAAGCGCGCCTTGCCATTGCCATGGCCCAGGCGGGCGGTATCGGCGTGATCCACCGCAACCTCTCCATCGAACAGCAGGCCGGCGAAGTGGCCCAGGTGAAGAAGTACGAAAGCGGCGTGGTGATGAACCCGGTGACGATCGCGCCGACGGCCACGCTGCGCGAGCTGCGCGAACTGAAAGAGCGCACGCGTTTCTCCGGCATCCCGGTGGTCGACAAGAACGGCAGGATCGTCGGCATCATCACCAACCGCGACACGCGCTTTGCCGAAGACGCCAACGAAACGGTCGCCAACATGATGACGCGCGACGTTGTCACGGTGAAGATCGAAACGCCGATCGAGGAAGCCCGGCGCCTCCTGCACAAGCACCGCATCGAGCGTCTTGTGATCGTGGACAATTCGGGACGCTGCCTCGGCCTGCTCACCGTCAAGGACATGGACAAGGCTTCGCTCAATCCGTTCGCTGCCAAGGATCCCGCCGGACGCCTGCGCGTCGCCGCCGCCTCCACCGTGGGTGACGCCGGCTTTGAGCGCACAGAGGCGCTGATTGCGGCGGGCGCCGATGCGATCATCATCGACACCGCGCACGGCCATTCGAAGGCTGTTGCGGACGCCGTGATCCGCGCCAAGAAAATCTCGAACGCCGTGCAGATCATCGCAGGCAACGTCGCCACCGCAGAAGCTACGCGCGCCCTGATCGACGCGGGCGCCGACGCAGTGAAAGTCGGCATCGGCCCGGGCTCCATCTGCACGACGCGCATCGTGGCCGGGGTTGGCGTGCCGCAGCTGACCGCGATTGAGGATTGCGCCAACGCGGCGGCTGCGTCGGGCGTGCCGATCATTGCGGATGGCGGCATCAAGTTCTCGGGCGATTTCGCCAAGGCGCTCGCCGCGGGTGCGTCGACTGCCATGATGGGTTCGATGTTTGCAGGCACCGAGGAAAGCCCGGGCGAGGTTTTCCTCTACCAGGGCCGTTCATACAAGGCTTACCGGGGCATGGGCTCGCTCGGTGCAATGGCGCGCGGCTCCGCCGACCGCTACTTCCAGAAGGACGCCGCCGCAGACAAGCTCGTACCCGAAGGCATCGAGGGGCAGGTGCCATACAAGGGCTCGCTCAATCCGATCGTCCACCAGATGGTTGGCGGCCTGCGCGCTGCGATGGGCTATGTCGGCGCACGGACGATCACGGAGCTGCACGAGAAAGCCGAGTTCGTTCAGATCACCGGGGCCGGGCTCCAGGAGAGCCACGTTCACGACGTTATGATGACGCGCGAAGCGCCGAACTATTCGCTGCCGCGCGGCTGACCCCGCTGGAAAAGAATGTTGCCCGGTTGCAGCTGCGATCTGAGCGATGAAGCTTTTTGACGCAAAGCATCCCAGGCAGATCAGGCGCTGCGCTGCCTAGGACAGGCAGGTGCCATTGACCGGATCCGTCCGGCGATCGACCACGAAGCTGGGGGCGTCGAAGGTAACATAGTTCCCGTCGTTTTCTGTGCGCGCCTCAGCAGTTGCAGCGACAACCGTGGAGCGGCCCGGCACCAGAACCGTCGATGGCTTCAAGCCATAATAGGTGCTGGGATTATTGCCCCGCAGATCGTCGATGAACCGGACGCCAACACAGATGTCCTGCTTTGTTGTGTTGCGAATTTGGTATGTTTGTTCGCCGCCATAGACATTCCCGCTGAAGGCATTCTGGTAAGGCCGGAAAGCAATCCAGTACTGGCCGCCATCGAATTCTTCCTTTCCGCCATTACTCGTTCCGGCTGGCAGATTGCCGTTCATCAGCAGCGTTGCCGTTTTGCCGCACCCGCCCAGCGCGAGCAGAGTTATCATTCCTGCAAGAAACACTCGCCGCATATCGATCCTCCTGAAGACACCGTCATTGCCGGTGCGGACGGCGAGAAGCTAGTGCGGTTCCAGGAACTGAGCAATGTTGGGAATAGACATCTTCGGCTGGGTGCGAACCCGTCCAGGCAAATCACACGGGCAAAGGCTCGCGCCACATCGCTTCCATAACCGGCGCGCCGGGGCCAGGCTCGAACAGCTTCATCCGCTCGAAGCCGTGGCTGACATAGAAGCCGGTGTTTGCCGGGTTCGAGTTTTCGAGATAGCAGGGCAGGCAGGCCCGGTCGGCCGCGTCGAGCATCGGCCGGATCAGTTTCTTGCCCAGGCCCTGGCCCCTTGCCGCTTTCCGCGTGCCGATGGTGAAGAGGTAAAGGTGCGGATCTTTCGGATGTTCGCGCGCCATCGCTTCGCCGGCGCCGAGCCCGCGCCTGGCTGCGCCCTTTTCGCCCTTTGTCATCAGAGACCAGACCAGCCGCATCGTCTGCAACGTGTTCAGCTCCCGGCTCTGGCTGGAGTGCGCCCACATGGTTGCACCGGTGTCGCCGTAGATGTGGCAGATGCCGCGCGGCAGGTAGATGCTGCGGGCGAGCTCGCCAAACACCGGCGGCATGGTCTGCGCATTGCCAAAAATCCAGACGTTGACCGGATCCTGCGCGAACGCTTCGCCGGTGATGCTGCCAAGCTGTTTCCAGTCTCGGGTGCTGGCCGGGCGCATGCCCTCGGGAAGCTGGATGTCCATGACGCCGTGTCCTTACGCAGTTGGCGGCGCGAAACCTTCGAGCAGCACGATATCCGCGCTCGACGAGGCCGCGAAACGGTGCTGGACGAGAACCTGATAGGCTGGAGAAGCGTACCACGCCTTCATGACGGCCTTTGAGGCAAACTCCGCGAGCACCGTGCGCGTGCAGCGCCATTCGCCCTCAATCACCTCGGGAGCCTCGTCCACAGACAGCAGCTTGCCTCCAAACGGAGTGAGCGCCGCCATGAACCCGTTGGCGTAGCGAGCGTAAGTCTCTCGGTCGGTGATGGTCACTTTTGCGACGACATAGGCAGTCATGACGAGGTGTCTCCAGCGGCTTGGTGACTGTAAAACTTGGAGTATTGCGGTGTCCAACGGTTTCATTGCCGGGCCGGCGCGGCTATGGCGTGCGCAGCGGCCAGTTGAAAGGATCCAGCATGCGTACGGGCGGCAAGATCAGCGCGGCGATAGAAGTCCTGCGCGACGTGCTGGACCGTCACCAGCCGCTCAAGATTGCCCTTCGCGACTGGGGCAAGCGCGCGCGCTATGCCGGCTCGAAGGACCGCGCCTGGGTGTCCGGGCTGGTGCTGGACGCGCTGCGCAAGCGCAATTCCATCGCGCACCACATGGGCCACGACGATCCGCGCGCGCTCATCCTCGGCGCGCTGCGCATCGCGTGGGACTGGAATGCGCGCGACATTGAGGAAGCCTGTTACGACGACCATGGCCCCACGCCGCTGACGAACGATGAGCGCAGCCGGCTTATCCTTGCGCCGGATCCGTCAGCTGCGCCGCACGTGCAGGGAGACTATCCGGAGTGGATGACCCCGCACATGCAGCGCGTGTTCGGCCCTGAAGCGGTGATCGAAGCGCAGATGATGGCCGTCCGGGCGGACGTGGACCTGCGCGTCAACACGCTGAAATCCGATGCCGAGAAAGCGGCGCTGCCGCTCAAGTCTGTCAAGGCCGAGCCTTCGCGCCTGCTCAAGAACGCCTACCATATCCCGGCGCGCGACCCGGCCGAGCGTGAGGACAGCGTCGAAGCCATTCCCGCTTTCTCCAAGGGCTGGGTGGAAGTGCAGGATGCCGGCAGCCAGATCGCCGCGGCGGCGGCCAATGCCAGGCCCGATGAGCAGGTCATGGACTATTGCGCGGGTGGCGGCGGCAAGACGCTGGCGCTTGCGGCGCAGATGGACGGACGGGGCCAGATCCACGCCTATGATATCGACGGCAAACGCCTCTCCGCGCTGATCCCGCGCCTGAAGCGCTCGGGCGCGCACAATGTGCAGCTGGTGCATCCGAGCGAGGGCAACGCGCTCGGGCCGCTCTTAGGGCAGATGGACCTCGTTTTCGTCGATGCCCCATGCTCGGGCACCGGCACCTGGCGGCGGCGGCCGGACTCCAAGTGGCGGGTGAAGCCTGCGCAGCTGCAGAAACGCATGCAGGACCAGCGCGAGATCCTGCAGGCTGCCTCAACCTATGTGAAGCCGGGCGGCCGGCTTCTCTATGCCACGTGCAGCTTCCTGATCGAGGAAGACGAGGACCGGGTCGCCGAGTTCCTGGCGGGCGCGCCGCATTTCGTGGAGCAGGACGCCGCCGAAGCCGCGATCGCTTCCGGGGCGCTGACACCGCACGGCGCCGATATCGTCCGCAGGTTTCGCGGGCCGACGGGCAGCGTGCGCCTGACGCCGCGCCGGGCAGGCACGGACGGGTTCTTCTTCGCTCTCATGGTTCACAAGCCTTAGGCGTCGTCGCCAAAACCCGGCCGGATCCTTTGCGCGCACCTGGCCGCACACTCAACAGCGCCGGGGCCATCTGGACGAATCTGCCCCTGTCCGCTAAGCGGCGCCATGACAGACCAAAAACACCAACGCGCCCTGATCGTCGACTTCGGCAGCCAGGTGACACAGCTGATTGCGAGACGCCTGCGCGAGAGCCGCGTGTATTGCGAAATTCATCCCTTCAACAAGGTCGATGCGGCTTTCCTGGAAGCCTACCGCCCACAGGCGATCGTCCTCTCGGGTGGTCCCTCGAGCGTCTACTGGGACGATGCCCCGATGGCGGACAAGGCCATCTTCGAGGCTGGTATTCCGGTACTCGGTATCTGCTACGGCCAGCAGGTGATGATGCACCAGCTCGGCGGGCGGATCGAAGGCGGCACGAGCCGCGAGTTCGGCCGGGCCTTTATCGAGCCGGTGAAGAGCGATCCCTTCCTCGACGGCCTGTTCGAGGGCGAAGACGAACAGGTCTGGATGAGCCATGGAGACCACGTCGCCGAAATGGCGCCGGGCTTCAGTGTGATCGCGAAATCCCCGGGTGCGCCCTATGCGGTGATCGCAGACACCGCGCGGCGCTTCTATGGAACGCAGTTTCATCCTGAAGTCGTGCACACGGCGAATGGCGCCAGACTGCTCCGCAATTTCATTCATGGCGTGGCGGGGTTCACGGGCGACTGGACGATGGCGGCCTACAAGGCCGAAGCCATTGCGAAGATCCGTGCACAGGTCGGCAAGGGCCGGGTGATCTGCGGGCTATCCGGCGGCGTCGACTCGTCGGTGGCCGCAGTGCTGATCCACGAAGCTATCGGTGACCAGCTGACGTGCGTGTATGTCGATCACGGCCTGATGCGTGCCGGCGAGAGCGAACAGGTCGTCGGCCTGTTCCGCGAGCATTACAACATTCCGCTCGTGCATGTGGACGCGTCCGAGCTGTTCCTTGGCAAACTCGCGGGCGTCTCTGATCCCGAGCAGAAGCGCAAGATCATTGGCGGCCTGTTCATCGACGTGTTCGACGAAGAAGCAAAGAAGATCGGCGGCGCGGATTTTCTCGCGCAGGGTACTCTGTATCCGGACGTGATCGAGAGCGTTTCGGTCAGCGGCGGACCGAGCATGACGATCAAGAGCCACCACAATGTGGGCGGCCTGCCGGCACGCATGAAGATGAAGCTTGTCGAGCCGCTGCGCGAACTGTTCAAGGATGAAGTGCGCGCCCTCGGCCAGGAGCTGGGCTTGCCGGAGGCGTTCGTCGGCCGTCATCCGTTCCCGGGGCCGGGCCTCGCCATCCGCATTCCGGGCGCGGTTACCCGCGAGAAGGCTGATACACTGCGCAAGGCCGACGCCATCTACATCGAGGAGATCAAGAAGGCCGGCCTCTACGACAAGATCTGGCAGGCGTTCAGTGTGCTGTTGCCGGTCAACACGGTTGGCGTGATGGGCGATGTGCGCACGTATGAAGCGGTGCTCGCGCTGCGCGCCGTGACCAGCGTCGATGGCATGACGGCGGACTATTATCCCTATGACCACGCCTTCCTCGGCCGTGTCGCGACCCGCATCATCAACGAGGTCAAGGGTGTGAACCGCGTCGTATATGACATCACGTCGAAGCCGCCCGGAACGATCGAGTGGGAATGAGTCAGTGCTCTCCCGGGCGGTTCGCCGTCTATCGGCGGTCGCGCCTGGAGCTCTGAAACTCCATTAGAAATCCAATCGACATCTATCGCCTCATTTCGCCGAGCAGCGTGACGGCCTGGCGCCGCCTCGCCTGGCAGCTGGCTCTCGTAGAAATAGACCATGGCGTTGTCCTCGGCATCGAACAGGTTGAGGATGTCGAGGCCAACCTCGAACTGGCCATTGCATATTAAACACTCCGTGTTAAATATGCAGGGATGATTGATCGCCTCGTTGAAGAAGACGTGCGCAGCGCGCTGGGCCGCCAGGCAGCTGTGGGCATCATCGGGCCGCGCCAGGTGGGCAAGACAACGCTCGCGCTCAAGATCGCCGAGGATTGCCCATCGGTTTATCTCGACCTTGGGTCACCTCAGGACCGGGCCCAGCTGCAAGAGCCCGAGCTCTTCTTCGAGCGGGAGGCAGTCAAGCTCATCATCCTCGACGAAATCCACCGGACACCTGATCTGTTCCAGCCGATGCGCGGGTTCATCGACCGCCAGCGCAGGAAGGGGCGCAGGGCAGGGCAGTTTCTTATCCTCGGATCAGCCGCGATCGACCTTCTACGCCAATCAGGCGAAACGCTGGCGGGACGGATCGAGTATGTGAACATGACGCCAGTCTCTGCCTTCGAGATTGACCCGGGACGAACTCATGAAGAGCGGCTCTGGCTAAGGGGTGGCTTTCCGGACAGCCTGCTGGCCCGGACGGACAAGGACAGTTTCCTCCTGCGCAGGAGCCTGATCCGGACCTATCTCGAACGCGACGTCCCTCAATTCGGACCGCGCGTTCCGGCCGAGACGCTTGAACGCCTCTGGATGATGCTCGCCCATAACCAGGGTCAGCTGCTCAACGCCTCCAGACTTGCCGCCTCCCTGGAAGTCTCGTCTCCAACCGTCTCACGCTATATCGACCTGCTCGCCGATCTATTGTTGGTGCGCCGCCTCCCGCCGCTCATCGCCAACGTGGGGAAACGACTGGTAAAATCTCCCAAGGTCTATGTCAGAGACAGCGGCCTCCTGCATGCTCTGCTCAGCCTGCGCTCTCTGCCGGAGGTACTCGGCCATCCAGTGGCGGGATCGAGCTGGGAGGGGTTTGTGCTTGAGAGCCTGCTGGCGGCAGCACCCGATGATGCCAGCGCAGCGTTCTATCGAACGGCGGCCGGCGCAGAGGTGGATCTCGTTCTCGATCTTGGCCGCAAGCTGGGACGCTGGGCCATCGAGATCAAGCGGACGGTTGCGCCATCGGTGTCCAAAGGGCTCCGGGTCGCCATCGAGGATCTGAAACCCGATCGCACCTTCATCGTTCATGGCGGCGAGAAGGATTTTCCTCTTGGCGGCGGCGTAGAAGCCATCACCCTCCGTGCTCTGAGTGGTTTGCTGTGGAATGCAAGATAAAGACAGAGCGGCGGTTTGGACGCCAACCGCCGTCAACGCGCGATGCTGAGGCCTCGGTCCGCTATCCGACAGTGCAGTGTCGATCGGGAACCCCCGATTGCTGAAGGCAGACCTATCATCCGTGGACATCCGATAATCGCGGGTGGGGCGCCTGACCGCCTGCGGCGCTTCCGGGATAATGGCGGCGCCGGTCAGGCCCGGCGCATCTTCTTTTGGCCTGCGGCGCAGCGTCTCGCCCGGGCTGGACGCGGGGAGGGGCCAGCTGCAGCGGTTAAAGAAATCTGAAACCCGCAAGGCCGCGGGCCGCGCGGTGCAGGATGGGCGCCAGGATCTCGCAGCAACCTGCGGCGCGTATGATGAAAGGCCGCTCGGCAAAGCGGTTCCGCCAGATTGAGCGCGGCCCGCAAGGTGGCTGACGCCATTCGCATAATCAATATTATGGGAAATTATAATCAGGTCAGAATGGCGGCTGGCCAGGAACCAGCAGTGTTTTCGGGGCATGCCCCGCTCAGAGGGGCTCCCCCGGGGCCTCTTCCCCTAGGCCTCAAACTCCACGGCCAGCCCATCATACGCCGGCTCCACGCCCTGAGGCAGTTCGCGCAGCAGCGTCTGGTAATCGAGATCAACATGCAGGTTCGTGAGGATCGCCCGGCGCGGTTTCAGCGCCGCGATCCAGGACAATGTTAACGCCAGGTGCGCGTGCGATGGATGCGGCGCGTAACGCAGCGCATCGATGATCAGCGTATCCAGCCCTGTCAGCGCGTTCATGGACCGGGGCGGCAATCCGTTGACGTCGTTGCAATAGGCCAGATCACCGATGCGCAAGCCGAGACAGCGGATGCGGCCATGTTCCATGTCGAGCGGCAGCAGTCTGACCGGCCCGCCGCGGCCAGGAATCGTCAAAGGCTCATAAGGCTCGACGGCGGGCTGCGACGCAAGGATTGGCGGGTACCCGCTGGCGCCATTGAAGATGTAATTGAAGCGGCCTTCCAGGCTGCCCCGCGTATACGCGTCGAAGTATACCGGCAGCGGGGCGCGCTGCCGGATCGCCAGCGCGCGCACGTCATCGATGCCGTGAGCCTGATCGGCGTGATCATGCGTATAGAGGACGGCGTCGAGGTGCGTGGTGCCTTGTGCGAGCAGCTGTTCCCGCAGGTCCGGCGACGTGTCGATCAGGATGCGTGTCACCTCGCCCGTCTCGCCCCAGCGCTCCAGCAGCGCGCTGCAGCGCAGGCGGCGGTTGCGCGGCTCGCCAGGGTCGCAGGCACCCCAGTCGCCGCCGACGCGCGGCACCCCGCCGGAAGAGCCTGTGCCCAGCAGCACGAACCGCGCGCGGGCCATCAGCGGGCCGCCTTCGAAAAAAGGCGCGCGGCATTTTCTGTCGTGATGCGTTTGACTGTTTCCGTATCGACGCCCTTCAGGGCGCCGAGCGCTTCGGCGACGTGGACGAGGTAGGCGGGCTCGTTCCGCCGGCCGCGCATCGGAACGGGCGCGAGATAAGGGCAGTCCGTTTCCAGGATGAGGCGCTCGAGCGGCACATCGGCGATCACCGCGCGCACGTCTTTTGCGCTCTTGAAGGACAGGATGCCCGACACCGAAACGTAAGCGCCCAGCGCCAGTGCGCGTTGGCAGAGGTCTGCCCCGCCGGTGTAGCAATGCAGCAAGGGCTGGAATGTCCCTTTGGCATATTCGTCCTCGAGGATATCGGCCATGAGGCTATCGGCTTCGCGTGTGTGAAGGATCAGCGGCAAACCGGCCTCGCGGGCCGCTGCGATGTGTTCCCTCACGCTGCGCACCTGATCGGCTTCGCCGCTGTAGCCATAGTGGAAATCCAGGCCCGTTTCGCCGATGGCGACGACCTTCGGGTGATCGGCTTCGGCGATCAGGGTCGCCGCCGTGAGGGTGGTGAAATCCTTTGCGTGGTGCGGATGAACGCCGACCGAGCACCAGATGTCGCCATGCGCCTCAGCGATCGCCCGTACGGCCGGGAAATTGTCGTAGCGGTCACAGATCGCAAGAAAGCGCCCGACACCGCTTTGCCGGGCGCGCGCGAGCACGTCTTCGAGGTCTTCGGCGAAGGCCTCACCGTGCAGATTGACATGTGTATCGAACATCCCGGCGGCGTTTAGACGGGCTGAGCCAATTCATAAAGCCCTGCGACCAGTTTTGACGCGACTTGCGCAGCGTCCATGTTCAGCCGCTCGGCATCGCCGGCGAGGCGCGCCTGCTGCAGCCACAACTTCGCGGCTGCCGGCTGGGTTTCGGCGCGTTCGGCCAGCCACTTGCTGATTTCGCCGCGAAAGGCCTCCATCGCGCGCTCATCCGCTGAGGCCGCTGACAGGGCGGCCATCGCCAGTTTGTCGGGTATCCTGGGCACCGAATGGAGCAGGGCGCGGGCTGCTTCGGCGGCCGCAAGTGCGGTCGGCGACGATAACCGAATACCCCTTCCCGGCCTGCCCCGGGCGATGCGCGCGGCTTGCGCGGGTGCACCGGCCGCTTCGAGCGCTGACAGACAGTCGGCCTCTGAAAGAACCGAAAGACGCAGCACGCGGCACCGCGACCGGATCGTTGGCAGGATCGGCTCTCGACCGTGATTGATGAGGAACAGCACGCACTTTGGCGGCGGTTCTTCGAGCGTCTTGAGAAGCGCGTTTGCACCATGGCGGTTGGTCTCGTCGATGGCATCGATGATCCCGGTGCGCCAGCCGCCGAGCGCGGCCTTCATGGTGAAAAAGTTGGTCAGCTCGCGGATCTGGTCGACGCTGATATCCTGGGCCAGTTTGCCCTTGTCATTCAGCTCTCGCTTGAGCAGGCGGAAATCCGGGTGGCTGCCCGCCGCGCAGGCGCGCCGCACTTCGTCCGTCTCCGGCGCATCCAGTGGCTTGTCCGCCGGGCCCCGCGCGCCGAGCAGGAAAGCGGCGAG
>CAMEDD010000043.1 GCA_945913285.1 Candidatus Sulfopaludibacter sp. SbA3
AAGTTCGTCTGCCATTTGCCGAAGCGGAACACGGCCGCCTGTTGCGTAGGGTCAACGATCACGATGCCGGTGGACAGCCACGAGAGCAGCACGACGCCGCCCACAACCATGAGGCCGAGCGGGCCGAAGTTCGGCATCTGCGCGCCGCCGGTGCCCTTGCGGCGTCCGCCGCCACCGCCATTGCCGCCGCGGCGCTGGCGAAAGCGCTCCTGCATGCGGCGCATCTGTTCTTCGAGGTCGGGCGACTCCTTGTTGCCGCCGCCGCCCTTGTCACCGTTGCCCGAAGGCCGGTTCCAGGGCGAGCCGCCTTCGCCGCCGCCGGAGCCCTTGCCGTCTCCGCCGCCGCCCCAGGGGCCTGAACCTTTAGTCTTGTCGTCCCAGGGCAATAACGCCTCCTGAATTCTTCGAGTTGGGCCTATATAGGGTCTTTCAGCAAGTGTGCATGCCGAAAGCGCCCTTCAAGGCAGCGAAATTGACGCAACTTCCTCACCAGAAGCTTGCAATTTCACCCCCGGGGCGAGTAGGCGGCGCAGGAATGTGTTTACAGGCCGGGCACCGGAAGCAATGTTTGGGTCAAAGCAGAAGACACGCGAGAAGCTGGCCGCCGCCATCGAAGAGGCGCTGGGCCGGGCCAACTGGCTTGAATCGGTGAGTGTGGATGACGACGGACGCGCGCTGCTGGTGATCTGCGCCGAGGATAGCGATGCGGGTGTGGCAGAGCATCGCAGGATCGAAGCAGAGAATTACGCAGCGCGGATTCCGGGGATCACCGCCGTGCGCAGCGTGCTGACTGCAGAGCGGACGCCGGGCGCCGGGCATGACCACAAGCAGGACCATGGGCACGGGCATGCACATGGGCATTCGCATGGACCCGCGGCGGCGCCGGCAGCCTCGCCGGTGGCAGGGCTGCGGCGCGTGACCAAGGGCGCGCGGCTGTCAGATGAGGCGATGAACCAGGGCGTGCCCGCGCCGGCGGCGGGCCTGAAACCCGTGCCTGGCATCGACCGCATCCTTGTGGTGGCCAGCGCCAAGGGCGGGGTTGGCAAGTCCACGGTGGCGGTGAACCTCGCCGCCGCGATGGCGAAAGCGGGCATGCGCGTCGGACTGCTGGACGCCGACATTTACGGCCCGTCGATCCCGACGATGATGGGGACGGTGAATGCTGAGCCCGCAACCTCGGCCAACAAGAAGCTCGTACCGGTCGAGGCGCACGGGATGCAGACGCTGTCGATCGGGTATCTGTCCGATCCCGATGCGCCGATGATCTGGCGCGGGCCGATCGTCATGTCGGCGATCACGCAGCTCTTGAATGATGCCGAGTGGGGCACGCCGGCCGAGCCGCTCGATATCCTGATCATCGACACGCCGCCGGGCACGGGCGACGCGCAGCTGGCGATTGCGCAGCGCGTGCCAGTGACGGCGGCTCTGATCGTGACAACGCCGCAAGAAGTAGCGCTGGCGGATGTGCGGCGCGGGGCGGCGATGTTCATCAAGACGCATGTGCCGGTGATCGGTCTGGTCGAGACGATGAGCTGGTTTGATGATCCATCGGGCGCGCGCCATTACCTGATGGGTGAAGGCGGCGCTCGGCGGATGGGTGCGGCACTCGGCTTGCCGGTACTGGGGGAGATCCCGATGCTCACCACGATCCGTGAAGGCGGGGATGCGGGCGTGCCGGTGGCGCTGGGGACAAGTCCGGGGGCGGACATTTTCATGGCGCTGGCGCGCAATGTGGCGATTGCGCTGGACCAGCTGGTCACGAAGCCGCCGCCAGAGATCATTTTCGAGGATTGACCGTACCCTGATTTTACAGGGAATAATCGAACCTGAAAATTATAAGTGTTTTCAACGACTTGCTTATGCGCAAGATAAGGCGCAAGAGCACTGCTCAGGACGCGAGGCGCGCGCCTGCCAGAAAGGCTGTGCCATGTCCCTCGAAAATCCAGACAGACTTGTTGGCCTTGAGCCCGATGCCGCGATCATGGCAACGCCAGACCAGGCCTTGCTGGCGGCAGCTTCGGGGCCGAAAGAGCCGCCGCGCAAACGTTATGCGGCGCCGTCTGCCCCGCGCGTTCTGCGGTGCATGCTTCCATCCACAAACAGCTGATTTTTTCCGTATACGGATTATCAGATCGCGGTCTTGAGGCCGGATTTGGGGACATGCCCCCTCGCCTCTCCCGCCGCACGGGAGAGGCATTAAACAGATTCAGGCGTTGTAGTTCAGCTTCAACCCGGCTTCCGGCCAGCGGGTCTTGAGAAGCTGACCGGTGCCGGAAGCGGTGATCCAGGCGTCGTGCATGTCCTTGCCGCCGAAGGCGATGTTGGTGACGAAGGGGTCTGGCAGTTCGACAAAGCTGGAATGGCCGTCCGGGCGGATGGTGGTGATGCCGCCGAGACCGCCATTCTTCAGGATTGTGGCAACGCAGACATTGCCGGAGGCGGCGACGGCGAGACTGTCGAAATAGCAAAGCTCGGCCTGGCCGGTGATGACACGGCCGCGCAGGAAGGGCGGCTTGTGCGGTGTGTATTCGCCGGGGCCGGTGAGCGCGAACCCCCAGAGGCGGGCAGTCATCGTGTCGGCGAAATAGAGCGTGTGGCCATCCGGCGAGAGGCCGCAGCCGTTCGGCGAGATATGGTGGTAATCGACTTCCTTGATGAAGGAGCCGTCGGGCTTGGCGTAATAGACACCGCCATGATCGCGGTTGCGGGAGAAACCCTTACCGAGGTCCGTGAAGTAGAAGCCGCCCGACCTGTCGAAGACGAGATCGTTTGGCCCGCGCAGCGGATTGCCGTCCACGGCGTCGTAAAGGCGCTCGACCTTGCCGGTCGCAAGATCGATCCGCTCGATGCGGCCGCCGGAATAGTCCGACGGGCAGTTGCCGGGGACCGTCAGCCCGCCGACCACGTGGTATTCAAAGCCGCCATTATTGCAGCAGTAGAGGGCGCCGTCCGGGCCGATGGCGAGGCCGTTCGGGCCGCCGCCGAGGGTCGCGATGACCTCGCGCTTGCCGTTCCAGAGGCGGGTGACGCACTTGTGCTGGATCTCGACGAGGATGATCGAGCCATCCTCCATAACGACCGGGCCTTCGGGAAAACCGAGGCCTGAGGCGATAACGTCAAAGTGCATTTGCGTTCCTCCGTTAGCGATTGCCGGAAGGCTACGCCCGCGCGCGCGGGGCGTCCATTGCTCCCGCGAGGTCAGGCGGGCGTGGTGACGCGGTCGAGGACATTGATCGTGAAGCCATGGTCATTGCCCTCTCCCGCTTCAAAGCGTGTTTGCGACCGGGTGGACCAGAGCGCTTGACCAATGGCTGGAAAAAAGGCGTCGCCGTTCGGCGAGGCGTCGACTTCGGTAAGATAGATCCGGTCGGCCAGAGGCAGGGCGAGTTCGTAAATGGCGGCGCCGCCGATAATGAAGACTTCGGTCTGGCCGGCGCGCAGGGCCATGGCCTTGGCGGCGTTGATGGCGGGCGTGACGCTGGAATAGACGCGCGCTTCGACCGCGTCATAGTTCCAGTCACGGCTGACCACGATATTGGCGCGGCCCGGTAGCGGGCGCTTCGGCAAGCTTTCCCAGGTCTTGCGGCCCATGATCACAGGCGCCCCCATCGTCGTGCGCTTGAAATGGGAAAGGTCGTCCTTGAGACGCCATGGCAATTGCCCTGCCGTGCCGATCACTCTATTTCGGCCCTGGGCGACGATGAGGCAGAGGCGGATGGGTTCAGACATAGGTAAGGTTCCGGGCGGTCTCGGGATAGCTCTGGAAAGCGCCATCCCCGGCGGCATTGACAGTGCATGGTCAAAGTCGGCCCTCCTGCCCCCGGTCACAACCCCCATGCAACCCGCAATGACAGTGATGACATATTATTCCACAGCCACAGGTGACCGGTCTTGAGCTTCGATATTGCCTCGATACTGACGAATGGTCAGACGGGACTACTCGTTCCGGCGCTGGGCGCGCTGGGCCTCACGGCTGCGGCGATCTGGTTCCTGCAAGGCCGGGCCTGGGCCCTGCTCTATGTGGTTCTGATCCCGTTCCTGAACTGGAGTTTCGGGATCATTCCTGAATTTGCCGTGGTTGCGCCTGGCAGTAGCAAAACGTTCCCGCAGGGCGTGTCGCTGCACCCGATGACGATGGTCACCGGCATGGTGTTCGTGATTCGCGACTTCGTGCAGCGCGAGATGGGCCACCGGGTGCTGATCCTGATGGCGATTGCGGTGGCCTGGTCGTTTTTCTACGCCTGGCCGGTGATCGCGCTGGCGAGCGGTATAGCGTTCGCGATTTCAGAGGGCGTGGACTGGCTGCTGTTCACGTTCACCAAATACCGGCTGTCGACACGGATATTGCTCTCGAGCGCGCTGGCGGCGCCGGTGGATACGACGGTGTTCCTGTACGGCGCAGACCTCGCCAAGCAGATGGAACTGGGCCTCGATCCCGGAAACTCGCTGCATCCGTGGAACTGGGTCGTGTTCGTGATCGGCAAGATGGTGGGCGCGGTGATCGTATCCGCGATCATCCGCCGGCGTGAGGATGCCGGACTGACCAACCCGCACGAGGCTTAACAAAGTTGCTCGGCGCTGATCCCGGCCTGAATGGCGGGACGCCCTGCGCCTTCGCGTGGCTCGTGGGGGCACCTCTATTGAATTCTTGAGAGGTCCCGCCTCAACCCTCCCCGCTTGAGGGAAAAGGTTAGGGCGGGCAGGACCGGTTGAGTCTTATTCCGTTTCGAGCAGCTTCTGTCTGAAGAACAGGCCGGCGAGGCCTGCGCCGATGAGCGGGGCGACGATGAACAGCCAGAGCTGCGAGACCGCCGTGCCGCCGACGATGATGGCGGGGCCGAAGCTGCGGGCGGGGTTGACCGAAACCCCGGTGACCTGGATGCCGACAATGTGGATGAGCACCAGCGTGAAACCGATGGCGAGACCTGCGAATGCTCCGGGTGCCGACTTCTGTGTGCTGCCGAGGATCACCACGAGGAACAGGAAGGTCGCGACAATCTCGAAGACGAGAGCCGAGGCGAGGTTGTATTCGCCGAGATAGCCCGCGCCCCATCCATTCTGGCCGAGGCCGTTCACGGCCAGATCATAGCCCACCTTGCCAGTCGCGATGAGGTAGAGCACCCCTGCGCCCAGCAGGGCTCCGGTGAACTGGGCGGCCCAGTATTGCAGCATTCCGCCCGGCGACAGGCGGCCGGCGACGAAGGCGCCGAAGCTGACGGCAGGGTTCACATGGCAGCCCGAGATGGGGCCGATGCCGTACGCCATCGCGACAATGGCGAGTCCGAAGGCAAACGAGATGCCGAGCTGGCCGACCTCTCCGCCCGCGAGCACAGCTGAGCCGCAGCCCAACAGGACGAGCGTGAACGTGCCGATGAGCTCGGCGATAAAGATTTTCATGCGTGTGCCTCCAATAGCCGCCGGGCGGTTTCTCGCCGCCCCGGCACAGAGCGCCAAGATGACGGGCTTTTCCTAATGCGGCAAGGCGCGCCGCAGCCTTGCCTTACTCGCCTGTTAAAGCGAGACAGGACTTGTATTGAACCTCAAGCGGAGTTGGCAGGCATGACAGGCGCACGCACCTTCGCGGGCACCCTTCTTTTGGGAGCCATGCTTGCCGGTTGCGCGTCGGCGCCCTCCGGCGCGGCGGCGGCGAATCGCGGCGCAGCGACGTCTGGCCCGGCCCTGGAGGCGAAGATGGTGGCGCTGCCGTTCCGGCTGGATTTGACGTTCACGCCGGCGGCCCTCGCACGCCTCAGCGCGCTGGAGGCCCGGGTGAAGGTTTCAGCAGATTATTACGGCCCGCCCAAGGCGGCAGGCTCGGCCCGCGATGATCCGGACCTCGGCGTGTGGCTGGGCGGCGAGACATTCGCGATCGAGCCCGGCGCACGGTCCCTGACGTTCAAGGGCCGGATCGATGCAGCGCAAGTGGCGCGCGACGTCGAGGGCGACGCCCGTGTGCGTGTGAGCGCCGTGTCCGAGGGCGGGGCGGACCCGGCCGCAGTCGTCTGCGCGGCCTTCGACGAATACCTGGCGATTGCGGTCGAGACCGGCGGCACGGTTCACTGCGCAGCGGCGGGCGAGTAGCCGCGCCAGACTTCAGACCGCGACAGACTTCAGACCGCGACGGGCGCCTTGATGTGCGGGTGCGGATTGTAATTGTCGATGCGGAAATCCTCATAGGTCCAGCCGAACAGATCGGTCTTTTCCGGGTTCATCCAGAGGGCCGGGAGGCCGCGCGGCTCGCGTGTCAGCTGCAGCTGCGCCTGTTCGAGGTGGTTAAGGTAGAGGTGCGTGTCGCCGAATGTGTGGACGAACTCACCGGGCCGGATGCCGGTCGCGCGCGCCATCATGTGGGTGAGCAGGGCGTAGGAGGCGATGTTGAACGGCACACCGAGGAAGACATCCGCCGACCGCTGGTAAAGCTGGCAGTTGAGACGACCGCCCATGACGTTGAACTGGAACAGGCAGTGGCACGGCGGCAGAGCCATGTCGTTCACATCTGCCGGGTTCCAGGCCGAGACGATCAAACGGCGGGAATTGGGGTTCGTGCGGATCTCGTCCAGCACCCACTGGATCTGGTCGATGACCCGGCCGTCGGGCGCAGCCCAGCTGCGCCACTGTTTTCCGTAAACGGGGCCAAGATCCCCGTTTTCATCGGCCCAGTCATCCCAGATAGAGACGCCGTTTTCCTTGAGCCAGCCGATATTCGTGTCACCGCGAAGGAACCAAAGAAGCTCGATAATGATAGAGCGGACGTGCAGGCGTTTCGTCGTCAGAAGCGGGAAGCCCTTTTCGAGGTCGAACCGCATCTGGCGGCCGAAGACGCCGCGCGTGCCGACGCCGGTGCGGTCGCCGCGTTCATGGCCGTTCTGCAGGATATCCTGCAGGAGCGCGTGGTATTCGTGCATGCCGGGTCCTCGCTGTCAGGGGTCCGAATCGGCGGGAGGATAGGTTAACCGCCCCCTGCCCGGCGAGTCATAATTGCAAAGGTTCCAGACAACCTACCGAAAACAATATCTGCCATAACGCTACGTTAAGCGGCGCAAAAGTTGCGTGGCGAAGGGCGACGGTCATGTTCAAGCAAGTTGAAACTGTCCCTTCCAAACGCGGGTTTCTAAGCAACGACAGCGGCAACGTTGCGATGCTGTTCGCGCTGTCCTGCCTCGTCATCTTCCCGATTGTCGGCTTCGCGATCGACTTCTCGCGGGTGATGGTGGACAAAAACAAGCTGCAGATGGCGACCGATGCAGCGGCGCTTTCAGCGGCGCACGACGCGTTCATGACGGCCGAAGAGCGCCGCGCGACGATCGAAGCGCACCTTGATCATCTGGAGAGCGAGCTTGGCCGGCCGATCAGCTACACCCTGACCCAGGACAGCGAAGGCGAGATCTCGCTGGTCACCAGCCTTCGGGTCAATACGACGATTGCCAAGATAATCGGCCAGAACGAGGTGGACGTCACCGTGCGCGCCGACGCCGTTGAAGGCGGCGCCGATATCGAAGTGGCAATGATCCTCGACATCACGGGCTCGATGTCAGGCAGCCGCATCACGGCGCTGCGTGCGGCCTCTAGGGACCTTGTGGACATCGTCGTCAATGACGAACAGACCCCCTATTATTCCAAGGCTGCGATGGTTCCGTATTCGGTTGCGGTGAACACCGGCGCCTACGCCGCCGCCACGCGCGGCGCTGTTACGCCGGGACGGAGCATCTCGGCAGCCGACTGGCAGACCAGCACGACCCGTAACATCACAGGGGCCACCCGGGCTAACCCGGTGACGATCACGTCCAACGGGCATGGGCTCACCGACGGCAACAGAGTTCGCATCACCGGCGTCGTCGGCATGACGCAGCTGAACAACAACATCTATACGGTGGCCAACGCCACCACAAACACGTTCCAGCTTTCGGGCATCAACGGCAGTTCGTATTCGAACTATTCCAGCGGCGGCCTGATCCGCCAGTGCATCAACACCAACTGCGAAGTGACGGTCACCGCAAACAATCACGGCCTCAACAACAACGATCATATCGTGATCTCCGGGGTGAACGGGATGACGCAGATCAACACCGGTTCGCACGTCACGTGGCAGGTGTCGGGCGTGACGTCCGACACGTTCGTGCTGACCGGCTCGCAGGGTTGGAACTACGGCGCCTATACCAATGGCGGTACATCGTTCTGCACGGTCGCAGGCTGCCAATGGTTCCGCTTCAGCAACGCGTCCAGCAACGCCCAGCGCCTACACCAGATCAGCACGTGCGCAACGGAGCGGACCGGTGCGCAGGCATATACGGACGTTTCGCCCACCGAAAACCCGGTCGGGCGGGGCTACATGTCCATAGCCAACGGCTGCCCGACAAACACCATCGTTCCGTTGACGGACGACAAGACGGTTCTGAATGACGCAATCGATGACCTGGTGATCGCGGGTTCCACGGCAGGTCATATGGGTGCGGCTTGGGGCTGGTACACGCTGTCGCCGACCTTTGGCTCGATCTTTCCGGCCGACAGCCAACCCGCCGCCTATGGCCGCCCGAAGCTGCACAAGTTCGCTGTGTTCATGACGGATGGTGATTTCAACTCGTCCTTCTGCCAGGGCGTTCTTTCGCGCACGTCAACGGCGGGTTCGGGTTCGACTGCGGATCAGATCAACTGCAACTCAGAAAACGGCACATCCTTCGCGCAAACGCAGCAATACTGCACCGCCATGAAGAATGCGGGAATTATAGTGTACACGGTCGGCTTTGAAGTCGGAAACCTGCAGGCTGCGCGAAATGCGCTGACAGCGTGTGCCACGAGTTCGCAATATGCCTACTTCGCAACCGGCTCTGCCGGACTGCGCGACGTGTTCCAGCAGATCGGCAACTCGATCAACGAAGTGCGCCTAGTCAGGTAAGCCAGGTCGAGGCACGGCATCAGAAGGCCCGTCATGACCCACACAACCCGCAACCGGAAACGGACATTCGGCACGGCAGAGGGCGGCAATGTCGCGATGCTGGGCGCTGTCCTCATCCCCGCCATCCTGGCGCTGGTGGGCATTGCGCTCGATACCCAGAATACGATCCGGCAGAAATCCAAGGTGCAGGCCTCGCTCGACTCGGCGGTGCTGGCCGGCGCCCTGCAGCGCCAGCGCGGGATGCCGCAAGCCGCGGTGCGCACCGACGTGCAGCAGTATGCGGGATCGATGTTTGTCGAACAGGGCGGCGGGCTCGTCTGCGAGCCGGTGACGGTGACATTTGACGCCGGAAGCGAGGATATTGCCGGCACCGTGCAGTGCGAGCAGCCGACTTACCTGACCCAGTTGATCGGACATGACGAGATGGCCTTCACGGTCAACTCGACATCTACCTACGGCATCGGCCTGGTGGACGTCGCCTTCGTGTTCGACGTGCCGGGATCGATGAATGATGCGGGGCGGCTGCCGGATCTGAAGACGGCGGCAGCGGCGGCGTTTGACGAATTGCTCCCCGAAGACCGGGTACGCGACGGCTCGGTCCGTCTTGCCATCACGAGCTATAACCACTCGCTGAATGCCGGGCCTTATATAAATGCCGTGACCGAGACGCGCACGCTGAGCGCCGATGGATCGAACACCGCAGCGCGCAACAATTATGATGCGTACAATGACGAACGCATGATTGATGCGGCAACCGGTAAGCGCTTTTTTTATTACCAGCGCGGGACGTGCACGAGCGGCGGAAACTGCGGGCGCAGTTCGAGCTATACCTGGAACACGCGCCGATACGAGTTCGAAGATACCGGGCTGAGGGACAGCTGCGTGTATGAACGCACGGGCGCGCAGGCCGCCACAGACGCGGCGCCCGCCTCGGGACGCTGGATCGGAGCCGGCAATCCGCGCTGGAACTTTTCCGCCAGCAGCACCAGCCGGTATGATGGCTGGAAGAATTTCGAAGACAGCGGCGCGACAGGCTATGGCGTCGGCGCATATGAAGGCCGGCATGGCACCTGCCAGGCGTCCGGGCCCGTGCCGCTTACGGACGACAGGGACGCGCTGAAAGCCCACGTCAACGGGCTGGTGGCTGAAGGCGGCACGGCGGGGCATCTCGGCATCGCCTGGGGCTGGCACCTCCTGTCGCCCCGCTGGTCCGGCATCTGGCCAACAGACTCCGCGCCGCGCCTCTACGGGGCGGAGCGGACGTCGAAGTTCCTGATCCTGATGACGGACGGCGATCTCAATATCGAGCACCCGGCCGCCAGCCGTAACTCTTTCCAGCAATCGGTGGACCTGTGCGACCAGATGAAGATATTGCCGAGCAATATCCAGATCTTCACCGTCGGTTTTCAGGTGCCCTCCGGGGTGCAGCGCACCGGCGATGGGCGAACGATCCTGGAGTATTGCGCCACCTCCCCCGGCCATGCGTTTAGCGCCGATAACGGCGAGGAACTGACCGAAGCCTACCGCACGATTGCCCGCTCGATCTCCGACCTCAGGCTCAAGCACTGAGACACGGCGCTTGCGGTAAGTGCGCCCGGCTGGGTAAGGCTGAGGCCATGCTGGCCTGGATCCCCAATGCCCTGACAATATCGCGCTGCGGCTTTGCGCTGCTGGTGCTTGGGGCGGCGCTGAACGCGGCGGCGTCCCTCGCGCTTTTGGATAAGGCAACCGACGACGAAGCGGCGCGGCTCGCCACCGTGATCCAGCTCTGGCATCAGGTGGCGCTGCTGGCCTTCATCGGCGGCGCGATCACGGATTTCCTCGATGGCTGGATCGCACGCCAGCTGAACGCCACGAGCCGGTTCGGCATCTGGCTCGACCCCATCGCCGACAAGCTGCTGGTCGGCTTTGCCCTGCTGGGCCTCGCGATGACCTTGCAGACGCTGCTGATCTATATGCCGGCGGCGCTGATCATTGCGCGCGACCTGTTCATGACCTGGCTGCGCACGCGGCCGGAGGCGGCGAGTGTCATCGTGCCGAGCAACCTCGCCAAGGTGAAGACGGCAGCGGAAATGGCGGCGATCGGCGGCCTGCTCGCGCCGCCGGCGATGGCGCCGGAACTGGTGGGCGAAGCGCTGTCCGGCAAGGACCCAGCCGCGCTTGCGGGCTCGGCTGGGTTGCTGATCCTGCTCTGGATTGCCGCGGCCTTGTCGCTCTACACGGCGGCGCAGTACGTGCGCGCGGTTCGACCGAAATAGTGTTGGCCATCTGAACGTGCCGCACGGCGGGCGCAGCCTTGCCCGGCTGCTGCCACGATTGGCGGTGATCGTTCCGGCGATGGAGACACACAGGGCATCCCGTCAGAGAGTTTCGCGAGCGCTGGCAGCGCTGTGCGCGGCTGTGATCCTGCCTGCCCTCCTGGCGACGGCCGCCGCGCAGACCGTGCCGTCCTCGCGCCGGTCTGACACGGCGTATGCATCGGCATCGCCGAAGCTCAGCCGCGATCTGGCGAAGCAAGGACTGGTCCTCGGCAGCCCGGTCTATCTGCGCATCACGAAGGAACCGGCGGAACTGACGGCGTTCATCCGGGCCGATGACGGCACGTTCAAGCGCTTCCGCAGCTGGCCGGTCTGCGCGGTATCGGGTGAACTGGGGCCCAAAATGCGCGAAGGCGACGGACAGGCACCCGAGGGTTTCTATGCGGTGAAACCGGCACAGATGAACCCTGCCTCCAGCTATCACCTCTCGTTTAATCTTGGCTTCCCCAACGCGTTTGACCGGGCGAACAAGCGAACGGGAAGTTTCCTCATGGTGCATGGCGCCTGCGCCTCGATCGGATGTTTCGCGATGACGGACCCCGTGATCGAAGAGATCTGGACACTGATGGACGCGGCGTTCGAAAACGGACAATCCGACGTGAAGGTTCACATCTTCCCGTTCCCCATGACCGCACAAAATCTGAAGGCATATGCCGATAGCGACCATGCCGCGTTCTGGGCGAGCCTGGCGCTGGCCTGGACGCAGTTCGACGAGACGGGACAGGTGCCGCGCGTGAGCGTCTCGCAGGCGAAGTATCAGGTGCGCACGGTCCAGTAGGGCGAGAGCGGGGCGCCGCGATAGAGTTCGTCGAAGCGCAGCAGGCTGCCCTTGGTGATGCCTCCGATCGGCGCGTGGGGATCGACCCAGGCGGTCTCGGCGATCTCGCCGACGCTGGTTGCGGCGACCGGCTCCCAGCTGCCCCAGGGCACGCGGTAGAACATCACATGATCGTTGCGGAAGCTGTGATGGTTGGAGTAGATCCCGATCACCTGAGGGGGCCGCAGCAGCTGTACGCCGGCCTCTTCGATGAGTTCGCGGCGCAGGGCCTCGACCGCCGGCTCGCCGCGCTCCACGCCGCCGCCCGGCATGTACCAACCGGATACGTAGGTGTGGCGCACCATGAAAACGTGCCCCGCCTCATTCTCGACAGCGGCGCGCACGCCGAGCGTCATCGGGCGGCTGATCCGGAACCAGGATTGGAAGGCCCGCGTGCGAAGGGAGGGCATCAGGCGCTTTCTTCGAATACGATGTCTTCGGCCGGGTAGTTCTGGAAATACAGCGCGGCGGTAAGGTCTGTATGGCGGATCGAGGCGTTCGCTTCGGCCGCTACCACCGGCTTTGCATGATAGGCCACGCCAATGCCGGCGGCCTTGATCATGTCGAGATCGTTCGCGCCGTCGCCGAGGGCGATCGCGTTTTCCGGAGCGACGCGGCGAGCCTCGACGGCTTCGAGCAGCGCGGTGCGCTTGGCCTCACGGCCGAGGATGGGGCGGGCGACCTCGCCGGTGAGCGCGGCGCCGTCATCAATCAGTGTATTGCCCTTGTGCACTTCAAACCCTGCGAGCCGTGCCACGCGGGACGTGAAGAAGGTGAATCCGCCGGAGACGAGCAGGGTCCCGTGGCCGTTGGCGCGGACGGTCCGGATGAGGGTGCGCGCGCCTGGGTTCAGCGTGATGCGGTCCTCGAACGTGCGCTCAAGTTCGCAGAGCAGCAGGCCTTTCAGCATGGCGACGCGTTCGGTCAGCGCGGATTCAAAGTCGAGTTCGCCGCGCATGGCACGTTCGGTGATTTCGGAGATCACAGAGCGAAGCCCGAGGGCATCGGCGAGTTCATCGATGCATTCCTGCCCGATGATGGTAGAATCCATGTCCGAGACCAGCACCGAGCTTGGGCGCAGGGCGGCGGTGGATCCGATGAAACAGTCCACATCATCCTGTTCGTCGAACGCGCGGCGGAGGCCTGCGACAGCTTCGGGAGGCAGATCGACATGGCCGGCGAGGGCGCCGAAAGGGCCGCCCTTGTGGGACAGGTCGGTGCCCGGTTGAACCTTGCCGCCGGCCTGGACGACCCGGGCTTTCAGCAAGTCGGCAAGATCGGCGGCGGACCGGCGGGCAACAAGAGAAAAGCCGAACGTCCTCAAGTCTGCCACACGTCTTCTCCATTTGCGGGTGCCGAGCGAGGTCTATGTGGCTTTCCCAATGGCGGGCAAGCCCTTAGGTGTGGGGGATGCATCCCGCGATCCTCATCCACGGCCCGACCGCCAGCGGCAAGTCCGCCCTCGCCATTGAAGTGGCGCGGCGGCTAGGCGGCGAGGTGATCAATGCCGACTCCATGCAGGTTTACCGCGATGTGCAGGTAATTTCTGCCCGTCCGACCGAAGAAGAGATGGCGGGCGTGCCGCATAACCTGTTCGGCTATGTCGATGCTGGTACGCGCTATTCGACCGGCGAATGGCTGGAAGCGGCGCGCGCGGTGATCAAGAAGCTGGCGCGGCAGAACAAGCGGGCAGTGTTTGTTGGCGGGACGGGGCTTTACCTTCTGGCGCTGACACAGGGCTTGTCGGACATCCCGCCGGTGCCTGACGAAATCCGCGCCGAAGTGAAGGCTGTGTCGGACGCTGAGGGCGCCGAAGGCCTGCGCACGCGGCTCGCCCCGCACGACCCGGAACTCGCCGAGCGCCTCGGGACCGGCGACAAGCAACGTCTCGCCCGCGCCTATGAAGTCTGGCTCGCCACGGGGCGCTCGCTCAGCGATTTCCAGTCCGAGCGCCAGCCGCCTGTGCTGGAGCCGGGGGAATGGACCGGCTTTGCGCTGACCCCGCCGCGCGGGGCGCTTTACAAGAAAATCGACCGCCGGTTCGAGGGCATGCTGATGCAGGGCGCCATGAACGAGGCGCGGGCGCTGGTGGCACGGGGGCTCGACCCCGAACTGCCGGTGATGAAGGCGTGCGGCATGCCCTGGCTGACCGCCTTTGCCCGGGGCGAGATGAGCGCCGAAGCGGCTGCCGAGAACGCAAAACGCGACACGCGGCGCTATGCTAAGCGGCAGTTTACCTGGATCGGGCGCCAGTTTCCGTTCTGGACGCGTATTCCGTCACCCGAGATTTCCGACCGTTTGAGGGTGATTTTTGCCCTTTACAGGGAGATTGACAGCGCAGAAGCGGAAGATTATGCCTGATTGCATGACTTCGAGGAAACGCCCCTTGCGCAAATTGACCGTAGTAACACTCCGGCGCCCGTAGCCGCCCGATCCGTCAGGCAGTTGCGGGTGCGCACAGAAAAGGGCTTCCTCAGGAGGCCCTTTTTTGTTTGGCCGGTTACTTGAACCACATAGCCTTTTTTCACTCCCAAACTTTCGAGCACCGAGATGAACACCCGCACCAAGGCCAAGCCGGCCGCTTCCGAAGATGCCGCTCCCCGCACGATGTCCGGTGCGCAGATCGTTGTCGAAGCGCTGCGCGAACAGGGCGTGTCGGTGATGTTCGGCTATCCGGGCGGCGCGGTGCTGCCGATCTATGACGCGCTTTACGGGCAGGACACGATCCGCCATATCCTCGTTCGCCATGAGCAGGGCGCCGGCCATGCGGCGGAGGGCTATGCCCGCTCGACCGGCCAGTGCGGCGTGGCGCTGGTGACGTCCGGCCCTGGCGCGACCAACATGGTGACGCCCATCACAGACGCGCTGATGGACTCAATCCCGATGGTGGTGATCACCGGACAGGTGCCGACGCACCTGATCGGCACGGACGCCTTCCAGGAATGCGACACGACCGGCATCACGCGCAGCTGCGCCAAGCACAATTACCTCGTGACGGATGTGAACCAGCTCGCCCGGATCATGCACGAGGCGTTCTATGTGGCGACCGCCGGCCGGCCTGGCCCAGTGGTCATCGACATCCCTAAGGACATCCAGTTTGCCACCGGGCAGTACATCGGCAAGGCGGGCATCACGAAGCCGACCTATGTGCCACAGCGCACGCCGAAGGCCGAGGCCATCAAAGCGGCCGCAGACTTGATGACGCGTGCTTCCCGGCCGATCTTCTATACCGGCGGCGGCGTGATCAATTCCGGCCCGCGCGCGGCAGAGAAGCTGCGCGAGCTGCAGGCGCTGACCGGCTTTCCCGTCACTTCCACGCTGATGGGCCTCGGCGCCTTCCCGGCCTCGCATCCCGACTGGCTGGGCATGCTGGGCATGCATGGCAGCTTCGAAGCCAACAACGCGATGCATGACTGCGACCTGATGATCTGCGTCGGCGCCCGCTTTGATGACCGGGTCACCGGACGCATCGATGCCTTTTCGCCGGACTCCAAGAAGATCCACATTGATATTGACGCCTCTTCGATCAACAAGATCGTGCGGGTGGACGTGCCGGTGGTGGCCGATTGCGCCGAGGCGCTGGACGCTCTGATCACCGAGATCAAGGCGCTGAAACGCCAGTTGCCGGACCTCACCGCCTGGCACAGCCAGATCGATGGTTGGCGGGCGCGGCGCTGCTTCAGCTACAAAAACTCAAGCGATGTGATCAAACCGCAATACGCGGTCGAGCGGCTCTACGCCCTGACGAAGGATCGCAAGACCTACATAACGACCGAAGTGGGCCAGCACCAGATGTGGGCAGCGCAGTTCTATCATTTCGAGGAGCCGAACCGCTGGATGACGTCTGGCGGGCTCGGCACGATGGGTTACGGATTGCCGGCGGCTGTCGGCGTGCAGGCGGCGCATCCGGACGCACTGGTGATCGACATTGCAGGTGAAGCTTCTATCCAGATGATGATGCAGGAGCTCTCGACCGCCGTTCAGCACAAGCTGCCGGTCAAGGTGTTCATCCTCAACAATGAATGGATGGGCATGGTGCGCCAGTGGCAGGAATTGCTGCACGGGGAGCGCTATTCGCATTCCTATTCCGAAAGCCTGCCGGATTTCGTGATGTTGGCGAAGGCGCTTGGCGGGCATGGCATCCGCTGTGACAAGCCGGATGAATTGGACGCCAGGATCCAGGAGATGATCGACCATCCTGGCCCGGTCCTGTTCGACTGCAGGGTCGAGCGGGCGGAGAACTGCCTGCCGATGATCCCGTCGGGCTCTGCGCACAACCAGATGATTCTCGGCGAGATAACTGGTAACGAAATCGGTGAAGCAGGCCGAAGGCTCGTCTGAGAAATCAAGGTATCTGGCCTGAAGCGTGGGGACGGCTATGGAGGTGGGCACCGTTCTGGACTGGGTCCAGACCTACAAGGAAATGATCGTCGGCATCGGCTCGGCGGCCGTGGCCTTCATCAGTGCCCTGAGCGCGCGCGGCGAAACCCGGCGGCAGCGCAAACTTCAAACCGAGAGCCTCCGCCAGAGCATCGATGCCGCCAGCCTCGAATGGGGCAATGCGGCCATCGAGGCGCTCGCCCGTAGCGCGATGTTCGCCCGGACACGCAACATGCAGGCGAACGACGGCGCGTTTTTCGCCAACAAGGCGAACCTGCTTATTGCGATCTCCAGTCTGGTAGACCGGGGCCGGATGTTTTTTCCGAATTACAATCCGCAGACCAAAGGCGCCGAGAAAGAGGGCGCTTACCGGGGCCATCGCCCGCCGATCCTCGATGCGCTGATGTGGACCTATCATGAACTTGAATCGCTGGCGCGCGAAGGCGGTCCGTCTTCAGAGGACAGCGGCGCCTTCATCGACGAATGCCGGCGCCTTCTGGTGTCAGAACTGCAGGCCCATCTGGATCCGCGCCGCAAGAACGAAGTCGTGGAACGGTATGAGGACCAGGAGAGCGGTGATCGGCGCGACGCCATTGGCAAGTCCGATGCGTTGAAGCAAAAGCTGGTGGCGCGCCGTCCCGATTTCAAATTCGGCGAATACGCCCAACCTGTGAGCCAGCCATGAGCGATGCCAGCACGAAACCCGGGGCCGGGCCGAAATCGGCCTACTTCCTCTCGCACTCTGACGAATCCGTCGAGCGCCGGACGCTGGCCGTTCTGGTCGATAACGAACCGGGCGTTCTGGCGCGGGTCGTCGGCCTCTTTTCAGGGCGCGGCTACAACATCGATTCCCTGACGGTCGCTGAAGTCGATGCGAGCCAGCACCGCTCTCGGATCACGATTGTCACGCAGGGCACGCCGCACATTCTCGAACAGATCGAAGCGCAGCTGCTGCGCATTGTGCCGGTGGCCGAAGTCATCGACATCACGAACTCTAAAAGTGGCATCGAACGCGAGCTCGCGCTCGTCAAAGTGGCCGGCACCGGGGAGAAGCGCGTCGAGGCGCTCCGGATTGCGGAGATCTTCCGCGCCCGCGTTATCGACACGACCAATGAGAGCTTCATTTTCGAAGCGACCGGCGCGTCCGAAAAGCTGACCCAGTTCATCGACCTGATGCGGCCCCTCGGGCTCGTAGAAGTCAGCCGCACGGGCGTCCTGTCCATCCAGCGCGGGAAGGAGAAGGGATGAAACCTTTTTCCTTGAAGCTCGCCGCTTTGGCAGCCGCCTGGCTTAGCGCCCTGCCAGGCACAGCGCTTGCGCAATCGCCCAACTGCGCATCATTACCACCCGGCGGCGTTGGCACGTCCCTGAACCCGAACGCGGCCCAGATGCGCTGCGATCTCGAACATGCGGCAACGATCCGCAAGCGGGCGCTTGCGATTTACGGCGCACTGCCGCCCTCCATGATCGAAATCATCGACACCGCCTCGCCGAGCGGCGCAGCGTATATGTATGAAGTCACGGCCGATGGCGCGAAGCTGCGCCTCGACGCGCGTTCCGTGCCGGAATCGCGCGGGCCGCGCTGCACCCTGCGAGCGACCATCCCGAACGATACTGCCCAGACCGTGTCGAACCTTCTGGTCACCGCGGGCGATCCCCTGGTGCCGGATTATGGCGCGCGCGAACACGTGACGCTGAACCCGGACGGCTCGCGCACCGTGAGGCTGATCCTCGACAGCCATGACATCATCACGCGCGCGGACACCGCCAACGGCGCGCGCAGTTTTTCCCGGCATGCCGGATCGGAAGATCCGGTGAGCCAGCTCAATACCCTGATCATCGGCATCGCGAATGTCAGCCCCGGCTGGTCCTGCAAAGCCGAATTCTGAACACCCTTTCCCTCACCGCCCTTCACGTCCACTCCAACGGAGCCCCCGTACGCAAATGAAAATCTATTACGAACAAGATGCCGACATCTCGCTCATCCAGAAGAAGAAGGTCGCGGTTGTCGGCTATGGTAGCCAGGGCCATGCGCATGCGTTGAACCTGCGCGATAGCGGCGTGAAGAGTATCAAGGTCGCTCTGCAGGAAGGCTCTGCGAGCCGTAAGAAATGCGCCGCCGAAAAGCTGGAAGTCGTGCCCCCTGCTGAAGCCGCAAAATGGGCCGATGTGCTGATGATCCTCGTACCGGACGAGAAGCAGGCCGTGATGTTCGCCAACGAGATCGAACCGCACCTGCGCGCCGGTCAGCACATCATGTTCGGCCACGGCTTCAACATCCACTACAATCTCATCCGTCCTCGGAAGGATGTGGACGTCTCACTTTCGGCTCCAAAAGGGCCCGGCCATACGCTGCGCAACCAGTACCAGATGGGCTTTGGCCTGCCCGGCCTGATCGCCATCCACCAGGACGCAACCGGCACCGCGCAGGCGGTTGCCCTCTCCTATTCGAAAGCGATCGGCAACACGCGCGCCGGCGTGATCGAGACCTCGTTCCGTGAAGAGACCGAGACGGACCTGTTCGGTGAGCAGGCCGTTCTTTGCGGCGGTATCGTGGAGCTGATCAAGGCGGGCTACGAGACGCTGGTCGAGGCAGGCTACGCGCCGGAGATGGCGTACTTCGAGTGCCTGCATGAGACCAAGCTGATTGTGGACCTGATCTACGAAGGCGGCATTGCCAACATGAACTATTCGATCTCGAACACGGCCGAGTACGGAGAATATGTCACTGGCCCGCGCATCGTGAACAGCGCCACGAAAGCCGAGATGAAGAAGGTTCTCGAGGATATCCAGAACGGCACGTTTGCGCGCAACTGGGTGCTCGAAAATCAGGCGGGCGCGCCGGGCTTCCATGCTATGCGCCAGCGGATGGCAAGCCACAGCATCGAAGAAGTCGGCGAGAAACTGCGCGGCATGATGCACTGGGCGAAGAATGACCGCCTCGTGGACAAGAGCCGCAACTAGGGATCACTCCCTCGCTCGATTGAGATCGACCGGGCCGTCGACGCCGGCGGCCTTGCCCTTCATCGAGTATTGCCAGATCGCGTATGGCAAAGCGGGCGGGCTGTCGAGCGAGCGGAGCCAGAGCGGGTGCGCTTCGAAACCCTCCCCCGCCAGCCACTCGGCATGGAAGGCGGGCGTCGTGTAGATGACTGGCACCTGGCCATATTCGGCTTCCAGCGCGGCGAGGAAGACGCGCAGCTCGGCGAGCGCCGCCTCACGCCCGCCGCGCGCCTGGCAGTTATGGGCATGCTCAAGGTCAACGGCCGGCGGCAGCGTGCCGCCCCGCACCTCGACCTGGCGGATGAAGTTCTCCGCCTGCGGCGCCCCGTTCCGGCACAGCAAATAGAAATGGTACGCCCCGACCCGCCAGCCGAGCCGGGTGGCCGCCTGCCAGTTGGTCTGGAAGTCCGTGTCCGTATGATCCGTGCCTTCGGTGGCCTTGAGATAGACGAACTGGAACGGCTCGGTGCCGAGCCTTGCCCAATCGACCCGGCCGTTATGGTGCGAGAGGTCGATGCCTTCCGCGCCTCGCGGCAGCAAGGCGGGCGGCGCAGGCGACACGGGCGCGCCGGACTGCGGCTGACAAGCCGCAAGCAGGCCTAAGACCGCTGCCGCCAAACCGCTGCGAACCGCGCAGCGCACATTTCTTGCAAGCGTCACGTAGGTGCCCTTCTTCTCGCGTTAACAATGGGTTAACCTGCTGAAAGGGGCGAAATAAAGGGACAGGGACATGGCTACTCCACCAAACAGGATGGACACTGACGGCAAGCCGGTAAGGGCCGGGCAAGGCAATTCCATCGCGGCAGGCGGTAAGCTGGAAGGCAAGTTCCAGTTTTCGGGCCCCGTGATCGTCGGCGCCTATCTGCGCGGCGATATTGAATCGGACGACCTGATCGTCGTTGAAGCGACCGGGAAGATCGAAGGCCGCATCCGCGCCGCGACGCTGATCGTGCACGGCGCCGTGAGCGGCGACATCGAAGCGAGCCGCGCGCTCGAAGTTTGTACCGGCGGACGCCTCGAAGGCGTCGCCTACGCCCCGTCGATGCGGGTCGAAGAACGCACCGTCGTCAGCGCCGACCTGCTGATCGCGCCGGAACGCAGCGTTGTGCACATCAACAAGGCGGCCTCGGTGCCGGACCTGAGCAATGTCGCCCCGCTCGCAGCCGGCCGTACCGAAGCCACCAGCAACGAAGCAGCCAAGCCGATCTCCGCCGCGGGCTGACGCCTCACCGATTTGCGTTAGTTTGCTGTAGCCCGGCGCGCCGGGCCCGGCTAACCTGGTGCCCAGACCGGCTTCGAGCAAAGGACGACGGATATGGCGGCTGCAGACCAGGTGCCGGTGGGTTCCAGCTTCGTGCCCAAGACGGCTGCGGCCGATGTGCTGAAAGGCATCAGCCTCTCGGGCAAGAACATCATTGTCACCGGCGGCTATTCCGGCATCGGGCTTGAAACCGTCCGTGCCCTGGCCGGGGCCGGAGCGCGGGTCACAGTCCCGGCCCGCCGGGCAGATGTCGCCGCCGAGGCGCTGGCCCCGGTCGCCGGCGAAATCGAAATCGCTGCGATGGACCTCGGCGATCTCGCCAGCGTGCGCCGCTTTGCTGATCATTACCTCGAAACCGGCCGCGCCCTGAACGTGCTGATCAACAATGCCGGTATCATGGCGACCCCGCTGGCGCGCGTCGGCAAGGGCTGGGAAAGCCAGTTCGGCACCAACCATCTGGGTCACATGGCGCTCGCCATGAAACTCGCCCCGGCGCTGCAGGCCGCCGAAGGCGCGCGCGTGGTCGCGCTGTCTTCGACCGGTCATGTCCGCTCGGACGTGATCTGGGACGATCCGCATTACAATACGCACCCGTATGACAAGTGGGAGGCTTACGGCCAGGCGAAGTCTGCCAACGCACTGTTTGCGCTCGGTGTTGACCTGCTCGGCCGCGAAGTCGGTGTGCGGGCCTTCTCCGTGCACCCCGGCGGCATCTTCACGCCGCTGCAGCGCCACCTGTCAGACGAGGAAATGGCCGCGCTCGGCTGGAAGAACCCCGATGGTACGATCCCGGCCGCTGTGCAGGCGATGTTCAAGACACCCGAGCAGGGCGCCTCCACCACGGTCTGGGCCGCGACTTCGCCGAAGCTTTCCGGAAAGGGCGGCGTCTATTGCGAAGACTGCGACATTGCCCCGATGGCCACTGAGGCCAGCCAGCGCTGGGAACATGCCCGCCCATGGATCGCATCTGACGACAAGGCGCGCAGGCTCTGGGACATGAGCGAGAAGATGCTGGCCGACGCCTGACAGCGCGCCTGCGAGATTGACGCGCCGTGCCTTCCGGCGCACCTGAGGCCGCGAATGATCCACGAGACAACAGCCTCCTCGCCTCGCCCGGTCCCGGCTTCCCGCCGCACCCTCTGGCTCGGGCTGGGTCTCGTGGTCCTGGTGCTTGGCGTCTTCGCGCTCGGCAAACTGGGCTACCTTCCCGGCCGTGAGGAAGCGCTTGACTGGCTCGAGAGCCTCTCGGGCAGCCCATGGGGCCTGCCGGCGGTCATCCTGTTGTTCTGCCTCGCCGCCTTCCTGGGCATGCCCCAATTCGCATTGCTGGCCGCTTCTGTGGCCGTGTTTGGCCCGCTGGTCGGCGCCGTCTATGGCTGGATTGCCAATATGACCTCAGGCGCCCTGACCTTCTGGATCGGTCGATCCGGAGGCGAGACCGCGGTGCGCCGCTATGCGGGCCCGCGCGCGCAGAAACTCTCCCGCCTGATCGGCCAGAATGCGCTGATCGCCAGCGCTGTCGTGCGGTCTGTCCCCGCCGGGCCGTTCCTGATCGTCAACATGGTGTTCGGGGCGAGCGCCGCGAAGTTCCGAGACTACTGGATCGGCATGGGGCTTGGCATCCTGCCGAAGATCCTGCTGGTGGCGGTGGGCTGGAAGACCCTGGTCTCCGCCTTCGAAGGCAATCCCGTCACCGCCATCCTGTTCGGCGGCGCCGCGCTCGCGCTTTATGCCGGCATCGCCATCTTCGTGGTCCGGCGCGCCCGGAAGGCCTGGCAAGATATTCCCGAAACCCCCGCCCCCGCCGTTGACACCGGGCAGAAACGAAGCGATTAAATCCATCATGCGCAAACTCTTGCCCCTTCTTCTGCTCCTTACCGGCCCCTGGCCGGAGCCGGCCCTCTCCAGCTGAGGGGTGCACGCGCGGCCAGGGGATGCCAAGACAACGCCCATCCCATCCTCAGACCCCACCGCAGAGCTGCAAGACCATGACCTCGAAATCCACCGCGAAGCCCGCGAAGAAACCCCGCGTTGTCATCTTTGACACCACCATGCGTGACGGCGAGCAATCGCCCGGCGCCTCGATGACGCACAATGAAAAGCTCGAACTGGCCAGCCTGCTCGAAGACATGGGCGTCGATATCATCGAGGCCGGCTTCCCGGCGGCCTCGGACGGCGATTTCACCGCCGTGAGCGCCATCGCAGCACAATCGAAAAGCTCGGTCATCTGCGGCCTCGCCCGCTCGACGCCCGCCGATATCGAGCGGTGCGGCGAAGCTGTACGCAAGGCCGCCCGCCCGCGCATCCACACCTTCATCTCCACCAGCCCTGTGCACATGAAGCACAAGCTGAAGATGGGCCCGAACGCCGTTCTGGAAGCGGTCGGCCGGTCGGTCGCCCAGGCCCGCAACCTCGTGGACGATGTGGAGTGGAGCGCGGAAGACGCGACACGCACCGAATTCGATTTCCTGTGCAAGTGTATCGACGCGGCGATCGCCTCAGGCGCGACCACGATCAACGTGCCGGACACGGTCGGCTACTCGCACCCGGAAGAATACGGCGCATTGATCCGCAGGCTGATCGAAATCATTCCAAACTCGGACAAGGTGATCTGGTCCACGCACTGCCATAACGACCTCGGCCTCGCGGTCGCAAATTCGCTGGCCGGCGTCTCCAACGGCGCCCGCCAGATCGAGTGCACGATCAACGGTCTCGGCGAGCGGGCGGGCAATGCCGCGCTGGAAGAAGTCGTGATGGCCATGAAAGTGCGCGGCGATACCCTGCCCTACGAGACAGGCATCGACACGAGCTACCTCGCCCGCGCCTCGGCGATGGTAAGCCGCATCACGGGTTTCCCCGTCCAGTACAACAAGGCCATCGTCGGGAAGAACGCCTTCGCGCACGAGAGCGGCATCCACCAGGACGGGATGCTGAAGAATTCCGAGACCTACGAGATCATGAGGCCGGAAGATGTCGGCGTGGCCAAAACGTCGCTCGTCATGGGCAAGCTGTCCGGCCGCAACGCGTTCCGCGACAAGCTTGAATCGATGGGATATTTCATCGAGGGCGAGGCGCTGAACGATGCGTTCAAGCGCTTTAAGGACCTCGCCGACCGCAAGAAACACGTCTTTGATGACGATATCGTCGCGCTGGTGGACGAACAACTGGCCGCTGAGGGTGAGCGCATTGGCTTCAAGCGTCTGCGCGTTGTAGCGGGCACCGATGGTCCGCAGACGGCAGAAATCGATCTCGTGGTGGACGGCGAGGAAAAATACGCCATTGCGCGCGGCAATGGCCCGGTTGACGCCGTATTCAATGCCATCCGCCAGATCGTGCCGCATCAGGCCGTGCTCGAACTCTACCAGGTGCATGCTGTGACCGGCGGCACCGATGCACAGGCCACCGTCTCAGTGCGTCTCAATGGTGATGGCATCATGGCCACGGGCCGCTCGTCAGATCCCGACACGCTGGTCGCCAGCGCCAAGGCTTACCTGCACGCGCTCAACAAATTCGAAGTGCGCAAGGCAAAGCGGAAAGCAGCCTGAAAACTCAGGGCGGGCCCCGAGCCCGCCTTACGAGTCGTCTTCGCCAAAGCCGTCCGAGATCAGCGCAGCAATTGCTTCGACGGCTTCGGTCGCCTGCGAGCCCTTGCCCCTGATCTCGACCACACAGCCGGTGTGCGCAACCAGCATCAGGAGGTCCATGATCGAACGCGCGTCCGCCGTCTCGCTTTCATGGCTGACCACGACCTGGGCATCAAACGTGGCGGCGAGCTTCGCGACCTTGGCGGAGGCGCGTGCATGCAGGCCTTTCCGGTTTACGATGGTCGCGCGCTTCTCGGCCAGAAACGAATCCGACATCAGCAAGACGGCAGCTTTGCGAGGATGTCGGACGCGATGGTGATGTACTTGCGCCCGCCTTCGGCAGCGTCGTGGGCGCATTCGTCGAGGCTGAGCACATCGCGCGTCTGGACGAGCTTGATCAGCATAGGAAGGTTTGCACCCGAGACGATTTCCATCCTGGCCCGGCTGCGCAGCGAGAGCACAAGGTTCGAAGGCGTTCCGCCGAACATGTCCGTCAGCACGATCACGCCTCGGCCAGTATCGCAGGACCGGACCGCCTCGAGAATGGCTTCGCGTTTGATATCAAGGTCTTCGTCCGGATCAATCGACACGGCACGCGTCCGCCACAAGCGGCCAACCACGTGTTCCGCGGCGGCGACAAGTTCGTGGGCAAGTTTGCCGTGACTGACGACTACGATACCAATCATGTGCCTTCGCGACGGGTGGGTATCACTTAACAGGAGTGCCACGTTGGCACGATGCTGCGGCCCGTCAAGGCGCATTCCGCCGCCCCTTCCACGCTTTCCTCAGCCGGTGTGGCGGATACCCAACACATCGTCCATGCCGTAGAGGCCGGGCGGCTGGCCCGCTGCCCATACGGCAGCTTGCACGGCGCCCTCTGCAAAAACAGACCGGTCGAGCGCCATGTGTGACAGCCGCACGGTCTCGCGCGGAGAGCCGAACAGCACTTCGTGTTCACCATAGATACCCCCGGCCCGCCGTACCGCCATGCCGATTTCGCCTTC
>CAMEDD010000044.1 GCA_945913285.1 Candidatus Sulfopaludibacter sp. SbA3
TAGGGCCTGTTGTGAATCAGGATTCACAAGTCTGAGGGATTGTGATTCAAACTCCCAAACATGGGAGGTTTTGAATGATCCGGTATGTCCTGACGGATGCTCATTGGGCGCAGATTGAACCGCTTTGTCTTGGCAAGAAGTCCGATCCCGGACGAACGGGTCAGGATGGCAGGTTGTTTCTCGAAGCAGTTCTGTGGATCGCCCGCACGGGCAGTCCCTGGCGTGATCTTCCTGAGGAGCTGGGCAACTGGAATACGGTGTTCCAGCGTTTCCGCTACTGGGCCGAACGCGATGTGTTCAAGCGGATTTTCGATGTGTTATCAGAGGATCCGGACCTCGAATACGCCATGGTTGATGCCACGATCGTTCACGTCCACCGTCACGCGCACGGCGCTAAAGGGGGACTCAAAATCAGGCCATCGGAAAGTCCAAAGGCGGGTGGACGACCAAGATCCTTGCCCTGACCGACGCACTTGGAAATCTTGTCCGCTTCGTCCTTCTGCCCGGCAACCGGTTTGACACCGTGGGTGTCGCACCGCTGATCTCGGGCATCGCGTTCGGCGCGCTGCTGGCCGACAAAGCATATGACAGCAACTGGATCATCGAAGACATGAACGCGCGCGGCGCAAAGATCGTCATCTCGCAAAGGGCGCAGCGCAGAGCCCCCCTCACCATCGACGAGGAAATGTACAAATGGCGTCACCTCGTCGAGAACTATTTCTGCAAACTCAAGGAGTTCAAGCGTGTTGCCTTCCGCTCTGACAAGACCGACAAAAGCTACAGCGCGATGATCTACCTCTCCGCAACCGCAATCCAATTGCGGTGAATCTCAACAGACCCTAGTGCGTTCACACGTGCGGTCCCGAATCCGCAAGCAAGGAAAAAACAAATGTCCCGCAAACATCTTCTTCTGACCGCGAGCGCTGCCGTGCTCGCCTCTGGCCTCGCCTTCTCCGCCTCTGCGCAGGAAGCCGCCGACGATCCGGCCAGCACGCTGCGTGTCGGCACGGTGACGGTGACGGCCACCCGCCGCGACGAGGATGTGCAGGACATCCCACTGAACATTGCCGCCGTTGGCGGTGAGCAGATTGAGGAGCAGGGCTTCGACGAACTCGCCGACATCCTCGCCTATGTCCCGGGCATCAACATCGTGGACCGCGGCGGGCGCCAGGGTAACCCGATCATCGTGCGCGGCCTAAACGCAGACGCGCTCGGCTCCGGCGACGGCAACAATAACGGCGGCGGAACGGTGGCGACCTATATCGGCGAAGTGCCGGTCTTTGTGGACCTGAACCTGAACGACCTTGAGCGCGTCGAAGTGCTGCTCGGGCCGCAAGGCACGCTCTACGGCGCCGGCACGCTCGGCGGCGCCATCCGTTACATTCCGAAGAAGCCTGATTTCGGCGGTGACACGCTGGAAGTGCGCTCTGAGATTTCGCAATACTCCGAAGCGGACGACATTTCCTACGACACCGGCTTCACCTTCAACAAGGCGCTGGGTTCCAGCTTCGCCGTGCGCGGCTCGGTCGATTTCGAACAGGATTCGGGCTTCATCGATTATCCCTTTGTCGTGCGCGACATCGGTGTGTCCGATCCCGATCCGAACTTCGCAAACCCCGCAGCCGTTGCTGCAAACACGCGCCGCGTGGCCGATGCTGACGGCGAGGACGTCCTGTCCGCCCGCCTCGCCGCGCGCTGGGAGCCGACCGACTGGCTGGACGGCACGCTCACTTATTATTTGCAGAAAGCCGAGATCGAAGGCCGCCGCGGCTCCAGCCAGCAGCCGACGGTGCCGACCGGTGAGTATGAACTGGCCAAGCGCGTAGAGGAGCCGAACGAGATCACGAACCAGCTGCTCGCCCTCGAAGTGACTGCCGACCTTGGCTTTGCGGAGCTTACCTCGTCCACCGGTTATTCGAAGTTCAACGATCTCGGCCAGCGCGACCAGACAGACCTGCTCATCACGCTCGAGTACAGCTACGAATCCTTCCCGGCCTTCACGTCTTTCACTCGCGAGAAGGGCAAGCAGGACCGGATCAACCAGGAGCTCCGGCTGGTCTCGGCCACCGAAGGCCCGCTCAACTGGATCGTCGGCGCCTTCTACAACCAGCTTGAATCGGCCTCCTATTCGGCCGAGTACACACCGGGTTATGCCGACTTCGCTGGCTTCGATCGCCCGGACGATCTGGAATACTACTCACAAGGCTATTCGAAGCTCGAAGAGTCGGCATTCTTCGGAGAGATCGGATACGACATCACCGACAAATGGTCCGTCACGGTTGGCGGACGCTACTACCAGTATGATCTTGAATCGTTCAGCGACGTCGACTTCCCTCTGTTCGATCCGGACTTCATCCCGGTCGGCGTAAGCGGCCTGCAGGATAGTCTGCAGGCGGACTTTGATGCCGGCAGCCCGAACGGCACCAAGCGGACCAGCCAGTCCGACGAAGGCACGCTGTTTAAGATCAATACGTCTTACAAGTTCACGGACGACATCCTCGGCTACTTCACGGTGTCCGAAGGTTACCGGATCGGCGACCAGAACGGCGTCGCCGCCTGCCCGGCCTTTGATCCGCTTGCGCCTAACGTGCAAGGCGCTTGCGCGCTGGCCCCTGGCCAAAAGTTTGGCCCCGGCGCCGGAGACATATCGACCCGCGATGAGCGGCAATACTCGCCCGACACGACCAAGAATTACGAGGCCGGCTTCAAGACGACACTCTATGATGGCCGTGTCACATTCAACGGCGCCGTGTTCTTTATTGAATGGACAGATCCGCAGCTGACCTCAGCAACGATCAACGCGTCTATACCGATCGTTGTGAACGCCGAAGGGGCTGAAACGAAGGGCGTCGAGCTGAATGGAAGCTGGCTGATCACCGATGCGCTTTCGGTGCGTGGCAGCTACAGCCATTCTGAAGCGGCTCTGACAGCTGCGGCGCCGGGCCTCGTCTCGTCGATTGCGCCGCCCGGATTTGGAACGATCCTTATTGATGGCCGGGACGGCGACCGCCTGCCGGGCTCACCGGAAGACCAGTTCTCGATCTTTGGTTCCTACGTCTATGACGTGGCGGCGGGCCGTACACTGACGTTCAATGGCGGATACTCCTGGCAGGGTGATGTGCTGTCGCGCACCGGCGGTCTCGGTAACGGCCTCACCCTCGACAGCTATGGTGTCGCCAACGCCTCGGCTGTCTATGACACGGGCCGCTGGTCTGCCTCGCTGTTCATCAACAACCTGTTCGACGAGTATTACGAAACCGGTGTCGTCTCGTCGCCGCTGTTCAATCAGGTGCTGACGGATGCCAATGGCGGGAACGTGAACACACGGAGTTTCTTCACCTATGTGGGCGCGCCGCGTGTCATCGGCGCCCGGTTCAACTACAAGTTCGGTGAGTAATGAAAGTCTGAGCAGGCCGGGCCCACTCCCGGCCTGACGGGGCGCCGGGGGGCGTCAGACCGGAAAAGGCCGTCTGCAAGGGCGGTCTTTTTTGTTTTAGGGGCAGGGCGGGGTCTTTACTGCGCGAGCTCATTCACAAAGACGGCCCCGTCCTTCATCACGAAGTCCACATCTTCCAGTTCGCGAACATCCGTCAGCGGATTACCGGTCACGGCGATGATGTCAGCGCGTTTGCCGGCGGACAGGGAGCCGATGTCGTTCGTCAGGCCGAAGAGTTCGGCATTGCCGATCGTGGCGGCGCGGATGGCGTCGGCCGGGGTCATGCCCCACTGGACCATGTAGGCGAACTGCCGGGCGTTCATGCCGTGGGTATAGACGCCCGCATCCGTGCCGAAGGCCATCCGGGCACCCGCTTTTACAGCGGCCTGGAAGCGCTCGCGCTGCGCCTTGCCGACGATTTTCTCTTTCTCCAGGGATTCCGGCAGGATACCTGCCGCTTCGCCTTCCCCGAGGATGAAATCCGACACATAGATATCCATCGACAGGAAGATGCCCGTCTTGACCGCGGCTTTCAGGCTTTCATCCGTGATCAGGCTGGCATGCTCGATGGAATCGACACCGGCCTCGATGGCAGAGGCAATGCCCTTGGCGCCGTGAGCGTGGACGGCGACCTTGAGGCCGAGCTCATGGGCTTCCTCCACGAGGGCTTTCATTTCTTCCAGTGTGAACTGCTGCGCCCCAATGCTCGTGCCCTTCGACAGTACGCCGCCAGTGCCGCAGAACTTGATCACTTCGGCGCCGAATTTCTTGTTCTCTCGCACTTTCTGGCGCACCGCCCAGGGACCATCGGCGACGCCGCCGCCGGTCTCGCGGAACTCGTAAGGCATAAGGTTTGAGTCGCAGTGTCCGCCTGTAATTCCAATCGACTGGCCAGCTGGAATGATGCGGGGGCCGGGCACTTCGCCCGAGTCTATCGCCGATTTCAGGTCTACGTCCGCGAAGCCCGGCGCGCCCAGATTGCGCACCGTGGTGAAACCGGCGCGCAACGTCTTCTCCGCGTTCGCGACGCCCGAGATCGCCGCGCGGGCGGTCGAGACGGTGAGGCGGCGATAGCCATGAATGTCGGACCGGCTGGTCAGGTGGACGTGGCTGTCCGACAGGCCCGGCAGCAGGAAGGCACCGTTCATCGCGATGGAGGTTGCCCCTGAGGCGCCAAGGGTGCCGGCGCGGCCGACGGCCTTGATACGCCCGTCCTCGATGAGGATGTCATGATCCTTCAGCACGGTGCCGCGCTCGGCATCGATGACATGGCCGCCGGAGAGAAGGGTCGTGTCCGCCGAGGCGGCGGCGCAGAGGGCGAGGAGGCTGGCGGCAGTAAAGAGAGCGCGAAGCATGATTGTATCCGGATCTGATGGCGGGCAAAACCTAGCCGCCGCTGCAGGTCTTGGCTAGGCGGCGCGGCGCGTGCCAGCCCGCGCAAGTTCCGGGTGGCGCGCAATCCGGCAGGCGCATATAGGTCCCGCGCATGACCGCCGCCCTTCGCCTCGGATTTCCCGCCGCGCTTGCCTGCTACCTGATCTGGGGCAGCCTGCCGCTGTATATCCGCGCGATGAGCCATGTCGGCGCATTCGAGCTGTTGGCACACCGCATCATCTGGTCGGTGCCGACGGCGATCTTTCTGATCGCGCTGGCCGCCAACTGGCGCGATGTGAAGACGGCCTTCAGGGTTTCGAACCTGAAATGGCTGGCGCTCTCCAGCCTGCTGATCGCGGCCAACTGGTCGATATACATCTGGTCGGTGAATGCAGGCCGCGCGATGGAGGCTTCGCTCGGCTATTACATCAACCCGCTGGTCAATGTGTTGTTCGGCATGCTGATCTTTTCCGAGACGCTCCGCCTCGCCCAATGGTTCGCCGTGGCGATTGCCGCCACCGGCGTTGTGATCATGGCCTTCGCCTTCGGGCATGTGCCTTGGGTGGCGCTGGCGCTGTGCACGACGTTCGCCTGCTACGGCGTGATCCGGAAGAGAGTGGCGATCGACAGCCGCGCGGGGTTCCTCGTCGAAGTCTCGCTGCTCGCGCCATTGGCCGGGCTCTGGCTCGTCTGGTTTGCGACGACGCAGGCAGGCGGGCGCTGGATGGGGGAGGGCGGCTCGGACATTCCCCTCCTGCTCGCCGCTGGCCCGATCACGGCGATTCCGCTGATCCTGTTTGCCCTCGCCGCCAAGCGGCTGAAGCTCTCGACCATCGGTATGATGCAGTACATCGGCCCGACCCTGCAGTTCCTGATCGCGCTGTTCGTATTCAAGGAAGCGTTCAGCCCGGTGCATGCTGTGGCATTCGGTTTCATCTGGACCGCGCTGGTTATCTTCACCGCCGACAGCCTGATGGGCGAAGCCAAGGCGCGGCGCCGGCCTGAACCCTTGCGGCGATGACACAACAAAAAGCCCGGCGAACATGAAATTCGCCGGGCGGAGTTGTTCAGAATCGAGATGGGCATCCGTTCCGCTTGAAGACATGCAAATTTCGCGCCGGTCTCGCCTCAAGCCTTAGGCGGCGTGAGGGCCAGCCAGACGGCAATGCCTATGATCAGGCCGGCGAAGGTTAACCGCGCGCCTTGAGAGGTGCGCCAGGTTTCGAGCCGGGCGCCAAGCTGGGTGGCGAGGAGCACGATGGCGACATGCACAAGCGTCGCAACGGTGAGATGGATCGATCCGAGGATCAGACTCTGCAGCCAGACCGGCGCGGCGGCGCCCGGCTGCACGAACTGGTTGATCAACAGCACGTAGAAGGCGAGCGCCTTTGGGTTCAGGATGTTGGCAATCAAGCCGCGCCGGAAGCCGCGTTCGTTGACGCCGGCAGGCAGGGCTGCAGATCCGGTGTCCGACCAGGCCTGCCAGGCGAGATAAAGCATGAAGCCAACGCCTGCCCAGTGAAGGCCCACATGAACGCTCGGCATACTGATGATCAGCGCCGTAATCCCTGTCACCGCCGCAATCAGCTGGACGGACAGGCCGGACGCGATGCCGGCCACCGCGCCAAAGGCAGGCGCCTTGCCTTCGCGCAGGGTGAGTGCTGCGAGCCATCCCATGTTGGGGCCCGGCGTGAGTTCGATCACCGCCACGGCGAAGAGGAAAGCGAGCCAGTCGAAGCCGTCCGGCATGGGGCTAGAGACACCCCGCGGCAGCTTCCACGAGACGGACAGCCCGGGGGTCACCGACGAGGCTGCTCGATTGGCGGTTCATCACATAAGCGCAGGTGAGCCCGCGCGAGGGCGAGGCAATGGCGAGCGAGCCGCCCCAGCCGCAATGGCCGAGGCCGTCGTCAAAAGGGCCGAAGGCCTTCAGGTTGTTGTGCATGATGCCGGCGCCGAAGCGGGTGATCATCGGCAGGACGAGGTCGGGACCATCGGTGCGCGGGGTGGTCAGCGAAGCGAAGGTGCCAGGCCGCATCAGGCGCTTGCCGCCGATCAGGCCAGTTGCGGCGTAGGCATTATAGAGCGTGGCCACTGCCGAGGCGGTGCCATGTCCGTTGGCAGATGGAATCTCGATCTCGCGCCAGATCGCGCCGCCCCGGTCGGGCGCTGACCATCTGGTCAGGAAGGCTGCGCGGCGGGGCGGGGTGATTTCGCCCAGTGGGGCGAGCGTCTTCGGCCGGAGCATGTCGGCCACGCGGGCCTGCTCCGTAGCCGGAAGGCCGATGCGAAAGTCGATTCCCAGCGGGGCGGTGATATCCTCGCGCAGGATGGTTCCCAATGTGCGCCCGGTGATGCGGCGGACAATCTCGCCGACGAGATAGCCCCAGGTGAGGGGGTGGTAGCCGTGCGCGCTGCCTGGCGGCCACATCGGGGCAAGCCCTGCGAGCGCCGCTGCGCAGGCCGGCGGGTCGAGCCAGAGCGCCGGGTCGATCTCGCTGCTAAAGCCGGGCAGGCCCGCCTGGTGGCTCGCCACCTCGGCGATGGTGACGGCCTCTTTTCCGTTCGCGGCAAATTCCGGCCAGACTTCGGCGACCGGGGTTTCGTAACCGGCCGGCAGGGCCCCGGTCGCCATGGCGAGGATGAGGGCGGAGATGCCCTTTGTCGTTGAGTAGACCGGCACGATTGTGCCGGCGCCCCACGGGCGCGTGCCCGCCCGGTCGGCCCAGCCGCCGTGCAGGTCCACGACGACTTCGCCGTCGAGGATCACGGCAAAGCCTGCGCCATGTTCCTCGCCGCGGGCAAAGTTGTCCGCAAAGGCCTGCTGCACGGCCTCGAAGCCGGGCGCGGTGAAGCCTTGGATCGGGGGCAGGGCGGTCTCAGCCATCGAGCGTCTTCTCCATCCGGGAGCGGGCCAGCTGCTCACCGCCGCGTTCGACGGTCTCGGCGCGTGTGACGGTAAAGCCAACCGCTTCAAATGGGCCCTTTGCATGAAGGCTCGCATCGGTCCAGAGGCGGAACATGCCCAAGGCACGCGCCTCGCCTTCGAGTTCGGCGTAGAGCCGCCGGAACAAGCCTTGCCCCTGAACCTGGGCCAGTATGTAGGCGAGATCGATACAACCCGCTGGCATGAGCGTGATGAAACCGAGCGGTTCGCCGCCCGCTTCAGCCAGCCAGACCGACTGCGCCGCGAGACGCGCCGCCCAGTTGGGGCCAGGTCGCGGCGAGGGAAACCAGGCGGCGCGCTGCGCCGTGGTATACTCGCCAGCGCTGTAGCGCACGCCAGCATGGAAGACGCCGCCCAACGCGATGAAATCGGCCGGGTCCGCCTGCCTGATCTGGACATGGCGCGTCATGCGGGGCATCGCTCCCTTGAAACCAGCACCAGCCTAAGGGGTAACGTGTTCATGTCCACCGCCCACCGTCCGCGCCGCTCCTGTCTTTACATGCCCGGCGCCAATGCCCGCGCGCTCGAGAAGGCCCGTGAGATCCCCGCCGACACGCTGATCCTTGACCTTGAGGATGCGGTGGCCCCCGAAGCCAAAGCCGAGGCGCGCGCTGCCATCGCAGCGGTATTGAACGCGGGCGGGTATGGTCCGCGCGAATTGGTCGTGCGGATGAACGGTCTCGATACCGAATGGGGCCATGCCGATCTGGAGATGGCGGTGGCCGCCGGCGCGCACGCGGTGCTTGCGCCTAAGGTGACGAGCGCGCGCGATATCGAACGGCTGGATGCGGCGCTGAAGAAGGCCGGGGCAGCGGAAGGCTTTGCGCTCTGGGTGATGATCGAGATGCCGCTGGCGATTCTCAACATCCACGAGATCGCTGCCGCTGCCACCCGCTCGCATCTGACGACCTTTGTCATGGGCACCAATGACCTCGCCAAGGAATACCGTGCCCGGATGACGCCCGACCGGCTCGCCTTCCAGACAGCGCTGCAGCTCTCGATGGCGGCGGCGCGCGCCTATGGCCTGACGGCCATCGACGGGGTGTATAATGATATCAAGAACGAGGAAGGTTTCGCCGCCGAATGCGAACAGGGCCGCGATCTCGGCTTCGACGGCAAGACCCTGATCCACCCCTCGCAGGTCGAGACATGCAACCGAACCTTTGCGCCGTCGGCGGCCGACGTAGATCAGGCCCGCGCCGTGATCGCGGCGTTTGCTGACCCGGTAAATGCCGGCAAAGGCGTACTGAAGGTCAACGGCAAGATGACCGAGCTGCTTCACCTCGATGAGGCGCGCCGGACGGTGGCGATGGACGAGGCGATCCGGGCTTTCGCCTGAAGGCCTGGCACTGCGCCGCCCACTTCCAGTTTCCTATTCTTCAAACTCAGGAGCCCCCCCATGACCTACATCCTCATTCACAATCCCGGTTGCGGCTCGTCGAAGAAGGGGCTCGAGTTGCTTGAGGCGAACGGGGTAAAACCGGCGATCCGCAAGTACATGGCGGCCGCAGAGCGGCTGAGCGCCGACGAGCTTAAGGACATCGCGAAGAAGATGGGCGGGGTGAGCCCGCGCGTCTTCCTGCGCGAGGCGGATGCCAAAGCCGCGGGTCTCGCGGAAAGCGCCAGCGATACCGACGTGTTCGCGGCGATGGCGGAGAACCCGAAGCTGATCCAGCGGCCCATCGGCGTCAACGGCGGGAAAGCCGTGCTCGGCCGGCCGAATGCCAAGCTGCTCGATATCGTCTGACGCGCGCCGCGCAATTTTGTCGCAGTGCAGCATAGAGGCCAGTCGATCGGTGAAATTTCACCGGTCGGGTTTGCCTTATTTCAGGGCGGCTATGGCAGGGTGTGCGCATGATGACCTTCGCGCTTGTTCTCGCCGTTCTCCTGCTGGCATTTGCGGCCTTTGCCGTCTTTGGCCTGCCATACATGGTGATGGGGCCGCGGGCATTCGAGGAGTTCGCCGAGCGGGCGGAATCGCAGGTTCTGACCGGCATTCTGGCGGCAGGCATCCTGTTTGTGTCGGTCATGCCCTTTGCCGTACACGCCTTGATCTGAACTGCCTCTCCGGTGCAGGACAGGCGGGCCGGTTCAGGCGCTGACGCGCGCCAGCCGGATCCCAAGGAGACATAACCGTGGCAGGCTCAGCGACCATTCAGAAATCCAGCACTTCGAAGTCGAACCCCGGCAATTTCTTCGAGGACTTCAAGCCCGGCGATACGCTGGTTCACGCGACGCCCCTGACCGTCTCCGAAGGTGACCTTGCGCTATACCGCGCACTGAACGGCAGCCGGTTTGCCCAGTACTCCTGCGCCGAATTTGCCCGCAGCGTAGGCCTGCCAGGGCTCGGCGCCGATCCGCTGCACGCTTTCCACATCGTTTTCGGCAAGAGCGTTCCGGACATCTCTCTCAACGCCGTGGCGAACCTCGGTTATGCCGACGGGCGTTTCCTGCGCCCAGTGATGCCCGGCGACACACTCCGCGCAACGAGCGAAGTGATCGGGGTCAAAGAGAATTCCCACGGCAAGACCGGAGTCGTCTGGGTGCGGACGAACGGGCGCAACCAGTACGGCGAAGACGTGCTGAGCTATGTCCGCTGGGTGATGGTCAACAAGCGCGATGAAGCGTCGCCTGCGCCGAAGGCTGTCGTGCCTGACCTGCCAGCCGCGGTGGCCGCAACGGACCTGTCCGGCTTCCCGCAGATGAAGCGCTGGAACATCGCCGAATCCGGCAGTCCGCATGTGTATGAGGATTATGAGATCGGCGAGAAGATCAACCACGCTGACGGCATGACGGTACAGGAAGCCGAGCACCAGATCGCCACGCGCCTCTACCAGAACACGGCTAAGGTGCATTTCGATTTCCACGGCCAGAAGGAAAGCCGCTTCGGCAAGCGGTTGATCTATGGCGGCGTGGTGATTTCAATCGCCCGCTCTCTGTCTTTCAACGGGCTTGCGAATGCCGGACAGATGCTGGCGATCAATGCCGGCACCCATGTCAGCCCGCTGTTTGCCTGGGACACGATCTATGCCTGGAGCGAAGTGCTCGACAAGGCGGAGCTGTCGGAGACGTGCGGCGCGCTGCGCCTGCGCCTCGTGGCGGTGAAAGACCAGCCGCCGGGCGATTTCGCATACAAGTCCGAAGACGGAAAATATGCCGACGGCGTGCTGCTCGATTTCGACTACTGGGCCGCGATTCCGCGGTCTCGCTAGGGGCAGGTCACACCGGCACGGTGATCTGCTTGCCGCCGAACACGGCCTGCCAGCTTTCGATTTCGCTGACGACGATATCATCGGCGGCGTGCGCAATCTCGGCGACGGGGCCATAGTCCATCGCGGAGTCGGGCGCTTTCAGCAGAAGCCCGATGCGGGCATGTACGCTGTCCAGCTTCTGCGCGGTCACTTCGGAGATGGCCGCGAAGCGTTCGAAGTCGCCGAAGTAGCGGATGCCGGCGATGGCGCCGCCGAAGGTCGGCAGCAGCACGCCGAGGAATGTGAAGAACTTCGACATCTCTTTCAGGGCGTGCTCGTCCAAGACCTCTGCCCAAGCCGCGCCCTGAAGAATGAGATAGACGGCGACCAAAATGACCGCCAGGCGGAACATCCACTCCGACAGCGTGTCGAGATTGTGGTGCACGGCGGCGAGGCGCTTCGCCTTAGTGTGATGGTAGTCGCGCTGCTGGGTCACGTGCTCGTCGAGCAGTGATTTGAGGGCGCCTCGCAGGTAGTCTGCCGTGACCTTCACGCGCGGCAGGCCGACTTCGCGCAGGCTCTCGCGGGCGTACCATTCCGGCCAGGACGTCTCGGCCCCTTTCGGCCAGCGCCCGGGCGCGCGGGCGGCGCCGAGGGTCAGCAGCAGAGGCGCGTGGCGCAGGTATTCCGCCGCACGGCGAGTTTCGAACCAGCGGCCATGCCAGCGGCGCTTCTGACCTTGGAAGGTGATCACCAGGATCAGCGAGAGGAGGACGAACTCGAACAGGGCAAACGCCCATTTCCAGTGGGAGTCCGCAAAGGGCAGGTAGGCAATCCCGCCAACGATGGCGAGCGAGGAGAGCACGAAGTTGACCATCATCCCGCCGCGATAGGTGTCGGACAGGCGCGATGAAATGCCGTCCGCCCAGGCGAACCGGGCGAGCACCAGCCCGGAGATCCGGTCTGCGAAGGTGGCATCGGCGCCCACGAGCGCGCGGGCCGCGGCTAACACGCCGGCGCCGCTTCCCGCCGCGATGGCCCCCGGCGTCTCGTAAGTCTGGCGCAGGTCGCGCCACGGGTTGCGGCCCTTGTCGCCGCCAAAAACAGCTTCGACACGGCGATAGAGATGCCAGACCGGGCTCGACCGCGCGCGCCAGTGCGACGCGTCGAGCGCCGAGACGCCCGGATGGTCCCCCGCCGGACCGTGGTGATGGTGGACGTTCTCCGGCCCGCGAAGGGCGAGACGTGTGAGCGTTTTCAAATCATCTGCCCGGGCGGCGTGTGACGTCTCGTCCCGCAGCGAGGCGAGCGCTTCGGGCGCGCGCAGGATGCGCCAGGCTTCGGGCGCTGCCGGATCGATCCAGACAACCGGCGCGCCAAGCTCCAGCGCGCGGGCAACGGTGTGGCCCGTGCCGCCGACGAAAGTCGTGCGGGCGCCGTCCCAGACCGCGATCAGGAAATCAGACTGTTCGATGACGAGGCGGCCTGCGAGGGCGACGCGTTCGGAGGCGTCGGCGGCAAAGGCGTCGCGCCCGCGCGTGTCCTGCAGGCGCTCGAGCGAGGCCAGGAACACGCCGGTGATCTCGTCATCATCATCGGCCAGTTCGAACAGGAGGGCCTTTTCGTACAGTGCAAGGATCGCCTCGGCGCGCGCTTGAACGGCGGGGTCTGCAGCTGCGCCGCCGGCGATCAGGGCGCGCGCGTCTTCAGATGAAAGCGGGGCGGCGTTGATGGCGCAGTTGAGATCTGCGCCGAAGGGCAGGGGCGCGGCGAGCTCCCAACCGCGTGCAAGGGCTTGGTGGGCCAGCGCCTGGTCTGCCCCATCTGCCAGCATGGCGTGCAACCGGACGGGCGCGATGGAGCCAGGCCCGAAGGGTTCGGGTTCCGCCTTCACGGCGGCCTCGATAAGCGAGAGGATCTCTGCGACCGCCGCCTCGATCCGCGCGGTGTTGGCGGCGTAGAGGGCATGGCTCGCCCGGTGTCCTGTGACACCGAGGCTGAGACGCACGCGCGGCGGTCTGCCCCAATCGCTTGGCCATGGGCGCGGATGCGCAGGGTCAGATAAATCTGGCAAGAGGGCCCCCGAGGCGGGTCGAGGCTTCCTGACTAACGGACGCGCCCGTCGGCGTCCATTCGCGCGAGGCCCGATCATCCGACTTTGCGATTCGCGTACCGGCTCCCTATATCGGCGTTCATGGGCGGCTATCTTCCTTACGTGGACTTCACGCAGTTTGCGCTGGCGCTGGCGGTGGTGCTGTCCGCCCTCGTCAGCCTGATCGGCACGTCGGCGCGCAAGCGGACCGTGGCGATGGGTGAGGCAAAACTGTCTGACCTCGCGGAAATGACCGGCATCTTCGACCCGAAAAGGGTGATGGCAGTGTTTGGTCCGCCGGACATGTCCCGGACCTGGCCGAGCGTGACGCTCCTCGATGTGCGGCGGGCGCGGGGGCCGATGGGGTGGCTGATGTCCAGCGACCTTGTGGATTTTGCCTGTATCGCGGCCGCAATCCTGCTTCTGCTGTTTCCGCACCCCCTCGTGCAGCTGGTGCTGTTTGGCGCGCTTGGCGTTCAGATGGCGGGGTGGGCGGTCTCCACAAAGGTTCCGAAGTGAGCCTTTTGTTCCGCTTCCCGGCAGCGTTGAAACCCGGTAGGACCTGAGACATGAAGATTTGGAAGATGAACGGTGCCGGCAACGCGTTTGCCATATTCGATGCGCGGTCCACACCGTTCGCACCGAGCGCCGATCAGATTCGCCAGATTGCCGGTGACCTGAAGGCGGACCAGGTGATTGCCCTGGAGCGCGACGCCACAAAAGACGTGTTCATGCGCATCTGGAACGCCGACGGAACGCAGGTCTCGGCCTGCGGGAATGCCTCGCGCTGCGTGGGCAGGCTGATCCTCGACGAGACGAAGAAAGACCGCATCACGATCCAGACCGAAGCCGACATGCTGAAGGCCTTCCGGGCCGAAGGCGACCTCATCACGGTGGACATGGGCTCGCCGCTGATGGGCTGGGCCGATATTCCGTTGTCTGAGAAAATGGATGTGCGCGGCGTGGACCTGAAGATCGGCCCGATCGACAAGCCGATCCTCGCGCTGCCGGCCGTGGTCTCGATGGGTAATCCGCATGCGGTGTTCTTTGTCGAGGATGTCGGCGCCTATGATATTCCGAAGATCGGACCGCTGGTCGAGAACCACCCGTTGTTCCCGACGGGCACGAATGTGGGCTTTGCCCAGATCATCGACAAGCAGACCATTCGCCTGCGTGTCTGGGAACGCGGCGCGGGGCTCACCAAGGCCTGCGGCACGGGCGCCTGTGCAGCTCTCGTCTGCGCAGCGCGCGCGAAGCTGACGGGCCGCAAGGCGCGCGTGATCGTGGATGGCGGCCACCTCCACATCGAATGGCGCGAGAGCGACGACCACGTTTACATGACCGGTCCTGTCGAACTTGAGTTCGAGACAGACGTTTAGGACCAGAACGCGCGCCTATGCTTGCATTTCTGCGTGGTCGGCGCGATGTGACACGCCAACATGCCTGATACCGCTCCCCCTTCTGGCCCGACGGTGATTACCCTCGGATGCCGCCTCAACACCTATGAGTCCGAGGTGATGCGCCGGCATGCGCTGGAGGCGGGCCTCGGTGACGCGGTGATCGTGAACACCTGCGCGGTGACCGGCGAAGCGGTGCGCGGCGCGCGCCAGGCGATCCGGCGGGCGGCGAAGGAAAACCCCGGCGCGCCGATCCTCGTCACAGGCTGCGCGGCGCAGATTGATCCGGGCGCGTTCGCAGCGATGCCGGAAGTGACCCGCGTAATCGGCAACCACGAAAAGATGCAGGCTGAAACCTGGGCGCCGCTTGAGCTGCTCGGCGGCGAGGAGAAGGTGCGCGTCAACGACATCATGAGCGTGCGTGAGACCGCCGCGCACCTCATCGACGGGTTGGAGGGCCGGGCCCGCGCCTATGTGCAGGTCCAGAATGGCTGCGACCACCGCTGCACCTTCTGCATCATTCCCTATGGGCGCGGGAACTCGCGCTCGGTGCCAGCAGGCGAGGTGGTAGCGCAGGTGCGCCGCCTCGTCGAGACCGGGCATCATGAAGTCGTGCTGACAGGGGTGGACCTGACGAGCTGGGGCGCTGACCTGCCGGGCACGCCGCAGCTCGGCAATCTCGTGCAACGCATCCTGAAGCTCGTACCTGAACTCCGCCAGCTTAGGATTTCCTCGATCGATGCGATCGAGATGGACGACGCGCTGATCGAAGCGATGAGCGAGACGCGCGTGGCGCCTTACCTGCATCTTTCCTTGCAGCATGGCGACGACCTGATCCTGAAGCGCATGAAGCGCCGGCATGGCCGGGACGCGGCCATCCAGCTCACCGACCATCTGCGCCGCGTGCGGCCGGACATAGCGCTCGGCGCCGACATCATTGCGGGCTTCCCCACCGAGACAGACGCGCACTTCGAAAACTCCATCCGGCTGGTGGAAGAGTGCGGCCTCTCTTTCCTACATGTGTTTCCCTACAGCCCGCGCCCGGGCACGCCGGCCGCGAAGATGCCCCAGGTGGCGAAGCCGGTTGTGAAGGCGCGTGCCGCCCGGCTGCGAGCGGCGGGCGAGGTGGCTCTCGTGAGGCATTTCGCGCGGCATGTCGGCGACGTTCGCGAAGCACTGGTGGAGCGGGGCGCCTGCGCGCGTCTCGCAGACTTTACTCAGGTGAAGCTCAGCGATGCAGGCCTTGAGGCTGGACGGGCCTACCCGGTACGGCTAACCGGCCATGACGGCAAGCAGCTTCTGGGCACCCCCCTCACATGATCCTCTGGTTTGGCAAGAAGAAGAAACTCGAGGAGGCGAAAGCCGCCGGCGCGGCCATGGCGCAGCCGGAGCGGTCGGCCGAGGAGCTGGCCGCGCAGGAAGCTGCCGCGCGCGAAAAAGCCGAGATCGAGGCGAAGGTCGCCGAGGCGAACCGCGCCTGGGAGGAGCGCCAGCGGCGCGAAGCTCAGGAGGCGCAAGACGAGGCGGTGCGCGCCAAGGCCGCCGCCGAGCTGAAACTGCTTGAAGACAGGCGCGAGCATGAGCGGCTGCGCGCCGAAGCCGAAGCGGCCGCGCGGGCCGCGGCCGAAGCCGAGGCCAATGATCCGGGCCTGTTCGGCAAGCTGGGTGAGGGCCTTGCGCGCTCGGCAGCGCGGCTCACAGAAGGCCTCGCGGCGCTCGGCAAGCGCAAGCTCGATACGGCGGCGCTGCAGGAACTCGAAGACCTCCTGATCACATCTGACATGGGATCGAAGGTGGCGGCGCGCGTCACGAAAGGGCTCGCCAAAGGGCGCTTCGACCGTGAGATTTCGGGCGAGGAAATCCGCAGCGCGCTCGCGGAGGAAATCGAAGCGATCTTGAAGCCGCGCGAGAAGGTGGTTGATTTCTCGGACGGCCCGCGCCCCCGGGTTGTGCTGTTCGTGGGTGTCAACGGGTCGGGCAAGACGACGACCATCGGCAAGATCGCCTCCAAGTTGCAGGACCAGGGCGCCAAGGCTTTGCTGGTCGCGGGCGACACATTCCGCGCCGCCGCGATCGAACAACTGAAAGTCTGGGGCGAGCGGGCCGGTATCCCGGTGATGCACGGTGCGCCGGGCGCGGACGCGGCGGGGCTTGTCTATGGCGCGGTTGAGCGCGCGATGGCCGAGGACCTTGACCTCGTTCTGGTCGATACGGCGGGCCGCCTTCAGAACAAGACCGAACTGATGGCCGAGCTTGGCAAGGTCGTCCGGGTGCTGAGGAAGCTCGACCCCGCGGCGCCGCATGACGTGATCCTCGTGCTCGATGCAACCGTCGGCCAGAACGCGCTCGCGCAGGTCGAGGCGTTCCGGCACACGGCGGGCGTGACCGGCCTCGTAATGACGAAGCTCGACGGCACAGCCAAGGGCGGCGTTCTCGTCGCGATTGCCGAGGCGCACGACCTACCGATCCATTTCGTCGGCATCGGTGAGAAGGCAGAAGATCTGCGGCCCTTCTCGGCGGCGGCCTTTGCCCGGGCCCTGGTGGGGCTGAGGGGCTAAGCGGGCCGAACGAACTACTCGGCCGCCACCGCCGACACGGGCGCTGGTTGAGCGCCCCGCACCAGCCGGCCTGGCTTGGCGCCAGTAGGCGCGCCGTCGCGGTGGGTGATCTCGCCCTTGAGGATCGTGGCGGTGTAGCCGGAGGCGCGTTGCATCAGTCGGCGCCCGCCGGCGGGCAGGTCGCGGATCACTTCCGGCAGGTGCAGCTTCAGGCCGGAGAGGTTGATCACGTTGAGGTCCGCCCGCAGGCCGGGCGCGATCAGGCCTCTGTCCCAGAGACCGATCCATTCGGCAGTCGCGCGCGACTGACGGTGCAAGAGGAATTCCGGCGTCAGCTTCGGGCCGCGTGTGCGGTCGCGGACCCAGTGGGTCAGCATCGTGGTGGTGAACGAGCCGTCACAGATCATGCCGACATGCGCGCCGCCGTCCGAGAGGCCGGGCAGGGTGGCGGGGCTCTGCATCATCTCCGCGACCGGGTCGAGGCTGCCTTGCGCGTAGTTGAGGAAGGGCAGGTAAAGCATGCCCTTGCCGTCCCGCTCCAGCATAAGGTCCAGCGCCGCTTCTTCCGGCGAGACGCCGCGCCGGGCGGCGATGGCCTCCAGCGTGTGCTGCGGGCCGGGCTCGTAGTCGACAGGATCGGACAGCTGGAAAATCTTCCCGAAGCTGCGCAGCATCACTTTCAGGAAGGGATTGTCCGTCCGCGGCTGGTCGGCCAGGAGGCGCGCGCGCAAGTCCGGTTGGCGCAGCGCCGCGACGCGCCCCTCCGGGGGAAGATGGGCAATCTCCTGGTAAACGGGATGGGCGCTGAACGGGTTCAGTGTCAGGTCGAGCCCGAGCAGCACGCCGACCGGGCGGGGCGCGACCTGCGCGCGGATCGGCAGGCCTTCAGCGGCGGCAGCTTCGATGGCCCCCAGAAGCAGGCGCCAGCCTTCGGGGGCCACGTCCGCCTGCGCCAGTGACACAGACAGCGGGCGGCCCGAGACTTCGACAAGGCGGCGGAGCATCGCGGCCTCTTTCTGCGGATCGTTGAAATCAGACACGAATTGCAGGACGCCGCGGCCCGCCTCGGCGAGGCCCATCGCGATGCCGGTGAGTTCGTCCTGCGAGGCCGTGAGGGTCGGCGTCGGCTGGCCGTCGGAGGTGCGGTGGTTCAGCGTGCGGGATGTGGAGAAGCCCATCGCGCCCGCCAGCACAGCCTCCTTGGCGAGCTGTTTCATTGCGGCGATGTCGGCGGGGTCTGCATCCTCGCGGTTGGCGCCCCGGTCGCCCATCACGAAGACGCGCAGGGCGGCGTGAGGCAGCTGCGCGCAGACGTCCGTGTCAAAGCGGCGCTGGCCGAGGAAGTCCAGATAGTCCGGGAAGCTTTCCCAGGCCCAGGGCAAACCGGCGGTCAGAACAGGGAAAGGGATATCCTCAACGCCTTCCATCAGCCGGATCAGGCGGTCATGGTCTTCGCTCTTGCAGGGCGCGAAGCCGACACCGCAGTTTCCCATGACGACCGTGGTGATGCCGTGGAGGGACGAAGGGCTGATCGCTTCGCCCCAGGTCGCCTGGCCGTCATAGTGGGTGTGCAGGTCCACGAAGCCGGGGGCGACCACCTGACCGCGTGCGTCGATCTCCTCGATCCCGCGCCCGTTTACCTTGCCGACGCCTGTGATCACGCCGCCGGAGACCGCCACGTCGCCCTCGAATGCCGGCGCGCCCGAGCCGTCGATGATCGTGCCGCCCCGGATGATCAGGTCATGTGTCGCCATGGTGTGTTCCTCCAGCCGGGAGGATGCCTCAAGGGCAGGGGGTGTCAAACCCTGACGCTGCTTCCCCCAGCTGCAATTCCTGACTAAGCACCGCCCGGATGAGCCCCGAATTGCTCCCTGTTCTGCTGTGTCTTGTCTCGGCGCTGACGGTGGCGATAACCAATGTCATGGTAAAGCGCGGCGGTGACGTGCTGACAACGCGCATGCTGGTGGCGGTCGTCATGGGCCTCTCGGTGCTGCCTTTGCTGCCTTTTGCGCCGCTGCCGCCGCCGGGGACCTGGGGTCTGATCGGCATCTCTATGATGGTCCACTGGTTCTACCAATTCTGCGCGATCCGGGCGCTGCACAGGGGCGCACTTTCTCTGGTGTTTCCCGTCATGCGCGGCCTCGGCCCGCTCGCAACGGCTGCCTTCGCGGCGCTCTGGTTGCAGGAAGACCTTTCGGCGCTTCAAACAGTCGGGCTGGCGCTTACCAGCCTCTCGATCCTCGTCTTCGCGCTACCCACGGCCGAGACCCATGACGCGCGGCAGCTCGACCGGTCGGCCCTGTTCTGGGCGATGATGACCGCGGTGGGCGTGGGGCTCTACGCCGTCGCCGATACCCGCGCAGCCCGGGCCATGGAGACGCCGCTGACCTTCGTGGTCTGGCTGTTCCTGCTCGACTGGATCGGCGTGACGGCCGTCTTCCTGTGGCAGCGCCGGGGCAGGGTCCTGACCGCCGTGCGGCCGGAATTGCGCAACGGCGTCATCGGCGGGGTAGCGGGCGCGGTCTCCTACGGCCTTGCGATTTATGCCTACACGCTGACGGACGCGGCTGTGGTGACGGCGCTGCGGGAAACCTCGGTTGTGTTTGCGGCGGCGCTGGGCGCATGGCTGCTGAAGGAGGGCTTCGGGCGCCGCCGGATTGCGGCGGCCGGGGCCTTGGCCGCCGGCCTCGTGCTGATGCAGGCGGCGGCTTGAAGGTTGCGTGCGGCCCTTGCGAACCCTCTCTGCACGGGTTCGTGCTACGGCCCCGCCATCAACCTGGGGCGCTGTCTTGCGGGCTACCTGCCGCTGAATGTGGCCATCCAGTTGGCGCTTCGGGCCCATAAGGCGGGACTGCGGGCCGGGCGGCAGGCCTTCACCGAAAGCTTCCGTCTGCTGATGGCTTTCCTCCTGGGCGCGCGAGGTAGCCTTGCTTATGCCGGTGCCCGCCGCTCTCAAGATTGTGCTGAACCTGATACTCATTCCGCAGATCGCCCTGATGGGGCGGGTACTCTACCCTCGTCTGCAACGCCGCACTGGTGCTTGATGCTGGCGGCGCGCGAACACTCGTGCGAAACACGTTCGCATAATCCGTTTCGCCCGTCTCTGCGTAGGATATGCCATGAACGATACCGTGAAACAGGATAGCGCCGTCGCGACCGCGGCCGGCAAGGCCAACCAGCTCTGGGCGGACTTCGTGCCGGTCATTGCCTTTGTGCTTGTCTACAACGTGTTCCGCCGCGTCGACCTGTTCGGCGGCCTCATAAACAAGGATACCGCCATCTTCTGGGCGACCGGTGTTCTGCTCGCCCTTATGCTCGGCTTCCTCGCCAACCAGCTGATCCGGCGCGAGCCTGTTTCGCAGATGATGTTGTTCTCCTCGTCGATCGTCGCGGGCTTTGGCCTGATCGGCATCCTCCTGCAGGAGAAGGCATTCATCTATGTGAAGCCGACGATCCAGCAGCTGTTCATGGCGGTGATGATCTTCGTGCCGCTGATGTTTGGGCGCAACATCTGGAAGTCGCTGTTTTCGAAAGTGTTCGATCTGCCTGACTTCGCCTGGCGCACGCTGGCCATACGCTGGGGCTTCTTCTTTATCGCGATGGCGCTCTGGAACGAATACCTGTGGCGCACCTTTGCGCCGGGATTCGAAGCCCCCCTTGTGATGGCGGGTATTCCCGTGGCGCCGGCCGGAACGTATGAATTCCTTGGGCTGACATTCGGCGCAAAAGACGCCGAGGATGTCTGGGCCAACTGGAAACTCGGCAATATGGTGATCGTGCTCGCCTTCGGCGCACTGAATACGCCGTACACGCTCAAACACCTGCGTGAGCCGGAAGTTGAGCAAGCGGCTGCGTAAGCAAACGCATCGCACCGTCCACCCTCGGCCATGTCAAAGGGCGAGCCCTGCCATGTGTGGCAGCCTTTTCAGCGCGTCAGCTTTTCTGTGCCGGGCGGGTTGGCAAAGGGCGCAAATGCCGCGTCGTGCCGTGTCTTGGCATGATGCGTCAACGCCCAGACCACAGTCGGAAATGCCAGTTCAGACCATGGAATATCCTTCCAGGCGACGAGTTTGACCTCCTCGCTTTCCGGGCCGGGGGCGACATCCGACATCAGCCGGGCACGGAACATGATCTGAACCTGGGAAATACGGGGCACGGAGTAAATCGCGAGCAGTCTGTCGATCTGAATGTCCGCACACGCCTCTTCGCGGGCTTCGCGCCGGGCAGACTCCTCGACACTCTCGCCCTCTTCCATAAAACCGGCAGGCAGGGTCCAGAACCCCTTCCGGGGTTCGATCGCCCGTTTGCAGAGCAATATCAGATCGCCCCGTGTCACGACGCTTCCGGTCACGATCTTCGGGTTCACATAGTCAACAAAGTTGCAGCGGTTGCAGATACGCCGTACCCTGTCATCACCTTCTGGAACGCCGAGCCGAAAATCTTCGTGCTGGAAAGGAGTTGGCAATTGATCAGTCATCCAATCTTTATCCTGTCGCCTGTGTGGGGAATGCGTTTGATCCGCCTACGGGGCTCTTGTCTAACGCCCCTACATCGGATCGGCCCTGTTCAAATCATCTCGTCCTTCGCCGGAACCCATCTTTAGCAAACGGAAACCAACCCATGTCCTTCAATCTCAACACCTCGCCCAGCCACCTCCTGCACCGCGCCCAGCAGATCGCTGCCAACCACTCGGCCGCTGCTCTGAAAACGGCTGGCCTCACGCTGCGCCAGTTCTCTGTCCTCGCTGCCCTCTCGGGCAATGAAGGTGTCAGCCAGTCTGACCTTGTCAATGCCACGGGCATCGATCGCTCCACGCTCGCCGACATGGTCGCCCGCATGGAAGCCGGCGGCATGATCAAGCGCGCTGACTCCAAAACCGACGCCCGCGCCAAATCTGTCTCGCTGACGGTCAAAGGCAAGAAAGCCTATGACAAAGCCCTCCCGGCGGTTCTGAAGGCCGACGTTGCACTGTTCGCCACGCTCGCCAAGGCGAAGCAGGATGCGCTGATCCAGGGCCTCACCGGCCTCGTGGAAGACGCAGAGAAAAAAGAAGCCGCGCCTGAGCCGAAAGCCAGGAAAGCCCCGTCCAAGAAAGCCGCTGTGAAAAAGGCTGTCGTGAAGAAAGCCCCGGCGAAAAAAGTCCCGGCCAAGAAAAAGAAATAAGCTCCGCTAACCGCGAAGCTGATCTACGAGCGAGGCGCCACAAGCGCCTCGCTTACTTTTTGGCGTGACGCATCGTCGAGCGGCCCGTCAATGTGCAAGATGATGTCGCCTTTGCCGGAGATCACAAAAGTCTCCGGCACGCCGGTAAGGCCGAAATCGAGCCCGCCCTTGCCTTCGGGATCCAGCGCCACCGCCGTGAACGGATTGCCGAGACGCGCGAGGAAGGCTTCGCCTTTCTCTGGCTTGTCCTTGTAAAGCACGCCGTAAAGCTGGCCCGGGTGCGCAGCGCCAAGCTCCATCAGGTATTTGTGCTCGGCCTCGCAGGGCCCGCACCAGCTGGCAAAAAGGTTGACGATGGCCGGCTCACCGCCCGGCGGCGGGGCAAAGGCGATCTCGCCGCCATCCTGGAGGGTAAAGGCAAAATCCGGGGCGGCGCGCGAGACGCGTTCGAACTCGCCCTTGTCCGGGTACAGCATCCGCCAGGCGCCGAGCAGGCCGAACAGGAGCAGCGCTGCGACAGGCAGGGCGAACAGCGAGCGGTTCATGTCAGGCGCCGTCCGTGTCATTGGTGGCAAGGCTGGCGAGGCGTTTACGCGCCGAGCGCGCGGCGAGCGCCACCTGCAGGGTGAGGGCGAGGATCAGCAGCGCGCCGATCCCGTAGCAGGCCCAGATGTAAGCGGCGTTCTTGTCAAACTCCGGCATCGTCAGGCGCCTTCCAGGGAAGCCGCGCGAAGGCGGGCAATGCGTCGCTCACGGATTTCCGTCCGCATGCTGGTCATGACAAGGCCGCCGAAAAAGAGCGAATGGCCGAGCCCGCTGATCAGAAGAGGGGTCAGGTAGACGGCCGCCATTTTGGGGCCATCGGCGGTAATGACGCTGGCGCCCTGATGGATCGATTCCACCATGTCTACCGAGAACTTGATCAGCGGCACGTTGATCGCGCCCACCATCGCGAGGATAGCGCCGGCGCGCGCCGCCTTCTGGCGCGTGTCCATCGAAGCGCGCAGCGCCACGTAGCCGAGGAACAGGAACAACAGGAACAGCACGGACATCATCCGCGCGTCATTCCACTGCCACCAGGTGCCCCAGGTCGGCTTGCCCCAGATCGCGCCGGTGGCGAGGCAGATCGCAGTCCAGACAGCACCGAGCGGCGCGATGGACTTAGCGGCGATATCGGCCAGCTCATGGCGCCAGACGAACCAGATGAAGCTGGCGACCGCGAGCGCCGAGTAGCTGGCCATTGCAAGCCAGGCGGCGGGTACGTGGATGAACATCACGCGCATGATGTCCCCGCCCTGATATTCGTCCTTCGGCACGACCCAGAGCCCCTGCCAAAGGCCCCAGGCGATACACAGTGCACCAACGGCATAGAAGGTGGGGGCCAGCCAGTCCGACAGGCGCAGGAACTTGTGCGGGTTGGCGAAGTAGGACCACATGGCTGACTGACCTAGCGCTCCCTCAGTCCGCCGCCAAGCGCAACGCGGCAGACATCGCGTAGGGCGCAACAGCGCAGGCGCAAAGCGTTGAGGCGGCCAGAAACAGCGGCGCGCCCGTCGAACCCGGCCCTCCGGACATGGCGAGCGCGCCGAAGACGGCCGTCGGCACATAGAGGGGCAGGGCGATCATCGAGATCAGCAGGCCGCCCCGGCGGACCGTGGCCGACAGGGCCGCTCCGACCCCGCCCCAGAAGAAGAAGGCGAGGCTACCGAGGGCGTAGAGACCGGCGTTCACCAGCAGCGCCGGGCTTGCCTGCGCCTGGAACATCAAGGCCAGCACGGGCGAGAACAACGCGAGAGGCAGCCCGGCGGATAACCAGTGGGCCAGCGTCTTGGCGGCGGCCAGCGCCGAAACCGGCGCCCCGGCCTGCAGCCAGAGGTCCAGCGTACCGTCCTCGGTATCTGCCTGGAAAATGCGTTCGAGGGTGACGAGGCTCGCGAGCGCCAGCGCGACCCAGATGATTCCCGGTCCGACAGCCTTCAGGGTGGCCGCGTCGGTGCCGATGCCGAGTGGCACGAGCACGGCCGTCCCCCCGAGAAAACCGAGCGGTAGCAGCGCGCCTGCACCGCCGGCCCAGGCTTCGCCGAGGGATTGGCGGAAAGCGGCCAGAAGGGGCGCGCCGCTCAAAGCGTCACGTCCGTGCTGCCGGCAAATCCGGCCTCGCCGTGCAGGGCTGCAATCACGGCCCCGCCTTTGGCGCGGTGCTCGGCGATCAGGGCGTCGACGAGGGCCCGGCCATCAGCGTCGAGCGCCGTGTACGGCTCATCCAGCAGCCAGACCGGGCGGTCTTCCAGCAGCAGGCGGGCGAGGGCGGTGCGGCGCCGCTGGCCGGCCGAGAGGTCGCGGCCAGCCACATCTGCCGGGCGGGTGAGACCCATCCGGGTCAGCACGGGGTCGGTCCCGGTCCGCGCGCCCCAGGCCTCGGCCCACAGCTTCAGGTGCGCCC